>CAYQFS010000019.1:0-2604 GCA_964416985.1 uncultured Candidatus Saccharibacteria bacterium | reverse complement strand
ATACTCATTATTGTTGTACTCGTTTTTCGTAGTAAAGAAATCCCCAATGACACCATCGCCACAAATACCATAGGAGCTATTATGCCTCTTTCAGGACCTGCAGGTAGCCTCGGTGAAGGTCTGAAACGTGCTCTCGATATGGCAGTTCTCAAAAATACAAAGCTTGTGTATGCAGATGACGAATGTAATACTGCCAAAGCTATTAGTGCGTACAATAGTCTCAAAGCACAGCAAGTCAAAATCTACTTTGTCGCCTGCAGCGGCAGCGTCATGGCTTTAGCGCCTCTTGCAAAAGCTGACAATAATCTGGTCATTACCGGCTACGCAGGGTCATCAGAAATTCGTACAACGGGTGATGAAGTTATCCGTTTTGATCCGGACGCAGTTTCTATTGTAAACGCACTCGTCAAAGAGCTGACAGCACCAGAATGGACAACCAAGAAATTCGCCATTCTTCACGAAAAACAAGACTATGCTCAATCAGCTGTCGATGCCCTCAAAAGCAGATTTGGTGATCAGATCGTCATGACCGAATCATATCAGGCGACTGACATCTCAATGAAAACTCAGATTACCAAGATTAAAGGCAGCGGTGCTGAAACAATTATATTTGTACCGGTAAGTGACAAAGCGTCAGATATTGTTCTCAAAGAAATGAGGGATCTTGGTATTTCGATTCCTGTTGTAGGAGAAGTAAATCTTTGCGGCTTTACCGCACAACCATCAAACTTTGGACTCCATGGCTTTTGTCTCAATCAAAAAATCAATACCGAGGGTGCGCGAACTTTTGAAGCTGATTACCTAAAAACATACGGTATCGCTAGCCAATATCCCGTAAATGACAGTGTCTCATATGATTCAGTACAGATAACGGATAACCTCATCGGTCAAGGCATACAGACTATTTCTGGGCTTAAAAAGGCTCTTCTCAAGGGAGTCCGAGGTAATATCATGGACTATGAGTTTGAACCAAATGGCGAGGTATTGGACAGAGGATATTTCGTCAAGAAAACATACTAAAAAGTGAAGTTTGTTTTACAGCCACAAAGGTGAAATAATGAATCCATGAAAGTCACCAAACTCGGTCATTGCTGTCTCCTCATAGAAATCCGCGGTATCCGCTTCCTTACGGATCCTGGTAGTTATACGACTGAACAGAACACTGTCACCGGTATTCATTATATCGTGATTAGCCATGAACATACTGACCACCTTCATATCGATTCACTCAAGACAGTGCTCAAGAATAATCCTGATGCAAAAGTGATTTGTAATAACGGCGTTGGTGCAAAATTAACAGCCGAATCAATACCATTCACTCTCATTGAAGACGGCGTTGAATTGGAACTCAGTGGTGTTACTCTTACTGGACACGGTACAAAACACGCGCCCATTTATAAAGAGTATGAACAAGTCGAGAATACGGGCGTTATGTATGATGGAAAATTATTCAACCCTGGTGACTCATTTCACGATCCTAATATTCCTGTAGACATTCTGGCCTTACCAGTGACCGGCCCCTGGTGCACTATTGCTCACGCAGTCAATTACGCCCTTGAAATAAAACCTCGCGCCGCATTCCCTATTCATGACGGTAACCTCAAACGCCAAAATGGTATCACCGTGCGCTTGCCGGGCATAGAGTTGCCAAAGGCAGGTATCAATTTTGTTGCCATAGAATTAGGTAAAGAAACAGAATTTTGATAGCGTATTAATATGAAGAAGCATAGCCCTTTGAGCATCGTCATGACCACCCTTCTAGTGGTTGCTTTTGGCTGGGGGACGACATATCTCATTGCGAGCGGTATCAAGGCACTCGGACCAAAAACTATTCTCGTTGAATCAGTGCCCCAAAAGGCTGCAATGCTGGAGGCCACGGTCGTCAATCCAACGGTCCCCGAACCAAAAAAATCGATATCTTCGATTACCGTCATGATGGGCGGAGACATTATGATGGATCGAAATATTCGTGCGTTGGGTGAAAAAAATGGCTACGAGACGCTCTTTGACGAGCCTGTCGCCACGTTATTCAAACAAGCAGATATCGCGGTGGCAAATCTTGAGGGACCGATCACATCCAACCCATCAAAAAATCTTATCGACGGCAAACCAATAGAAGTTCTTCAGTTCACCTTTTCACCAAAATCACGGGCAGCCCTAACGGCTGCTGGATTCGATATTGTCAGTCTCGCAAATAATCACACAGACAACTTTGGCCTACTCGGATTCAAGGAAACCCAGGATTGGCTCACTGATTCGCAACTATCTTGGTTTGGAAATCCGTGGAACAGCACCTCATCATCGATTATGCGCGACACGCCAAGTGATGATAAATCCCCTATTACCACTGTCGTAACAAAAAACGGCATTACAGTGGCCTTTATCGGGTATCACTCATTCCAAAAAGGCGTCGATAAAGTCATGAGTGAAATCAGGCGTGTTTCAGGCCCCCAAGTATTTACCATTGTGATGCCTCACTGGGGTGAAGAGTACGTAGCAACTTCTTCGGAAAAAATGAAAGGGCTTGCGACCGCATTCATCAACGCAGGAGCAGATGCAGTTATCGGTGCTCATCCCCACGTCATCATGAACCAAGATTGGATC
>CAYQFS010000018.1:1372-3334 GCA_964416985.1 uncultured Candidatus Saccharibacteria bacterium | reverse complement strand
TCTTGGCGCTGTCCCGATGGGCTCGCGAAGCGTCACGAGAGACACGATGCCGTGTTAGGCAGCGTTCGTCAAAAGATTTTTGAGTGACGCGACGAAAAAGTTTACTTCGTCGAATTGTTGCTACAACGTTGACGCCGAGCGCAAGGCGCGCATCGGCACGGGTCGTCCCGTCAATGCGGACGTCGAAGCGTCAAGACGAGCACGTCCGGCTCATCGGACGGGTCCGTGTTCAGTAGCCACCCGGACTCCTCAAGTTTCTTCCGCAGCGAATCGGCGACGCGCGACGGCACATTGAACTTGCGGACGCCGCTCGCGAGCGCGGCGTTGATACTCGACGTCATCGAGGCGATTTCGGCGTCGATGGCATCATCTGGGGTGAGAAACGGCTTGGACATTGGCTCGGGCTCCTTTACTCGCAGGAACAGGATTCCGCGACGCACGCAGCGGAACACCCGTCGTGGCTCACGAGGTTACCATCGTCGCACTGCTCGGGGCCAGCCTTCGTCCCGTCGCCGCAGACCGTCGCGCACGCCTGTCCTGGCGATTGGCAGACCCACCCCGGTTCGACCACGCAAACGTTGGAGCACCCGTCCCCGGCGAGGACGTTGCCATCATCGCAGCCCTCAGCGCCCGCGATTGTCCCGTCGCCGCACAGCGCCGCCGGGCCAGCAAGGTCATACTGTAGCGCCGCGGTTCCTCCGAATGCGTTCATGTGCGTGCCTTGGTCAAGGTACAGGGCCAAGAAACACGACCCCGACGCGGGGCATTCGTTGAGCAGGGCGGTGACATCCCAGCGCTCCGTGACGGTGTTGTCGTGCGGCGAGAATGTGTCCGAGAGCACGTTTCCGGCGGCGTCGACACGTGGAGCCGACGACGCGCTCCTGTCATTCGCGCCCTTCGCTCCCGGGGTTTCCCACGCGTCCGCGCCGTAGCGGTACCAAGACGCCACGGCGACGGGGTATCCGCTCGCTCCGGGACAGTAGCCCGCGATGCCAATTGCTGGCCGCACCACGGGGCGTTTGAGAACGTGCAACTTGACCGTCATCGGTCCGCCGTTCGCGTACGTCGAAGCGCTCGCGTTGACGCTGAATCGCGCTCCTGCGGCGACTTGTCCCCCGGGAGCGGGATACTCGAAAATCATCGTGGCCGATTGCTGGACGCACGCGACCGCGGCGTCCGTGTAATCGGTCCCGCAGCGGCACCACTGCGAGGACGACGGGTTGAGACACTCCGCCGACGTTCCGGGAGCGTTCTGGCTTGTGATTGTCCAGCGCGCCGAAAGCGTCGGGGTCAGCGCGCCTTGCGCTTCACCGGTTGGCCCATCTCGCACGATTCCGCAGTCTTCCTTCAGGCACTCCGCCTCGCACGCGTGCGTAGGCGAACCCTGGCATTGGCCGGCGCAGTCGAGGACGCAGTCCTCGTCGCTTCCGCATCCAACGCCAAGCAGCGCGAGGACGACGATAAAAAGAATGGCAGTCGACTTCATCACGGGAACCCTTTCTCTCGCCGGATTGTTGGGCGAGAAGATGTTCCCGGACGTGTATCACAGCACGAGGGAAATCGAGAGCTGATTGCGCGA
This sequence comes from uncultured Candidatus Saccharibacteria bacterium, assembly GCA_964416985.1. Lineage (GTDB taxonomy): Bacteria > Patescibacteriota > Minisyncoccia > Phycocordibacterales > PALSA-1337 > CAIOGI01. The sequence continues at coordinate 1,755 of CAYQFS010000018.1, read as the reverse complement.
CGTGATGAACGTCAGAGAATTGGCGCCGCTCCCGCTGGTCTGAGAAGCCCGGACGATAATCTGCTGTGTCGCAGTAGCCGGGACTATCATTGACACCTTCGGTTGGCGCTTGACGTTGGCGGCAGCCACTTGGCACGTTTCGACGGCGCTCGTCACAAGAGAGCCGTTGACCCAAATCTGAATCGAGAATTCCGCGCCAACGACGGCGGCGATTGCAGAAAACTCGATTTCGCAGCACACGAGGTAGTTGCCAGTCACCGGAGCAACGAAAACGCCAGTAGCAGGCGTGAATGCCCCGGCCGTGTCGACGACTTCCGTCCAACCCGTGAGAGTGGCCGGAGAGCCAGCGTCGGCCACACTCTGACCGCTGCTGTTGTTCGCGA
>CAYQFS010000018.1:0-1272 GCA_964416985.1 uncultured Candidatus Saccharibacteria bacterium | reverse complement strand
CAGTTGTGTCAATGGTGATGTTCCCGACGTTGTCCGCCAGGATGCTGATTGACCCGGACCCGCCAGTGGAGATGTCGATTCCGCCAACGCCACCGTGAACATGAGCTTCGCTGGCACCATTGGTGTTGCCGACCGTGACCACCTTGCCGGCGCCAGTTGTCCCGGTGCCGACGTTGACAGCGCCCGTCGTTCCCGAGTCGACGTTGACCGTTCCTGTGGTGTTGCTCGTCAGGTCCACACCCTGCGCATCGTTGGTCCCGATTCGCAACGTGGCGCCGAAAGCGTTTCCGCCTTGGGTCACGTTCCGTCCGCCGACCCATGCTGCGCCCGTCCACTCAAAGGTCTGTTCGGCTCCAACGCCAATCGTCATCCCGTACATCGTCAACGGCTGTGTCGCGGTCGTCGCGTTCATGACGAGCACGACTTTCCCAGCGGTCGTAACAGTCGGAGAAGGCAAGGTGGCGGTGACGCCGGCCGTCGTCTGAACGGCCAAAAGGCTGCTGTATTGGTCGACGGTCTGGGCTGCGGTCAGTCCGCCAATCGGGCCGCTCACAGCAGTGTTGCCGACGTTCAGTGTGGTCAAATTGAGTGTTCCGCCACCGCCACTCGACGGCGCAATGCCAGCGGCGATGATGGTGCCCGCGGTGCTCCCGGCGACGCGCTGGACAATCGCGTAACTGAACCCGGATACAGCGAGTGACGTGAGGGCAGTTTCGCCACCGCCCGTGATTCGCCCGGCGAGGTAGCAGTCAGCGGACGTGGTAATAGTCGCGTCGTTGGACAGGAACACGTCGAACGAATCGTTCGCGCTCATCTGTCGGCTGCCACCAATGCGCACATTGGACGCGCCGAGCGTCGTGAGATTGATTGCCGAGGAGTACGCCCCCGTTGTCGTTGGAGCGGCAGTCGACACAACGGCCGGCGCGGTCAACGGGTTTCCAGCCACGAGAAGGCTTCCAGCGGCGGAACCTGTGACTCGTTTGACGAGCAGGAATGGCCACGTCGCCGCTTGCTTCGCAATGCCGCTTGGCAACGCCTCCGTGCCACCGCCAAAATATCCGATGTTGTACGCGTTCGTCGCATCCGTGGCGGCTGCGTCCAGCGTGCCATACAGAATGAACGAGTCCGCAGTCGTCAATCCAGTGCTGACACCGAACCCGATAGGCCCGTTCGTGTCGAGAGTCTGGAGCGACAGGACCGCGGAAAAGAGGCCGACATTGGGCAGGGCAACGGATACGATGTTCATGACTCGCCTATCAGATGAGAATGTTC
>CAYQFS010000017.1:1034-3726 GCA_964416985.1 uncultured Candidatus Saccharibacteria bacterium | reverse complement strand
ATAAGCTTACCTGTCGACCAATTGATATCCTGGTTGTTGAATGACCAATAACCGACAAGACCTGAGCTCATAAAATTAGGAGTGCTTTTTTGGAGATCGACTCGGCGACCTGCGGCAGTGTTGAAGACAAGGGCACCACTCTTATAGATTTGTTGAATTTCAGTTGCTGAAAGTGCCCGACTATATACACGGATGTCATCGATACTGCCCGACCATGTACCATCTCCTACATCATCGTGTGCGCCAATAGTATTTACTGTTCCCGCTGAGTCGGTGTTTGTCGTGGAGGCAACAGAGACTCCATTTGCATAAAGTGTGATACCAGTACCATTCCAAACATAGCAAACATGAACCCAAGCGTTATTTGAAAAAACCTGAGAGGTTGACTCTGCACCATAATAAGTACCCCCTGATCTGTATGAGGCAAAAAACTTTCCGCTACTCACGACATTGCCCATGTGTATACCGTTGTTGTTATTTGTATAGAGGTTCAAAATAGTCTGATTGTAACCTCCTGTTGAAGCTGCGATATTATTGGTATTACCCCATGCACAAACTGAGCTTGGGCTTGATACACTGGCAATAGGATTTGAGGCGAGGGAGATTGAGTCAACATTTCCATCAAGAAAGACCGCTTGTGCTCTCTTGCCGGCGACTTGATTGTTTGCTGCGGTCATTGAAACGAGAGTACCTGTATTTCCATTTCCTGACGCATCGGTCACAAGATTTGATCCCCAGTTAATATCTTTCGCATCAAATGTCCAGTAGGCAGCAAGACCGCTTACCGGTGAAGATTGAATAAGGACACTCGCATGAACGACGAGAGACGCACCGAAGACAATCGCACTGACGGATGCAATGAGAAAAGTTTTTTTTAAATAATATGTCTTATTCTTTATCATGTTTTGATGCATTTATACTTCGTGCCAAGGCTTCAAACTTAGGCAATCCAGCAAGATATTCTGAGTAGATATAAGAAAGAGAGAGGGCTTTTTTGTAGATGCGAACATTGTCAATATAGAAAGGCACTGAGGTATTTTTTCCTATTTCAAGAGGCACAGTACCGAGAAGTCCGCAGGTTACACCGGAGATAGTTGTGACAGCAACTGATTTACCGTTTACATATATACCGATCTTATTGTCGGCACTGCTACACACGGCAACAATATGATGCCATGTATTAACAGGAAGAGTTCCTATTGACGTAGTCTTATTCCCAGACCAAAGATAATTAAAGGTAAATCCCGCAGCACCTACTGTATACGAAAACCTCCAACCCTTATCAGTTACACCATTAGCTGCGTATAGATAGTCCGTAGCCTGGCTTGCATCTGTTGGATACAGCCAGAAAGAAATCGAAAAATCCCCTGTCGGTACGTTGTTCATATTTGCAGCCACAATAGACGGGCCAGGGCTAAAGACTACGCTTCCGGTTTTTGCCGTCGCTCCTGCGATCATACTAAGAGAATTCCCTGTTTTAAATGGATTCGTCGTCGAATTGAGTGTAGCCCCATTTATTATTCCAAGATTATTTCCATTACCGCTCACGTCCGGAACCAGAGTGTTCCCTCCCGTAGCAGAATCAAAATCCCACCCGAGGACCATATCGTCATAAAACGCCGCGTAGGTATGTCCGTCAAAGTTCTGCCCTGCTGCGACAGAGCCTTTTGCTCGAGCTCCGTTCACTGCCGCCATGACGATCGACGAGAGAAGTCCGATAATCGAAATGACAACAAGAAGCTCGATCAAGGTAAATCCTTTTTTTGTTGATGCTATATTTTTATTCATACTGGTGTGATTAATCATTCTGGTTTTTTAATTATTCCGCTGGTGCGGGAGCCGGTGCCGGTGCAGGTGCTGACTCTGCTGCTGGAGCCGGTGCTGGCTCGGGTGCAGGTGCTGGCGCAGGCTGAGATTCTGGGGCTGGAGTTGGTGTCGAAGCTACTTCTGGAGATACTGCTGGTGTTGATGACTCAGGAGCTGGTGTTGGGTTTGAAGACTCAGAAGGTGTTGATGATGCGATTGAAGGAGTTGAACTAGCTGGAGCATTTTCTGGAGTAATTATAACATCTGGAGTAGGAGTTGGTGGAGTTGTAGGAGTTGGCTGAGTATTCTGATTATTTTGTGCCTGAACATTGAGAGAAGGAGTCGTTGATGAGGTTCCTCCTGCATTGATGAGGAGCGCCTTCAATTGATCCTTATTAATACATACATCCTCAACACAGAGTTTCTCTTCGACATGAAGTTCCCCAACAAACACTCCCTTTATCTTTGTAATAGTCGTAGCGAGGAGTTCTTTGACTGATTCAAAGACGCTTGCGATGAATGAAGTTGAACTTGCGAGAGTCTCTGCTGTAGATGATGCAATGAGATCAGCTGTTGATGAAGCAAGTGCTTTTACAAGAACATCTGTCGATGATGCAAGAGCTGACATTTGATCCTCGAGAGAAGAAATTCTAAGTGTGAGAGCTGATGTTGATGCGTTCGTTGAAGCAATTGAATTGGTTAATCCAGAAATCGAATCGCTTAATCCTGAGACAGTCGCGTTTGTAGAATCGAGAGCAGATGCGAGAGTCTTTGTGGTCTATGAAGCCGTCGGCGAGCACCTTCTCGGCGTCGCCGATGGCCTGCAGGATCTCGGCCTTGCGCGCGTCGCGGATCGCCTGCAGGTCGTCGATCTCGCGACCGAGCC
>CAYQFS010000017.1:0-1024 GCA_964416985.1 uncultured Candidatus Saccharibacteria bacterium | reverse complement strand
GAAGATTGATGTTTGAAGTGGTTGAATCTGCGACAGTAGAAAGTCCGGTTGTTGTTGATGCAATGCCGACAATTTCCGCCTGTTGTTCTTGAATAGCTTTTGCGAGAAGAGCTGTGACTTCCTCGTAACGAACTGTTCGAGGAGTTATTCCATCAGCTTCGTACTGTACAAGTCTCTTGTCGACAGTATCAACATCTTCAGCAATGAATCCGAGATGTACATCAGTCGGATCCTGATTCTTGAGGGTGAATGAGGATGGCTTAAGAAGCATTACTTCATCAATACCACTTGAAAGTGGAGTAATGTCATTCTTGAATCGCTTTGAAGATACGATACAGCTTGCTGCTCCAGCATTGCTTATTTCCTTTGTTACGTTGTTAATACAAACCGCATATTCTCCTCCGGCACCTGCAGAGAGACCGTTCAAAGCCACCGTTCCATTCACATCAAGTGTCCTCCATGGAGTTGTTGATCCGATACCGACCGCACCATTGTTCTTGATGATAAAGTTTGTAGCTGTTGATGAACCGACAACAAACTGGTTGCTTGCAACTCCAGCGACTGGGTTAACTGCCAATGTCGCGAATGGTGATGTCGTACCGATTCCAAATGATCCATTGTCGAGAACTTTAACCAAGCTTGTTGAAGCATTGTTCGTAAGTTCAAATGTTCCCCCCGTTCCTGTTCCGTTTGAGAAGACATGGAGCTTTGATGAAGGTGCTGTTGTTGTTCCGATCGCCACTCGAGGGAAATCCGGCTGGAGCCATCCTGATCCAGCTGAGACACCATATATAGAGATAGTTGAGCTACCATTGAGTGATGCTGTATATCCTTCGATTGTTCCCGATGATGCACTTGAAAGTAGAAGATCGGCCCACGATACAAGTCCAGCATCGGTGTCGAAGTTGAGGTTTCCAGTCTGGAATGCTGAAGCAGATGTGATTCCAGTTGAGAGATCATACATCAAGCTTCCCTGTCCCACATCCAATCCTCCAGCAAACGTAGAGGTTGCAGTTGTTGAGGT
>CAYQFS010000016.1:0-3884 GCA_964416985.1 uncultured Candidatus Saccharibacteria bacterium | reverse complement strand
CTTCTATTTACATGATATAGCCACTTCCTGGTCTACATATTCCAGTCTCTTGAGGATCAACAAAGAATCTGTCTACGATTACAGACGATTTTTTCAGCATCTCTTTTATAGTCACACCTTATTTTTTGTATTCTCGACGCCAAACTTGCATCCTCACATAGTCACCGACATTGCTTGTATATTCTGCTGGTTGAAACATTAATTACGGTAGAAGACTCCTAAACGACGCTATCATTGATTAGGTGAATTGTTTTGTAATAAATTTCTTTGGAATACCTTTCGCTTTGTAGAGATACTTCATTTAACCTTATTTGGTGGTGTATTCAAGAATGTAGTCCTTCCTGTTTTTGAAATATCCACGGTTATAATACCGATTCAACGCTTTTCCTTTTTGAGGTGCCTAACACTTGAATTACCCCAAAACAGTAGCTTTTGTTCCAGGGGACCCTAAATTTTAATACCCTTTCTAGGTGACCATCAAAGAATCAGTGTCACAATAGCATACGTTGTCATAACCTGCAAGATCTGCCAGTTAATCAAGGTACACTCTCGCCATATCAGTCACATAAGCCGTTATCCTCACCAATCTACCAACTGGAGGCAATTATGGTTATTAAACATCTAAATAGATCTAGTCAGAGATTGTCGTGAAATTGGTAGTCATTGGTACACAGCTCAAGCTATATTTCTCCTTTATTCCCATAGAACATCGGCCTATAACCGAATTCATCAACAGTTTATAACAAACTTTTAAAGATTCAAGGTCTACAGCCTGTCTTTAACGATAAAACACCTCCGCAAACTATTTGAAAGCTGTAATTTCTCCATCTGAATACTTCCAGCACTTTTTTGTGTAAATAGACCCTTTATGGTGCAAAATTCTTCGAACAATCACTCCCCTAAGGTAAATTGGTTTATCCTCACTAGAATATGAGTTGTAGTAAGTATTTTTTGTGCTATTTAACTGTTTCGTTGCCACAAAAGCTCCTTTAAAGTCTATAGGTAGCAGATATCTATAAACTTCGAACAAATACATGTTCGAATTTTACTCTCTCATAATCTCCTATAGATTCTAAACCTAATATTCACCTTAATACCTCCACGGTAAAGGATTCCTTAGCATAGCAGGGTACATGGAATTGATATCCACTACAAACACCTTGTTCTACCACAAATACTTGAAAACTTGCACAACACCACCAACAAATGATTCTCTTTGATGGTCATACACTTATTAAGGTTAAAGATTGTAAATTATTGACTACGTCCAATTCTTTTAACCTAATTTAATACTTTTTTTAAGAAATCCTTGAATAAAGAAGTCCCACCCTAGTCCTGATGCTGTTAATCTATGTGTAATATCCTTTAAATCGTAGGCCATTTATATCTTCTCCGCAATGCTAACAAAACCACAATGAAGCTTGTGAAGCAGTAATAAAGTTGATGTGCAGTCGTAAAAACAATATTCCATAATCTAGTGATAGCGATTGGTCACCTATTACCAAGTTTTCACCAAAGCTATATTTGTGGCTGCTTTCTTTTTAATTATGATCTAAAAATCATCACACGCACTCTCTAATGTCTGAGGAGAGAGTATTTTGAGAACATCAGCAAATATAACTCGCCTTTAACCGATAGAAAAACTTTTACATTCATTTGGTGGTCCCTGCATTTAAACTTTACCGAACTGACGTTAAAGTTAAAGTAATAGGTATGTGATCTAATACCCCATCATATTGTACCCCCAAATCATCAAAGGGTCGTCATGATCATACATGTGAACAATTAAAGCTAACCAATCCACAAAATTCCTCAAGCATATTGGTGTTTCAATTGAATTGCTGACAATGATTTTTTAACTTTTTGGTTGATAGATCTACAAGTTTGTCCATGATCTGTAAAACGGTGTCCCTTAGCTATCCAAATAACCTACAGCACAAATCATGTAGGGAGTTTGACGTTATCCTTAAACTGATAACGATTCAATATCAATTACTACACATTTCCGACGAAGAGCGATTTGTATTTTTGGGTCCAATGAGCTATCAAGAGGTAACTATTGACCAATTTTCCACCTTTATACTGTTGGTCTACTCATACTACGGTTGTCGCCTCTCATTTTTTGGTTTTTGTTCTCACTATAAGTTGCAATGTTTGTTACTTATCGTTTTTTCCTCATAGGTGCACCTTTATTATAAAACTATATATGTCTTGGGTAAACTATAACCCAATAGGCGTCTTTACACTAAGGCCAAACCTATGGTTACTCCTGGCCCAACATTTTCATTCCAAATCCATTCGCTGTGCAGTATTTGTAAATTTATTAAAGATCGTCAACACCACTAAGTGAAAGTTAAGGATAACCTTACGATTGTACAAGATTATTGAATTATTGAAGGCAAGGCTTACCATAAATTGTTTTGATTTGAAAATCGTTCATTTGACCTCTTTTAGGATGAGCATACACCTACCAGGAAACCATATTTCTTGCTGTTGTTAGTGGTGGTAGTTATGTCGTTGCCTTGATTACTCCTTATACAATTTATTCAATTTAGTCATTAGCGTGTGACCATGCCATTTATTTTGTTGTGTCAAAGGCAATGACCCTACCAATAATTCTATATCCCTATATTTTGAGATAACTCATGAATTAACCTTATTAGTCGACCTATAAATATCTTTAAAGTGCGCTTTGATCCTTGTAAACACCTTTCATTGACTGCCAATACTGTTTTAACAATTTTCGAGCAAAAGTGACATATATTTGTGCAAATACCTGTTATCCTGTCATATCGTGTCTTAGAGTACGAGGATTTATTTCAAAATTAACAGGTATGATTGTTTTTGTGTCTGAAACCTTCACATAGATTGATAATCTCCATATATTACGTATATTATGAGTTCCTGATTCAGTGAGCAGACCTAAAGCTTAATCTCCTAATTTTTAAGCAATCTTTGATGTCAGAACTGCTGGCATTATCTTATAGAACATATACACAAAAATAATAGATCGTAATGCCTTCGTACTCTCCTAGCCGATTTATTCGTCGTCAAAATTGATATAGACAGGTTATTGAAAGTTATAGTCAACCTAAACCTGTGCTTATCCATAATACATCGGATGAAGAATTCTTCTTCCTGAAATGTTTAAAGGATAAACTTAATCCTTCCAACGTTCATTCATTTAGCCTATCCCTGCAAAGATCATAGCGTCACTCACAATATCTTGAATAATCGCTTCATATGTAGCAGGTAAGTTCATCATCTAGATTCTCAATTTATGGTCATACACTTGCTTCCAAATAAACCACTTTATGGCGTCAATATCCGTAAATTAGCCAATAAGTCTCACAATACCTGTTGCTTTTATCAGTCTTTATTCTCTTTCTTTCGCAACCGATAATATGGCCTACCTTTAAGCAAATTTTGGTAAAAAAGAAGGTATTGCTTGTTTTTGAGTGATTGTTTGTGATTAACTAAAGATACTCTTTATTTTGTTCCTTTAACCCAAACTTAGAGGTGTTTCTAAATAATTTTGAAAATCCCCAAGAAACTATTGAATCTATTCCTAAGAATAGTTCATCCTATGCAATCTTTTCCTTCTAAAGCTATCATCTGTTAATCTTTTTCCTGTAGAATTCATAGGGAAGTATTTTGATAGTAAATTCAGCCATTTTGCTGTAATAATGCTCCCCTCCCTTGTCAAATAAGCCTAGAACTCTTAAGGCTGATATATCTACTACCTTCCTCCCAAAAGGAGACCCCTTACGCTCCCTTACATTTAAATATTATTTCAACAAAATTTAAATTTCAAATTATCCTACCTGAACAATCAGAAAAAGAAGCCTTTCCAGGTCCTATTCTCCCACTAAAATTAGGTATTT
>CAYQFS010000015.1:0-3996 GCA_964416985.1 uncultured Candidatus Saccharibacteria bacterium | reverse complement strand
ATCGACAAATACTACGAAAAGCAGTGGAATGGCGTAGCTCGTAATCACTACTTCCTTGGTACTATTAACCTCGCTTTGGATGTTTTGTCCGGTACAAATACTGGTGTATACTATGTATTGTCCGACCACCTCGGATCTAGTTCTCTAACAACCAATTCCTTTGGTAACATGATAGACCGTACGGAGTACGCTCCCTATGGCTCTATTGTAGCTACTGCTGCTACCCAGAACATTGGGAATAGCTATAAGTTCACCGGCAAGGAAGCAGATAGCGAGAATAACCTCCAATACTTCGGAGCGAGATATTATGATAATAGGGTAGGGAAGTTTACACAGATTGATCCGTATTCATTTAGGCTAGATAAAATACAGAATTTATTATCTAATCCTCAATATCTCAATGGATACAGTTATAGCTTAAATAATCCAGTTGTTCTTGTTGATCCGAATGGCAATCTTCCTATTGTGGTTGGTTTCATATGGTTAGCGGCTAATCCTGAAGCAGTGATTCTGACTGCCGCTACAGCATATAGCTTATACACAGCTGTTAAGGATTGGGCTCAAGGTGTTGGCTATGCTATTGAGGGTGATACCAGGACATCGCAGCAATATTTGAATCAATCTGCTTTAGATCAGAGTGTGGCATTATTTTCTGGCGCAGCTTCATTAGAAGCGATGCCGAATACAATTCAAAAAACCTCACCGAAAAGTACATCAAATACCTCAAGTGGTGCAAATAAACCGGTCCAATCGCCTTCTCAAACATTAACAGAAAAAGCGCAATCGACAGAAAAACCAGCAACCCCTCGTCCGGTGGTCACCGATCGGTCAGCTCAACATATTCAGGAGAACCATCTTAACCCAGCAATGGCATCAACGAAGAGTCAGTTTGTTCCTGGTGAAGGAACCCAGCAAACTGTAGACGACATATTCGATTTAGTTAATCAGCCTGTTGTGCAGGATAATAATCGGTTAATGTTTGAGGCTGATCTTGGTCGTACCGTCGGAACGCACGGACAGACTACAGCTAGATTTATTATGGATCCTAATTCTGGAGAAGTTATTACAGCACATCCTATTAATAAACTAAGTAAATAATATGGCCACTGACATATACATAGCCAATTCTAAAGATGAAATTTTTTCAGGAAAGATAAAGCCGTCTTTTCAATTAGAAGAAGAAGAATGGGTAAAATTATACAACCTTATGGAACCCAGTTTTGATGATTTAGCGTTGATAAAAAATATATTTCAGTACTTTTATGGAGCTGAGGGTAGTACTCTAATTAGTTATGAAAGTCTAAATCAACTAGCTTTAGAGATTGATAAAAGTCAGGTAAACCACCCATTTTTAGAAAGATTAAAATTATTAATCGAAAAGGCTAGACAAAATAATTCTGGAATATATTTTGCTGCAGATTAAGTAGTTGGACTAGCCTGTATTAATACTAATCGAACCTCTAGCTACCTCAACAGATGTAACATCCACAACTACTGCCTTAACGATTGCTCCAGAGATCACACCGAATGCAGCACCTGCTTCAGGTGATGTAGTTACCTACTATATCGACAAATACTACGAAAAGCAGTGGAATGGCGTAGCTCGTAATCACTACTTCCTTGGTACTATTAACCTCGCTTTGGATGTTTTGTCCGGTACAAATACTGGTGTATACTATGTATTGTCCGACCACCTCGGATCTAGTTCTCTAACAACCAATTCCTTTGGTAATATGATAGACCGTACGGAGTACGCTCCCTATGGCTCTATTGTAGCTACTGCTGCTACCCAGAACATTGGGAATAGCTATAAGTTCACCGGCAAGGAAGCAGATAGTGAGAATAACTTACAGTATTTCGGAGCTCGGTATTATGATAACAGGGTGGGGAAGTTTACGGGGATAGATCCGTATAATCTAAACGTTGATAAATTAACTAAAATTTTATCTGATCCTCAGAAGCTTCACAGCTATCTTTACAGTAGAGGTAATCCAATAGTGTTAGTTGATCCGGATGGTAATACTGATGTTGATTTCGCGAAAGGATTAGCTGTAGGTGTTGGAGTTAGGGCCTATCAGACTGGGGTTGCTGTTATTCATCCCATTGATACTGCAAAGTCACTCGGAAATCTTTTGATCGAGGGATATTCGCAAGGAAAACAGTTGGGTCAGGATGTCTTACAAAACCCTAGTCAAACTTTCAATGAGATTGGTACTGGTTTAGGAATTCAAACCCGAGAGTTTCTCGCTACAGATGACTATACTCGAGGACAGGCTGTAGGGGGTGCGGCGTTTGATACATTTCTCATGGTCGAAGGTGTAATGAAGTCTAGTAAAATTACAACACAGTTAGATAATAAAGGGTTAAAATTAACAGGAGAAAGGTATCAGCTTGCTGTTGATCCATATGAGAGAGGTGGCGGTGGTATCATTTTGCGTGACACCTTAAAAAGTGATAGTGTGCCGAAACAGAGAGTTGTAAGTCTTGATATCCATCAACTCAAAGATAGTAAGTGGACGTTGCCTCATATCGACGCAAACATAACAGTTGATTTATGGGGTTTCAAAATGACTATCAATTTACATCAATTCCCATGGACAAAAAAATGATTATGAATAATTTTCAATCAGTAAAAAATAAAGCCCTCCTGCTCTTTGAGAAATACATAGATGATCGTGGATACACAACTAAGGCCCTTCTAAAAGATTGGCCTGATGAATATTCTAATTTATTGAGAGGCATTGTAAGTGATTTAATTGAGAATGTAAATCAAATTACAGCTGTGAGGGATAATACTTATAACAGAAAAGATCCCATGATACTTGGAGATTTATACTTATTGAAATCCGATACTAGCTCAGATGATTTTTTGACTGTGAGACGGTTGATATATGATTACATTAATAACTCTGAGGAATTCGATAAAATGTTTGAGTCATATGATCAATTTAGTGAAATATTGCAGCGTAGATTATCTAATGCTTCAGTTAAATAATAAATAGTTATGGACTATATAATTTTTTCTGACGAACCGGATGTATTAAAAATTGAAGGAAAGTCCATTGATTTTTCGGAAATAAAAAATCCAAAACAGCTATTCGATTTTATTGATAAAAGTATGCAACTGCCGGAGTACTTTGGCTTTAATTGGGATGCTCTCGATGAATGTTTAGCTGATTTATACTGGTCAAAAGAAAAAAAATTTGTTCTTATTCATAGGACTATTCCGTTTAAAGACAATATAGAGTCAATAAGGTTATACGTTGATACAATTAAGTATGCAAATAAGTATTTGAATGAACATAACGAAGGTAAAATCGTATTGATTCTTCCCCTAGGCGCCAAGATTTTATTTGAGTCATCGACAAATACTACGAAAAGCAGTGGAATGGCGTAGCTCGTAATCACTACTTCCTTGGTACTATTAACCTCGCTTTGGATGTTTTGTCCGGTACAAATACTGGTGTATACTATGTATTGTCCGACCACCTCGGATCTAGTTCTCTAACAACCAATTCCTTTGGTAACATGATAGACCGTACGGAGTACGCTGCTTGATTATTCTAACTCATTAAAATGAAGAAAAATATTTGTAGAGTTTGTGGACTTATCTATGATAAGTTTTACCCATGGGGAGAGGATGGGGAGGTTCCATCTCACGACATTTGTGATTGTTGTGGGACTGAGTTCGGGTATGATGATGTTTCAATTGAAAGTTCTAAGGCTAATAGAAAAAAGTGGATTTCAGAGGGGGCAGTCTGGTTTAATCAAAGTAAGAGACCAAGTGAGTGGTTATTAGAGACGCAATTGCAAAACATACCGGAGAAATATCTGTAGACTATTTTCACTATGTATTGTCCGACCACCTCGGATCTAGTTCTCTAACAACCAATTCCTTTGGTAACATGATAGACCGTACGGAGGTTGGGAATAGTCTGGTCGCGCGATCTCAAAGTTGCTATAGTTCCCGTAGAATGAATCTTTTTAAATCCCGTC
>CAYQFS010000014.1:0-5452 GCA_964416985.1 uncultured Candidatus Saccharibacteria bacterium | reverse complement strand
GTGTCTCCAGGCTAGTGCTTCAGGTGTCATCTCAGGAACAGGATCTGCGTGTGGAACAGGAAGTGGAGGAGCCGCATATCCTTTCTCACTTGCAGGCAATGCAACATCAACACTCACACAGTTCAACGGAGGCCTTACATCATACGCATCAACAACAATCGGAGCAGGTGGACAGGCTACAGGCTTGACGATTAGTGGAGGTGCGACGACGACAGGAAATGCATACTTTGCAGGGAAAATTGGTGTAGGTACAACTACTCCTTACGCTACGCTCTCTGTCGTTGGAGGCGCGAGCGATGTTACTGCGTTTGCTGTATATGGAAGCAGTCAATCATCTATAGGTGGAGGAGTTTTGCTTCAGGCGGGTAATGGGGATACTACAGGTGGTGCGATTGAAGCATATGCAGGAAACAAGACTTCTGTTGATGCAAATGGAGGGGATATAAAATTGCGAGCAGGTTTCGGTGGAGTAAATGGAGTTTCAGGCAAGGTGTATATTGATGGGGGTTCGATGAATGCTTTCGGAGGTAGTACAAGCGGGGGAGATATTCTTCTCTCAACTGTAAATACAGGTAATGTCGGAATCGGAACAACGTCTCCGTACGCAAAACTTTCTGTAAATGGCCAAGTCGTCGGAGCATACTTCACCGCCACAACCTCTACAGCATCTAGATTCCCATACGCCTCAACAACAGCTCTCACGGTATCTGGGGTTAATGGACTAACTTTGGGAACTTTGAACGGTCTTCTCTACGGAACAAACGGAGCAGTGGGAACTGTCGCTACATCAACTCTCAACATCGCTCTTTCAGATACAACAGGAATACTGGCAATCAGTCGAGGTGGAACAGGAACATCGACTGCTCCAACATATGGAAAAATCCTTCTTGGAAATGCTCTTGGAACATATGACCTTGTCGCAACATCATCTCTTGGACTTGGTTCGGGTTTTGGATCGGTTACATCGATCGATGCTTCAGGAGGAACCACAGGACTCACATTTAGCGGCGGACCAGTTACGACTTCAGGAACTCTCACTCTTGCTGGAATTCTCGGAGTAGCCAATGGAGGTACCGGTTGGGCAAATATAAATTCAGGGTACATTCCTTTTGGAAATGGAGCATCGGCTCTCGGAACTTCATCGAGCTTCTTCTGGGACAATACAAATGCTCGATTGGGAATTGGAACATCATCTCCGTATGCGAAACTTTCAGTTGCGGGGGATGTTGTCGCGGCCAACTTTATCGCAACATCAACAACAGCAACCTCTACATTTGCTGGAAGCGTTAATATTGGAAATGGAGCAATTTCATATGACTCAAGTACAGGGACAACATCGATCAGCTATCTTGAAGCAGGAAACATGAGCTTTGCTGCTGACTCTGGAGTCATCAGTTGGATTGATATGCCAGTTACATCTGCTTCTGCAAACGGAGTTGTGAATAGCTACAGCGCAGGATTCAATGGAAGTCCACTTCTTACTATATATGGAGTTTCAAATGGATCCGGAAGTGTCATCAATCAGGCTGTCGGTATTGGCACAACATCTCCAAACTGGAAACTCTCGGTCAATGGAAGCGGATCATTCGATGGATTTGCCCGAGCTTCGTACTTCACCGCAACCTCATCGACCGCCTCCATATTCCCATATGCCTCAACCACCGCTCTCACGGTCTCTGCATTGAACGGTCTTGCACTCAACACAACCTATAATGGTCCACTCCAAGCAAACGCAGGAATCGTATCAGCTACATCATCTATCGGAGTACTCTATGGAGGAACAGGACTCACCTCAGCTCCATCATACGGCAACATTCTCGTAGGTAACTCAAGTGGAGGATACACACTCACTGCAACCTCATCCCTCGGTCTTGCAACCTTCGGCTATCTCTTCCCAAGCAATGCAACATCAACACTTCTCGCATTTAACGGAGGCCTCACTTCATATGCCTCTACTACTATCGGTGCTGGAGGACAGGCAACAGGACTTACTATCTCTGGTGGTGCGACAACAACAGGAAATCTGATAGTCCAAGGTACGGGTACATCTACGTTTACAGGAGGAGCTACTTTTGCAACTAATGGAGGAAATGTTGGAATAAATACCGCAACACCGACATTTACTCTTGATACAAATGGTACAGCGGCATTTGGAAATAAAGTAGATACGGCAAGTCAAGGCACAATCATGACGGTACGTCTCGGTTCTTCTGGTGGAGCGACTGGATATATGGACTTTTTGAGGGCTGGTGGTAGTAACGCTTCCTATCGCTTTGGATTAATTGGTGGTGCAGTATTTGGAATACAAGATGATTCAGCTTCTGCTGCAACCTTTAGCATAAGCGGATCAGCTGGTGCAAATAAGGTGGTAAGTTTTGGAGCATCGAATGGTACAGCAAGTGCAACAACGACTTTCTACAATACTTCATCGGGAATAACTACAGATGCTGCTATACTTGGAAACATGGGATCTGTTGCAGGTAGCAATACCCGACTGGTATACCAAACAGTTGCCCAATCAGGAGGGGCTACGGGTAACTTGGCCGCAATTAAAGGTGTAAAATATTCAAGTACTGATACAACAAAGGTTACCGGAGGTTTGGCGTTTGAAGTAACTAATGGTGCATTAGAAACTTCCGAAATTGCTCGGTTTGATAATCTTGGTAACCTCGGCATCGGCACAACTTCTCCATATGCAAAACTCTCCGTAGTCGGTCAAGTCGTCGGATCATACTTCACCGCCACAACCTCGACTGCCTCCACCTTCCCATACGCCTCAACCACCGCTCTCACGGTCTCAGGCACAGCTTCAACCACAAACCTCATCGTTTCAAACACTGCTTCAATTGGAACTCTCACCGGTCTTCTCTACGGAACAAACGGAGCAGTAGGAACTGTCGCTACATCAACTCTCAACATCGCTCTTTCAGATACAACAGGAACCCTTGCTGTGTCAAAGGGTGGTACCGGCCAGACCTCATTCGGTCAAGGATGGCTCCACTCTGATGGTACAACACTGACTTCATCAACCTCTCCGACCGTGGCATATCTTACGGCAACGAGTACGACGGCAACGAGTACGTTTGCCGGTGGCTTCTCAGTTCTTGGTTCTACCGGACTTAATGTATTTAAAAATAACCTTGGGATAAAGGTCGGTATCGGAACTGCGGCACCATCTGCTGCGTTGACTGTAGTTGGTGGTGGTGTCGCTGAGCCAAGCAGTATTTTAACTGTTACTGGAAGTAAGGTATCGAGCAGTGGACCAGGTCAAACAATTGATCTTGCTTCGGGTAGTGCTGCAAATGATACAGCATTGTCCGGTGGAAATATAACTATTACAAGTGGTAATGGAGGTAGTAATTCAAGTGGTATCGGTGGCAATGGAGGTACAATTGTTCTTGCTGGAGGTAATGGAGGTAGTGGATCAGGAGCTGTTGGCGGAAACGGATCAACAGTCTATATATATGGAGGTCTTGCTGGTTCAGGTTCTCCAGCTGGTCAAGCAGGTAATGTCATCTTTGGAATCACTTCTGCAGGATCAGCTCGTGGCAATATCGGTATTGCCACAACCTCTCCATGGCGAGCACTCTCTGTAAATGGCTCATCTGATCTTGGCAACAACGCTCTTGCAGGATACTTCACCGCAACAACCTCAACTGCCTCTATCTTCCCATATGCCTCAACAACAATGGTTTCTGCGACGACCGCATCAACCACCAATTTGATAATCTCTGGTCTCCCAAGCTGTAGCTCAACAAGCGCTCTCACCACAAACTCAAGTGGAGTGGTAGCCTGCGGAGCGATATCGGGAGGAGCTGCATTCTCATGGACTCCAACTATATTTGGTTCAACAGCAGCCAACGCAACATCAACACTCATTGGATTTAATGCTGGACTCTATGCTCTCGCATCATCAACGATTGGAGGTGGTACTCAAGCAACTGGGCTTACTATCTCTGGTGGTGCGACGACAACTGGTAATGCATATTTTGCGGGAAATGTAGGGATTGGAACAAGTACAATAAACTCTCAACTTTCCCTCGTAGGAAATCAGCAAGTGCTTTCTGCAGCAGGCAAACAATCAGTTGTCGGATCTCTCTTTAGTAACTCATTCAGCGCAGCTGGTTGGGTTCGAGTTGTTGGAAAGTATGCCTATATGACGGCACGAACAAGTAACACCTTGAGCATCATTGATGTATCTGACCCAGCTTATCCAGTGCTCAAGGGACAAACAACAGTCAATGGCGCAGAAGGGCTCGAAATTGCCGGAAAATACGCTTATGTAGCAGCGGGCACAGATGATGCTATCAAAGTTGTCGATATATCAATCCCAACCAGCCCAACGGTTGTTGGTTCTATCTCAAGCACCTCACTTGATAGTGTTGACGGAATTGCTCTTTCCGGAAAATATGTGTATGCAGCAGGAGAGAGTGCAGATAGTCTTGTGGTGATTGATGTCTCTGAGCCAACAAATCCTCGAATTGTAGGATCTCTCGTCAATTCAACACTCATGGATGGTCCTCCAACTGTTATTGTAAAAGGAAAGTATGCATATGTATCTGCTGTTAATAGCAATCGATTCGTTGCAGTCGACATTTCAGATCCAACAAATCCTACTATTGCAGGATCAGTTGGCAGTGTTTCAGGTGCAGGATCACATTATATTGAAGGACGCTATGCGTATGTCATTGGGGCTACAGGAATCGGAAGCACTGCACTCTATATTATTGATATTTCAGATCCGACAAGCATGAGCATCGTCAGCACTCTCGCTGGACCTGCTGGATCACAGCTTTGGACAATCAAAGTTGCTGGACGCTATGCATATGCGACAAGCCTCAACGCTGACGGTCTCTGGACAGTTGACATTTCGAGCTCGACTCGACCATTTGTAGTTGATCACCTTGTTGATTCTACAAACCTTGATGGAAGCGACGATATATTCATTGAAGGAAATTATGCTTACATCACAGCGAATTTTGGAAAGAGATTGACCATTGTTAAATTGACAGGTATTGAAACAAGCACGCTCTCAGCGGGAGACATCTATGGTGATGAGTTGAAACTTTCAAACGGGGCAATCATTAACCGAGACCTCTATGTTGGAAATGGAATTGTGACTGGACTTGGAGGAATTCTTTCACAAGGGCCAGTTTCTATCCAGGGAACTGTTACGACATTTGGAAATACTGGACTAGGAACTTCGACACCATACAGCAGACTTTCGGTTTGGGGAGGGGGAACAGGAACGAACCGCATGTTTGAGCTTACCAATTCAGCTTCAACGACTCTTGCTTCTGTGCTCGATAATGGAACTGTCTACTTCAAAGGAAATCTTGGAATTGGAACAACCTCTCCATACGCTCCTTTATCGGTTGTTGGTCAGGTTGCCGCTGCATACTTCACCGCCACAACCTCAACGGCTTCCACCTTCCCATACGCCTCAACAACA
>CAYQFS010000013.1:4295-5866 GCA_964416985.1 uncultured Candidatus Saccharibacteria bacterium | reverse complement strand
TGCGCGGCGGCTTGTTTCCGGTTACTTCTCGCATTGGTCAATCCTCGAACGCCCGTTCATCTATCTTGGGCGCTAAATCGTCCTGCGGTCAAGCGAAAAGGTGTCCTTGGTTCATGCGCGACCCCATCGCTATCCCGGTGATACCTGCCGAACTTGCACACGTTCTGTTCAGTCGTCCGTTGCCGATAGCAACTGGGAGCGTTTCGTCTGTGCAATTGACGCCGTGGCGCCGTCGTGTCATTCGCTCGGTCATGCCGGAGGCGACGACCATTCTTCTCGCCCTTCTCCCTCCCCGGCACCTAGCATGGGCTCTTGTCGCCAAAGAGCGTCGCGGACAAGGTAGATACGTCCGCTTCGCTCCGGACGAACAAGGTGTCACGTCTTGAATCTGCTGGAGACCCAATCAATGAACTTCGATGGGTCAATCTTGCGGATGTCAAGCTCGTAGGATATCGCCCTGGCATCGTTGGCGTTGTGGCGGTTCCCCTCGGTGTAGTGCACCGCCTGCGGTTTGAACCACAGGCGAATGTTGCCGTTTGGCGAAGTCGCATGCGGCATCTTGAGGTCCGTTTTCAGCGACCATCCACGATTGCGGAGCACGGCAAAGATGCCTTGTCGAGCCTTTTCGAACGTCATTCCGCGGATGGTACCAGATGACGCCACACTTGCGCAACTCGCAACGCATCGACAATGGCCCTGTACGGTGCGGCATCGGATATCAAGTGACCATCCTGGATGATATCCAGTTTGCAGCCCGCCGATTGGCCGTTCTCGTGACCGCCGCCCCCGAGCGACTTTGCGATTCTCGTCACGTTGACCCTGCCACGTGACCTGAGAGACAGTTGCAGCCCGACCATTCCGCCGTCGTCTTCGTGGACGTATTCGAAGCCAACTACCATGTCGACCGCATCCTTCATGAGGTCGGACACATCGGACGTCAGCCCGCAGCTTGGGATGGTCGCGAATCGAATACCGTCCAGCGTATACAGAACAGCGTTCTTTGCGGCCTCGCGAACGGCGACCATCTTGTTGTCAATCAGCGTCGGGCCAATCTGGTCGGCGAGGTCTAGGAATTGGCTTGGCGTCATCCCAAGTAGCCGGCGCATCGACGGGAAGCACAGCGCGGCGGACACTTCGCACGCCTTCTTCCAATCCGGAGAATCGCGCTGCCACGTGTCGCGAATGGCTGCGAATCGAGCGAGGTCGCAAGCCGCCGTGAAACTGTAGTCATTCGGATGACTGCTGGGCCTGTCGGGGTTCCCCGCTGACACTTCACGAAGCGCTAGCCACGCTCCACTCTCGCACTTGCTGTTCTCCCCGAAGATGCCGAGTGGGCCGAACGCGCCCGTGATGTCCCGCTCGTGATGGTCCAAGACGATTGTCCCGACGTTCGCCCATCGCGCGAACGACTCCGCCCTTGCCGGCCCGGTCTTTGGAGCCCACGGGGAGAAGTCGCAGAACAGGTAGCCAGGAGCAGGCTCAAGGGCCTTGTGCTCCGGCGAATTGTAGGACATCTCCTGTATCGTCGCGTCGGGCAATGCCTCGTGCAGAATGAGCGCAGAAGCCCGCCC
>CAYQFS010000013.1:0-4195 GCA_964416985.1 uncultured Candidatus Saccharibacteria bacterium | reverse complement strand
GCACCCGTCCGGAATTGCGTCGCCGTCGCAGACCCACGGCCTCGTGCTCGCATCCGGGTACGCCATCGCGCACGGGGGGGCGGGCGTGGGGGGATTGGCGCCGCACCCCTGCTGCGGCATCGGTTCGCACTCGCTCGACTGAGACGCGCCCCCGGAGCCCCCAGCGGACGATTCGGACTGAGCGGACTCGGGCATGCAGCCCGCGAGAATCGTGGCAAGAAAAAAGAAACAGCTTCGCATGATTCATCTCTCCCTTGTGAATGTGTCAGAAATTAGGCGCATCGGTGCGCGCCCAAACCCTCGCCTAACGTCCGATCAACAACAGCGGAAGCTGGCGGGGAAGAGTGATTATTTGTAGGGCCAGGGGAAGGTTTCCCTCCCGGCCGACCGGCGGACGGCCGGGGGACGGACATGTTACCGTCACATGCTGGCACGAATTTCGCAATGCGAATGTCTTTTCGCACCACCGGCATCACGGCGCGCCACTTCTCGCACGGCGCGCTGTGAGACAATGGCAAGCCTCTCCAGTCCGGCATGATGCGATAGACCGCGTCACGCACGGCGTTGAAGAGCGTGGCAATCGCGGCGTAGGACGGGGCAATTCCGTCGTCATCGGCCTCGGAAAGCATGACGCGCGCGACACGCGTCATGCGCCATTGAATGACGCCGGTCCACGTGCGCCTGACAACGAACAGGCGATGTGTGGAGACAATCACTTTGCCGCCTTGAGGACCGCGTCGTTCACCGCCTTCCAAGAAGGCAAGTCTTCCGCAATGCGACGAATCGCCGTTCCGTCGTTGCCCGTTTCTGTCACGATGAACAGTCCGCTATCGGGTCCGCTGTCCTTGGGTCTTTGCCAAGCCCTGAAGTAGCGACTTCCCTCGGAGGCGACAGCGACCCACGTGCTTTCGTTGACTGGCACCCACTGGAGCCCGCGCCGCGAGCGCTCGGCAATGACGCCAGCTTGGAATCCGTCTTGGAATCCTTGACTGAGGGTCTTTCGACGACACGCGGCTTCGGCCATGGCGGACGGCGAAGGAACGGTATTCATGACGGCGACCTTGCTCATGTTGATTCCAGGATGCATCCCATTGACATCGCTTCGGCTTGCAACAGCAATCGGACGTTTCCTCTTGGCTGATGCGAGTGAAGTCGCGCTCGGCGCACGTCAAGCGTCGAGAAAACGACGCCGGGCCAAACCGTCGAAAACGCGTTGGCGAGGAGCTGATTGGTAATCAGGACTCGCTGTGGGTCAATTGGCTCGCCTCGGAAGTAGAGCTTGATGGCGTGAGGTCGACCGTCAATCGTCAATCCCAATTCGGGGGCTACCCGGATGTTGAGAGACGCTATCGGATAGTCCCGCATCGGCGGTTCGAACCAAGTCATCTTGCCCTGTCGCAGGAACTTCTTGTATCCGTTGACCACCTTGGGAAAGATGAGTTGCTCTCGCTTGTCCACGAGGGAGGCGAGAAGGTCGTCAAGGACAATCGTGTCGAGCCCCATCTCGTGCATGTCCCTGATTGCGGCACGGACAGGGCGGTAGAAGTCTTGGGCTTGCTCGTCCAAGCCACGTGCGCCTCGCTTGATTCGCTCAACCTCTGTCAGTCGAGACGTCCCCGAGGTGAGGACGTATTCGGTGAATTGAGCCATGGTGACGGTGTGCATTGTCTAGCGTCCTTGCAAGGCGTCTTTGCCAGCCGCCGTGATGCGGTACTTCAACAGGCGTCTTTCCCGCCGCGTCTCTACGAACGTCGGGCTCAACCGATTTGCGACTCGTTCCTCCGAGTCGGACATGGCGGTAACCCACCCGTCTCCACTGCCGGTCAATTCGAAGTGCATGAGCGCGTCGGCGCACCTCTTGAGCGCGGCACGATGCGACTTCGAAAGACGAGCCGCAACTGGCAACGACCGTGCGCTCATGATGCCCCCAACGGATGGTCGTTCATCCCGCGAGCGCCAATGCGCCGAGCCTCGTAGTCGTCGGCAATTCGCTGCGGCATGTAGCCTGGACTTCCGGAAGAGATGCACTCCCGGAGCGCTTCGCGTACGGCGTAAAGATAGCCCTCCCAGTCTTCGTCGTCGCTTTCGTCAATCCACGCTTTCGCGTAAGAGGCAGCCATTGCTCGCAGCACTGCAACCGGCGACGAATGGTCCTCGTCGGCTTGCTCAACAAGGCGGAGCCCGACGGAATTCGGCCTTTCCTCATCCGCAAAACCGTTGTCAGTGAGCGCGTCACCAATCTTCCGAATCGTTTCTTCGAGAGAGTGGATGTCGCCCATCTTGCACTGGTCCCATGCGCGAATGATGGCGCCTAATGCCTTTTCAGCTTGTGTGATCATGAGGGCTCCGGCGGGTGATTCGTGGTCACTGGATTCCCGTCGCGCTCGACCAACACCCGATTGCGGGTGAAGTCGCGCGCGATGCCGTTGTCTCGTATCGTGATGCCGGACCATCGCACAAGTCCAGCGCTCGTAATCTCGCAGACTCGCACCTTGGCCTTCTTCTGGCCGTTGGATTGCCACACATCGCCGACGCGGACTTCGGTGGTAGTTTTCATGGTCCTTTGCCTCGCCATTCCGAAACGTTCTTGGTTAGAACATCCCAACCTTGTCGTCGCGGGCGAAGCCGACGCCGCCCTTCAGTGCCTTGGTGGCGGACACAATCAGGTCGACTGCTTGGTCTTTCGTGGCGCAGATTCCGTGAATGCCCATCACAGGGTCGGATTCGTCTTCGTTGGTAATGAGAGACACCTGATACGAATTGTCCACCGGCTCAAGCGTGAACACTGTGCGGCCCGCACACGTCCAGTTGAGCGCGACGCACGGGACATCGTTGACCGAGAACGACGCTCGAAATCCGCGATGCGAAGCGGCGCACACGATTGACTGGAATCCGGCGAACCAGACATCTTGCTCGAATGCCTTGCACGCCTTCCGGACCTCGGCGAATTCGGAAAGAACCTTGTCGAGGAGAGGGTCGGCGGCCCCCTTGCCGAATTCGCCGTGACGCACTCCGTACATCGCCGCGTCAATTGTCATCTTGGACGTCAGAACACCCGTTTGCTTGTACTCCGCCCGATATTCGGCACGGTCGCAGTTGAAGCACACGACTTCGACGCGAACCATGGTTTCCTGGGAATCTCCGGACCATCGTTCGGACCATCCGCGCTCCAAGGTCGCCCGACATCGGTCGCACTCGCTGGGGTTGCGGACATCGGTGGTTGCAGCAGTCGATTGCATGGTTCTATCCTGTCACCTAGTTACGAAGTGGTTTTCTTGCTCAATCGTTCGCGCGACTAAGGGTCTTCTGCCGTCGTTTGCTCCGACGCGTCTACTCGGGCGAGCAGGTCCCGGCCGGCGGGGGTGAGCGCGGCTCTGTATCCAGCGATGAGACCTTCGGTGCGCAGACTCGCCCCGAGGTCGACCATTACTTGCGGCGCGACATCATCTTCACTGAGTTGCCACGCGAGATAGGCGCGCAACACGGTGGCGCAAGCGCGCTCCGCAGGAGTGACGGGCAATGTCCGGCCCGGACACGAAACGCACGGCTCGGGCGGCCGCGCACCGGGCGCGTCGGGCGCGGGGTCAGTGATCGTTCCGGTGTCGTCGCAATCCTCGCAAGCGGGGACAGCGGTGGTCGGCCGGGGATGTCGCGCGGTGGGGCTCATGCTCAATCCTTCTCGGGGCGGAAGTCGGCGTTCGACTTGCGGGCCTCTTCGCGCACGGCATTGTCAAGAGACTCGACGGACTGCTTACCCTCCCAGAGAAGACCCATTCGCCTCACGAGTCGAATTCTGGCGGCCCTCGTGCTCTCCCATTCTTCGGGAGTCATCGCCGTGCCTCTCTGCCCGCATCCGCGCGGATCGGGCGGGGGCGCACCCTCTTGGCCGAAGCGTTCCGCGATTGTCAGGTCTGCGCCGTCACTGCGAACCTTGCGGGGTTCGTCGCCGTCGTCGCCACCGAACCACTCTGAGATTGAAAGGCTCATTCTCCGCTCTCCGTTTCTTGCTTGTTCGCCTGTGCGGCGATGCGCTTTCGAGCGTTGGCCAAAAGCTGCGACACGCGCTGGAAACTGATTCGCATCAGCAGCGCAACCTTGTGCTGATTGCCAATCTCGGACATCAAGTCGACGGCCTCGACTTCGCGCGGGGTCAAGTCGACGGACACTGGTCGCCCTACGCGAATTGACGACAACC
>CAYQFS010000012.1:0-6744 GCA_964416985.1 uncultured Candidatus Saccharibacteria bacterium | reverse complement strand
TTTACTGTTGTAAATCAAACAGATAAGGGTGTAAGACTTAGGTTTGGAAAATTTATTCAGGTGACTCCCCCTGGATTTCATTGGAAAATACCTTTTGCAGATGAAGTAATTAAACATACAGTGTTATGGACTACACACTCTGCACCTGCACAATCCTTAACTACAAAAGATGGAAAAGATATTGTAGTAAAAGGTATTATAAAATACAGAATATCTGATATAGAAACTTTTCTTTTAGAGGTCTGGGATGCTACAGATGCTCTTTCAGATATGACTCAAGGAATTATATTTGATATAGTGAAAGAAAAAAATTGGGATGAATTACAAACAATTGATTTAAAACCCCTTATTACAAGAAAAGTAAGAAACGAAGCTAAAAGATGGGGTATAGAAATAGAAACTGTAACACTTTCTGATTTAGCTAGAATTACATCCATAAGACTGCTAAATGATGGTATTAATTTAGGATAATTCTATAAAAGCATATAAATTAACATAATTTGCATAATTGTATTTTTTTCTATACAATTGTTTTTATAAAACCAAAGATTAATACTTTATGCTTGACCAAATATCGTCCCTATCCCCAGAAGATTTAGAAGAATTTGATGTAAATGTAGATGATGTAGGGACTAAAAAAGATGAAGAAGTTAATGACAAATCTGTAGATACCTCTAAAAAAACAACAGATATATCATCTTTAGATGAAGACTTTCTTAAAGAACGTGAAGAAGTAGAAGATGAAGAAGTAGAAGAGAAAAAAGAAACTAAAGCATCTGTTGAAAAAGTAGATAATAAACCTACAGAGGTTAAAAAAAGCTCTAAAAAAGAAGCTGAAGTTGAAATAGATTTTGATGCTGTCTATCAAAAATATGTAAAAAAAGGACTTTGGGTTCCTGTTACAGATGAAGATGGCAATGAAGTTAAAATAGAAGATGAATCCACTTTTGAAAAATTGATGGATTGGCAAGTTCAAAATGCTGCTGAATTAGCTTTAAAAGAAAGGGAACAAGAATTTGGAGAACAATATCAAACTCTTGTAAATCACCTGAAAAATGGTGGAAAAATAGAAGACCTTTCTAATATTTATGAGCAAGAAAGAAATATTGATGATATAGATGTTTCTAATGAAGAAGGTGCAGAAGAAGTGATTCAGTCTTATTATGAATCTCTTGGTTGGGATAAGCAAGAAATAAAAGACCAAATTGAAACATTAAAAGATAAAGGTTCTGATTATTTTTCATCTTTTGCAGAAAAAAGAAAAAAAGACCTTAAAAAATATTTTGATGAAGAAAAACAAGAAATTGTTGCTCGTCAAGAAGAATATAATAAAAGAATAAAGGATTATCAGGAAAAATATAATAAAGACCTGAAAAAACTAATCCACTCTCAAGAGCTTCCTGAAAGAGAGAAAAAAGAGCTTGAAAAGTTTTACTACGATTTTAAAAATAATATAGGTGGTAAAAAATCTTCAGATTTCCATTTAAAATTTGAAGAAGTAAAGCAAGACCCTGCAAAGTGGTTAAAACTAATACAGTTTGTTAAAGATATAGATTCTTTTGAAAAGAAAGAAAAAGCAGCAGAAAAAATAACTGCTAGCATCTTTAAAAAAGTTAGAACTGGTGAATCTATTAAGGATTCTGAAACTCCAGAAGCTGCTGAAAAGAAAAAACCACAAGCTCCTACAACATTTAAACGAATGTTTAATAATTAAAACAATAAATAAAAAGCTAATACATGGCAACTCCAACATTTCAAAATTTTGGTAATAATCTAGTAGTTAAGAAAGCAGATTATCGCTTTAATGGAATTTTTACCGATGCAAACTACCTATTAAACCTATTTGGTGATGATATTAGGTCAACTCATATGGGTGTTCTTTCTGCATGGAATCAATGGTCATTGATTTCTACCCCACTATTGTCAATGACAGAACTTCAAAAGAATGTCATTTACACAAATGGTGATGACGGAGAATTAACATTTAATATGCCATATCAATTAGATGGTGTAACTGTTAAGGAAGACATCACTGATGAAATTGAATTTCCAGGTAGAGATGGTCAAATTTTTGAAATTATACTTGGAGATGGTTCTTTAGAACCTGCTTTCCAAGCTGGAACAAGAATTACTGCTGATTTCAGAAATGGTCAAAACCTTTATATAGTGTCAGCAGGAGAAGCTGTAGGACAAGGGTTTAAATATAAAGTGAGACTTGTCACTTCAGATAAAAATGAATGGTATGATAAAAAATACCTTGCTGTAGGAACTCAATATTTCCGTATTTCTGGAACAGCAGGTGAATTCACTGAGCACTTCCCAGGTATTTCTAATTCATTTGGAATGATGAAATTGAAGCACCAACTTGGAGGTCGTAGAGGTGTGGAATATAGCATTACAGGTAATGCACAACGTCTTAACCTAAATGTTAAAAAGAATACTCTAAAAGGTTGGGATGGTATGATTCCAAACCTTTCTCCTAATGACCCTTCTTTCTACATGGTAATAGGTGAAGGTAATGGTAAAATGGGTAAAGATGGTTCTCAGGGCATTAAACCTGGAACTGAAAGCTGGCTCACTTATGCTGATGCTCAAATTCTAAAACAACTTATGTTGGATGAAGAATTGGATTTGATGTGGGCTAAAGGTGGTGTTATTCAAGGTACTAGAGGTAAATCACAAATCATAGGTGAAGGTTTGTATGAGCAAATGAAAAAAGGTAACTGGGCTAAATTACCACGTTATTCAAGACAAGGTTTGATGAATGTATTTGGACAAGTGTTTAGAAATCGTCCTGACATTCCAGATTATAAGCGTAGATTTAAATTACAAGGTGGTCAAGGTGCTGTTATGGAACTTCAAAGAATATTCTCTGAAGAACTAAACAGAACAGCTAACCAAGCAGGTGCTGTATTACAAGCTGCTGATTTGGGTATTGTTAAAAAGACTGGCGAAGTAAATGGTATTACAGAGTTGTTCTCTGGTTACAGAATGAACTCAGTGTTTATTCCAGGTATGGGTATATTGGAAATTGAACATAACCCTGCTTTTGATAGCCAATACTCAAGATTGGAGGATTCTCCTTATATTGGTGGATTCCCTAAACATAGCTATACTTCTGCTATATTTGACCTTACTGATAGTGATGCTACAAATGCAGCACAAGTAACTTCTCAAGTAGAATGGGCTAAAGGTGTAGATACAGGAGCAAATGTTTACTTGGTGAGAAATCAAGCTATGCCAGGAACAAAAGTAACTTACTTGCCAGGTAGAACTTCTCCATATGCTCCTTCAGCAGGTAGAGGTAATGTAGCTGTTAGCAGATTTGATGGTTCAACTACCATCATGGAAAATCAGTCTAACATTTGGCTGAAAGACCCCACAAAAAGTATTCTTTTTGAAGTGGGATAAGTAAAACTTTATATGAGGGCTATATTATTTGATGAAAATGGTTTAAAAGAATGCAATAAATGTCGCATAAAGAAAACAAGAGAAGAATTTTACCCAAGACCTGATTATAAATGTGGAGTAAGACCTACTTGTAAAGAATGTGAAAAAAGAATACAAAAAGAGTATAATAAGATAAAACCTAAAGACCCTAAAAAGAATAGAGAAGATAAATATAAAAGAACTTACGGAATTAAGGTAGAGGAGTATGATAAAATGTTTATTGAACAAGGTGGGGTTTGTAAAATATGTAAAAAACCACAAACTGTTCAAAACAGAAAAAATGGAAGGGTGGTTTCACATTTACATGTAGACCACTGCCATAAAACAGGAAAAGTAAGAGGTTTATTATGTCATAATTGCAATTTTGCATTAGGATATTTTAAAGATTCTAAATTAAATCTAATAAGTGCTTTAAAATACTTAGAGGAAACTGAAAAAAAATAAATTTTTTCTAAGTAACTTAGCTTAAAAAATTAAAACCAAAAAAACCAAATAAAAATGATAGATTTAAGTAGAAGTTACACACTAGAACCAAAAATTAAAAAAGGTGATTTACAAGGATTAGATTTAGAAAATATCAGCAAACATGTAGGAACAAGTTTGTTTTTATTCCCTAAATATAATGACCGAACAGGAAAGTATATCACTGGTTTAGATGTAAATAGTTCTGACGTTCTTTCCCTTCCTGTAGAAAAAAGAAAAGCAGAGCAAGAAAAAATAAGAGAAGTTAAAGAAGAACTTGAAGCTTATTTTGGACAGCCAGGCTTGCTAGACCCTACCTCTGATTTCTGGTTAACTTTTGGAATCACTGTAACAACAGATGTAAACAAAAAGACCTATATTGAGTTAGAAGGTAAAGTTTTTGATTTGTCTCCTACACAAAACCCATTGCATAAACTTGCATTAATTGTTTTAGGTGCTAATGACTACCTTCCAAAATCAAGAAAAGAAGCAGGAAATCCTCACTATAAAGATGCTAAATTTTTATTGACTACTAATGAAGAAATCAATAAAGATGCTAAAGAAAATGTGAGAAAAGAGATAGCAAGAGGTAATGAACTCTTTAAACTCTTTGGAGATAAAGTAAATTATGAAAGGGCTTGGGAAATAGCTTATTTTATGGGGTTAATTAATCCACATAAACAAAGTATAAGTCAAGAAGTATTACAACAAGACTTATACATGGCTACAAAAGTTCCTTCAGAATTAGATAAGTTCTTAAAAGCTTGTTCATTAAGTAATGAAGATTTGTTAATCTACAATATATTTAAGCAAGGAGTTCAATATGATTTGATTAGATATAATGGTGAAATTAAACTTTATACTTATGGGGCTGCAAATCTGAGAGATACAGAAGATGCTTCAATAGAATATCTTAAAACACCAGGAATGGCTACAACTTTAGCTCAATTAAGAGAAGCGGTAGACAAAAGAAAAAAGAAAAAGAACCCCAAGCTAAAAACAGAAGATTAATAAGCAATGAGTCCAGAGTTAATGTATATTAAGTTTCTTGATAAAATTAACAAAGGTAACTCTGGTGGAGGTGTAGATTGTGATAAAGAGAGGTTTGTAAGAATTATCAATGAATGTAAAAATAGGTGGGTTGAAAGAGGTATAAAAGAAAAAGATAGTGTCCTTATAGATAGCTATCAGGAAATAGTAGCCACTAAACCTCTACTTACAATAAGTGATGATAAATCTGAATATACAGAGTTTAAATTAGAAGAAGACTTTTATGAAGCTATATTAGCAAAATGTATAGCTAAAAAAGGGAAATGTAAGAAAACTTTGTATAGTAGGGAAGTAAAGAATCAAAACAAAAATTTTCTACAGTTTGATGAATCTACTTCTCCTGATTTTGAATGGGAATGGACATTTCACTCTATACAAGGTAATAAAATAAGGTTTTATAAAAAAGGCTTTATAATTACTTCTGCTGAAATGGAATATTATAAAACTATTCCAGATGTCCAAATGAAAGACACAGTAGATATAGAAGGAAATATAGTGACACAATCAATAGGAATTGATATTTCAGACCAATATGTAGACCAAATAATAAACTTAGCAGCTACAGAGTTTGAAAGAAATTATCAAAATCAAGTTGGAGTTGCTTTAGGAAAAGATAGAGAACAATCTCAAGAATAATTAAAAAACAAAAATAAAAACAATTAAATAACATGGCTAATCCTTATCGTAATGCCTTTGTAACAAACATTGACTCCATCCCTGCAAGTGGTGATACCCTGTCTTTAGCAGTAAGTCAAATTGGAGTGTATAATGCAGACACTTATCAGGCAGTAACAGCTCCTAATTTTCCATCAGTAAAATCTATTTTGATTGCTCAAGGTAGAGATGCAAGAACCTTTCCAAAAGGTGTTGGTCTTACTAATGAGAATCCAAAAACTCAACCTATTAAAGCTCAAAATATTGTAGGTTGGTCTGCTAAAAAAGCGCAGAAGCCTCAAAACATGGTGGTAACTCTGGGTTTTGACGGAGTGGATACTACTAAAACTTTTGCTCCTGCTGTAGGAAAAGATGTTAAAGTGTTTGTCACTTTATCTGGAACTCCTATTGCAAATATTATGGGGGGAAGTTCTACTACTCATTATAACTCTCTCACTGAAGAATTTACTCCAGTGTTCCCTTGTCCTGCTGATTGTGCAGACAATTGTGGAGATTTGGTAGATTGTAATGTAGCTGTAGATGCTTTTATTAAAGAATTTAATGAAAGAAAAATTATAGGTGGAGAATTGCTGTCTAAATATGTTAGAGTTAGCAAAGTTACTTCTTGTGACACTCCATCTGGTTTGCCAACTACAGATTGTCAAAAATGGACACTTGTTGTAGCTGATTTAGGAAATCAGGAAGCTCTTGGGGCTGTGCAAGCTCAAGTGGGTAGCACAGAAGTTACAAGAATTTCAAGAGATGGTGTTTATAGCACATATGAAATTACTTTGTGTGATGAAAGCACTCCAACATCTTTCTCCAGTGCAGATATTACAATTCCTAATTGTGATGCATGTCCTTCTGGAGCTACTTTGGTAGAAAGTGCAAATGCTTACACTATTGTTAGAGCAGGAAATATTGCAGCTTCTACAATTAATGCTGCTTATGCTGCTGTAATTGTTGGAACTTCTACAAAACTTTCTTTTGCAAATGGAGTTTCTACATTCTTGTTATATTCAACTGACAATCTAGCTACTGTAGCTGCTGTTGTTGCTACAGATGTTGTAGCAGAAGCTGGAAGTGCTCAATCTATATGCACTGTTCCTGGAACTACTACAGCTTGGG
>CAYQFS010000011.1:4123-6858 GCA_964416985.1 uncultured Candidatus Saccharibacteria bacterium | reverse complement strand
ACTCATCTTTTACAATTTTAGAATAAGATGATAATATTTGATTTATTGTTTCTTTTTTAACATCATTAATTAAATAATCTGGACAAGTTAAGAGGTAGTCTAACGGAGATTTACAATTATCACTTTGTTTTTTACAACTTCCACAACCCTGTATAATATTAAAATCATCTACATCCTTCATATTTTTAGGATAGAGTTCAATTTTAATAGTTTCAGGAGCAAAAGTTTCACCTTTTGGTATAGGTATAAACAAATAACCATCCTGAATAAAATAATACTTTTTAGATTTAAATTCTCTTTTTTGTGTTAATTTCCACAGTTTAGCTGAAAAAACAGGTTCATAATTTGAAGAATAATCTACACTTGAAACACTTCTTATTAAAGCCCCAAACTTTGTTTCATAAACATCTGGAATTTTATATTTAGTTTTTACAAGCTTTTGGCATACATAAACATCTAAATCACAAGTAGTTATAGGAACTTCTTCCATTTCTACACATGGTAGTTCAGTCCAACCTGTAGTTAGTTTATATATAAGCTTATTACTACTATTGTCTTTTTTTAAAAAATCAGAAATGATGTTCTGTGTCTTTAGAAAAAGCCATTTAGGAGGTAAAAAGGAATCTAAATTTAAGCTTTTAAGTGAATTGTTAATATCACTTATATATTCTCTTATTGTCATTTTAAACAATTAAACCCTAATTTTAAATAAAAAACTGCTATTACACAAAAGCATAATAGCAGTGAATTATATGGATTATTATAATAAATTAAGTTTTTACAATATAGTTAAACTCTGCAATTTGTCCATTTTCCTTATCAAATACTAAAGCATTAGCCATTCTTTTAGCTCCAACATAATTGTTAGAATTATATTTATTTTTTAATTTTAGACTTACCTTTGTATTTCCACACATAGCCATAAGCTGTTTTATAACGACCATTTAAAGCAAACATAATGTTTGATTTAGCTGAATTTCTGTCTTTTCCAAAAAAATCAAAAGCGTCATAAATACATTCAAATTCTTTAAAAATACTCCCATCCTTATTTAAAGCCATAATTGAGGAACATTTTTTTCTTTTCGTTAATCTCCTTTTTTGAATAGTATTATTTAATTCTTCTGACTCTTCTATAAAATTTGAAAATAGTTTGTCTGACCAATAAAAACCTCCGCACAAAATTGCTCTGTCTTTAGCTTGTAAAACATTTTGCTTTTTTAGTTTATTTTGCTTGGCTGCTAAATTAAAAGATTCATACAAATCAAGTAATTTACCAGTAGTTTTACAGTATTTATAACAAGTTAGTGACTTTTTATTTAGTTTACCAGCTTTTCCTATAAAATGACAAATTTCTTTAAGTTTCTTTTTATGTTCTTTTGTATGTTTATAGCCAGAACATCCCCCATTTCCACCAACTGTCATATTATAACCTTTTGAAAAGGATTCCATTAATTTTATCCAAAATTTTTCTTTTTCGTCTAATCCACTTTGAGTAATTAAATCATAATGCTCTATTTTATGGAATTCAAAAGATGATTCACCATGTAAATTCCAAGATTTTTGTAAATAAACATTATCATGTTTATTAGTATTTAAATCTCTCCTATGTCTATTTAATCTTTTGGTAATATTCCACGACTGTCCAATATACCATTTATCAGACAGTTTATTGTAAATACCGTATATACCAACCATTACTTTATAACTTTTCTATTTATAGAGTATAACCCATCTTCTTCAAAAAGAAATGTTAAAAGTTCTGCTTTTGAAGTGTTATACCCCATTTTATCATCCCATTTAGATTTGGCATTTGAAAGTTGTGGAACTTGATACCACATAATACCATTAAAATCATGTGAAACTTCATGGTGTTTATCACCTGTTAACACGTAGTAATTGGAATGTTGTGACCATTGCTCTTTAGCTAATATTGGAAATTTAGCTGCTAAATCTTTTGGTTTAATGACATCTCCATGATTTAAAAGAATCAGATTAGATTTATAGGAATAAGTTTTAGTATTTAAAAGTGTATCATCTATTTCTATAGCTTCATTGTTTTTAAATATTTGTTTTAAAAGATGTGCTAAATGCCAAGATACATTATAATCATGATTACCATTTAACAATAACACTTTAACTTTTGGGCTATAAAATCTTAACAATTTAATAATTTCTATATTAAATTCAGAAATTTTTTCAAACCCTTGATTATAAGAAAGAATGTTTTGTTGAGGAGTGCCTTTAGTTGTTTCTCCTGTAGCTTCTGAATTAAATTCATCAGAACCTATAATATATACAATTTCTTCTAAATCATTAATTTTTATAACTTTCTCTAATTGCTCTAAAAGTAATTTAGTAAATTGTTTAAACCTATCTTCTATTGAATTATTTCCATAAATATCAGCTTTATTCCAGTGAGCATCTTGTTTAGGTATTAATAAGGAAGCCACTGGTTTGTTTAATTTTAACTCATTAAAAAGTTCTCTTGGATTTAATTTAACTAAAGAGTTTATTTTATTTATTTTATTAATAAAATTCTCATTTATATTTACACTTTCTACCCCTTTCAACAAATTAGTTTGTACAGTGATACTATATTTACCTCCAAAAGAAGTTTTGTGATAAATGTTAACTATTTTCCATTTAGTTGTGTCTATATTAAAATGAGAGATTATTTCCTCTTCTGTGGGAATATTATCTGCTGTAAATGTCCATTCTTTAGTTCCTTTTTCTTT
>CAYQFS010000011.1:0-4023 GCA_964416985.1 uncultured Candidatus Saccharibacteria bacterium | reverse complement strand
ACTATTTCTTTTAAATTCATTTTTATTATTTTGTTTTAACAAATGTAATATAACTAGAATGACAATTCCTAATTAATTAACATTAATTTAGATTAAATGTAGGAAAATTAGAATTTTCTATAGTAAATTTTAAACCTTCTGGGAGACCATAAACATAATATACGGGAATTGCTATATTTTCTTGCGCTTCTTCTTTTTCTGTTTCTACATTAAACAGTTTTATTTCTATACTAATATCGTTTAGAAATTCATATTCTGGAGAAGTTTCATCTATAATTACACTATCTTCTTTATTGTTTTTAGAATAGGTATCAAAAAATATTTGTTGATATTGTAAATATTCTATTTGCAACACTTCAATATAAAAAGCTTCTTCTTTATTAATAAAGAACCTTAAATATTTTCTATTTTCTAGTTCAAAAGCTTCATCAAATATTAAATCATTATAAGAAAATGAAATTCTGCTAGAAGAGCTTTTTGGAATTTGTGGTTCTTTGGAGCACCAGGTGTATTGTCTGACATATTGTTTTATTATTTATTTGGTGCGATTATAACAAAATATTTGTGAAATTAAAACTATCACAAATATTTGTAGTTAGCGGTAATATTGAGAGGGTATCGCTAATCTCTTTATTTTCTCGTCTGACTTTTACTGACAGACTTTGTTGTTATTTTTACTTTTGACTCGACAAAAACTACTCTATGACTAATAACAAAGAACAGAAACTTCAGACTTTAAAAGACTTACTTGGTAAAATTGCTTTATCTGACAAAGTAGAAGACCTGACAGACCTAAGAAACAAAGTTTTACTTGAAATTTTAACTTGTGGTTGGACAACAGACCAAGAGAAGTTTATCAAGGAATCCATCAGTTATGTTGAGACTGAATTAGACAATTACATTGTTGACAAACTTGCTAAACGGAATACACCACAAGTTAAAAGAGACGCAGGGACAATGTATCTTGTTATTGAAACAATAGTTTCTGCTGCCTATCAAGCTCATTGACGACAAGTTTTGATAGGTTTCTGACATTTTCACCAAGACTTTCATCTTTTGCAGCATTTCTTACATGTTGTTCGGTTGACAGACTTTCATCAAAGTCTAAGTCTAAAGTTTTGTTGACAAAGTTTACCCAATTTTCTTTGTTCTCAATTTTATCTTGAGAGTTTTTACTTCCCTCAGATAGATTAATACTACCGCTAACAGCACCTTGCTGCAAGTTGGGGTTGATGTCATTTTTGTTACTATTTTCCATACTTCATTTAATTTAGTGCAACATGAAAAATTTTGGGGTGCTAATCCCAACCTTCAAGCAAGCTGCAAAACGTTATAGGTAATTTTATTTTGGTTTACCCTTTCCAATTTTTTATTTTTCTCTAGGACAATGTTGTTTTTATTTTGTTTATTATTGACTGACAAATTCATTTACTTATGACAAACAAAGAGTTTAAAATTTGGGACTACGTTGTTTATGATGGTATTGACACTGACCTCATTAAAAATGGAGAGGTTTGTCAAATAGTTGCTGACAAAGACACCCCATACAAGATGACAATACCACCGCATACACCTAATTATCCTACTTATGGTAATGACTTTGTAATCAACCCTTGTGCGACAGAGGAAGAAATTAAAGCCAAAGTTCTTAAACCACTAGTAAGTGTTTCAAAAAACGACTTGAAGCCACATAAGGTAACTTAGGGTTACTCCACCTTCCAACAACAACTTCCATTTTTATATCAATACCATCCTTACCCAACTCTTTTGATGACTTTAGTCCGTCAATATATTCTGACACATATTTCTTTATACTGTCGGGACAACTATCAAATAAAAATTGTTTGACATCTTCTTCAGTTACTTCAGTAACAAATATATGCTCTTGCGTTTTGTAAATATCTACTCCGCTGACAGGCATATCTAACCTTTCTCCTCTATCTGACATAATTTTTTAGTTTTTATGTCTGACAGATTTACTTTACCTTATTCCCTGACAACTTTAGACAACTTGAGAAAAACTACCTATAACAGCACATTTGCAATAGTGCAGGTGATGTGTTTTTAGGTTTATTTTCCCTTTTGTTATTTAATATTGTCTGGTTAAGATAGTGATGGAGTTTTTATCTGCACCATCGCAAATCTGCCAAACGTTATGTGCAACTTTGTGACAAGGTAGTTACACTTTACCTTTTTTATTTTTGTTTAGTTTGACAATTTATTCTCTTTATTTGCTGACTTAAAACCTAAGACTATGTTGAAATTTCTCCCTGGTAATATTCCAATTATTACTGAAACTTATGACAAACCTGAACCTATTCAACAATCTTTAAAAGATAAGACAGACATAACTTATGACTATTCAATATCTTTAGAGAATATGTCTTTACAAATCCTGACAGTTATTTCTTCTGGTTCTGACAAATTTGAAAGATTAGAAGAAGTTAACCAAAATGAGGACAAAGCTAACTCTGTCAAAGGTGCTTTAATTGCTCACATGACTGACTTGGGGGTCAACTCTGACACCATCAACAGCATATTCCAGACATTCAATTTTGATTCCAGCAAAGTCCATACTCATTACCACTTTGGGTTTAGATGACCTCCAATAGTCAAAGTTTAATAACCCTCCTCCTTCTGTTTTACCCTCTTCTACAAGATAATTTCCTGAGTTAAGGGGACTTGGGACTATTTGCACTCTCGCTTCATTTGGACTAAGTGGTCTGTAATCAGGACTTTTTGTTACTCTGACAGCATTTAAGACAATTCTTTCTGTTTTAACATCATCTGGAAATTCTACATAATCTACCATACATTTACTTTTTAAGTTTCACAATATGTTGACAGCTTGGTAATTTAAAGAAAGGGATAAAAGCAGCACATAACAGCACCTTAAATGCTATTGGTGGTGAAGTCTTTTGTGTTACTATTCTCTTTCTTCATTTAGTTTTGTTGTTAATGATAATTTAGTCTTATTTTATCACCAACAGCATTAAGCTGCCAAACGTTAACACTGCAAACATAATAATCTTTTTGATATTTCCAAATATCATTAACGTTTATTAACAATATGTAATATTTTTGTAGAAATTATATCATGTATTTGTTCTTTTGTAAGCACACTCACTTGTTTATTGGACAATCGTATTAAATGAAATCCTTCTTTTAATAATCTTCTTGTTCTTTGATTATCCTTTTTCTTTTGTTCTTTAGAATTATGGAAAGCTTTTCCATCAATTTCGATAATAAGATTATAATCAGTAAGAAGAAAATCAAGTATATAACCATACTTATTTCTGCATATAGCAGGAACTTGAAATTTAAATTTATATCCTATTTGTTTTAAATAGGAATACATTATCGCCTCCCATTTTGTTCTTTTGTTCCTTAATATTTTTGCTCTTTTATGTAAAAATTGCTCTAAATTTTCTAAATATTGTTGTTTTTTGGTTTTAACCATTGTAAATTGGTAAGTTGTTTATAATATCCTCAATATTACTATTTTCATCTAAGTCAGCAACAGCAGCCTCCCATTCATTATGCGACCACTGCACAAGTGTTAATGCCTCTGAATGATATACACTATTTGGATTTGCTGCATGGCTTAAAAGGTCGTTCAAATCAGAATACCCCTTTCCTTTCCATTCAGATTCAAATCTTTTATCAAAAGCATCCGAAAGTTTCTTTTTCAAATACTCAATCGGTGTTTCATAAATCATAAAAGCATTTACAAGTTCACCATTTGTGAACTCTTTAACGCCCCATGAATCTCGCCCGTCACCCTGTAATTTATATGTGAATGTCATCATAGTCTGATAATTAAATAACCTGTTAATCTAACCTGTGTTGGATTAGTAGCCCACGTTCCGTTCATTTGTAAACAAATTAATTCACTTGCCACGACTGAAATATTTAACCCTGTAATAGCCGTTACAACCGTAGTAGTAGATGTGGCGTTTGTTTTAAAATTACCCATCGAGGTAGTTGTGTTGGCTGTGTTATTCCTTAAACTTAACGCAACAT
>CAYQFS010000010.1:0-7795 GCA_964416985.1 uncultured Candidatus Saccharibacteria bacterium | reverse complement strand
TTGTTAAAATATTTGGTATAGTTATTGTATATAAAAAATTGGACACTATATTTGAAATATGAAGAAAATAGATGAAGAGTTATTAATTAACTATTATTTTTATGGTTATGAACTATCCTCTGATTCTGCACCTTTTCCTATATGGTTTGAAAGCTATCAAGAAAAAATAGCTTGTTTATGTGGCTATCAGGATTTTGATTTAGGTGTTCAAAGGGATAAAGAAGATATTGTAATTTTAATAAAGAGTTATTTATGAATGGCATTAATGCAAAGTTTAGTTTAAAAACAAATAGTAAACTTGAAAGCACTCAATTTTACATAAAATTTATAGCTCTTAAAAGGGGTATTAAAATACCAGATAATGATGTAGCTATCTTGGCTTATTTTATGGAATATGGGTTAAATCAAACAACAAAAGAAAAGATTATAGAAATAGGATTGTTAAAAGATATTTCCTGTTTAAGAAACTCTTTAACCAGAATGAGAAAAAATGGATGGATTGTAAAAAATCTTACAAAACCATATGGAGAAAAGCTTTGTAATGAACTGAATGTAAAGTTGGGGGATATTAATTTAATTAAAATATTAATAGATAACAGATAGTTATGTTTGGAAACCAAGCTATTTTAAACAGAATTATTGCTGATAAAAAAGACTCTCCTATTTATTCTGAAGGAGATGTTTCTGTATTAAGGATAGTGGAAGTGATGTTTGATGAACAATGGAAAGAGCTTGGAAGACAATACCAGTTTTGTGAAAAACTTTCTATTACAATACCCCATTTAGGTAAATGGGAAGTAAGAAATTCACAATTACGAAAATACATAAGAGAAAATATTAAACTGTTAAGAAAATTAAGGAAAAGGATAAAAGAACTTTCTAAAAAGAAAAATTTTAATCCAGAAAATTCTATGACAGTTATGTTAGAAAGGGATTTAGTGTTAAAAACTAAAGCAGCATGGTCTCAGCTTGAAAAAATGAGAGCTTTATGGATAGAAAAAAATAAAATCTGGAAAAATAAAAAATCTATAAATGCTTAAAAACCAAACAATTAATAAGTTTAGTTAAAAAATAATTAATATTGTGATATGTTAAATGAATATTTAAAACTAATACCAAAGGGTATTAAAAATGCAGATAAGATAATAGAAGGATTAATTAATGAAACTAAATCTCTTTATGATGGCTTGACAGAAGAGCAGCACAATGAAATAGTGAGAAGGAGGTTGATATGTCAGAGTTGTCCTTTTTATAGTGAAAATGCTAAAACATCAAAAGAGTATTTTGATATTTTTGAAAAACATTATGAATCTGACAGAATAGACTTTCATTGTTCTGTTTGTGGATGTAATGAGACAGTTAAAACATCTTCTTTATCTTCTAATTGTGGATTAGACTCAGATGAAAAAACAAAACATATTCCTTTAAAATGGACTAAATTTAAAACTAAACAATAACAAAATGGAATTTAAACCTGAATTAACAAAACTAGAAAAACAAAGAAACCAAAAGATTTTGCATGACAGCTTTTTGTCGTCATTTTCTTCTATCCTTTCTATTTATCCAAATCTTACAATTCATGAGCATTTGGAAGGTATAAAACAAAAACTTTCTAAAATAAATAAAGCTGTAGGTGGTAAAACATCTGTGCAATTTGGAGATGAAAGATTGGTTAAAGCCTGTGAAAAATACCTACAAGAATTAGAAAATGACCCTCCTCAATTGTGGGGAACAGGTAGTGATGCTATTGATGAAAATGACATATTTGAATTTTATGAAAGAAATAGCTGATATTTTAAACAACTTTGCTGAACAGGTTAGTAATGAAGCTGATATATATAAAAATGCTTTTAATTTAAAACCTTCTACGCAAACAGAAAAAGCTGCTATAGGGTTAAGTCTTTTAAATAATGAAAATAAAAAGTTTGCAATTATTACTTTTTATCATTTAATAGACCAATCTCTATTAACAGAAAAATGTAAACATTTGTATAAAGAACTTATACAACAACAACAAGAAATAGAAAATCTATTAAAAAACAATGGCTACAAAGAAAATTAAATCAGAATCTTTTATAGGTGTAGATTTAGATTGGGCTGAAGAGCAATTAACTACATGGAAAAAATATGTTTCAGATAATCCTTTTGGAGAAATGAAAGATAGGATTTCATGGAAAGAAACAAAAGGTGGTGGTCAATTACCTATTGTAGTGGCTACAATAGAATCTCAGCAAAAAAATGTAAGAGACACAATGAAAGACTATTTAGCTTTGCTTTCTGTAGTAGACCAATTAAGACAAAAAGAGGCAGAAAAAAAAGAAGCCAGAGGTGGTCAAAGTGTAGCAGATATAATGAATGAAGAATGATATTTGAAAGTAAAGATTTATTAATAAATTGGAAAAAAACTCCTGACAAACAATCTCAGGAGTTTTCTGCATTTTGGTCTAATGAGAGAAAAAAATGTAAAGAAGGAATAACAATAGATGGAGTGTTTATTAATCCTTTTCTTTATTGGCATTGTAATTTATGGACAATTATTTCTGACCATATTACAAAAGGAAGAATTAGACAAAAACCTGATTTCAGAGATAGTGAGTGGATTTTAACAAATAAAATTTGGGAAGCTGAAACATTTAAAAATGAAGAGGGTCTAGTAAGAAAAAAAGGAGTTGTAGCTGCTGGGACAAGAAGATTTAGTAAATCGGTTTTGGAAGCTTCTTTTTGTGCTTGGAAAGCTTGTAATTGGAAAAACTCTCAAATAGTAGTCTCTGGTGGTAATGAGCCAGACATAAAGATTATAACAGATATGATAGACTTAGGTATAAATGAATTACCTGACTATTATGTTAAATCTAAGGTGGAAGATAACTGGAAAAAGCAAGTGGCTTTAGGTTTTAAAGATGCAAAATCAAATCAAAGAAATATATGGTCTACATTTGCTATAAGAAACTTTGATGGAGGAAATAATGAAGAAGCTCTTGCAGGTCTTACACCTGACGGAGGTATAATAGATGAAGCAGGTAAGTATTCATTTTTAAAAGCTCTTTTAGCAGGTTTGCCAGGTTTAACCACACCTAATGGTTGGAGGGGTAGCTTCTTAGTAATGGGAACAGGTGGTGATATGGATAATTTTCAGGATTTTCAAAAATTGTTTGACGAACCTGAAACTTACAATTTTTTATCTTGTGAACTACCTGAAGAGAATAGAAAATGTGGTGTATTTTTACCTGGATGGATGAGTTATGCCTATCCTAAAAAAGAAACAAATTTAGCATCTTATTTAAACTTAGACGAGTCTAAACATGAAAACTTAGCCAATGTTAAAATATTAGCTTCTAATAAAGAAGAAAACGAAGCTTTGATAGATAAGGAAAGGTTAGCTGCTGCTAAATCTAATGACCCTTCTGCTTTATTAAAGCATACAATGTATTTTCCTAAAAATACAAGAGAAATATTCCTTTCTGCATCTAATAACAATTTCCCTATAGAAGCAGCTAAAGCTCATCAATATTGGTTAAAAGAGAATTTAGAGCCAGAATATGTTGAGTTTTATAAAGACGAGAAGAATAATATTAAATGGAAATATAGTGCATTAAAACCAATTAATAATTTTCCTGTTAAACCCACAGATTTTAA
Organism: uncultured Candidatus Saccharibacteria bacterium; assembly: GCA_964416985.1. GTDB lineage: Bacteria > Patescibacteriota > Minisyncoccia > Phycocordibacterales > PALSA-1337 > CAIOGI01. Next base: position 4,159 of record CAYQFS010000010.1, on the reverse strand, counting down.
AGAAGCCCCTGTTGTAATATATGAACATCCTGAAGATAGTGTTCCATATGGAACATATGTAATGGGTGTAGATGCGTATAATAAAAATGAATCTTCTGAAAAAGTAAACTCTTTAGGTTCAATTTATGTATTAAAAAGAATGAATGACCCTTTAGGTGCTCATCAACATTGTTTTGTTGCAAGCTATGCAGGGAGACCTAATGATATTACAACTTTTTATAATATAGCTTATTACATGGCTAAATACTATAATGCCATAATTCTTCCAGAATTAAATGAAAGATTTTCTGATTTCTTTGTAAACAAGAAAGAGGGATACATGATACAAAATGCTATGCAATTAGCAAGAGATATTAATCAAAATTCCTTTGCTAAAGGTAGTGAAAAAGGTCTTTCTCCTACAACAAGAAATCAAAGATATGGTATGGAGCTTCTTGTTTCTTATACAATTGAAGAGGTGGTAAATAATTCTGGAGCAATAAATTTAGGAATTACAAGAATACCTGATTTTATGCTTTTAGAGGAAATGGTAAATTACAGAGCTAAACCTAAAGCTACAAATGGTATACATGATGGTAACTTTGATAGAATTGTTGCTGCTTATCATGCTTTAATTCTTGCAGAGCATTTAGATAAATATATGCCATTAGCTTACCAAACAAAAGAAAAAAAAGAAGAAGTTGTTAAAAAACCACCAGTTATTAAAGGTTTTTTTGGTGATTTAACACCTAAAAAAACATCTTTAAATTCAATAAATGAAAAAAGAAGAGGTTTTAATTTTATATAATTATAATAATTCATAACAGTTACACTTTTTAATTTATAGCTATTATAGCTTATAATAGTGGTTTAAACAAGATTAAAAATGAGTATAGGCAATAATTTTGCTGACAATGGTAAGCCACTTAATGCATCTTTACCAAGACAACAGCAAAGTATTAAAGAAAAGCTTAAAGGTAAAGATAAATTTGGTATTTCTAATTGGATGAAAGATTGTATGGACAGTCTGGAAGCAATTGGAAGGTATCAATATTATCAAAATTTGGCTTTAAAAGTAAACTATGCTATTGTTTCTAAAGAGTTTAGAATGGCTGATTATTATGATGTGTCAGATTATTATGACATAACATCAGCTATTGCACAGGAATTTAATGTCCCATACCATCTAAAACATTATGATATTACAGGTAAATATGTAAATCTTTTAATAGGAGAGTATTTAAAAAGACCTGATATATTCACTGTAAGAGCTTCAGATAGTGAAAGTATAAATGAGAGATTACAAGTAAAAACAGATTTAGTCCACACTTATTTAAAAGAGTCTATAAGAACAAGAGTTACAAATCAACTTTTGCAAATGGGGATAGACCCTAATAAAAATGACTTTAACAATGAGGAAGAAGCAGCTCAATATAAACAGGAAATAGAAGCTAAATATAAAGAGCTTACACCAGACACTATTGAAAAATACATGAGGTATGATTATAGAAGTGCTGCTGAACATTGGGCTACAGGTGTTTTATCAAATGACAGACAAAGGTTTAATTTCAGAGAGCAGGAAAAACTTGAGTTTTTTCATACGCTTGTTGCTGACAGATGCTTTGCACACACCTACCTTACACCTACAGGATATGATTTAGAGCCTTGGAATCCTATGAATGTATTTTTCCATCAAGCTCCTGAAATAAGATATGCAGAAGATGGAGATTTTGTAGGAAGAGTGATGTATATGACTAAAGCCAGAATTATTGATAGATTTGGTTGGAGAATGCAAAAAGAGCAAATAGAAATGCTCTATCCTAAAAAAGATGATGGAAGACAGTCTGGTGGTGTTTATTCAGAATTTTTTAATGCTACAATGATGCCATTCCCTGCTTACAGGGATTATGCCAATGTCACTACTTCTTTAGGATTTGACCCTTGGAATAACACTCCTGTTGGCAATTTACCATCCTTACAACATGAAGATTTAAACTATGGATTTCCAAATTACCAATTTGCTACAGCAGATATTTGTCAGGTGACAGAGGGATATTGGAGAAGTCAGAGAAAATTAGGAAGACTTGCTTTATTAAACCCTGATACAGGAGAACCTCAATATGAGATAGTAGATGAAAGTTTTGACCCTAAGCTTTTTGGAGTTGAGGAATTAACTTATACATCTTTCCAAGAAGCAATTGATAATCAGCCTATTAATACAATAGTTTGGACTTGGGTGACACATATATGGCAAGGATGTAAAGTGAATGCTAATTTTGCTCAGTCTGTAGAAGACAGAGATAGAAATGCTATTTATTTTGATATTAAACCTTGTGATTTTCAATTTAAAGGTGACTATACAATATTTCAACCTAAACTTCCTGTTATAGGTGGTGTATTTAATAATATTAATGGAAGGTCTAATTCTTTTGTAGACTTATTAAAACCATATCAGATTGCTTATAATGCATTTATGAATTTGGCTTACGGTATAGCTCAAAGAAATAATGGTAAAATAGCTATGCTTGATTTAAGACTTCTTTCTAATTTTAAAGATTGGGGAGGAGAGCAAGCTCTTGAAAAAGCTTTAATTATAGGAAGAGAATTAGGTGTATTACCTTTAGATTCTTCTTTACAGAATACAGGAGGTCAGGTGCAATTTAATCAAATGACTGTTTTAGATTTAGATGAATCTGAAAAAGTAGAAAGATTAATGAAATTAGCAATTATCTGGGAAGAGCAAGGTGCTAAACAAGTGGGAATCACTCCACAAAGACAGGGACAAACACAAGCTTCAGAAACAGCTACAGGAGTGCAGCAAGCAATTAATAACTCCTATGCTGTAACAGAGCCTTATTTTGAAAATTTTTATAATTACAAAAGAAGAAAACTTAAAGCACTTTTAGATATAGCGCAATATTGTGCATCTAAAGAAAAAGATATTGTATTACAATACACCACTTCTGATTTAGGAGAAGCTTTTATAAAAGTTACAGGCACTGAATTAATGCTTAGAGATATAGGAGTTAATGTAAATAATGCACAGGAAACTCTTCAGGAATTAGAGCTTGCAAGAAAACTTGCTGTAGAAAATAATACAACAAAACTTCCAATGTCTGCATTGGTTAAAATGATTGGATTAAAATCTGTAGCTGATATTACAAAAGCTTTAGAAGAAGCAGAAGCAGAACAAGCTAAAGAAATACAGGCTGAAAGAGAACATGAGCAACAATTACAGCAACAACAAATAGAAGCTGGAGCTGCTGAAAAAGAAAAAGACAGACAGCTTAAAAAATATGAAGTGGATGTTAAAGCTAAAACAGAACTTCAAAAAACTACTTTACAAGGTATTGCAAATGAGTCATCATATGACCCTAATGCAGACCTTACAGATAAACTTATAGCTCAAAAAAATATAGCTTTAAAAGAACAGGATATTAATTCTAAAAATTATTTAGCTCAACAACAACTTGTAAATCAACAACTTGAGTCTTTCAGAAAAGAAAAACTTGAAAAAGAAAAAATACAATCTGATAAAAAACTTAAACAAGAAGAGGCTAAGTGGAAAAAAGAACTTGAAGCTCAAAAAAATGAGGGTATCATGATTCAAAATAAGAATCAGGAAAAAATGCAAATGGAAAAGATTAAAGCTGATAAAGCTTTAGCAGAATCTAAACATAAAGCTGAAATGGCTCTTAAAGAAAAAGAAAAAGAGCTAAAACAGTTAGACCTTCAAATGAAAAAACTTGAAATAGAAAACTCCAAAAAAGAATTAAATATGGAGATAAAAGCTAAAGAAAAAGAGATTCAACTTGAAGAAAAAATGGGAGAAGCAAAAGCTTCTGCTATAGAACAAGTGGCTAAAGCTAAAGCTGAAGAAGCAAAAAAACTTGCAGCTATAAAAGCAAAACAAGCTGAACAAGATTCTAAATTAAAAGTAGAAGAGTCTAAACAACAACACCAATTTAAACTAAAAGAAGCTGAAAATTCTCACAAATTAAAACTAAAGGTAGATACAGAAAAAGCTAAACAAGCATTAAAACAAGCTAAAAAATCTAAAAAGAAAGACTAGTGTTTGATAAACTAATTGATTTTCTTTTATCTATTTTAGACAAATTATTACCATTTACTGTTGTAAATCAAACAGATAAGGGTGTAAGACTTAGGTTTGGAAAATTTA
>CAYQFS010000009.1:0-9626 GCA_964416985.1 uncultured Candidatus Saccharibacteria bacterium | reverse complement strand
TGTTGTTGAGGCGTATGGGAAGGTGGAAGCCGTTGAGGTTGTGGCGGTGAAGTATCCAGCGAGAGCATTGATACCGAGATCAGATGAGCCACTGACAGAGAGTGCACGCCATGGTGATGTGGTGGCAATACCGACACCTAATGCTGTTGCAGTGAAAGTAGGTGTTACTGTAAGCCCTGAGGTTGAATAACCGATCATGAAGCTGTTAGCTATATTGTTGGTGAAACCTGAACCAAAGGCAGTAGAGTAATCTGTTGTAGCAGATAGGTGTCTTCCGAAGGCGAATGATGCCTCACCCGACGATGTGACTGATCCATCTGCAGCACCATTACCGAATGAACCACCTGCAAATGATCCAGAACCAGAAGCGATAATATCACCCTCGCGAGGTTTTCCAAAAGCGAATGATCCTGCGCCAGAAGCAGTAATAGTTCCACCTGAACCTGTGGTACCCCAAGCAAACGATCCATTTGATGCCGAAACCTTTTCACCGCCCAAAGAAGTAATCGCTACCCCTCCTGCCAAACTGCTTCCTGTAGCAAAAATATTTGAAGACCCTACAGTGATATTGCCTTTGAATGTACTTGTTGCTGTTGTTGATGTAGCTGTAAATGAACCAGCAAGAGCATTGATACCAAGATCAGATGAGCCATTTACAGAGAGTGTTCTCCATGGAGTTGTTGTTCCCACTCCAATATTCCCTGCAAAATATGCATTTCCCGTCGTCGTTGCACCTCCATAGACTGTGAGACCAGTGGTTTGGTTTCCTCCACCAATGGTCGTCGAGGCGTATGAGGTAAGGCCTCCAGTAAATGAAAGGAGTGTTGATGTGGCATTTGATGGGAAGAGATAGCCGAAGGTTGCAAGACCTAGAGAAGAGGTGGCGATAGTACCCACAGAACCATTTGTTCCATAGAGGAGACCTGACAGAGTCCCGATACTTGCTGACCCTGCAGTCAACGCACCACCATTTAAGTTGAGAGGTGTTGCACCACCAGTCGTGTAGAGTCCGAGATTAATCAGAGCTTGGCGGAGATCGGTAGTGCTTGATGGTTTTGCTACTGGAGTTGCACCAAAGAAGCCGATACCTGTTGAATTTGTCGAGAAACGTGAGGATACACTACCAAGAATATTTACTCCAGTATTGAATGAACCATCAGCGGTGATACTGAAAGGAGTCCTGCCATCATCATCGTTATAAGTAACACCTGTATTAGAATTAAAATCCCAATAACGAGGATTGGCTGTGTCAGGGTTTCCTATGACCAGTCGTGAATTGCCAGTGATCGTTGTTGTACCTATAACAAAAGTATTATCTGTTCTCAGATATGCGGATGAAATCAAACCTCCTGTAGTATGCTCATACAAAGATGAAATTGAACCAACACCAACCCTACCTGCTACTGAAATATTTCCAGCAAACGTACTCGTTGCCGTTGTACTTGTGGCGGTAATATATGCAACAGTCGGAGAAGTCGAAGAAGTTAGTGTCGTACCATCAGAATGGAGCCATCCCTGACCAAATGATGTTTGACCTGTACCTCCCTTTGACACAGGAAGTGTTCCTATAGTATCTGAGAGTGCAATGTTAAGTGAAGATGTCGATGTATTGACCCAGTTAGTTCCGTTATACGAAAGAAGATTGCCGTATGATAATGCACCTACACTCAACTGAGCACCTCCAAGAGAAATGTTGTTGCCAAATGTTTGGAGTCCGGTATATGTATTGTCCCTATATGTCTTTGCAATCGTTGAAGATGCATGGATGTATGCATTTACAAGTGTATCTGAGTAATATTTATTTGTCGATCCTTGAGCAAGGGCATCTGTAGTTGTTGCTGAGAAGAAATTGTAGAATGGCGTGCCAAAATTTGTGAGGTTGCGAGCATCGAGATAGTAACTTCCCTCTTGGCCATCAAATGTTCCTGTCCAGTTTCCTGTTTTTGTAAGAAATGCGTCTCCTATTGCTGTTCCGTTCCAGACTCCGGTTACGATTGTTCCTAATGTCGTAAGATTTGTAGAACCAGCCCAAGTTGAGAGAGCGGTGTTCTCGACATTATTCAAGCCGAGAGTTGTCTTGAGATTTGCGGTTGAAGTCCCTGCTAGTGAATTTGTTCCGTTTGCATAGAGAACATCTCCAAGTGTGTACGAAGTAAGTCCAGTACCACCTCGGTTTACCGCGAGAGTTCCTGTTGTATCTGAGAGAGCAATGCCAAGTGTTGATGTCGCAACAGTCCCCACTGCTCCGTTTGTTCCGTAGAGGAGACCATTAAGCGTCCCTATCGAAGCAGCAGCAAGAGTGGCATTGTTTGAGACAATGAGATTTGATGTCGATGCTGTTCCAGATACTGTAATAGCTGTTGACGAAGCGTAAGGGAAAGTTGATGCAACTGAAGTCGAAGTTGCTGTATAGTAGTTAGCTCGAACGTCCTGGTTGAAGACTCCTTTTCCATTTACTGAAAGTTTTGCATACGGTGATGTTGTACCGAGACCAAGATTTCCTGAAATATACGTACCGCCAATCACCTCAAGCTTCTGGTTTGATGTCGTGGCAACATCTCCGATCAAGACCTGATTTGTTGTTGTCGAGACATACGTTCCTGAACCATTAAAATATGTCCAGTTGATTTCACTTCCTCCTCCGCTACCAGAAAGATCAGTTCCCCAGACAGGCACGCCACCGGAGATTTTCAAAACCTGTCCGTTGTTTCCGGAAGCACCTGTCGAATCATAGAACTTTCCAGCGACAGTGATGTCTGTGGTTGAAGCATTTGTAATGGTAGCGTTTGTAATTGTTATATCGGTAAAGATTCCACTTGCATTTGTTGCATCCGATCGGAGGAACTGTGTGCTGTCGAGACCATCGAGAGTATCTGCTACAAAAGCCGCAGGAACTGCTCCGATCTTTTTTCGAGGAGTCATTTCCCCATCGTTCTCAATATTTACTCCGAGATACAGTGTTTGATTGAAATCAACTGCAGCAAGAGAGCTTACTTGTCCCAAAAGAACGCTAAAGAGACCATTTGTAACTTGTACTTTATTTCCTCCCGTAAGAGATTCCGTCCAGATCGGAGAACCTCCTGATGACACTGTGTAAAGATTGAATTCCATTGCATATGTCCCATCAGCAACAATGTCGTCAGAACTATTTGCAAGTTTTCCTTGATAATTTATTTCCTTATTAATTGCCGCATGCGCTGTCGATGTAAGTGTGGGAATATATATGACAGTGTTCGTGACTGTGACGAGGAAAAGAAGAATTCCCCAGAGAACTTTCTTCGCAAGAGCCTCTCTCTGCTTCTTTCGCCTTTCGAGAATGATGAAAATAATAACTGCAATGAAAGCGAGAACAAGCAAGACGATCATGAGAGTGAGCATCGAAGTATCCCCATCACCCAAGATACTCTGAGCGTCGGCAAGGATGAGAGAATGAAGATTTCCATTGAGTCGCTTCAATCCCTGATTTTTGTAATCGAGAATGATGGCATCGAGCTTGTAGTCGCCACTTCTTCCAAGAGGAGCAATAGTTGCTTCATAGGCAGTCTTGTCCTTGTTGACTCTAAGGAGGAACGTGAAGACCTTTGTTGAATCCTGAGGGTCAGTAAGGGTAATGGCGATAGTTTTTAGTATTTCAGGGACTTTGTGGTAGGCAAGCTGGATAGTGAGATTCTGTTTTCCATCGACAGGAATTGTCCCAGCTACCGATGTGAGCTTTCGTCCTCCCTGGATGAAATCAAAATCGAGAAGAGAAAGTGCAGAGATTGTAGCGTCAAGATTTGGTGAAGGAGGGATATTCTCAAAAATATCTCCAGGCTTCACAGGAGGTGTTGTGTCGTTCGTCAATGGAATTCGCGCTTGCGCAAGAACTCCTGATGAATAATCTCCGTGAGCATTTCGTGCAAAGAGCGCGTAGTAATATCTTGTTCCAGGTTTTACATCGTTGTCGACAATCGAATTTCCATTTCCTTCAAATATGACTTCCCCATCAGAAATATCATTTGGGAAGAACTTATCTGATTTTACAATTCGAACCGCGACAATATCCGCTCCTTCGGGATATGTCCATGAAAGACCGATGCTCTTTGTAAAGGGTGTTGCCTTGAAATTGATAACGTTGACTGGAGTCGGTATCGATCCACTGCTTCCGGTAGAAGTCTGTGGTGTTGTTGGAGGAGTTGTCGTTGCATCTTCTGAAACTGCATCCGTCTGTTCAAATCCAGCGTGAACTTTTTTATTTGCACTTGAAGAATCTCCTGTCGCAATTTCTCCAGCTGCCGCTTCGAGTGCGTATGATCCAGATGTCGATCGTCCTCCTCCAAAATCAACAACATCAGACTGGAGCGTATAATTTCCGCTCGTCATTCGTTCTGCAAAAACATTCTGGAGAGGAGCAAGGATGAAAGAAAAAGCAATGACTAATCCGAGAACTCGTGCGATAGAGTTTGTGCTTCTTATTTCATTCTTGTAAAAATAAAATTTCATGTTGGCTGATTATTGTCTCGTCTCCTGAATCGGAACAAGAACGTAAACAAAGTTATCCTTTGTCGCTTTCTTGAAGACCGGAGTAATCACTCCTGCTGTTCCACTCTTGTCAGGCTGAACCTTCACCTCGTCAGAGAATGAAGCGCGGATTCGTTCCTTTACGAGCTCATCCTTCTCAGGGGAATTTGTCGAAGGAACAACAGCAATTCCGCTAAAACCAAGGTCTTCGTTTGAAGGATTTTTTGAGTCGTCATTTTGATTATTAACTGCGAGAGTTCCGTTGTTCTTTGAAGAACCAGAATCAATTCCAAAGAACATTGCGATCTTGTGTGTCACTCCATTGAAGCCTCGTGCGACTGAGTCGACAATGTCTTTCGCAACAGAACTGATTGATGCCTGTTCTGATGTTGTAAAGTTCTGAGCGATCGGTGCGAAAGATGACTTCATCATGAAGAATCCTCCACCGGCAATGACGATGAGGAGAAGTGCAACCGCTGCAAAATTTCCCGCAAAACTTTCTCGAGGGTGAAGTGCGATTGCACTTGCTGAAATATTTCGAGAGGTGAGTGCTGATTTTTTTGAAATTTTTGCTGTCCCGGTAATTTTTTGGCCGGCTAGATTTTTTCGAGAAGTTTTTTGCGAAGAAGGGTGAAGCTCAAATGCGGCAACATGAACAAGAGGTGCTCCCTTTGTGCTTCTCATTGAAAAACGATACGGAACAAATTTTACAGAAACATCTTTTCCAGATTTTGTGAGAAGTGGAAGAAATGGAGTCTCAATTTCCTTTTCCTTGATTATTTTTATATCTGATCTTACTTCTGCCTCCTTTTTTATTGGAACCAAGATAGGAGCAATAATTTTTGCAGGAATATTTTCTTGCGTCTTTTCAGGAAGAAGTGCTACTCCAACCTGAATTTCATCCTTTGAAATAAACTGGACTCCGGGAATTTGAGGGAGCGTAGCTTGAGCTCGGAGCGCTCGTCGCTTTTTTGCGGTTTTTTTATTTGTCTTAACCTCATCGTTAATGAGTTTGTGCTTGAGAAGAGATTCCTCGAGAACGAACCAAGATCGAGCTACAATTTTTGATTCAATTTTGCCTGCTCGACAGAGCTGTCCAACATAGTCACTGGTGTATCCAGTGATCTCAGCAGCTCGGCGAGCCGAGATGTATGTTTTATGTTCTAAAATAAGAGCATCTTTCATATTTCCTTACCTATAATTATACTTCATCTCGGATCAATTTTTAGAGAAAAATATGTGGATAAACACAAGAAAATTTAAAGGAGAATTATTTCAAAAATTGAAACCAAAAAGTGATTAGACCCTCCCAGAATTTTCTTAAAGCCAAAAAACTACCCCTAAGCACCCAAAGGCTATAAGGCAATGCTTTAAATCAGGTTGATTAGAAAAAATAAATGAGCAAAAGTACGAAAAGGTAAAATAAAAACGCCTATAAACGATTTTAAAGCCTCATTTTTAGCTCTGAAATTGAAAAAATTTGTAAAATTTATGAAAAAAATATTTTTTATTAATTTTTTGTCATAGCCAAGGTAACAATTTAATTCTAAAGGCAAAATAAATTTATTTCTGTCTCGCTCACCCGAGATGTTTCAAATATGTTTAGAAATATAGCTATTTTAGAATTTGTCTTTACATCTCGGATTGTCAAAATATGATGACATATTCAAAATCAAGAATAAAATAATTTTATTGCATAAATATAACTAGAAATAAGCCTTAATTCCCGTCTAGAGCGTAGATATATAGCGATTTTGGTCACTTTAAGTAGCTAAAGTGCCTAGAATAGAGATGTGCTCCTACTTTCAACTTTTTATACCTAATTATTTTTTATTTTTTGTCCTTACGATCATTTTTCACAACCTTACTAATGTGGATAAATGATTATTCAATATTACTATAAATGTTATAATGCTTAGTAAGGTTTACTAAGTTGTTGTAATAGCATTAAATATGGAAAAAAAGTATATAAATATCAAGCAAGCTGCAAAAATTCTAGGTGTCTCACCTCTCACTCTTCGCAATTGGGACAATAGCGGAAAGTTTCCTGCTGGTCGTCACCCTATTAGTAACTACAGGGTCTACAAAGTTACTGATCTTGAAGACATCCTAATGCAGATAGACGCAAGCAAGGGACGCGAAAGAGCACGACAGGAGGTCAAGAAGCTTATGGTCAAACACCTCCGAGATGATGAGTAACGAAAAAAGCACCGGATGGTGCTTTTTGTTTTATCCTATTACTTCTAGAATCAGTTTCTTTAAGAGTTCTGGATTGGCTGAGCCCTTCGTTGCTTTCATTCCTTGTCCGACAAAAAACTGTAGTGCTGCCATCTTCCCTTTTTTGTAATCCTCTACGACACTTGGATTCGCTTTTATAATTTCTTCAACAATCTTTTTAATTTCTCCTTCATCATTTTTCTGAATCAATCCGTGTTCATGAGCGAGCTTCTCTGGATCAAGATTTTGTTCTCCCGATTTTGTGTACAAAAGTGCCAAAAGATCTTTTGCACCACGCGATGATACCTGACCCTTGCCAATCATCTTTATGAGTGTCGCAAAGTTTTTTGGAGAAATCATGTCCATTGACGTCTCTGGATTCTTGTTTTCCTTTTTTAGAATGCCAAGAAAATCTGTCAAAATATAATTTATCGCAAGTCGCATCGCTTTTACATCACCGTCAAGATCCTTCCCCACCTCTTCAAAGTATCGTCCAATTTCTGGAGTGTCTACGAAGACCGCAACCTCCTTGTCAGTCATCTGAAAATCTTTTTGCAGTCGTCCCCTCTTCTCCGCTGGTAGTTCTGGAATTTCTTTTCGAAGATTATTTTCATCGAACTCAGCGACCTCACTCACCTTCAACTTTGGAATGTCTGGATCCGGAAAATATCGATAGTCGTGTGAACTCTCTTTCGCTCGTTGTGAATAGGTCTCACTTTTTGCATCATCCCAACCTCGGGTTTCCTGAATCACCTTTTCTCCCTTTGAAAGAATTCTGCTTTGTCGTGCGATCTCATATGCGATAGCTTTTTCGACTGACTTGAAAGAGTTCAAGTTCTTGACCTCGGTCTTTGTTCCGAACTTCTTTGCGGCTGTATCTTCTGCTGTCGCAACCGAGATATTTGCCTCAACTCTCATTTCTCCTTTTTCGAGATTAGCCTCCCCTACCCCAAGGTAGCGTAGGGTTAATTGGAGCTCTTTTGCAAAATTCACAGCGGTCGTAGCATCATGAATGACAGGCTCTGTTACAAGCTCCAAAAGTGGCACTCCGGCTCTATTAAAGTTTATTAAGCTCTTGTGATGTGTATCGTGGGTAGATTGAGCTGTATCCTCCTCAAGATGGATTCGTGTGAGGGTGACACCCGCCAATTCCCCACCCGAGATGAGGGGGTACTTGTACTGGCTAATCTGGTAACCCTTTGGAATATCGGGGTAGAAGTAGTTCTTTCGATCCCATTCTGTGAAGTCTGCCCTATTCCCTTTTACCGCTACACCCACCTTGAGTACATGCTTAATTGCCTCCTTATTAAGGACTGGAAGCGTGCCAGGATGACCCATGCAGACAGGGCAAATATTGACGTTTGGGCGCTCTTCATTTGGATCGTTCTTGCAGGAGCAGAACATCTTTGAAGCCGTTTTGAGTTCAGCATGAACCTCAAGCCCAATGGTGGCTATGTATTTGGGAGACTGCTTTTCCATGCAGTCTATACTACTATTTTCGGAGCTTCTTTACAATCCTATCCGAAAGTTCCTTTACCGCCTTATCATCCAAAATCGACACCGTCAGTATATCCTTGTTGTATTTTGAAATCTTTTTCTTTGCTGCTTCGAGCGTCTTTTCGTCGACTGCATCTGTTTTTGTGAGAATAATTGTCTCCCCTTTTTCATCGAGTCCTTCTCCATATTTTGAAAGCTCTTCGCGGATCGTTTTGTATACTCCGATAATTGCATCATTTTCAAGTGAGATGAGGTGGAAGAGATGGTGGGTTCTCTTTACGTGGCGGAGGAATTTGTGACCAAGTCCCTTTCCTTCTGAAGCACCTTCGATGAGTCCTGGAATGTCGGCAATAATGTAGCCACCCGGAAGAGCTCCGAGGTTCGGTTCGAGCGTGGTAAAAGCGTAGCTTCCAACTTGAGCTTCGGCATTTGTGAGTGCATTCAAAAGCGATGACTTGCCAGCATTTGGAAGACCGATAAAACCAGCGTCGGCCACGAGCTCAAGTTCAATATGAAAATCAGCCTCTTCTCCTGGTTTTCCTGGAGTCGATTCTGTTGGAGTTGTGTTTGTCGAAGCTTTGAAATGTTCATTTCCGAGTCCTCCCTTACCCCCTTTCAAAATACAGACTTTCTCTCCGTCTTCGAGAAGGTTAATGCTTCTCTTTGTTCGACTATCAGTGATAACAGCTCCAATAGGAAGGTCGATGACGAGATCGTTACCATTACTCCCATGCATACTGCTCTTCATTCCAGCCTCGCCATTTTCTGCGACGAATTCCTTTGTATTGCGATATCGTCCGAGAATAGAGAGATCGCGGATAGCGCGAACATAGACATCGCCCCCCTTTCCCCCATTGCCTCCAGCCGCACCCGCAAACTCGCGAGCACGTTCATGACGCCAGCGTACAACGCCATCTCCGCCGTTTCCGGCCCTTATATGAAATGAAAGCTCATCAATGAATGCCATAGTTTTTAGAGTCTAGCACGCCAAAGCCGATTTGGCTAAATATTCCTAAAGCCTAGAAGTTCGATAGATTTCGAGGAGAGCAAAAAGAAAAGCCAACACGAGCGGACCGAGGATGAATCCAATTGCCCCAAAGAAGATGAGACCTCCGAGTACTGAAAGAAGAATGATGAATGGATGGATTTTAATGCCTCGGTTAATGAGAATCGGCCCGAGAATATTATCAATAAGTCCTACGGCAAGAACTCCCCAGATGAGGAGGCCGACTGCACCGCTTGTTGTACCGGTAAAGAAAAGGTAAAGGATTCCGGGTACGAGAACGAGTGATGTTCCGATTCCTGGAATGAGGGCCGCCACAGCCGCGATACTTCCCCATACTGCAGGGTTTGGCACTCCAAAGAGGGCAAATCCAATTCCAGTAAGAATTCCCTGAATAACTCCCACAATG
>CAYQFS010000008.1:2306-9756 GCA_964416985.1 uncultured Candidatus Saccharibacteria bacterium | reverse complement strand
CATTGTTTGTGGAGTCTAATTTCTTTCATGAACTTAATGATAGCATGATTGGCTGCCGGACTTGGATGATATTAGGACTTCTTTTGTTCTCATGCCAAGACTTAATATGATTAGTATAGCAAATGTCACCTAATTTAAATAAAAAAGCCCGCCAGTTTTCACTGCGGGCGATGACCATTCAATAATACAGAATGATGAACTCTTTTGATGTCCCAGACCCAAACTAGGCAGGATGGGCAAAAAATGGAATCATGCATTGATCGGGACTGAAGGTCGATCGCAGCATCTCGCTTCCCAGATGACCGAGCCGGAAGATAATCACCCCTTCATGGATCTCAATATAAGGCACAACCACATTGTGTGGGTAGGTTCCAGTCGCAGATTTCCATAGCCACACTCGGTTATATCCAAAGTGGACTCTGAACAATTTCGTCGGAACTCTCATAAGCTCTTCTCCGTCGTGAATGCTGAGACATTTCGGTAAAAGACCACTCTCACGCACCAGTTCATAAAGCTTATAACCAGCGAGGTAGCGACCTGAAGACAGTGATTTACATTCAATGTTGGCCAGAGTATATTCCGCAGGACCATTGGCTTCCAATTCCGATTCGAGAGCAATCACAGCACACTCAGGTGTTAAGGAGCGATCTACACGGATAATACAAGTCGTAGGACTTGTTGGTATCTGGACTTGTGGGATTGTTGCCCAAGTAGGAAGTTTGCGTGTGAAAAGCTTGAGCTGTTCATTCCAAGTCTCTCCATCGGCTCCTGCCAATTTTCGAGCAATGTCTATCATTAAGCCAAATCCCCTTTGATCGGGAGAAGCAACCAAAACTCGCACAAGCGAGCCGAGCATGTCTTTTTGTAACATAGTCTTTTTCCTTTTTTTGATGTCCTAAACGGACGGATTAAGTGCTGGACTCTGCGCCACAGCAGAAAATAACCCATGATTGAGTCACTATCAGCTGTGGCGGAGTCGGAACAATTTAAAAGAGCTACGGTACATTATTACCATATTTATTATAAAAAGTCAATTTGCTGGCCGTGTAGGACGAAGTTGGAACAATCTCAGATATACTCAACTAAAACGGCCGTGCGATTTTTGTCTGATCCACCCCGACTTGGTGCGAATCGATCAACGACTTGAGATGAGCCCTAAAATCTCTCATTGATATCTTCCCTTCTCTTGCATCAGCCAACACCTGAAATCCTTCAGTTTTAGTGAGATTTAGACCCAACGAAACAACGCCCATATTAAAGCCCAGCTGAACTTTTCTTTCCTCTGACAAGTCATTCCACTGTTCGACCTGAGTAAATCGAAGTACCTGTTCGCACGCATGAACTAAAAATTCGTTCGCATCCATACTATTTGTAGTACTCATAAATCATGATGAATGATACTTAATTAGTCTTAGCTCTGACTTTTTCAGTCATTGCTGTTGTACTTAGATATGCCAAGGCATCAATATCTGGATCAGACAACTCAATCATGTCCAAGTCGGGACGATTAAATATCGTGACACTATTGACATGTCTACCCTCCATCAGCGCTTCTTTGAGTTTGGTATATTTTTCATTGTCTACCATAAAATCTACATCTCCAACTTGTGCTCGATATTGGTCTGGTCTTCGAATATAAAGGTGGGTATATGTAGTCTCTGGAATATCATCTTTGGATGCTATGACAATCGGTTTGTACAAGCGAAAATATTTCTGATTTAAATTATCAGATTTTGCTGTTAGTCCTTCCCTTAATTCAGTAAGAAATTTATATTCCAAATCATAGTGACAAAAAATCCCCATATTTCCTGCAACAGGCAGGTAGCTATTAAAAGCTTTTTTGCACAACTCAAAGCATGAAAAATGTGTATGCTGGATAGCATCTAGTAATTGATTCTCATCTTGTATCGGACTGAATCTATATAGTTTCATATTTTGATTATACCAAACTCGCTTGCTGCCGGACTTGGAATCGAACCAAAATTTTCGCTTTCAGAGAGCGACGTCCTACCTTTAGACGATCCGGCAATATATTCGATTGTCACTACAAAATACCCTAGAAAGCACTTATATTCAAGCCCTTTTGATCCATTCGGTAAAACTCATATGAATATAGTCATGTTCATCGATACCATTCAATGAGTAAATCTGGTTGGTTGAGAAAATCTTTTTGTCCTTTGGATCTAATCCGAGCTCTACAATAGCACCTTCAACATCCTTCCATGAAGGACCTTCAATCTCAAGATACGGCTTCAAACGAGGCCAGAGATCTATATCGAATTCAACAACACCCTTTTTGTAACGAGTCCGACGATTTTCCTGGTAAAACTTATCGATCATTCCGATTGATCTGAGTATTGTGGCAGTCTGAGTAAAGTCACTTACGACAACCTCGACTTCTTCCATACCCTCATCAGAAGCACTACCATCATGAGCTTTCATCCCCAAACGCTTCTTCCATGTCAAAGTAACCCTATCCCCTTCATCACGAAGACGAAGCCATGCTCCCTTACCCTTGAGATTCAGATCCGGAAAATCAAATGTGGTTCTTTTATAAAAATATTCCCCCACTTTTTCTGCCCCAATCGAACGGAGCTTTTCTTCAAGCTTCGGAACATCTATATCGAGAAATTTTACTTCATACTCCTGATTCATTTTTCCATTATTCCACAAAAAGACAGCGGGGTCTATTGCGTTTTTAGCACCATTTTTAATACATTCTTATCCCCTTGCATAAAAAGAGTATATGTATTACGATTTTGGAGTCAGTAAAGTTAGTAGGTCGCTCCTCGGCTGTAACACAGTACGACGGTCGACTTGGAAAGAAGAAAGCGCTTATGAAAACCAAAAAGATGCGCGATGAAATCGCGCTGTCGGTGCTCGTGACGGTTTAATTGCGTGGTTATTCACGGGGAGCACATCCCCAAGTTACTAGGCACTATAAATGCGCTCCAGAGCCCTTGTGGACAGAGTGAGCCTGTGCTGAAAGCAACAAAATACGGCCGAGTGTTTTTATCTCCTTGTGGGATTGCCTCGGCCTTTTTTATTTCCTAAATCCCTTTCGCCCTTTTCAAAAGCCCCTTCTCTACCTCCATATACATCTCCATCGTAGTCGTACTCATTTTGACCGTAGTCTCAGCATATTCGATTGCAATTACCCCTTTTTCAATACGCAGTCCCTTTGGCACCACCCCATCCCCGAGAAAAACAAGGTTCGTCCCTTCGTGACCTTTCTCGGTAGCAAGAGCGGCAGCGAGATAGTAGAGCATTCCCCTTTCACTATCTTCTCGAGAAATGAAAAAAGCTACATCATCTTTTCCATCGGCATCAAGGTCGCCAGTGGCTTCATTTCCAAAATACTGCTCAGGAATTTTTTCTTCCATGACTGGCTCTGTCTTTTCAGATTGGGTCTGAGTAACAACAGGAGCGGTTACAACTTCTTGAACTGGTTCAATCGGAGCGCCTCGCCATTGCTCGAGAAATGCAGCGACGAAAACAAGTGCAATGATCACGAGTACAGCGATTTTTGCCTTACTGCCTTTTTGCATAATAGTCCCAACGATAGGGGCATAGATCACGAAGACAATAACAGTAAGTATGAATGAGATGACTGCCCCACTTGAAGCTGGGATAAGAGCATGGATGAGAGGTGCAAGTGAGACCCAGCTCAAAACATAGCCGAAATATCCCCCGCTACTCATTACAAAGGCAAGATAGGAAGAAACGAGCACTCCCGCAAAAAGCCCGAGGACAGCAAGTTCAAAAAGATTCAGCTTTTTCATAGAGGAAGTTTGTCTTCGATGTCGGAGATTTCTTTTTCAAGAAATTCTTCTGATTTTGTGAGATTTTCCTGGAGCCGCTTTATCACCCTTTCCTCTTCCTTAGTGAGTTCTCTTTTTTTACCGGCTTTTTCGAGAGTCTTTATCTGTTCCCGAACATTCTCACGGAGGAGATCGAACGCTTTGTGAACTGAAGATTCTGCATTTCGTATTTTTCGAGAGACGGCCTTTTTCATAATTTTGTGCTGATGGATAAGGTATGAAATGAGGAATCCAATACCTCCAAGAGCAAGCGCAATAATGATTACCACTGAGAGCCATCCGAAGACGAGACCGCTTGCGTTTGAAAGGGATGATTTTTTGATGACGAAGCCTAAAGGTTTGGTGAAGACGCTCTTTGCGCCACGGCTATCAATTGCCCGTACAACAAACGTGTACGAACCCTTGTCGAGATCTTTTGGCCAGAGAACTGTGAACGTTCCGTCAGAAAGAGTGTCGAACACATCATTCGTAGCTCGACCTGACGCATTCTCAATGGAAACTTCAACTGATGAAAGAGGATATGAAATTCCTCGTATCTTCAAAGGTTCCCCTTCCTTGAGTTCGGTAGGATATTCGAGGATCTGAGGAGCACTGATCGACGAGACGGTTATTTCGGATGACTGAACAGTTTCATTTCCAGCAAGGTCTACTGCTTTCACGAGAAGACTATGGACGCCTGGTTCCTGAGCAGGAAGAGTATGCGATGTAAGCGAAGTGTCTTGTGATGGAAGAGCAACAAATCTTCCCTCACCCACTTTTACTTCATATCGATCAAGTCCCGAGAGACTGTCGGTGGCAGCAAAGTTAAGGACTGGCCGAGGGTCACTCATGATATCACGATCAGGATAGGTAATCTTGAATGGATTTGGAGGAACAGTATCTACCTGTAGTCTGAAATGAGTTGTCGCACCCCATCCATTCTTGTTTTTAAATCGAACATGGAAGTACCACACGCCATCTTCAATGCCAGTCACTTTTTTATTACCAATCGGAGGATCGTAAACAACTGTCGGAATAGCGGTCGCATTCTTTGAAATGAGAGTTGAAACGGCAGTCACATCATTTGGAACATCCCATTTGAGTTCAGCATCAGAAATACTGTACCATTTGTTCGATTCTGGATGAGTTGATGAGGTGACTACAGGTGCGCCTGGTCCATTCTGGAGAGGGATTGGGGTAGTCTGGACTTCGGATCCTAGCCCTATTTCTACAGTACCCTGCGAGACTCCTGTGAGAATATTCGTCCCAAGACCATCATTTTGACGTACCGCAGAATCAGAGAAAATAATAGAAGCTGCACCCTGCTTTTTTGCCCTGAATGTGATCGATATAATCTCTCCGCTCTCCCCAACGTATCCAGGGTTTGGAAGACCTCCATCAAATGTTATTTTTCCTGCACCATTTGAAAAAGAAGGCTCTTCAACCCAGAGAGAAAAGATCGAGGAACTCTTGCTGATTGAGAGAACATCGAGCATATCTGATGGAAAAAGAATAGTTCCATCCGCGCTGTTTATTGCCCTTCCTCCAGTACTTACAAAAACACGTGCGGAGACAATATTTCCCACGGACACTTTTGAAGAAGCGGGAAAAATGTAGAGCGTCGCCGCATGAGCCGTCTGTGTGAGGAAAAATGAGCACGCGAGAATAACAACACTTGCGGAAAAGAGTTTCAATAATCCCTTTCTGTAATTTTTACAGTGAGGTTGGAGCATTTCTTCTATTTTTTCTCAACTTTCTATATACAATCCTTAGCACAATAAGGATAATTACGACGATAATGATCGGCTTCCACGAAACCCCAGCAAAGAATGATTTTGTTGTTGGGTAGTGAGCACTCTTCTTGTTCCCTGCCTTATCAAAGGCAATGACATCAAGCTTTGGGTCAGTATTCTGATTTTGAAGCACGTACATACTTCCACTTCGCACAGGTGCTGCACCATTTTCAGAAACTTCGTAGTAACTAACACCAGACTGATTATCAAGGGAACTAAAGAAAGCAAATTTCTTACCATCAAAAAGCGAAGGATCTTGACCGAGGACTATTATAAAATCCTCCGGAGGAATAGTGTCTCCAGAGACAACTGAACGCCACTCGTCATTGAGTGCCACCCCTGTCTTTCGAGGAAGAACTTTGATCGAGAGCTCCTGCACTTTGACAGGAAGCTTTGTTCCTTTTCCATCACCAGCATAAACCGAAAGATTCTGTGGAGCTATCGTTACAGTTCCCTCCTTTTTCGCTTCAAGAATTATTTTGAAAAGGGTTGCACCTTCTATATTAAACCCTCCAGGAACACCCCCGACGAAAGAGATACTCTGGCCATCCTTTGAAAAAGATGGCGTCCTTGGCCAAAGACCAAAAGAAGAATTTGCCAGGCTAAATTCCTTCACAAAAACAGATGTTCCGCCAGATTTGAGAGTGATGTCTCCTTCGACAGTATTTGTTGTAACACCTTCTGCATTTATTTTAACTGTGACGATGACAGTATCACCGACGGAAACAGTATCTCTCGATGATTGGAGGTAAACAGTCGCTGCTGATGCACTTGCGGGAACGAGCCCGAGAAGTATGCTGAAGAGAAGAAATTTTATCGTGGTTGTATGTATTTTCATGATGATTGATGTAATTTTATCTTAATAATATTATCGTTTATCCCATTCGTAGAGGAGTATCGAGAAGTCTACCGAATTAACTTTACCGTCCTGATTGATATCTACTTTTGGATTACTGAATGGAGGCTTTGTTTTCCAGAAGTAGAGGAGTATCGAGAAGTCTATTGAGTTTACTTTTTTGTCACAGTTGAAATCGGATTTCCTGCAATCTCCAGTATCGACTGGCGTTGGTGGCCCACCTCCCCCGCCTCCGCCCCCTCCTCCTCCACTACCACCGCTTGATGGTGGAGTAACCGCTGGTGCAGTCGCTGTAAATGATCTCGACGCACCCGAACTATCTGTTCCGAAGTATACGATAGTCTTGAAGTAATAATTTCCCGCATTCGGAACAGTCGCCGTAAGGGTCGTGTTAAAATCCTCCCCTGCATTTATATACTTGGCCGCAGTAGCATGGAAGACATCATCCCCTCCTCCGCATGTGTTATTAACATCAGCGACGACGCACCATTCATACTGATATTCATACCCTGTCGTACCTTCGTTGGTAAATGTCACATTCGCTGCAATCTCAGGGGTGACATTGTCACTTATGTTATTGATGATAACCTGGGCGGGAGCGGTAACGACTGTCCAATAATCATTTCCTGGCAATGTCTTTCCACTTTCAACTGTTGCAGAGAACACACTCTCCCATGTTCCAGCAGGAGCATTGCCTGCGGTTGTGTATGAATATGTGTAAGTTCCTGTTCCTGTCCTTGTCATAGATGCTCCGTTTACAACCACATTTCGGCTCGGATCGTAAATAGTGACGGTCGGAAGATTTGCTGAATCAGTCAATGTTCCATTATAAACAGTTGTTACGTTAGCGAGGTAGTTGCTACCAGCGGTGATCGATCCGAAGTCAGACGTAGAAACTGTCCACGGAGACTGTGAAGAAAGCGTGAGTGATGTGAGAGTTCTCGTTGATGCATTCCAAACATCAGCTGCGAGCGTTCCGAAGGTTGTAAGGGAACGGGAGC
>CAYQFS010000008.1:0-2206 GCA_964416985.1 uncultured Candidatus Saccharibacteria bacterium | reverse complement strand
TGTTTGCCCAAACTGCTGTTGGGATGGTTGAGGCAAGAGAGGTGGAGGCGGTTAGCACTGTCGAGTTGGTGTTTGAGTTAATGGTTGTGATAGCTGAAGCAACTTGGGAGTTGGTATTGGCATTCACGACTGCTGCGATTGAGGAAGAAGCTGAGGTGATGGTACCTGCAGTTGAAGCTGTTCCTGCAGAGATTGCAGTACCAAGAGAGGTTGAAGCGGTGAGGACGGTAGCGTCGGTATGTGAGTTAACTGCAGAGGTAATACCTGAAGTTTGGGTGTTGGTGTTTGCGTTAATGGTTGAAGCGAGCGATGTGGAAGCTGTGAGAACAGTAGCATTTGTGTTTGAGTTAACTGAAGAGACAGCTCCTGTTACATCAGCCTGGAGAGCGAGTGTTCCAGAATCAAGTGTTCCATCAGAGAGTCGTCGTGTGCTGTATGACCAGACGTCAGAGGCGGTGATGCCACCACTTGTGAGGGTACGAGTACCATTTGTCCAGACATCAGCTGCGAGCGTTCCGAAGGTTGTAAGGGAACGGGAGCTGTTTGCCCAAACTGCTGTTGGGATGGTTGAGGCAAGAGAGGTGGAGGCGGTTAGGACATCAGATTGTGTCGCAAGTGAACCAGAATCAAGAGATGCTCCAGTTAGAGTACGTGTTCCGTATGCCCAGACATCAGCAACAAGTGTACCGACAGAAGTAAGTGTTCTCGTGGCACTCGTCCAAACAGACGAAGCTAGGGTTGTAGTTGAAACAACCGTAGCACCGACAACAAATGTCTTGTCGAGTTTTACCAAATCACCGTTTGGAACACTTCCGCATGTCATTTGTGCGGGCCAGACACCTTCGGGACCAGCAGATGGAACAGAGTAGCTGTAATGTGTATAACCGTTAGCGTCTGCAGTCATTGAAGCCGCATTAACCAAAAGGGTTCCGCTTGGATTGTATATGGAAAGCGTGCAACCCGCTGTAGTTGTTGCGACAAAATTATCATCATAAACAAACTCACCAATAACAGCGGTATCGCCTGTCGCGTAACGTTCATACGCCGCATTAACAACAAAAAAACCCGAACCGAACGCAAATAAAAACAATCCTATAAAAAAAGATATTTTTAGAAACCTCTGGGATTTAGGAAAGGTACGGGTAGACATTATAATGTCAAAAATTCAAGAAATACTTACCAAACAGAACCAAACACACAAAAGACCTGGGAATTATTATTTCTTCTTACTATCTGTCTCGATTGGTGTGTCCTTGAATGCTCCACGAAGATGTCTGATAGCATCTACAATACTTTTTGATAATTCTGGGATCTTTTTCGATCCAAATAGTATCAAAAGTATCACCGCAATGATTATAATTTCCTTCATGCCTATACTTGTAAACATATTTTCAATATTAAACTAATAATTTTTCTAATTTTTGCTTGCCAAACCTCGAATTAATAAGAATTGTTACTTCATAAAGTAAGACAAGTGGTAGCGCCATTGCTATCAATGATAGCCCATCAGTAGGTGGAAGTAAAGACGTAAAAATGAAGATTATCAACACGGCTACACGTCTTTTCTCCCTGAGAAATTTAACTTCTACTAGACCAGATCTAATGATAAAAGTAAACACGATTGGAAATTGAAAAAGAACACCAAGTAGGGTTGATGTGAGGACTATTTGTGATAGAAACATCCCTATGTCCCAGATATTTTGAATACCGATATTAACATTAATTTGAGCCAAAATAACCAGAGCATAATACATAATCGCAAAACCGTAACCAAATCCCAATACAAACAGCATGAATGCTACTGGAACCAAAGAGAAGAAAAGCCCTTTCTCCCTTTTGGTCAGTGCTGGTCTTAAAAACATAAATATATTGTATATACCCAACGGACAGGTAACAAAAAAGGCAGTGAATAGACCTATATTGATTGAAAGATCCGCAAACTGGAATGGTGAGGTCGTTGCAATCACAACATCCCCTATACTAAAAAGAGAAATTATGCCTCTCAAAACTGAACTAGCGGAGAAGAAACCAATTACAAAAAAGAGCGCGAATATGATGGCCAAGATATACAAACGTTTTCGTATATCTTCAAGATAGGGAGCGAATTTTGATACAAAATCCTTTAGCTTTTCCACAATAGTAGAATAGTACACTACTATTCTGACATAATGAAGATATTGCCACCAGTAACCGCCGGTACTTCAGC
>CAYQFS010000007.1:0-10465 GCA_964416985.1 uncultured Candidatus Saccharibacteria bacterium | reverse complement strand
ATGTCGAGCCAATAGTTGACTTTCTATTTTTAATATGCTATTATAAAGGCATATCGGTTTTTGAAATTTAGTTGAAATTGACCCCATAATAAACCTCAACCAAAGGTGAATCATGAAGGATATTTTTAAAGTTGAAGTCAGAGAAGAGAGCGATGCAATGAAGGTAGTGTATGACTTGTTGAAGCTGGTAGGCTTTGACAAGTATAAAACATACAACTGGTTCATACATCACGTTTGTGGAGGAGAAGGACTTTGCATGTACGTAGTGTCGGAACGCAATCGTTACGAACTCCGCATAGAAAGAAAAGGCGAGTCTCATGAACTTACCGTGTTCACAGAACAAGAAGCGGTCGAAACCCTTTTCACTCGTTTCCTGACGACAAGGTTTCCGAGTCCTGCGGTCTAATCGCCCAACCAAATCCGCCTCACAAGAGCCGACCCAATGGCACTTGTTGGGCGGTTTTTATTTTAAGAAAACTCAAACCCAATAATTCCCTGCTGATCTGTGTCCAATTCACAGTTCTGAACCCGTCCAACACGGGAGCCAATCCCACCCCAGATTACATTTGACATTTAAAGCAAAATGTAGTACGTTTTTTGCATAACGCTCGTCAAAAACTGAAGAAACCTATGAACACTGAAATCATTGATTTGATTGATGCGCAATTTATTGCGCTTGAAAGACTTCTCTTATTTAGAGATACAAGAGAGTACACCATGGAGATCTTGGGAATTACTCGGAAAATAGCTTCCTACAGAATGTTCGGAAACTGCATGATCGTGCTCGAAGAAAATCACGGAGAAGCCGCCTTGCTTGGATTCATTACACTTGCGGCACTATTGCAACATTGGCAAAAACAACACGACAATCCAACATGGTTCAAATCCCAGATTGAAGAACTTGAGCTTGTAGGAAGTGAGAAGGTGCAGGGATATGTTTGCCCCTTCATTGAGTCACCTGAGGTTGGAATACCTCAAGTGATTGGACTCCTCAACAAAAAATCGCCCATTAAGGATTTCATAGCTTTTTGTGATGAGAGATGCCCGAAGTTCCGTATTGGCGCACTTCTCTTCATTGGAATCCTATTCTTCCTCGATGAAAATAAGTCGGGTCAAAGAGCCCTTGCAGTGTGAAATCCAATAATGATCTGCCCGCCCTACGTCCTAATCGTAGCGCGGGTTTTTCTTTTGCAATTTTTTGATACCAAGCAGGATTCGGTTAATTAAAACACCTATGAGAAATAACTAACACCTACCCAAATGTAAAGGTAAATGCCTGTAACCCTGCCTTTGGTACAACAATCCGAAGTGTATGTTTTCCATAATCGCTGTCCTGAATGAGAGTATAGAGTGTCTGGTCCTTAATCATCACCTTCTTCAAAAAGACATCGTCTTTATATATCTCAACCTCAACACCAAGCACTGACCCTGCCGCAATATAGACACTTTTTGCTTCGTAATTAAATACTATACTTCCAGCACTTTTATTCTCCGCATATTCTGGCGTCACATTCCATGTGCCTCCAAGGTAGAGCTGGTTAAATAAAATGATGGAAGGAATTGAAAAGGTTTGCTCACCCGAAAGACCTGCAGTGCCGTTTGCGAGATAATGATTTCTCGATGATCCAAAATATGTCTCGGGGCTTTTTACTTTGCTTGATTCCACAATGATCGCGTCTTTGGGTTTTGAGGTGGTTATTGAAATTTTGTCTTCCATACCCATACGTGCAGCACGTTCCTTGAGAGCATTTTGAATTGCTTTCTCTGTTTCTTCATAATTTCCTTCACCAATATGGTCATAAACAATATATCCATCAATATCTACAAGATACTTTCGAGGCCAAAACTGATTGCCAAGAGCATTCCACGTTGAGTAGTCATTATCAAGAACTACAGGATACTTGATACCAAATTTTTCAACAGCCTTTTCGACATTTGATTGAATTTTCTCGAATGCAAATTCCGGAGTATGGAGACCTACCACCACGAGCCCCTGATCCTTGTATTTGGTATACCAGTCGTTTATGTACGGCAATGTACGCTGACAATTGATACAGCTATACGTCCAGATATCGAGGAGCACGACTTTTCCCTTAAGTTCAGCAAGGGTGATCGGCTTGCCATCCGTATTTACGTATCCATCAATCGTGCTCAGCTCAGGGACCTTTGTGTATTTTGACTGCTTCTGTTCCATCGAGAGATATGAACTCGAATCTTTTTTCATTGCTGTTTCTTCTGTTGGAGTGTCAGGTGTTGGTGTAGTTTGCGGTGCATTATTTTTCTGTAAAAGCGTCTGTTCTATTTTTGTGACATCAAAGAATCCAGCATCAAGTAATGATAGTTGAAGCTTTTTATCTAACCCTCCGATAATAGCAACACCAACAATGAGGAACACGACACCGAGCGTTTTCTTGAACCATCCATTCGGGTCAGCTACAACGCCGAGCTTATTCATGATCTTCTGTCCGACGACAGAAACAATGAGAAGCGAAAGACAGAGACCAATTGTATAGGTGAGCAGATAGGTTAACCCGAGAAAGAAATTAACGGGTAGAACCGTTGCAAGGACAATAAAATAAGTTGGGCTACACGTCGAGAACACAGGACCGAGCGCTGCACCAACAATGATATCGCCCCAAAAATTCTTTTTTCTATCACCTTTACCAAGAAGAATATTTGATTTGGAGCTTAGTCGTGCCAGCAATTTATTTTCCCAAAGCGAAGGAAAGAATGTGACGAGACCGAGAAATAGCACGATACCGCCCGAAATCCATTTCCAAATATATTCTGGAATATCTATAAAGAACGTACTTGCCTTGAGAAGCAGAGTAAAAACAATAACCGATATCCCGAGAGAAATGATTATGGTCAGAGCTTTCCTTACGTTGAATCCTTCAGTACCACCATCAGAAAGTGTACCACCGACAATGACCGGCAAAAGCGGGAGAATGCAAGGGGCAAGCACCGTCAAAACTCCAGCAATGAGTGAAATGAGAAGAAGTAGCATGTTAATTTATTATTGTGAGCTGTTAATTTATAATATGCCTAAGTATATAAAATACAAAACACCATGTAAAGTCTACTTTACATGGTGCAAGTGGATAACTCACCGAAGGTGCTCGATTAGAGGTTCCTATCACTCCAAATACGCGTACCAATTTTTGTTATTACCATAACAATAAGAGCGACAACAAGCCATTCATCGACAGCATGAGAGTATCCTTGGACAATAATTCCAACAATAAGAACTGCCGACCCGGCAAGAAATGCGTTCCGTCCAGCAAGCGTTTTATGCTGATCATCTCGCTCATCCATTGCCCTCTCTCTAAGTATAAAACTCGCAAATATAGCGAAGAGGACCAAAATAACTGCAAGCATACTCATAACCATCATGTCTGGCATCCAAAAATGGAAAGGGTTCAAAAGCAATATCGCTATGACAATGAGACCGAGGGTGACTATTGATTCTTTTACATTATTTTTCATACGATATTTTGAATATTTTTTCGACTGGCATCTTAAAAAAACCAGCGATTTTGAGTGCTAGTAAAATTGACGGTGTGTAGTTCCCTTTCTCCATGGCAATAATGGTCTGGCGGCTAACATTTACTTTTACCGCCAAATCTTCCTGGGTCACACCGATTTCTGTACGAAGCTTGCTTACTTCATTTTTGATGCGTTCTGTCATACGTTTCGATACTATCGATTATATATTCCAAGGTTTAAAATGTAAAGTTATCTTTACTTTCATGTATCTGAGCTAGCTCCTCATTCACCTATGCGGACACCCTGCCCAGCAGCAAGGTCTTCGCTTTCCTTCCACAAGTCCACTACGAGTTCGTTCCACCCGATGACGCCGTGTCTCTGGTTTCTTTGCAGATTCAATCCAACATATCCATTCGTTGCGAGCAAGTGGAGTAATGTCTTCCCAAGTTTTTTGAGCGACTGAGGTAACAGCGAGAGCATTTTTTAAATCTGAGGGAATTGTATGAGGTATTTTTTCTTTAGCTCGTATCATATTTAATGATAGAATTATACTACTATGAACAACGCAATCAAACTCATCATCTCAATTATCATCTGCGAAGCTACTGGGGTCATTGGTTCGATATTTACCTTCCCATCAATCGACAGTTGGTATTCGACACTCGCCCGGCCAGAACTTGCACCACCAAATTGGATATTCGGCCCAGTATGGACGACACTTTTTGCACTCATGGGTATTGCTGCATTTCTCGTGTGGAAAAAAGGATTGGATCAAAAGGATGTAAGGACTGCTCTCGGATTTTTTGCCGTACAACTTGTCCTGAATATGATGTGGTCAATTATCTTTTTCAATTTACAAAGTCCTTTCTGGGCATTCATGGATCTCATCGTCTTGTGGCTTGCGATCGTCTCAACAATGACACTCTTCTACAAAGTATCAAAACCAACCCTTTGGCTTCTCGTCCCCTATATCCTTTGGGTAAGTTTTGCTGGGTATTTGAATTTTATGATTTGGATGCTCAACTGATGAAAAAGAAAATCGTTGAGGTCAATGACCTCATGCAAACAAATTATTCGTATGAATTGACCGAACCAATCGGGAAAAATTTTGACCCAAGGTTCAAGCCAGATCTTACTCCACAGCAAATGCTTGCTCTCGGAGTGTTTGGCGGTGTCTATATGCGCGATTGTACCAACGAATTCCCTCGCGAATGGTTCAGTGAAGCGAAACTTCAAAATGCGAATTCAGATAAACGAGACCGTACGCTCAATTTCTTTGGAGTCAATGCAAGTCAACCGCTTTCTGTCTGGCAGAAAAAGGGTTGGATTTATAAGGAGGACCCACGAGGCTGGTTCCAGTGGTATTGTAGATACTATCTCGGCCGACGATGTCCAGATGATGACCGACAAATCAAACGCTGGAAAGCGATGAGCAGACATATATATCAAATAAAATACAATTGCAGACCACAGGATATCATGTGTCGCCCTGTGCAGAGACAGGCTCTCCTTCACTGGGCGTATGATAGTAGAAAGATTTGAACACTCAATAAAAACGTGAGATACTTACATCATGAAAGGCTACATAACAAACATAGAAACTCTCTCACTCGAAAACAAGAACTTTAGAAAAATCCTCTATACCGACAAGAAGAGCCAGCTTGTGCTCATGTCGCTCCTTCCCCATGAAGAAATTGGAGAGGAGATCCACGATGTCGATCAATTTTTACGAATAGAAAAAGGAACTGGCGTAGCAATACTTAGCGACAATCCTCATACGATTTCCGATGGAAGCGTCATTGTCGTCCCCGCAGGAACAAAGCACAACATCATAAATACAGGAACAGATCCGCTCAAACTCTACACACTTTATATGCCGCCGCACCACAAAGATGGAACAATTCATGCGACAAAAGCCGAAGCAGAAGCTGATACAACAGATGAGTTTGACGGAACAACCACTGAGTAAGGGGGGTTGCCAAAATGGCTCAAGTATGTTAAAGATGTAGGCAGAGAAAAGCTGCTAATTCTCCTGGTGTAAAGGGTAGAGACTCCACTTGGTGGAGTTTTTTGGACTCTTTTTCCAAACAAACACGGTATTGCAGCAGTTGGACATCGACAAAAACAAAATGAAAACTAGACTACGGCGGTTAGGGGTTTGTATGACAAGTCTGCTTACAGCGTTTCAGTTGCAGGCAGGGATTACGATGAAACCATTCGCAACGATTGATACGCCGAATGCTTCGCAAAAGCTCGATTGGACAAATATCGTTGCTCTCGGATCAGGACGACCAGACGGCGGCCTGGTCCAAGACACTGATGGTGCTTTTTTCGGGGTAACCGAATCCGGGGGAACTAACCTTGTTGGAACACTCTACAGCATCAGTCCCTCAGGGACATATTCCCTACTCCATTCATTTGGGATTAGCGACGGGTACAACCCGTGGGGCACACCGACGATCGTCGGCAATACCATATACGGAAACACCACCATTGGTGGTACTGGCGTTTCGGGAAGTGGAACAATCTGGAAATCTGCAAAGGATGGGAGTGGTTTTCAGGTGGTCTACTACTTCTATGGATCAAATGGTATCAGTCCATTTGGCAGAGTACTTGGAGTAGACAACCTCCTCTATGGCACATGCTATGGTGGTGGAAGTCAGAATCGAGGTACTATCTACTGCATTACGACTAATGGTACTTCACAATGGGTCAAATCATTCACCTCCTCCGACGGAAAGTATCCGCGAGCAAGATTGACCCTAGTGAAAGTTGATGGGACCAATTACCTCTTCGGAACGACAGCAAACGGAGGTTCAAATGACCTCGGAGCAGTATTCCGCATTGGACTTGATGGCAATGGTCTTACGATCATCCACAACTTCACTAACAACACCCAAGGAATGGTTCCCATGGAGGGACTTACCCTCGGACAAGATGGGTGGCTCTACAGTACGACAGAAGGATCAAATAGCTTCACTCGTGGAACCTTCTTCAAAATACATCCTAAGGATTCGTCATTCGTGACCATCACGAATTTTACCGAAAACATAGCGGTTCGACCGCAAGGTATGACAAAGGGACAAGATTGCATGTACGTAGCGACATACTATGGCGGCACATCCCGAACAGGAGCTGTCTATCGTGTAGGCTACGATACATCTGTGACTCTTGCTTATGAGTTCACTGGAGGAAGTAACGACTCTTCTCAACCAAATACCCTTATTCTTGGCAATGACGGAGCGTTCTACACAGTGTGTCGACATCTCGGATCTCCACCGGAACAAGTCGGAAGACTCGACATACCGCAAAATCCGTACATTGAATCAATAGCACTCAGATGCACAAATACAGTCGTATCCGTAGCGACATCAGTCGGTCAAGTAATCACCTTACAATACAGGACAAATGTGACTGACTCATGGATCGATGTCGGCACGGTAACTGCCACCAACAAATACGCAACATTCACCCTCCCTTCTTACTCCGCGCGAAACAGTTCCTATTATCGAGCGGGTATTTCGGTCGAGGGAATCCCTGGTTCATATGCGGCAGCATTGAGTCACGGCTACCTATTCCCGGAAACAATTTCTCTGTATCAACTTGATGAGAGTTGTCGACCCGTGTTTACCCCCTGCACCAACTGCCCTCCAAGCGATCCGCCCGGCTTCCCATAACGCAAGGCTAGGATCCTTTTCTGACACTATCACCCGGCGTGTTCGCGATGAACACGCCGGTTTTTTATTACACAACAAAAACTCGCCTTATGTATTTACTATGTTATACTGTCGCCATGCTTACAATCATCACCATCGCTGTATTTCTCGCCACTCTTCTCGGGGGCCTTTTTGCACTTAGATTCAAGGACAAACTCCATCTCATCCTCGGTTTTAGTGCGGGAGCAGTTATTGGAGTTGCTTTCTTTGATCTCATCCCTGAAGCACTTGAGCTTGGCAAGGACGCTTACTCAGTTAGCACACTTCTCTCGATTGCCGCTCTTGGATTTCTTATCTACATGATTCTCGACAGATGGATAACACTTCATTCTCATAATGATGAACATGAGCACTCACATAGGAGAGGGATAATTGGTGCAGGAAGCCTTTCAATTCACAGTCTGCTTGATGGAGTGGCAATTGGGCTCGCCTTCCAAGTATCACCTGCAGTAGGAATCATTGTAGCAATTGCCGTTCTTGTCCACGATTTCTCAGATGGAATAAATACGGTGAGTCTCATTTTAAAAAATCAGGGGAATAAAAAGCAGGCATTCAAATGGCTTACAGTTGATGCAATTGCACCAGTTGTGGGAATTCTCTCAACACTTTTCTTTAGTCTTTCACAAGGGACCCTCGGTATTATCCTTGCCCTCTTCTCAGGATTTTTCCTCTACATCGGAGCAAGCGATCTCCTCCCTGAAAGTCACCATAGCCACCCTACTCTTTGGACAACATTTGCAACAATTTTTGGAGTCGTCGTTCTCTATGGGGCAATCAATCTAGCTCAGATATAATTCATTTTCGATTTTTTACAACAAAAAACCGCTCGCCGACTGGCAGAAGCGGTCTTTTGCTTTCCTGGTTTCGAAAAATTACATTGCTGGAGCAGATGTATCTCCTGACTTATTGCATGGAGAGCAATTCTTCTTGTGAGTGAAGAGCTCGACGAGAGCAGCAAGACCAACGAGGATGTAGACGATTCGAGAAAGAGTTGATTGTTCTCCAAGAACCTTTGCTACGATATCCCATCCACCAAGACCAACAAGAAGCCAATTCAAACCTCCGATAATGAGGAGAATCCAAGAAACAATATGAAGTCCTTTCATAAAAATATAAACGTATTAACTAATAATTTTGAGCGACTACCATAAGTATACTTTGAGTTATCCCCACATCCAAATGACACTATCCACAGCCATCAATTCATCCCTATCTCCCTTTCTATCTTCCTAGTTTAACAATTGCCTGCTCAAAAAGGATACTTGAATCAATTTCCCTCGTGCTCCAGTCCGACCTGAGGACAATAATGACGATAGGGTAGACTTTTCCATTCTGAGGATATGAGAAAAGTGATATCATACTCTCCTTTGCTTCGTTTGTCCTACCTGTTTTTCCTCCAATAAAATGCGGATCCCCAGGAAATGGATTGATGGTCACAAAGGTGTGAGCCCCGTGATCTGTTGAACTAGCAAGTTCCATTCTCGACTGTCGGGAAAGATCGAGAAGGGACCTTTCATAAGCATAGAGATACCTCGAGAGCGTAAAGAGATCATCTGCATTTGAGTAGTTTCCCGAACTCAATCCCGAAGGATCTCTGAAGGAAGTCGATTTCATCATCAATTCCTTCACAAATGAGTTCATCGAAAAAATAAATTCAGCATAACCAAATCCCTGAGCAATAGCCTCTGCTGCATCATTGCTTGATTCAAGGAGAAGTGGGTAGAGAAGTTCCGAAACAGTAAATGTTTCTCCGAGAGTCAGGTGGCCAGCATCTCCATAGGCATCGAGCATCGGCTGATTGATGGTAATTTTCTGCTCAGGCTTCATTGAATGAGTTGCGATCATAGCGGTAACGAGTTTGCTGAGTGAAGCAATAGGAAAAACCGACGCGGGATTGTGCTCTATATACACTTCTCCCGTGTCGAGATTTCCTACGAGGTATGCCTCAGCGCTTATGAGTGGCTTTGCTGGCTTCGGAGCAACTTTCGTAGGCTCAGGCGGATCCTGGAGAAGTGCACGAGGATCCATTTCAAGAGTCTTACCTGATGTTGTTCTTGGATTCCTCTGGAATGCCTTTTCTTTTTCGGAAAAATTCTTAACCCCAACCACAATTATGATGAGCGCAATCGATGCGAGAGCGATTGCCCTTATTTTTGCACTTAACATCTCTACAGTATATCATGCACTCTACCGCGTTACTGATATTGAAGATGTGATTTCCCCAGTCGAGCTTGCCGTTACTCTCCCCTGCGCATCCTGTGAGACAAAATACTCTGTATCATAGTCTGTCTGATCTGTGTAATGTGCTCCAGTTGCGCTTGGATCATATGGCAGTGCTGAAATATATGTTGGAACAACGCAAGGAGCAAGATCAAAGCCTCCCACTCCGCTTTTTACTACAGTAAACGTCGTCGGCAATGGAGTTGCTACCTGTCCGCAGGTAAATACTCCTTTATGCTCGGCCATATTCTGATTAATTGAATTAAGGAGTGCATTTACATTACTTACTCTCTGCGAATCTCTGGCAAGTTTGAACTGTCTCGATGGGTTGATCGCCACAAGTACTACCGCCGCCAGGACCGCGATGATTCCAATGACGACAAGGATTTCGATCAAGGTAAATCCTTTCTTATAATCCCTCTGCACACACGAAACATGTATATTGTTGTTCTTCATTATTTTTATTCTTATCTAATAATGAAAGAACTGTAGCAGATCGAGATAAAATCCTGATAAAAAATAAATAAAGTTTTGATAAAATCCCACACGTGTCAAGTTTTGTGGTACAATTTGTACTACTTATAAAAATCTACTTCTTCGTAATAATATGACTGCTCCACTCCCTTCATGAACACCTCTCGGTCATCAATTTTATCAGTCAAAGCCGCACGCAAAAGCTCCTGAATCTCAAGATCCTTCACTGGGCTGCGCTCCATTGCGTTTAAATAGTCAGCCTTGTCGATCTTGACCCAATCAACACATTGTTTGAGATTTTTCTTCAGCATCAAATCAAGCCAGATCCTCATGCTTCGCCCATTTCCTTCCATAAATGGATGAGCTATATTCATCTCAACATATTTCGAGACGATGTTCTTAAAAGTACTTTCCGGCATTGTGTCGATCTTTTTTAGACTTTCTTCCAGATATAATGCAGAAGCAAATCGAAAGCCTCCCTTACTTATATCCTTCTTGCGAATCTGGCCGGCAAAATCGTAAAGTTCCCCAAATAAATATGTGTGGATTTGTTGCAAACCCTTGGTTGT
>CAYQFS010000006.1:0-21869 GCA_964416985.1 uncultured Candidatus Saccharibacteria bacterium | reverse complement strand
TGGTCGACAGGTAAGCTTATTGACCGGTCTGGGCAAGGAAATGACGGGCAGATCACAAACATGTCGACGACCTCGTCACCGGTCATGGGAAAAATGGGGCAGGCATTTAGCTTTGATGGGGTGAATGATTATGTTGCGACGAACAGCGCGGTTACGTTCAGTGCCAATTTCACCATCTCTTTATGGGCAAAGACAACTACCAGTGACACTTCAGCCAATTTTGTTGGGGTTGAAGATACTGGTTCTTCGGGTGCAGTGGCTATATTTGCCAATACTGATAGCTCACCATTTGCTTCGGCAGGCAAAACATTCTTTCAGGTGAGAGATGATGCGGGTGGTGTGCGAAATGTGTCCATATCAAATTCATCAGTATATGACGGAAATTGGCATAATATAGTACTTACTCGATCAGGTGCAAGTACCTCGGTCTATATCGACGGAATATCCGAAACGGTAACTGTTGGCCTGGACAACCTCGGTACCGCGAGTATTGTCACGGATTTTCCCCTCATGTTCGGTGCACGTAATTACCATGGTTCATCCAATAATAATCTGAGCAGTTACCTTGATGACATACGCATCTACAATCGCGCGCTCTCTGCAAGCGAAGTTCGCCAGCTTTATAATCAAGGACGATAATATGAAAAAATATTTTATTTACAGCTCAATAGTATTGTCCGCACTATTCTTTGGCTTGAATCATGCTCAAGCTGCGGTTGTCAGTTCGTCACCAGTCGTGACAGCAACATCAACCTGTTCATACGGTCTTTCCTGCGGGCTTGTTGGATATTGGACTCTCGATGGAAAAGATACTATCTGGTCATCAGCAAGTGCAGGAACGACTCTCGATAAGAGTGGGAACGGAGGTACGGGAACACTCACAGGTATGTCACAATCGGTATCATCTACTCTCGGGAAGATCGGTCAAGCAATTAATTTTCGTGGCGGAGTAGGTGAGTATATTCGAGTGGCTGATGCTGATAGGTACACATGGGGTAATGGTACGACGGACTCCCCTTTTTCTCTAAGCGCATGGGTTTTTTATGATACGAGCGCAAGTGGTAGTTACAGTATTTGGCCGATCATAGGAAAGTGGTCAGATTTAGGAAAAGCAGAATGGTCTTTCTATATTTCTTATGCCGATCTTGTGGGAGGGCAGAGTGGTAATGGTCTGACGTTGCAGATAAATAAAAGTGGAGGAGTTACAGATCGTATTATTGTCGAAGGAAGGACTCCTATCACCCCCAAAAAGTGGAATCATGTGGCTGTAACATATGACGGGTCATCAACTTCAGGTGGTATAAAGATATATCTCAATGGAGTTCTGGATGCGACAGACGTCTTTACAAATGGTACTTACACGGCAATGAGTAATCTTACTGCACCAGTAGACATTGGGGCATCGATCCAGAATAATAGCTCATTCGATGCCTTCGCAAAGGGAAAGATTGATGACGTCCACATCTACAAGCGCGCTTTATCTGCAACTGAAGTTAAACAACTCTACGGTATCGGTGCAGCAACAAAACAAGCTTCTTCCCCTAATGTTACATCAACCTCAATCTGTTCGACTGGCCTCTCTTGTGGACTCATTGCCTACTGGACGTTTGATGGGAAGGATATGATTAATGGAAAGATAGATGATGAAAGTGGAAATGGAAATATAATGAATGTAAGCGGTATTGCAACTTCCACATTCTATACGACAGGAAGAATAGGACAAGCACTCAACTTTGACGGGGTAAATGACTATGCAAAAACTGCCTCGACTATAAACTTTGGCGGAACAAAGATCATCACGGTCTCTTTTTGGCTCAAGGAAAATTCGACCGATAGTTCGGTTGGACTTGAGTTGAGTTCAAATTTTAATAGCAACGATGGTGCATTCCTTTTCAATCCTAACGCGTCTGCAGGGAGGACATCGGTAGCGATTCAGGATAGTGTTAGTGGAGGTAGATATAGAGCCGAAAGTTTTGCTAGTCCTGCCAACGATGCATGGCATTATTATTCCCTCGTTCTTGACAATACTACGAGCACGGGGGATGTAATTGTATATGTTGATGGAGTAGCGCAAAGTACGACCATTGATGTAAATAATAAGGATCAAAGCACCGCCTTCGCAACAGATGCCCTATATCTCATGAGTCGTGGAGGTACAAGTATTTTTAATAAAGGTTCTTTGGATGATGTCCGTATCTACAACCGCGCTCTCTCTGCCGCCGAAGTCCAACAACTCTACGCTCTCGGT
This sequence comes from uncultured Candidatus Saccharibacteria bacterium, assembly GCA_964416985.1. Taxonomy (GTDB): domain Bacteria; phylum Patescibacteriota; class Minisyncoccia; order Phycocordibacterales; family PALSA-1337; genus CAIOGI01. The sequence continues at coordinate 19,621 of CAYQFS010000006.1, read as the reverse complement.
GCAAGCAAACTCGCTGTTTCATCAAAAGTTACTAACACCTCATGTTCGACTGGCCTCTCTTGTGGACTCATTGCCTACTGGACGTTTGATGGGAAGGATATTCCATGGACATCTTCTTCTGCTGCAACTGCTATCGACAAAGCACGAGGAAATGCAGGGATACTCACAAGCATGGTCCAGTCTACATCACCAGTGCTAGGGAAAACTGGGCAGGCGTTGAAGTTTGATGGTAGCACACAGTATGTTGATCTCAATAATACGACAAATTATAATGTTACTTCAACAGGTAATATGAGCATTTGTGCCTGGGTCAAAACAACTGATTCAAATGGTCCCATTGTTTCATTACGAGATGTTTCAGGTGCCCCTATTTTTGGTATGTATATGGGCTACAATGGTCTCGACACGAATGCAGGTCATCTTCTGCCCCTGATTCGATATGATGGAAGTCTTGGAATAAAATCTGTAAGTAGCAGTGCAACCATCAATAACGGAAAATGGAGATTTGTGTGTATGGTAATGGATAAAACAAATACTCTATTGTCTGCGTACATTGATACGGTTCGTTATTCCTCAACCATTACCGTCACGACAGGTTCTATGACATTCGCTGCAAAGCAAGCAATAGGAACCGATCTAAACTGGGTTGCCGCACCTTTCGGAACAGTAGATCAGAGATATTTTAGTGGTTCAATTGACGACGTCCGCTTCTATAACCGCGCGCTCTCTGCTACAGAAGTTAGTCAGCTCTACAACCTTGGCCGGTAGTACTAAACCAGTATGATGAGATCAAATTCCACAATTTCTTACATCACACTCGTGCTGCTTATCATTATAGGGGGTGCTGTTGTATTTTTTGATGCACCGCAGATTCCTCACCAAACGGCTGCAGTTGCTGATTTCAATAATGCTCTCGTTGCCTACTATTCATTTGACGATGGAACTGGGGCGGATAATTCAGGAAAAGGAAATGGGGGAACATTGAGTGGTGGATCTCCTTTTGCGGGTAAGGTTAATGGGGCAATTTCATTTGCATCCGGAGGTTCAGTTGCGGTCAGTAAATCTCTTTACACTTCATATCCGGTGACATTGTGTGCGTGGGTCAAGCCGGATCTCAAGGGGAATGGTCTATTGTCCAAGATTATAGGAAATAGTGGATTTGATCTTGTGATGCAAGAGAGCGATGGCGCGGAGAAATTTATTGTCTACAACAATGTCAATGAAGTTCTTACACCGTATGCAAGTAGATATTCTGCCGGTGCATGGCATCATGTCTGCGGCATGGTTGATAGTGGTGCACAGGCAAGCATCTATGTAGACGGAGCACTTGCGGCTGGTCCAGCAAATCTTGGAACAGCAAATAATTTTTGGAATATAAATATAGGAAATAATTTTCCTGGAATTGTGGATGAGGTGCGAGTGTACAATACTGCGCTTAATCCTGGTCAAGTCTCCGATGTCTACTCATACACAGGAAGCCCAAACTCAGTAACCCCACCGAATCCTGACCCAAACCCAAATCCTAACCCAAATCCCGATCCGAACCCTCCTTCGATCCCAGTAGTCAACGGCCTCTGTTCTCCTACGGTCAATATGTGTGCAATAGGGACATTTTCTGATGTTGCTGATACAGATACAGAACAGAAGTGGTCGTGTGCTGGCTCAGGTGGAGGAACGACAGCTTCATGTTCAATTCCTAAACCAGCAGTTGTTCCTGATCCTGATCCTATTCCAAATCAACCAGTATCCAACGAACTCATTCCATCTGATCGTCTCTATGATTGGACAAATAATGTGGGAGTGATGGGCGGTATCCCTACAGGACGTTCGGTATGTGCGAGTGTTAAGAGTGCACCATATAACGCCGTTGGAGATGGAGTAACTGATGATACGCAAGCGATCGTTGACGCTATTCGAGCATGTGCAGGAAAAAGTCAGGCGGTTTATTTTCCTGCAGGAACGTACAAGTTTACGAGCAAAGTAATTGATCAAGGCACTGGTAGAAGATCAACAAATCTTACGTATAGCAATATTACATTTCGTGGGGCCGGGATGGGCAAGACTATCCTGAAGCCATACATGACTGATGTCCTGTATGTTGGTAATGGAGATTGGCCACCACCAGTGCCGACAATTACTATTACCGGCAGGGCAACACGAGGAAGCTCTACTCTCACTGTTGATAATGCCGGTTCTATCACTGAAGGCAAACTGATCACGATTACGCAGATCAATCCAAATTGGGTTCACTCAAACGATCGATTCTATGGAGGTGGTCCAGTCGATGATGGACATGATCAAACACGTCTGATGGCCATTACCGTGCTCGTGAAGAGTAAGTCAGGTAATACGATCACTATCGATCATCCATTGCCAATAGATATGCCAAATTCTCCGATGATCACTCTGTGGCAAAATATTGTGAAGAATACAGGATTTGAAGATATGACTATCGACATGACCAACAGCACGGGTCAATCAGGAATCCTATTCAACCAAGTCTACGGATGCTGGGTTAAAGGTGTCGAAATCAAGAAACCAGAAAATCGTTTTCTCTGGTTCACTACCGTCTCAAACTGTGAAGTTCGCGACTCATATTTCCACGACGCGCGAGTGACAAAAAAAGAGGGAGTAGATTTTTATCAAAACGATACATTCAATCTCATTGAGAATAACGTGTTAGTTCGAGCGGGTGGCCCGATGATTATTCTTGGAGACTTCGGCGGGGGAGTATCGATGAATGTGGTTGCTTACAACTACCTCGAGGATCAGGAAGGGTGGAGCGATGTGGTCCCGTATGCGCTTTCAGACAACCATGGCGCGCACAACATGTTCAACTTGTTTGAGGGCAATGTAGCTCAAAACTTTTCTTCGGATGGATATTATGGAGGTGCATCTCATGAGACGATCTTCCGTAATAGATTTACCAGTGTCTATGGGCAAGCGCCAAATCGCAACTATGATTATCTTTGGCAATATGCGATTCACCTCGGCCACTGGGCAGTCAATTATAACGTCGTCGGGAACGTTCTTGGCTCACCGGGATATGCTTCAGTCTATCAACCTTCAAGTCTCAATTATCCAGGAGGAACTAAGGCTATATACCGACTCGGTTTTCCTGACTGTTGTAACTCGGGATATTCGGGAACGGGTTCAAACCCAACGAACAGTCTGACTTTTGATACGAATGTGGAGGCAACGCTTGTTCGTCATGGCAATTTTGATTATTTCAGTAACTCCGTTAAATGGGCACCAAATATTTCAGTACGCTCCCTCCCGGTATCTCTGTATTTGAGGGGACAACCTTCATGGTGGAATACGTGGGGTGGTACTGCGTTTCCTCCGATAGGTCCTGATGTTTCGGGATATGCACAACAAATCCCTGCCCAGCTTCGATATCAAGCGATTCTCTCGAACAGCGATATTGCGCCTCCAGAACCTTCGATTCCACCCGCACCAAATGCCTGTACTTCATTTACCTATTCTGCCTGGGGAATGTGCAGCAACAATGTCCAGTCTCGAACTATTCTTACGAGCAGTCCTGCGGGCTGTACAGGTGGTGTTCCTGTAACCACCCAAGCATGCTCATTGCCTAAAAAAGCTGAGGCGGATCTTTTGGTTGAAAAACCTGTTGCGCTCGATGTGGTTGTCCAAAAACCGATTCCTACTCCACAAGTTACTCCAACACCTACAACCCCAACCCCATCCTTCATCTCCCGCTTTATCCCATCACTCGGTAGTTCAAAGAAAACAAGTCCATACACTGTTACTTCAAACAAAACCCCAGGAGAATTTGTTCCAATTCCAGATGCATCAGAAGAAGATGTAATAACTCGAGCAGAGAGTTCTCTCACTGAAACAGTCAAGACAATCTTCTCATACATTGCTGCGAGGATCGTGAATGGGTTCTATCGTGTAATTGGAAAATAGTATGATAAAATTAAGGAAAAGAATGAAACAAAATCTCACCTCAACATTTTTTTGCATCATACTAGCTGTTGTATGTATTGCGGTGCCTCATAACGTAAAAGCCGCAATAGCTGGCAAAGCATCTTCAAATGCTTCGCTTAACCGTGGCCTTATTGGCTACTGGACATTTGATGGGAAGGATATGCCAAATGGGGTCGCTCTGGACAAATCGGGGAATGGCCACACTGGTCTTATATATAATATTGCAACTTCGACATTCTATGGCGAAGGGAAGATTGGTCAGGGGTTAAAATTTGATGGTTCGAATGACTTTATCGAAATTGGTCAGACATCTCTTACAAATAACATGACAGCCATGAGTGTCTCTTTTTGGCTCAATACGTCGTCATTTGCAAGTTGTGGAAGTGGAAATGCCGCGATTATTGAAAAACAATATTTCACTCACGGATGGTTGCTTGGATGCAGTAATACGGGATACCTTGGGATGACCGTCTATACTACTGGAGGAAATGGTGGAATGACTGTTAGGACATCTGTGCCGATAACTACAAACAAGTGGAAACACGTTGTGTTTTCGTGGGATGGAAACTTGAATGGAGCTGGAGCAAAATTTTATATCGATGGGGTAGACTCAACGAACCTGACTCAAGCTGGAACAGGATCTCGAATCGATGATTCGACTGTGCCTTTACATATTGCACGTGATGTCTATGATGGGCAGTTTTATGGAGGACTCATGGATGATGTTCGTTTGTATAATCGTGCTTTAACTGCCGCCGAAGTCCAACAACTCTACGCTCTCGGTGGAAGCAAACAAGCTGTCTCATCAAAAGTTACCAATACCTCATGTTCGAGTGGTCTCTCCTGTGGTCTGAAGGCGTACTGGACATTCGATGGCAAAGATGTAGTAAATGGGGTTTTGCTTGATAAATCTGGTCTAGGCAACACTGGTAATTTTGTGAATATCGCTACCTCAACGTTTTATACCGAAGGAAAGATAGGGCAAGGCGTTAAACTCGACGGAAGTGATGATCACGTCAATGTGAGTGCCGTCGCTAATGATGTAGGACTTGGTAGCTTCACAATGTCTGGATGGTTCAAGCCAAAATCAACAATCACAAGCAGTTTGTCGAGTCCTTACTATTTTTTCACTCTTGCAGATGGTGCATCCACCAACGATGTACGCATCTGTATTGCTCGAGCTGCCGCAGGGACGAACTGCTCTTCTAGCGTGAGTGGTGTTTCGGGGGGAAAGCTTTGTATTCTAGTATACAATGGGTCAGGTGATAATGCTGCTTGTACTTCACAATCAACTTGGAATGCCAATACCTGGTATCATTTTGTTGCAATTATGGATATCTCTGGTGGCGGTGAAAAGATATATATTAATGGAGTACTAGCAGGATCAAACGCAGCCACTGCTCGAGGAACTACTCAAGCGGCAACGGCATGTATTAGTGCGGAAGTGTCTACCACCGTATGTCTCCCTTCTTCACGAGTATTTTTAGGAAGTATTGATGACTTCCACATCTATAACCGAGCACTTTCTGCGACCGAAGTCCAGCAACTCTACGCTCTCGGTGCAAGCAAGCAAGCCGTTTCATCAAAGATCACGACCACTTCCTGCACGAGCGGCCTCTCGTGTGGTCTTGTTGGTTACTGGACATTTGATGGTAAAGATATGGCAAATGGGGTAGCTCTGGACAAGTCGGGGAATGGGAACAAAGGGAATCTCACAAATATAGCAACATCCACTTTTTACACTGATGGGAAAATTGGGCAGGGAGCTAAGTTTGATGGGGTGGATGATTATGTGAGTGTGGGAGGTAGTGCGGGAAGTGTGCAGACCATCTCATATTGGGTCAAATCAAATAATCAAGCAAATGGAGGTATCGAGCTTAATGCTGATCAATATATAACTGATAATGCTATTCCTGAGGGGATGGTTAGTCCGACAGTATATGTCGATGGCGTTGTAAAGACGTTGTATGGAAGTGAAAAAGTCACAAATGGGGACATGGAAGCAAATAGTACGTGGTCACAATTTGGTTTTGCTGCCCCAACTTCTCAGGCTCGTTCATCAGAACAGGCTCATCAAGGTACATTTTCGTGGAAAATCGTCAGTCCTTCAGGCTATAGAGGAAGTAATCAATCTGTATCTGTGTCAGGTAGTACTCAATATAAAGTCAGTGGCTGGATATATACGTCAAGTGGCGTTGGAGGTCTTCTCTCGTTTCGTAATGATGACAACTCATCGGTTGCAGATGCCGTTCCTTCAGTCTCCGCCGCTTGGAAATATGCGAGTGCGTATGGGACAACCGCATCTTCACCGTCACAACCGGAGGTTGCCTTACTTTCAAACAATGGGGCTACAACTATTTATGCCGACGATGTATCCTTAAAACAAGTAATAATACGTTACCCCATTACCGATACACGATGGCATCATGTCGTCATCACGACAAATACTTCCGTTACTGCTTCTGCGATTAAGTTGGGTAAAGGCGGGTCAAGTTATTTGAATGGCTCCCTCGACGACGTCCGTATCTACAACCGTGCTCTTTCGGCGACGGAAGTCCAGCAGCTTTATAACGCTGGTAGATGATGTGATAAAATATACTCATGAATAGCATGAAGAAGAATGTTGTTTACGCACTTCTAGTGATTGTTATTTTTCTCATCGCACTTTTTCTTCTCGGAGATGAATCATTTTCTCCACAAACTTTTTCTCCAACCTCACCCCAAACTGCCTCCGTTGCTGACTTTAACTCAAACCTCGTCGCTCATTATACGTTTGATGGAAATGCCAATGATTCAGCAGGATCTAATAGCCTAGTCTCTAGCGGAGCTCCTACATATACTGCTGGAAAAATAGGGCAAGCAGTTCAATTTGATGCAAGTAAGGAACAGAGTGTTTTTGTTGGGAAAGATCTTATTGGTACAGGAGCGTTTACTGTGTCAGCCTGGATATACCCTAAAGACTATGGGCTTTACGGTACAGGGAAATTATTTAGTAATGATACTGGGCATGCTTTCATGCGTTTTTCTGATACAGGTAAATATATTTTTACAAATAATAACGAAGGAGCATACGCTTTCGTCTCCGGTGTTGTTGTGGGTACATGGACGCATATAGTTATCACGAGAGATGGTGCTGGTAAGATTACCTTTTTCGCTAATGGTAATCAGATAGGAAATTTGGCTCAGGATGCAGGAATTCCTATGGCTGGCAACAAGTTCATTGTTGGTTCTGGTAGTTATAATGGACTTGTCGATGATTTTCGTGTCTACAACAGAAATCTTTCTTTGGCAGAGATTCAGTCTCTCTACTCATTGGGACAACAAGTAACCGAGGTGCACATTTCTCCTACACCAACTCCTACGCCCCCACAGAGTATTTCTGCTCCGCAAAATACTACTCCGTCACAACCAGATGTAGGTCAATCGATAGTGCCCACTACCGATTCTCAGGTACCGGTAGCTGTCGAACAAACACAGCAACTTGTATTATCCGATCGCATGATCACCTTGAAAGCGGGAATTCCTGGTGGTGTACCACGGAGAACTCAAATTTGTGCACATGTTAAAGATGCACCATATAACGCAAAAGGTGATGGAATTGCAAATGATACCTCTGCAATTCAACGTGCGATTGATGCTTGTCCACAAAATCAAGTCGTATATATTCCAGCCGGTACGTACAAGACGACCTCATCCCTTACTATTTCTGGCAAGGGAGTGGTTCTTCGTGGTGATGGGCCAGAAAAAACAAAGATATTAAACTATGGTTCTGGTTTTGTTGCTACGAGTAAGAATAAGTGGGGTGTATGGAATAAGACACTTATTTCTCCGGCCGTCAAAGGATCACGCACCGTCATGTTAGATGATGGTTCATTTAGTTTGTATGGAGATCCAGTATCAGTGATTGGATATTATGCGATCATTACCCAATTGAATAAGTCGGATCTCGTTTTTAATTACGGATATCGAGGGGCTTCCAGTGGCGTTTGTTCGTGGTGTGGTGTATCTTCCGACAGAACAATGTCTCAAGTTGTTAAGATTATCGGCAAGAGTGGAAATACATTGACGCTTGAGAACCCACTCTATTATACGTTTGATACTGCTCCCCAAATTCAGGTAATAGATGGTTTTGTTGAGGGAGTAGGGATTGAAGATTTATATATACAACAAATGACGCCGAGTGGCGGCAGTACAGATAGTATACAGCTATCATATTGCGCAGGATGCTGGGTTAAGAATGTCAAAAGTTACATGGCACGAGGAACACATGTGCGTATGCAATATTCTTATCAAAGTGAAATCCGCGACGCTTATTTTAATGATGCATATAATCATGATAGTGGTGCCGGATACGGGATATTCTTTTTTGGACCAAACTCAGGTAACTTAGTAGAAAATAATATTATCCAACGGGCACGGCACTCTTTGATTTATGAAGGTGGTGGAAGTGGTAATGTGTTTGGCTATAACTTTACAAAGGATGTCTATACGAGCGAAAGTCCCCAGTGGTTGAGCGAAGACGTCAGTACTCATGGTTCGCATCCATTTATGAATCTATGGGAAGGTAATGTGTTTTCAAAATTATCTCATGATAATACATGGGGAAGTAGTAGCCATAACACTAGTTTGCGAAATTATATAACACGAACTGCGACCGGTGCGACACAGGCACTGTATGCTGTTGATGTAGAAGCTCATAATTATTATGAAAATATTATCGGCAATGTTCTTGGTCAGTATCCTGGCAAGTGTTCGGGGACGTACGAGTCGAGCGGTACAGGTATATATCGACTCGGGTTGTATGGTCCTTCAGGTGAATCTGCAGGATGGGGACCTTATGATCCACGTGTTGTGACAACATTAGTACGACACGGCAATTATGATTGTGTCACACAATCTGTCATGTGGGCGCCGAATAGTACTGATCACACCATTCCTCTCTCCTTATATCTTTCTAGTAAACCATTATGGTTTGGTTCAGTCCCATTTCCTCCAATCGGTCCTGATGTGTCCGGATATGTAAATAAAATACCCGCACAAGTCTGTTATGAGCAAGGAAAGATGCCGAATTGCCTTAGTAACTCCGAGGCAGTTTCACATATTGAACCTGACTCGACGATTACGCAGACTCCACAAATGTCCGTTGTTCCGGTTACTGTCCCTGATCAAATTATAGTTCAATCAATACTTCCTACCACTCCACATACACTTCCTGCTCCGCAAGTAAATCCTTCAATCCCTTCAATCACTCCACCAACCCCAATCCCTTCCTCCATCTCCCGCTTCATCCCTTCATTCACCTCACCAACGAGAACTCTCACAACTCCTTCAAATGTGACAAAACCAAAAACACCAGGCGGACCATTTGTACCTCTCCCTGAAGTAACTCCAGAAGAAATATTGACTACACCGAGACAGTCATTTACTGAACAAGTGAGATCCATTTTCTCCTACATTATTTCACGCATTTCTAACGGATTTTTGAGAATCTTTGGGAAATAGTATGATAAAATATGTTCATGCCTAGCATTAGAAAGAATGTCACGTACGTAGTTCTGGTGATTGCCATTCTTCTCATCGCCCTTTTTCTTGTGGGAGATTCTTCGTTTCAGAAAGTTACTTTTTCACCATCACCTTCATCGCAGATTGCTGCAGTCTCAGGAGCGGGTTCAGGTCTCATAGCCCACTATACCTTCGATGATGGAACCGCGGCAGACTCGGCAGGTTCGAACAACGGAACTCTAATAGGAGGACCAACACCGGTTGCTGGAAAAGTGGGGAGTGGTGCCTTGCAATTTGATGGAGTGGACGATGTGGTGAGTTCGGGTGCGAGCGTCAACGTTGCTTCATCAGATCAATTTTCATATTCATTCTGGATAAAGGCGCCACAGACGAGCGGTGCACCGGTGTCATTTGGTATATATAGGGCATGTGGACGTGATGGCACATCTATACGTTGTACGGTCGACGGAGATTCTTCAGGTTCGGCGACAGTTGGTTCTGTGTACGATAACTCATGGCACCATATTGTTTTTATAAATAATGGCAACACCCAGACTATCTACAAAGATGGCGTGCAAGGAGGTACAGCATCAGAAATCAAGAGTACGCAAGGAGGAGTACTCCGAATGGGAAATGGTCTGAGCTCGAGTTCGTTTTTTGGTGGCCAGCTCGATGACGTGCGTATCTATGACCGAGCACTTACACCTGATGAGGTGGGGCAACTCTTTACTGAAGGAGGTGGAGTTGCGGCTCCGCCACCACCAGCTCCTTCGGGGGACAATTCAAATCCAAGCAATCCTTCCAACCCACCGAGCAATCCGAATCCGCCAGCAAATCCACCGGCGAATCCTGTAGCAGGAGGACCAGATTGGTATGTTGATATGGATGCCACGGGCGCAAACAATGGAACTTCATGGGCGGATGCATACAAGACATTTGAAGCAATCAAGTGGAACCTTATTGACCCAGGAGACACGATTTGGGTTTCGGGAGGTATTTATCCTGAATACGTAAAGCCACTAAAAAAGGGAACACAATCACAGCCAATTCGTATCAAGGTCAGCCAAGAAGCGGGACATAATGACATGGTCACCGTGAGCGGATTTAGCATGAACGATGCTGATTGGATCACTATCGATGGAGCAAAAAATGAAGGGTATGAATCGAACATTGGTGACAACACTTTCAATGTTCCTCTGGTAAAAAATAATATAAACCTCCGCGTTGACGGCAAACTCCTCAACACTTACGGCTTTAATATGGGATCAGGAGGACTGAATGGATTCAAGGTCAAATGGATCGAAGTGACTACCTCGGATGATGAAGTCTATGGTTTCCGTTTCAATCCATCAGACGGCATGGGTTTTGAAAATATAGAAGTTGCATACTCATGGATACATGATGTGGGTAATGATGCTGTCTACCAAACGCAAAATGCCATTGGACACTGGGATGTCATGGTGGTCCATCATACACTCATCGAACGTGTAGGTGATGACGGACTCGAGGTGGCGCAAGGACTAACATTCCATCACAACTATATGCGCGATAACCGCTTCGTGCGTGGCCACCCGGACGGTATTCAGTCGACAGGAAATTACCAGCGTATTTACGCTAACATCTTTGCTGGACTTTGGGGAAATAGTATCTTGCGTATACAAGGATATGCTGATGACTATACTGGTATCCAGATTTACAACAATCTTTTCTATTCACGCACTGACACACGCCTTTTGCCAAACCCGATTGAGCTTGTGTGGTATGGAAACCAGCAGCCATGGAATACCAAGGTTGCAAGTAACTGGAAAGATTGGCTTATTGTCAACAACACCTTTGCAGATTTTGGTCAACCGAACGCTTTTACTTTTGCAAAGCGTGATTGGCTTCAAAATGCTTACATAGTCAATCTGCGAGTTGAGAATAATATTTTCTATAACATCAGCAAATCAGGATTTGGTGGTACTGCGTTCGGTATTCCCGGCAATTCACCTGCAGGATCAGTTGGTTGCTGTTGGCACAACTCTGAGGATAATACGATTTTTGACTATAATGTCATCACCAAAACTGCGGCAAGCGCGGTCACTACGTTCGGTGTTCTGGGCAGTTACCCGAACGCCGAAGCCTACAACGCGGCTACGAAGTACAAGCATAATAGTGGCACCGTTCCTTCGATGGTGAATGCCGAAGCCTATGATTATCGTCCGACCGCCAGTGATACTGTCGCCCGCAACAAAGGCGTCAATTTGTCCTTCTTGAATGTGCCCGGCATCAATCAAGATGTTATGGGAAATCCTCGCGGTGCCGGAGGTGCATGGGATATTGGAGCATTTGAGTATCCTGAGTCAGGACTTGCGCCGTTGCTTTCTGAGAATCCGGATCCTCAACCGGAGCCAGATCTTGCACCAGGGGCCGGCCTGGTTCTTAACCTTGACTTCGAAGGAGATAGTTTTGCAGGAAATGTATTTGCCGACAAGTCGGGCAATAGCAACGCTGCGGACTGTCAGCGTAATCTAGTTCTTGGTGGAGTGACCAAGGATCAATGTCCCGCTTCCGGACCTGGCGCGGGGTCAGCAACGGCTGCAGTATTTACCAGTCTTGGTACTTGTCGTATGGCGAGTGATTATCTTGCTGTTCAAAAGAAATCCTCGATCGATAATTTGTCCCGCGGAACAATTTCCCTCTGGGTCAAGCCAACTGAATTTGAATATAACAACAGCAAGCTTCTCGACGCATTTACTGCTGGAGTAGCGGATACCTGGGTGATTGGAAGAGATGGATTGAATATGGCTCAATACCAGCTCACTATGAACGACGACAATGGTGTTGAACGCGATATTTTTGCACTGCCCGGAGGAACGTCTTCACAAGGTTCGTGGAATCTCTACACGATCACGTGGGATGGATCACGCATCAGAGGATACTACAATGGTGCGCTATTTGGTGATGTCCCGATGACTGGCATTTCAAAGTTTTCTCTTGGAGGGTATCTCGCGATCGGCGCCATGAAGCACAATGTTGCACGCAACGATGCTTCTGCAACAGGAAACTGTATCAATCAATATCACGATCCTGATGGCGATGGAGATGCCGGTAATAATAACGGTAGCTATGTGTTTCCAAATGCCGGCTTCTTCACGGGTAGTATGGATAATATCCGTATTTACAATCGTGCTCTTTCAGCTGCCGAAGTAGCTGCTCTTGCTCAAGGTGTATCAGTGCAGAGTCAGTACGTGCTCGGTGTTTCAAAAACAGGTGCCGGGACGGGAGGTATTAGCAGTAGCCCAGCAGGTATTGGTTGCGGAAAGGATTGTTCAGAAGCATTTACTGCAGGTAGTACAGTGGTACTTAGTGCGGTAGCTTCTGAAGGATCTGCGTTTACGGGGTGGGGAGGATCATGTACCGGTACTGCAGCTACTTGTAGTGTCACAATGTCATCTGCAAAATATGCAACTGCCAACTTTGAACGAGCAGGTACAGTCGTTGCTTCATTTGAACCAGAATCATTGCCAGCTGCACAGCGCGTTGGCTTCATAACAGACAGCACATCTATTTATCAAAATCCTCAAGCAAATTCTGTTTCAACTGGAGGAAAACTTACCTATACTTTCAGTGCACCGGCTGGGGACTATCTCGTGATCATGAAAGTAAATGCTCCTTCCGAATCAAACAACTCACTTTATGTAAGTATGGATGAAGAGCCAACCGAGGCAAATTCAACCTGGCACCTCTATACCACCGGCGGTTTCGAAGAACGCGTCGTAACATTTGGAAGTGATACACATGGAAATAATCCAGTGAAACTATTTAAGTTCGATACAGATGGTATGCACACTCTTTTTATCCGAGGAAGGGAAGCTGCGGTGAATATTGATTCAGTTATTATTTTGAGAAAAGGTGCTGTCGTAATCACTCCTCTCAATGGCATGTGTTCAACAGTGGTCAATCAATGTTTAGCTGGAACCTTTGTTGATGTGACCAATACAGCAGCAAACAATTTATGGTCGTGTAACGGAACAAATGGTGGTACGACAGCACAATGTTCTCTGCCTATTTCTGTACAAACCGACACCACTCCTCCGTCACTTATTTCAATTGCTGCCTCAAATATTACGACAAACAGTGCGACTATCTCTTGGACAACCAACGAACCAGCAACAACTGATGTTCGTTACGGTTTGACCTCCTCGTACGGAACAGTCTCTTCAATTGTTACTTTGTCGACAACTCACACGAGAACTCTAACCGGACTTACTCCAAAGAAAATCTATCATTACAAAATTGCTTCAGCTGATGCCGCCGGAAATACAAGCACATCGATTGACGGTACTTTCGAAACACTCTCCACAACGCCCCAACCTGATGTTGATCCACTCACACTCGAAATAGTTCCTCTTCCAATAAATATTCCTCCACCAAACGTTATTCCTGCTGTTCCAACCCCAAACATCCCAGCTACACCACAACCTTCCTTCATCTCTCGTTTCATCCCATCTTTTTCTACTTCAAAAAAGGTAAGTCCATACACCGTCACATCAAACAAAACTCCAGGAGAATTCGTACCTATTCCAGATGCATCAGAAGAAGATGTAATAACTCGAGCAGAGAGTTCTCTTACTGAAACAGTTAGGACGATTTTCTCATATATCGCAGCGAGAATTGTGAATGGATTCCATCGAATTATAGGCAGGTAATATGGTAAAATATACCCATGAATAATTGGAAGAAGAATACTACTTATATCCTTCTTGTAGTCACCATTCTCCTCATTGCTCTCTTTTTGCTCGGTGATCCATCATTCAATACGGTCACTCTTACGCCAAAATCACCTCAGACCGCCTCTGTTGCTGACTTCAACTCAAACCTCGTTGCCCACTACACCTTCGATGACGGCACGGGTGCTGATGCAAGTGGTCGTGGTAATAACGGCACGATATCAGGAGATGTTACATCAGGAACCGGCAAGATCGGGCAGTCGCTCGTGTTTCCTGGAGTCGTGGCATCGCATGTTTCTATTCCTTCAAACGATTCGTTGAATATTACCGGAGCATTTAGCGTGAGTGCTTGGATCCGTCCGAGCGTCACCACTACCGGCACAGCGACTATCGTAAACAAAGGAACTGCAAATCTCGACGCCAGTCAGGAGCATTATATTTTGACTGCAACGTCGAATGGTAATCTCATATTCCGCATATCAAATGGCACGAGTTTGCTATCAACGACTCCCTACAGTCCTCCCGCGGTGACTCCGCAAGGGAATACGTGGTATCACGTGGTCGGAACATACAATGGATCCGATACTATTTCACTCTATATAAATGGGGTACTGAACGGTACTGCTTCAGCAGCAAATTTTGGCTCACTCAAGCAGGATACAGGGCCTTTGAAGATCGGATCTGATGCCAGTGTACGTCCTTGGAAGGGAGATATTGATGATGTGAGAATATATTCACAGTCGTTGAATGCAACACAGGTTGGTGAACTCTACGCGCTTGGTGGCGGAAACCCGCCTGAAAATAATTCTCCCTCTAACCCTCCGGCAAATCCCCCCATTGATACAAACACTCCGCCACCTTCTCTGAACCCAGACACAACTCCTCCTGCCCCTCCGACTCCTCCAGAAGTAGTGGTAAATAGTGGCACCTACTATGTTGATTTTGAGGGGGGAGATGATTCGCGCGCGGGAACTTCACCTGCGACTGCATGGAAGCATTCTCCAGGGGATAAAAATGCCGTGGGTGTACCCAATTCGATCAAAACCATTCCTGCAGGGACCACCATCAAGTTTAAGGGAGGAGTTTTATATCGTGGGAGTATCTGTCTCGGTTCTGATCAGTGTGGTGGTCCCAATGTTCAAGTCAAAGGAACAGCAGGCAATCCAGTGACATTGTCAGGAAATTCCTGGCCGGGTTCGTCGGGAACCAAAGCTATCATTGATGGTTCAGAACCTATCACTGGCTGGAAGCAATGTACGTCGGCGGCCTGTGGCAATACTCCTCAATACAACAATCTCTATTATGCATACATAAGAAAGCCGGTGCATCTGACTTCTCTTGCTTCGACAATGAATATTCATCAGGATGATCGACCTCTGACCGTGTCTGAATATCCGGATGCTCAAAATCCGTATTACCAAGTTCTCAGTGGCTTCGCTCAAGTGCCTCCTCAAGCGGTGACCTCCACATCACTTACCGATAGTCGCTTCGCTTCGTTTGGCTCCGAGCTGGTTGGTAAATATCTGTATCTATGGGTTGCGGGAAATGAGATCGCTTCGACAAAGATTCTCTCTTTCAATTCATCGACAAATACCATCACCTTTTCTCCGATGAGTCCGTACACCGACAGGACGATGCTCTATGCTGTGGCCAACCTTCTCAATCCGGGAGTCTTGAGTAAGCCGGGGGAATATTATCTTGATGAAACGGCCCAACCAGACGGCACCTATAAACTCATTGTCTGGCCTCTCAACAACGCAAACTTGGCGTCAGGAGGTAACGTCACTTACTCGGTGCGCAGTGGAGGTGTCTCTATCTGGTATCCGGAGTACGTCACTGTTGAAGGTTTCAAAGTTCAAAAGCAATCGGGGGAAGCGTACTGCGATGGTTCCGCAATTGTGGGTGTCGGATCATCGGTTTCTCCTGGTATGATCATACGTGACAACGAGATAACCATGGGAAGATCCTCCAATTGTTCATGGATCATGACGTTGAATAACAGAGACGTTCGCATTGAAAATAACAATATTCATGACAACGGAGGAAGTTCACGAGGAATCCAGTTTGGCGGCGTCGGGGTGGTGGTAAAAAACAATACCATCAGAAATAGTGGAAGAACACCGATCTATTGCTCTGGTTGTTCAAATACGGCGATTATTGGCAACACAGTGGAGGATAATCTGGGAGACCATTCAAATGGTATTTCTGTCTATCAGGGTTCAAGTAATGTGCTTGTAGCTGGAAATGTCGTGATAAACTCCAACGCCGCTATGACATTTGAAAATGGAACCAATTTTACTATCATCAACAATCTTCTCTTGGGTTCAGGAGTGTCCTGTTGGGGCTCGTGCAATGGGGGACTCATCGCCAATAATATCATCGAGGGTAAGGGAACACTTCTCGCATCCGGCTATTTCAAAAATGGTGTCATAAAAAACAATATCGGGCTCAATGCTAATCTTGGATCGGATATTTCAAATATCATGCCTGACTACGGAACACCTCTCGATCGTTCGACACTCTTTGTAAGCTCGCCTCGAATGAGAGCAGAGATTATTGACAATCAAAAACTTCCGTCACTCAACAATGTCAGCAAAATATATCTCGATTCTACCTATTCTACTGTTGCAAAAGTGGGGGATGTGTTGAGATTCTCTTTTGATGCTTCATCGCGTACCGTCACTGCAGTTTCAAATGGCATCTTTGCAGGAAATTTTCGGACGGCGGTCACCTTCACTCCAGCAATCTCCACTATTTCTGACGGTATGGTTTCAATCTGGCCAGCGGGAACAAGTAATTTTTCTGAAGATTATCATCTCAAGTCAGGGAGTATTGCAGTGGATGCCGGTGCTGATATATCATCGTATCTTTCTTCTGTCCGGAGCAATTTTCCTTGGTATAATTTTGCTCTTGATAATGCTGGCACACCTCGTCCACAAGGATCAAAGTGGGATATTGGTCCGTATGAATACTATAGTGGTCAGCCAGTGACGCCGATCTCTATTGTTCCAACTATCATCTCTTCACCTACACCTCTTCCACCTACGACACCAATCGTGCCCGCGACTTCCACGACACCAAATTCTTTGCCGGTAATTCCTGCATATATTCCGATTGATCAAAGGCCAGTAGCGCCAGATGTTCCAGAAATTCCCCGCGCAACAACTCCCAATACGCCTGCACCTGCTACACAACCTTCCTTCATTTCTCGCTTCATTCCTTCATTGAGTGGCTCAAAGACCGTGAGTCCCTACAACGTAACATCACGCAAGACTGCAGGAGAATTTGTACCCTTGCCCGAAGATATGCCTGAAGATACTTTCTCTGCTCCGGCTACAATGTCGTTCAGCGAAACGATCAAGGATATTTTGTCGTATATCACCCGGAGGATTGTGAATGGTTTCCAGCGAGTGATTGGAAGATAGTGTGGTAAAATATAGAGATATCATGAATAGATACAGCATCCTAACAGTCTATATACTCTTTGCCGGCATTCTATTTAGTGCTGCACCTGTATCTGTGCACGCCATCACTGCCGACAAGGCATCATCAAACGCCTCGCTCAATCGGGGACTTATTGGCTACTGGACTCTTGATGGCAAGGATATGATAAATGGAGTAGCGATCGACAAGTCAGGGAATGGTAACAATGGAAATACCATCAACATTGCAAGCTCCACCTTCTATGCTCCGGGAAAGATAGGTCAAGCAGGAAATTTTGATGGGGTGGATGATTATGTGAATTTGTCTGCAACCGCTTTTAATTTCGAAAGAACAGATTCTTTTACTATTTCCGCCTGGATAAAAAGATCGTCCGAAACTACCCCCGATGCTGTTATGGGAAGGTATGACACAGCGACCAATTACAGAGGGTATTCTTTATTTATCACCGACGTTACTGATTCAAATGGCTTTGGTGCTGGTAATGCTGTTATCCTTGATTTGATCAGCAATTACTCCGGCAATAATCGTATGTATTGTAGGACCGGTAACGTTATTGTTCTTGGTCGTTGGCAGCATATCGTCGCCACCTATAGTGGTGGATCTGTCGCTGGTTCATTCAAGATATACGTTGACGGAGCTTCAAAATCACTTACTTGTTTATCTGCAACATTGAATGGCACTATTCAAAACAGCAAAAATCTTCACATTGGTGATGACCAGGACTCTGATTTCTTCCCCGGGCTCATCGACGATGTCCGTATCTATAACCGCGCTCTCTCTGCCGTCGAAGTCCAACAACTCTACGCTCTTGGTGGAAGCAAACAAGCTGTCTCATCAAAAGTTACGAATACTTCTTGTTCAACCGGTCTCTCCTGTGGCCTCGCTGGCTACTGGACGTTTGATGGGAAAGATGTAGTAAATGGGGTTTTGCTTGATAAATCTGGTCTAAGTAATACAGGCACTTTTGCAAACATTGCAAGCTCCACCTTCTATGTTCCGGGAAAGATAGGTCAAGCAGGAAATTTTGATGGGGTGGATGATTACGTAGATATGGGTAACTTTGCGGATAATCTATCAGAGATGTCAGTATCTTTTTGGTTTAATTATAATGGTATTGGGGTAGATCAAAACCAGGTTGCAGTAAGTAAGATTGCATCAGTTGCAACTGGGGCAGGGTGGGCAATGTTTGCTTTCGGTCCGGGTACGTATACTGGAAAAATTTCTTTTGTTACCCAAGAAGCTGGTGGCGCCAGATGGAATCAAAGGAATACAGTTGGCTCGTATAATGATGATAAATGGCACCACGTAACAGCCACTCTTTCAGGAGGTCCTTCGGGTACCATTCTTATGTATATTGATGGTGCATTGGTATCGACTACTGATGTGAGTTCTGGGGGTGCATTTTCAAGTATGTCAAACTCGCTTAGTGTAAGAGTTGGCAAAAATAATTCTTCTAACATATATAAAGGTAAATTAGACGACGTCCGCATCTATAACCGTGCCCTCTCTGCTACCGAAGTTAAGCAACTCTATAACCTCGGTGCTGCTAAACAAGCAACATCCGCAAAGGTTACAAATACATCATGTTCAACAGGACTTTCTTGCGGTCTAGTCGGATACTGGACATTTGATGGAAAGGATATGGCAAATGGAGTAGCTCTCGACAAGTCGGGGAATGGAAATACTGGAAATCTTGTTAATATTGCCACCTCAACGTTCTACACCGATGGAAAAATTGGCCAGGCAGCGAAGTTTGATGGTTTTGATGACGCCATAAATGCAGGGTCAACAGCTTCATTGACCGATATTCAGAACCAAGGTAGTGGAGGTATGACGGTTGCATTTTGGATAAATCCGGATTCAAATTCGACAAAATATATAATTGCAAAGGGAGGTGCAAATAATGGCAGTGGAACATGGTCAATACTCAAGGCTTCAAATACAGATCCTGCACGTTTATCCTTCAATAAGGAAGGAGGTACGGATGCGTCAAAAAATTATAATAGCTTACT
>CAYQFS010000005.1:0-47266 GCA_964416985.1 uncultured Candidatus Saccharibacteria bacterium | reverse complement strand
CCATAGTCCCACTATACTACACTATCTCGTCTGGACGGTCAATAAGGGCTGATTCGAGAGCGGGAGATTCGCCTGTAATCCTCAAAACATCCTTATCTACCTTCTTTAATTCCTTACCTGAATTATTGTAATGATTGACTACGGTTCCAAGTGATGCACCGAGCTTTTGGTGGTAGTCTTCATACTTTTTTAAATGAATTCCTAGCTCTTCTACCCTCTTTATGATGTCTTTTGCCGTCTCCTCAATCTGGAGCGCCTTGAGGCCCTGTAAAACGGTTTGGAGGTATGCCAAAAACGACGTTGGAGAAACGATAATGACCTTGTACTTACTTGCTGCTCTCTGGATGAGATTGTCAGTTTCCTCAGTAATTGCCCCTATTTTATTGACCAAAAGATCATAGTAAATAGCTTCGTGAGGAATGAACATGAATGCGAAATCCATAGTGCCTTCATTCGGACGCACGTATTTTGAAGTCTCCTGGATTCGCAGCTTGAGATCATTTACAAAAATTTTCTCAAGTTTTTCCTTTTCTGCAGGATTTCTTTCTTCAGAAAGTTTGTTGTAATTTTCGAGGGAAAATTTTGAGTCGATTGGTATGATTTTATCCTTTACAAAAACGGCCGCGTCCACTATTTCTCCATTTTCAAATGCATACTGCATTTTGTACTGGCCTGGTGCAAGCACATTTTTGAGCAGAGTTTCAAGGTAGTATTCGCCAAGAATTCCCCTTTGCTTTGGGTTTTTCAAAATGTCCTGAAGATTCTGCAGTTGGTCAGCAAATGAAACCACCTGACGGTTTGTTTCATCAAGTTTGGTAAGTCCTTGTGTGACATCACGAATGAGCTTTGATGATTCAGAAAACTGCACCTGCATCGATTCACGCATGTGTCTTGAACTCTCGCCAATCTTAGCATCGACTGTCCTATTGATTTCGTTTAATTGTTCGAGGATGAGTTTGAAACCAGTGTCGTCTTTTGGAACCTCAGGAACGGCAGATCCACGGCGCATAAAAGCCACCACCATGACGATAACGGCGATGACAAGGAGAACAATGATGATAATGAGAAGAGTTTCCATATATGGTAGTATGTAGGCATTATAGCAATAAAATAATCACATGACACTTCACGAAACAATCAAAGAACAAATAAAAGATGCGATGCGAGCTCATGAGGAACTTCGACTCGAGGTCCTCCGAGGTCTTCAAGCAGCCTTTTCAAATGAACTTATCGCGAGGAAGAGTGCGGCTCCCCTTTTGAAAGATGAGGATGTTATAACGCTCATTAAAAAAGCAGTTAAGCAGAGAAAGGATTCCATTGAACAGTTTGAAAAAGGAGGACGAAAAGATCTTGCAAAGAAAGAGAAAGCCGAACTCGAGATTCTTATTAAATTCTTGCCAGAAACAATGAGTCGAGCTGACATCAAAAAAATAGTCGAAGCAAAATTAAAAAAAGAAGGACCGGTTGATCCAAAGAAAATGGGGCAATTTATGGGAGGGATCATGAAAGAATTGAAGGGAAAAGCAGAGGGAGAGGATGTCAAAGCTGTGCTTGATGAACTTACAAAGTAGTGCTATATTGCGAGCAGTATGAGCCAACCAGGAGATGGTGAAAGAAATCCGTTTACTGGTGGCATGGCACTCACACATGAAGAAGTTGAGGAAAAGAAAAGGAGAATTGCTATCCTACGCCAGAAGTTTCGAAAAGTTGGGCTCGCTTCTTTTTTTGATCACGCCACCAAACATCCAGGAGACATCGCAGCAGGTGAACCCTTCACCCCATTGCTACCTCCCTGGACAAAAATGTAATCCGCCAGGCGCAGGCACACACGCCAACAGACAAGCACCCGTCACACGTCGGGTGCTGTTTTTTATACACAAAACAATTTCTATATAACCTCCTCCAACTCCACGAAAAACGCCGAACCTTTGCCTTCACCTGCTGATTCAGCCCAGATTTTCCCTTTGTGAGCCATCACAATCTCTTTCGCTACAAAGAGTCCGAGACCAGTCCCGTGAATATTTTGCCGAGTTCCATTTTCTGCTCGAGAAAACTTCGCGAAAAGCTTTGGCATCACCCCTTCCGCAATTCCGATTCCTGTATCTTTGACTGAGAATACTATTTTCTGTCCATCGGCACCTGCTTTCTTCTCAAGAAAAACATTGACACTTCCTGACGGTGTATACTTCATTGAATTGTCGATGAGGTTTGCAATAATCTGCTTGAACTTATCCTTGTCGATATTGACCATATATTTTTTTTGTGGATCGACATTGAATGAAAATGTGAGTTTACTTTTTTCAATATTCGGCTTCAATTCACCAATAACATTTTCAACGAGATTCTTGAGGTCAATCGTTTCAAAGGCATACTTCATGGTACCAAGCTCGATGCGGGATATATTGAGGTAATCATCAACAATGTTAGTGAGCGTCGTTGATGAATCATAAATACGGCCAATGGCTTGCTTGATTTGCTTTGACAAATCACCAAGATCTCCCTCGAGAATGAGCGAGGCATACCCTTTCATGGCGGTAAGCGGAGCGCGGAGTTGGTGGGTGGCAAATGAAACGAACTCAGATTTCTGCTTATCGAGCTCCGTAAGGCGATCATTGGCCTTCTGCAGATCGCCAGCAAGCTTTTCAATCCTTTCGCGTTGAGTAACTTCCTTGATGACGGATTTGATGAGGAAGATTCCAACAATAATAAGTAGTGCCAAAAGTCCTCCGTTCACTACCTGATCCTCTGTACTATTGGAAAGCAATATTCTTACCAGAACAAATGTCCATAGTGAAAATACCAACAATTCTGTAGCCACAATCTTAATATCAAACATTTTAAATTTGATAATTGAATATGACGTGAGAAAAATAAAAATGAGAATGAAGTAAGGTCCGAGATTTACATAATTTGAATTTCCAAAGAGTGGTAATACAACATCGACAATAAGGCCAAGAGCACCTGATACAATAAGTCCCAATGTTAGATACTGAACCTGAAGCTTCTCAAGGTGAGAATATAATTTATAGCCCTTAAATAAATTTTTAATCCCCAACGAAAACAAACCTACAAAATACACTAAGAAAAATGGATAGAGTGGTCCTGGCTTTATGGCTGGTATGTCGTTTTGAAGAAGGTAGACTGAACTGATATTAAATTTAGTAAATGATAGTACCAAGAATGCCAAGGTCAAGGCTAAAATTACTATCTCCAACCACTTAACAGTGGGCTTAGTTTTAGGGAAGAATATTGAGAGTCGGTAAAAAGCATAAGCAATTAGTATTGGTCCAATTAATGCAAACTCACTCCAAAAAAGAATCGAGTCTGTTGCAACAGAGATATCAGTCATAAAATTAGCGAAAATCCACAGAATCGTACTTAAAATAAACAAAACAAATGTTTTATTTATTTTATTATTTCTATCACTCTGATAAACGTAAATACCAAGAAAAAATGATAATAACGACGTCGTAATTGATAATATGTTATAGATCATAACTATTTTTTCCATTGAACCACATGATAATGTTGTCTATCTATATGTTTACGGGTTATTAGATGGGAATGTTTTATGACTCTGGTAAAGTGGTGAAGTATAGGATTTATGTTGTGAGAATGATCAAAACCAAATACAGCGTTCCTTGGTAAATCATCGATAATATATTCCAACAAAACCAGTGCGTATTTATTTCCACGAAAATCTTTATTAACAGCCAAACCTACAAAATAATAGATAAGATTCTTACTGTATTCATCAGAAAACTTGTCCTTGAAGTAGTTCTCGCTTATCCATGGAATGTATTTAAAATCATTAGTCACCATAGCTATACCAATAAAACCAATATTCTGCTTATATATAAAATACTTTTTGACTCTTGTACTGTGAAGTGCCTCAACAAAATGATCAAAATCCAAGCTCTGTTTGCATGGACTTACGATATTAAGTGGCACAAAGGTGTCATTATATATCTGCCACAATTGACTTATTTGCTGTTCATCATTAACAAAATCTGCACATTTAATTTCGACATCATTGGGTTGTAGATATTTTCTATTCGGAAGTAACTTGTAAATAAATAAGACAACAGAAATTGCTATCACAATCCAAATAAACAATGCAACCCACCAAGGTAAATTTTTTCCCCAAAGAGCGATGTATACGTATGGCATAATTCTTCCAATCAGGTGGATCAGTAGTCCTAAGGTGACATGTGCATTCCAGGCTAACTTTACCCGCAGGTTAAGGCCCAGAAAATTTTTCCACGATATTTTTCTTGTTGTACCATATATCATCAACAAATAACCAAAATAAAAAGGAATGAAGGAAAGTAAGTAGATGACAAAAAAAGTATTTAAATCTAGGCTGTAACTTTCCGCGATTGAGTCACTCAAACCTCTGATGTATTGAAATAGCTCATTCATAAATGTTATAAAACGTAATATATCAGCAAATATTTGAATTAGGATATTTCTTACCTCTTAAAATAAAATTAGTTTCTAGTTCGCCAAGATCAAACTGATCTTTAAATATAGATTTAATTTCCTCCACATTCAAACCATTTTTACATGTATAAAAATCTGCACTAAGAAAACCTCTTGCTGGAAAGGTGTGTATGCTGATATGGCTCTCCTGTATTATAACGAATCCACTCCAACCACCTGGATCTTTTTTATCATTAGATTCCGCATAGTAAACTTGAGGTACAGAGAGTGCATGCATTTGGGATACTAACAAGAGCTTGTTTAGAAAATGAAGTATATGATCCTTATCTGCTAATTTAGCATAAGAGCCACCATATCCATCGATTGTAAGATGTTCTCCAAAATGCATAATACGCCTAATTCTACCTCAAAAGAGGTACATATACAATTAAAGACTGTTCAAGGATTTATTAAATTTTTTTATACAATTCAAAAATCTCCTCTCTAAAACCGTTCGTAACTGATAGTGGAGAAATAGATTGTCCCTTAGTAAACTTGATTTCCTTACCAATATTTATAGTAAATCTCTTTCTAAAAGCACCCTTGTCAGTAATTTTCATGGCTACTGGCAAAACGGAAGCACCTGTTTTTTGAGCGAGTACTGCTGCCCCGATCCTAAATGCACCAATATTATTTATTGAGGTAAATATCTCACCTTCTGGATAAATAACCAAATTACCATCGTCAACCAAGATCCTACTGGCCTCTTCAAGATTCTTATGGATACCTAAGCCTCTTTTTATTGTAAAAACTCCGAAAAGTGCATACAGAACATCAATGAAGCCTACCTCTGCCAAAAAATTAAGATATTTTGAATTAAATTTTTTGACAGCCATGAAACGAAGGGGTAGGAAGTAAGTAAAATCTGTCAAGACGAGCCTAAAAGCA
This sequence comes from uncultured Candidatus Saccharibacteria bacterium, assembly GCA_964416985.1. GTDB lineage: Bacteria > Patescibacteriota > Minisyncoccia > Phycocordibacterales > PALSA-1337 > CAIOGI01. The sequence continues at coordinate 41,896 of CAYQFS010000005.1, read as the reverse complement.
AAGCTATCGAAAAAAGAGATGTGGTTTGATATGATAATAAATGGTGAAGATACCGCCTTCAAATTTTCTTTTCCAGTAATTTTGACTATAAAAAAAGAACGTAAAATTACAGAGACAAATGGACCTACTAGAAATTGCGTAGTTTTCGCAAAATATTTCAAAAATTTTCTTTTTCTATCGTGGTATTTTGAGCCATAATTAGGCCTTACTCCTGATCCGATAGTATCGATAGTAGTAGGTATAGGCATAAATCTCTCTTCTCATAATTATAGCATACGCACAGAATCTCTGTAGTATAAACTGTTAGCAATTTCAATGGCATTATTTACACACAAATGACTCAGATAATATTATTCCTAACCATATTCTTCAATCTATTCCTTGGTGTTTTCATATTGACTTATAGTAGAAAATCTCTAAGTCACCAGTTATTTTCACTTATGAGTTTCCTTGCGGCAATCTGGACTTTTACTAATTATATGACTGATAGGCTTTCCTCTCCATCATGGTTAGCGACAACATATGCACTCGGATCTGCAGTCATTTCAATTGGTTTACTCTGGACATTTTCGATAACTGAAAAAAAGCTTGTCAAATGGAAGGTATTCTCAATTCTTTCAGCTGGATTAATCTTTTTTGTTTCTTCATTACAACAAGGCTTCATAACGACGACCTACCATGAAATGAATTCTGATCTAATCTTTATCGGAAAGCCGCAGTTTGGTCTAATCCTGTATACAATTTATTATTTCATAATGGCAGGACTTATTGTCGGAAAAATCTACCTTACACTAAGAATTTCAGGAATAGAGGAGGATAGAAAACAACTTAGGAATATTTTAGTAGGGGCTTTTATTACACTTTCAGTTGTTGCTTTGAATAGTTTTATATTTCCTTTCCTTTTTATTCATTGGTTCGAAGGTTTCGATTCCATTGGTTTTCTTGTCTTCCTCATGTTCATCGCATATTCCATTACGCGCCACAACCTTTTCAATATTAAAGTAATCACCACTCAAGTAATTGTTTTTCTACTTTGGACTCTTATGATCTCACATATTTTGATTGAAAAAGATTTACACGCCATGACACTTGAACTGGCAATGCTTCTTATCGCTATTATTTTTGGAATCATCCTTATCCGCTATGTGTTCTACTCAATTGAACAGACCAAAAAAATTGACAAGTTAAATTTAGATCTAAAAGATGCCTACTCTAGGATAAACGATCTGAGCAGTGAGTTAAACAATTCTCAACTTCCAAAATAAACTACTGGGGCCACTCCTCCACCATGAGGAGCTTTTTGTTTGTAATTGGCAACTCCGACCAGATTTCTTCCGTCACGTACGGCATGAACGGATGAAGTGCCCGCACTGTCTGAGTGAGTATATGGAAAAGCGTCCATTGAGCTGAGAGTCTCGCTTCGACATCCTCTGTCGTTTGGTCAACCGGAGTCGCTGCTGCCCCAGCCCGGCCGGCACTGAGGCCAAGGGCTCCTTTGCTTTCTTCAATAATCCTGTCGGCAAAAGTATGCCAGAAATAATGATAGAGTTTTTCGGCAGCGAGGTAGTAGCGATAGTTATTCATATCGAGGGTAATGTCCTGAAGAGTAGCCCTGAGCTCAGCAATACGCGCTGTGTCGGCCTCGATAAGTTTCGGCTGTTGTGAAAGGTCAGTTGCCGCAGCATCTGCACCTTCAAGAGCAGTCAAAACAAAGCGAGTAGCATTCCATATTTTGTTTGCAAAATTTTTGTAGGCTTTGATCTTGTCCTCTCCAACTTTACTATCACTTCCCGGACCAACACCAACAATGAGAGCCATCCGGTATGCATCAGCACCATATTTTTCAATGACTTCGAGAGGGTCAATGAAATTTCCGAGAGATTTGCTGAGCTTTCTCCCCTGACCATCAAGGACAAGCCCGTGGAGATAAACAGTTTTAAATGGAACTTCATCCAAAAGGTATGTCGACATGAGAATCATGCGGGCAACCCAGAAAAAGAGAATGTCCCGACCAGTCTCAAGAATAGTGGTAGGGTGAAATGTTTCGAGATCTTTTGTTTTTTCAGGCCAGCCAAGGGTAGAAAAGGTCCAGAGACCAGAAGAAAACCATGTATCAAGAGAGTCTTCATCCTGCCTCCAGCCATCTTTTTCAGCATTTTTTGGCGCGTCAATTCCACAATAGAGCTCCTCCTTTCCATCGATAATTCTGTACCACACCGGTATTCGATGTCCATACCAAATTTGCCTCGAGATACACCAGTCGCGGAGATTCTCAATCCAATTAAAATACACTTTTTCAAATCGATCAGGCAAAATGGAAATCTGACCCTTTGAAGTTCCATCTCCTGAACCCGAGACAGCTTTGATCATTAACTCCTTGAGAGTTGTCTCGACACCATTTTTCTTAAATTTCGTATTGACTCCAATGAACCACTGGAGCTTTGGCAATGGCTCGATAATTGCCCCCGTTCTTTCGGCGGTTGAAACATTTTGTTCGATCTCTTCTTCTTTCTCCAAAAGCCCCTCTTCTTTGAGCCACGCTACAACAGCCTCACGAGCCTCAGCAGTTTTCTTGTCCTTAATTCCCTCTCCTCCAACGATCATTTTTCCGAACTCGTTGATGACAGGTTTCAATGGAAGAGTATGTTTCTGTGCCATTTCCCAGTCAATCGAACTATGAGCAGGAGTCACTCCGAGAGCCCCTGTTCCAAAATCTTTTTCAACAGCAATGTCGGCAACAACTTTCAAATGAATCGGTTCACCCGCAAACATTGCATCAAACTCTTTTCCAACAAACTTTGCATACCGTGGATCCTCAGGGTGAACAGCGATCGCTGTATCTCCGAGTTTTGTCTCAGGTCGGGTCGTAGAAATAGAAATGGGGATATCTTTTGAATATTTAAACGTATAGAGCTTCGCCTTTCTTGTTTCGTAGACAATTTCATCATCAGAAATGGTAGTCTGCCCTTTTGGATCCCAGTTCACAACACGATAACCTCGATAAATGAGCCCATCGTCATACATTTTCTTGAAGGCAGTACGAACGGCAAGATTTCTCTTTTCATCAAGGGTAAATGCTTCGCGCGACCAGTCGAGAGACGCTCCCATCTTTTTGACCTGATTCACAATAGTGTCGTGACTTTCTTGTGCAAAGGCATCCACTTTTTTCAAAAATTCCTCCCGAGTAAAATCGCGTCTCTTCTTCCCCTCCTTTTTTTCAATTTCCTTTTCAACTTTTGATTGGGTGGCAATGGCTGCGTGATCGGTCCCTGGAAGCCAGAGAGTTTTTTTGCCCTGCATTCGGGCATAGCGAACCATGATGTCTTCGATAGCAATAGTCAAAGCATGTCCGGCATGGAGACTTCCGGTAACATTTGGAGGAGGAAGAACAATAGAAAACGGCTCCTTGTGCCTTGCTGGAAGGTTATCAGGATTGGTATACCCGCTTTTGTCCCATGTTTGTCGTATACGCTCTTCTGTTTCCCCAGGATTATAGGGTTTAAGGAATTTCTGGTTCATGCTAGTGGTAAGAAGATAATACCAGAAAATAGAGATTAATTGAAATCAAGAGAAGAAACGTGGTATGTTGAGGTTAAATTTGTTCCACCCACAATCTGTCTGTCCAACAAGCTACAAATCACTATGAGCGTCAAAAAAAGATACCCATGGTTACAACTGCTGCAAAGCCAATTGGAGGAAGCTGTTGCTGCAGGAAAAAAGAAAGCGCGAATACACACCATCGTCGTGCACACAAATAAGTGGTGGTGCGTGTATGTAAACATTTCAGTAGAAACACCCCGCGAGGAGGTACGATCGACCCTCAGAATCGTAAGGAGAAGTCTGAGGATTAACTGGCCAAAAAGATTCTGCGTTCCTCCAGAAAATGGCCATGACAGGACATCAATGGGACCACTCGACTACGGTCTGGAGTACAACTTTGAATTCTGGCTCCCCGCCCAGAAAAGAACTCCTAAGGATTTCGAGATTTTCTCCAATCCCGTAGGAACAAAAGCCTGAGGAAAGAATTAGAAATACAACGACCCCAGCTTCATGAGCGGGGGTCGCCTTTTAATTACGTCAAACTTTTTAGAGCCCTACCACTGCATCATCAAAAGAGCTGCTCCGAGAAGGGCGATGTTCTTCAAAAATGCGATCTGCTGGGATGACTTTGCCTGAGGGTCAGTTTCATTCCAAAAGGCATGCATCACAAACGTAACTGGAACAAGAAAAATGACGAGAAGAATGAGCGCTACGAGAGTGTACATATTAAAGAGCACTCCGAGGCCTCCGAGAACAAGAAGAACTCCAGTCCCAAAAATCGCTACGCTAGGAGCTGGAACTTTCTTTGAAGCGGTATAACCCGCAAGACCCTTATGATTCTGAAAGTGATTAATTCCCTGCCAAAGAAAGTATCCACCGAAAAGGATTTGGCCGATAATATGGACAAGATTGAGCATGATCGTATTGAATTAACCTGGTAATGCGCCCAGTATATCACAAACTACCAAACGTAGGCGAAAGGTCCTGGGGCGTAATAGTTGGTGTACGTGTACGTCGGAGTTGGGACGTAGTAATTGTTGTACGTATAGGTTGGTGGGTTGTAATACACTACCGGCGCTGGAGGTGTATAGTAGGTTACAGGTGCAGGATAGTACACAGGGGCTGGTGCTGGTGGATAGTACGTCTGATAATAGTTGTCCTGATGATACTGACTCGCATAATACTGATGCGCGTAGTTTGCTGCAGCATGACCCCCAGTGTAGTTGTAATTATTGTAATTGTAGTTGCTATAGTTATTTCCATGATAATCAGCCTGTGCTACATGAGAAAAACCGAGCTGCGAGATAAAGGCGCAAAGGGTGAAGATGATTGCAAAAAGTGAAGTTGTAAGTATTTTTTTCATATGTATTGATATAAGCGGATAGTACCACTTTTAGAGACGAAATGGAAGGAGTTTTATTACAAAACAAAAGCCCATTCCCTACCGAGAGACTGGGCTCTTGGTGAAGGAAGGGGCGAGTCAGGATGACTTGATTTTGTGTTGATTGAGAATGATATCGACGACACATCTTGGACTGTCTATGAAGTTAATATCAATCCGGTGGGCATGCCTGTGAGGAACAAGCGGGCTCACTTTTCGGCACATTTCCCTTTGATTAAAACACATCCTACGAGCAAACTTTGAGGGATGAGTCCTTTCGTCCATTTCAAGAAAGAAAAGATGTCCGTTTTCAAACCACTGTCCAACATCTCTTCCTCCCCAAACCACAGCCCCCGGAAATTGCCTCCATGACGAGAAAAGTGGGATCAAGGCTTCACGAACTTCCTTGATCTGTTCCAAAAGACGACCAAGGGCTACAATGACCGGTCGATGAAGCAATTCGTTTGTTCGATCACAGCCATCTAAGATGACTCGTTCACCTCTCACGATGAGGTGTATTCTTGCAGCGAGTTGAATCCATTCTTCTTCTTTAAATGAATTTTCCTGCATAATTCTAAGCGCAACTGCACGATAGGCAAGACTGGCGTTGAAGCAATTCATACCAAGCGACTGGGCAACAGTCTTTGCAACATCTCGTGTATGCCGATAGGGCCATCCGTCAATAACAATGACAGGGACATCCAAGTTTTGTCTAGACATCTGATCCTCCGTAAATGTGTGGGTTAGTGTTGGTTAAGTGCGTCAAAATTCAAAGAATTTCTAGTTTCAAAGTACTAGAGAATGGAGGGGAAGTCAATTATTTCAAATTAAACATGACGATGGGTTTCAATTTATCAAAATCGACAGGGTTTGATGTAACAAAACTCATAGTAAAATATTTCGACGAATAAGTATCTCCGGTTTCATCTTCTATACTAAAACTACCACCTGTTTTAGTCACTGGACTAATTTCTTCTGCATTAAGATCAGATGGTAATGTAATTGTTGGAAACAAATCTGGTGGAGAGTTCCTTATTTGTATATCTAATTTGTTGAAATACTTTCCACTCTGTTCTAGGATAGAACTTGATGTCCCTATAATATAAAAAATTGGTAATGGTTCCGACATTATAAGTGTTTTATCCGAATGTACACTATAAATATCTCCATTTATCACTTGCATTGAACCAGGTGAATCTGAAGTGGTTTGAGTCACAGTTCCATCATCTGAAGGTGATACTAAATATCCTATAAGGCCGATAATTGCAACAATTATAGGAACGAATATTTTAATCTTTTGATTTGTTGATAATTTTTTCATGTGACCCTAAGGGGATGGGATTGGAAACAGTTATTTGAAAGTATTGGGTATTTTATAGAATTCAAATAAAAAATTACTCCTTCTTATTAATTTTCTCAGCCTTAAGAATGCTGACAGTTTCATCAATCCAATCTTTTTGTAAAAAATTTCCTTGTTCATCATTTAGTAAAATGATTGAGAACTTATTATTCATTTTAGGACCATGCCCTAAAGCCCAAATAGGATAATTATTTTCAACAAAAAAGATATTTGGTGAACCATTGATTATCAAATTAAAACATAAATTCCCTTCAATGACAGATTTTCTAAATGTTTTTGTTACAAATATTGATTTCCCACTTATCATCATCGGGAATATAGGGTAATAATTTTCCAGTCCTGGATTTTTATTTAATAACATTTTTCTTAACTCCTCTTCTTGTTGATCAGAAAGTTTTATACCAGAAAATTCTTTTAGATTTGATATCGATGCTCTCCAAAGAATTGAAAGGAAAAATAATTTAGTATTAGTATATTCTACATCATGAATTTCTATATGTCTTACATTATTCATATTATTTTTTTCTTCAACAAGTATTTTTCTATTCCTAAGTTTATCTAAAATAGTTGAAAAATAATTTTCATATTTATTTATGATTACATTGTCACACTCTGCACACAAGATATTCCTCTCAAAATAACCAGTATAAATCTTTTTAGACTTTGCTTTATTTCCCAAAAGACTTACTGAGTAAAATTCACCATCATCACCATGGAGTGGTCTATATAAAAAATTTGGAATTATATGAGATTGCTTTAGTAATTTTTTCTCTTTTAAACATAACTTACATAACATATTTGTGACCCTACAGGGAATCGAACCCTGCTTTGAGCCTTGAGAAGGCTCCGTCCTAGCCGATAGACGATAGGGCCGTGAGTGTGGAAAAAAAAGAAATGTGATTGAGGGAGACCCCACAGTGCGACGGCACGAGGATTAGGAAATTTGGAGCCCCCAAATTTCCGTGTCTCCCGATGTCACATTTCTTTTGTTTCCTCCACAAAATACCCCAAAAATCACTTCTTCGCAAGCCTGCGTACTCGCAGGACCTGTCATCGTATGATGGCAAGCCACTCTTTCTCCTGCCTCACCAAAAGCTCCGCGGCCCTCGAAGGCTCCCTCATTAAACCCTTAACAATATGCTCCATACGGATCGACTGTGAACCTTTGACAAGAATCACATCCCCTTCAGTAACTTTGTCTTTAATGTATTCAAGAGCCTCAAGAGAAGAATCAAAAGAAGCGGCGACGCCAAGCATTCCCTTTGCCCTTTGGCCAACAGAAACAACAATCGAAGCGACTTGGAGAGAATGAACTCCCGCTTTTTGGTGTTCGGCAACAGTGAACTTACCGAGCTCGAGCATGTCGCCAAGAAGAGCAATTTTCTTTCCGGATGTCTCAATGCGAGAAAGAGTATCGAGAGCAGCGTGAAGAGCATCAGGAGAAGAATTGTAACTATCGTCGATCAAGGTACTGCCGTTAATGCCAGGAATAATATTCATACGACCCTTTGAAGCATGATGGTCGGGAAGAGTTTTGATAATCTCAGAAAAAGGAACTCTGCGTGCGAGAGCAACAACAGCAGAAGCTATCAATGGGTAGATATGATGTGTACCGAGAATTCCCTTTACCATAATAGGCACGCTGTTTCCTTCATAATTTAATTTAAAGCTCATGCCAGCCGGAGCGCCATTTTCATAGACAATAGAATCATTCGTACCAGTGACAGTAGCGGGACTCGAGATACCGAAGGTAAGAATTTTCTGAGACATTCCTTCCCCAATTTTCATAAGTTTCGCGTCATCAGCAAGGAGAATGAGCGTGCCATCCTTTCGAAGAGATTTTGCCAAAGCGGATTTTTCTTCAAGGACAGCTTCGGCCGAAGGGAAAAATTCAACATGAACTGGAACATCACTTACTCGGGTCATCACAACGATGTGAGGTTTGAGCCAGCTCGCAATACGGGCTATATCCCCCGGCTTGTCAGCACCAACTTCGAGAACAAGGGTGTCAGGATATTTTGAAGAAAAAAGAACAAGTTCGAGACCATGAAAAATAACTCCGAGCCATTTGAGAGGATTGCTCCAAGCATTCGGAGAACCGAGAATAGTCAGAGGAACACCAAGTTCGCTATTGAAACTTTTTTCACTTTTACGAACATGCGAAGTGTGGGCAAGTGCATCATAGATCGCGTCTTTAGTAGATGTCTTTCCGACACTTCCGGTAACAGCAATAATAGTCGGGTGATATTTTTTGAGAACTGCCCGAGCGAGGAGCTCGAGGATAATGGCAAGTATTTTCTTGAGAAATGATTTCATAAAATAATGGATTATCTGTCAGGCGGAATTTCGTAATAATTTATAATGAATTTGGCAATGTCGACAAATGGATCAACAAGGGTCTCGGAGGCATACTGGGCGCCCTTTGGGTTAATATGGTACAGAAAGACGATAAAACGAGGATTGTAGGCTGGAAAATATCCAAAAAACGAATGGAGGTACCGATCACTATAATACCCGCCATTTGCATGATCTGCAATCTGGGCCGTTCCGGTCTTTGCAGCAATACTATAGTGCTCCATTTTTATCCCAGGATGAGCCTTGGCAATGGCGCTGTCGACAACGGTCACAAGCATGCCAGTTACATCGTCGGCAGTCTCTTTTTGAATGACCTGAACTCCTTCATCGACAGGAATGACTTTGATACTTCCGTCAAGGTAGTCAATTTCCTTAACAAGGTGCGGAGTAATCAACTTTCCGCCATTTGCGAGGACAGAAAGAGCTCGTACTGTAGTAATAGGAGTCATAGCAATTCCCTGACCGTAAGAGGCAGTAGCATGCTCGATCTGACGATTACTCTTTAAGTTATCAACAATCCCCTTCTGCTCGTTTGGCTGATCGATTCCCGTCTTATCCCCAATTCCAAAACTTGTAAAATATCTTCGAAACTCCTCATTTCCCATCTTAAGTGCAATCGTTGCAGCACCAATGTTAAGTGACTGGCTCAAAACTTCTTGCATTGGAACAATTCCACGAGCTTTACCATCATAGTTAGAGATTTTCTTGCCGTCGAGCACCATTGTCCCAGTATCTTCGTAGGTAGTTTTTTTGGTAATAACCTTGCTGTCAATTCCTGCAGCCATTGTTAATGGCTTAATGATCGATCCCATTTCGTACACATTTTCGACAAGGGGATTTGAAAAGATGCGAGGGTCTTTGATACTCGAGAGATCATTTGGATCAAATGTAGGTCGGGCTGACATTGCAAAAATTTCGCCAGTCTTAGGATCCATGATAATCCCCCCAATCGAGTCCGATTTCCATTGCCCCTGAGTTTTTAAAAGAACCTGCTCAAGATAATTTCCAAGAGCTGGATCGAGAGATGTCACAATATCTCCCTCTTTTGCCGAACCTTGGAAGACACTTTTCTGAAGATTTCCAAAAATTTCCGCAAAGAAATTGACCTTTGAACCATCGTCAGTTCTGTTCAGAACATCCTGGTAGGTTCTTTCGAGACCATATCGACCAGTCACTTTGTTTGTCGTATCGTAGCCAATGAGCCCCAATGTGTGAGCAAAAAGAGAATCTCCTGGATAGACTCTCCAGTTTTCCTTATAGGCATTAATGCCGGGAATTTTGAGTGATGCGATCGACTCTCCGACAGAAACATCTGTCCGTTTGGCAAGCTCTTCGTACTGATCGTTCGGCTTTGCGGATTTCTCAGCAAAAATATTTGGGTCAATATCAATGTACTGCGAAACAGCAGTATAGGCACCTTCGGGATTTCCGAGAAGTGTTGGATTCATAACGATTGTATAACCATCTTTCACTGTAGCAGCACCAACTCGCGTTCCCGTTTTTGTTTCAAGAAAAATAGAACCGCGCTTGAAAGCGGCCACGGTCGGCTTTACATACTGGGCATCGGCTTTTTTGATGTACATTTCCCCATTAACAACCTGAACCATGTACAGTTTTACAAGAATTACAAGGCCGAACACACAGAGACAACCTAGAAGAAGCCGTATTCGTAGGAGAAGATTAGAGTTCATCATGAGATGCCATCGCCGTAACTGATTTCTTTGAAATGTAAGCTGTTACAGCAGCATCCTTGAAACCTTTGGCATGAGCCATCTCGAGGGTAATTGAATTCTTCAAAGTAAAGTAGTTCGCTTCAAGCCCCGCCACTTGTGTCGTCTTTATATTGACCTCAGCCACCACTTTCTCACGAGCCACGACATTGACAATAGCTTTTTGGAGAAGAAAGACGTACGAAGCAGCGAGGATGAGAATGCCTGTCACAAGGAGGACAAACAGCTTCTCGCGATAGCGATGAAGTACTGTGTATGTCATTGTGATTGTTTTTGTCATGCTCGTTAATTAATTTGTAATTTATTATTTGCTATTTCTTTTCGATAATTCTGAGTTTCGCGCTTCGTGAACGTGGATTCTTTTCGAGTTCCTCCTCGCTCGGTGTGATGGGCTTTTTGGTAATGAGTAGCGCAAGCTCAGCATCCGCCTTTTCTTTATTAAAATGTTTTACAATTCTGTCTTCAAGACTATGAAATGAGATAACTGCCATCCTTCCTCCGCTCGAAAGCTTCTCGAATCCTTTTTTGAGACCATCCTTTAGGGTATTGAGCTCGTCATTGACTGCAATTCTCAAAGCCTGGAATGTTCTCGTCGCTGGATGAATACGCCCGTGACGGTATGAGCTTGGTACTGCACTCTGAATGATCTCCACGAGTTCGTGTGTTGTCTCAATCTTCTTCCGTTCACGATATTGGACAATTTTTCGGGCGATTCGAAGAGCGTATCTCTCTTCTCCATATCCATAGATCACATCTGCAATGCTTTTTTCTTCCCATGTATTCAAAATATATGCAGCTGTAAGATCATGCTCATCCGGCTTTTCAGCAAAGGTCATGAGGAGTGGCTCATCTTTTTTAAATGAGAAGCCTCTGCCTGACGTTTCGAACTGGTCTGAAGAAAGTCCTAGGTCAAGCATTATTGCATCAACCGATTCAATCTTCAATTCTTTCAGAGCCTGATCAAGATCACTGTAACTTGAAAGTTTGAGATGAATCACACTTTTTTCTGTCGTCACTCCTTCGAGTCGTTTTTTTGATCTTCGGAGTGCGTCCTCATCCCTATCAAGTCCTATGACCGTAAGGTCTCCTCCTGCCTTTTCAAGTGCATAGAGTGCATGGCCTCCGCTCCCCAATGTTCCGTCGAGGTATGTCTTCCCCGGAAGAATGTTGAGACCGTCTATGGATTCGTGTAAAAGAACTGTTGTGTGAACAAGCATAGATTTACATCATGCCCGCCTCGCCGAGCTTTTCGGCAAGAGCATCTGCTTTTTTCTCGATCTCTCCGCGATACGCATCCCATCGCGCCTCATCCCAGATTTCAGCCCGGTCACGAACACCTACAATGACGACATTTCGTCCAAGGTTGGCTCGTACAATGAGGTACTCAGGAACAAGCATTCGGCCAAGTGCATCGACATCTATCTCAACTGCCCCTCCGAGAAGGTAGCGGTTAAAACTTCTGCTGTCAGCCTGGAGCATCGAAGAATCTGACGAAAGTTTTGCCGTTATCGTCTCCCATGATTTTGTAGGAAAAACGAAAAGACAAGAATCAAGTCCAGATGTGATGACGACTTTCTTTCCGGTCTCACGTCGAAACTTCGCCGGCAATGACAATCGGTTTTTTCCATCAATCACATGTCTGTATTCTCCGATAAGCATTATGCTTCGTGGTATTAGATGAAAGAAGTTTTAGTTTTGCTTAGTTTTTTCTAAGTTATACCATTTTCCTTCCTTTCCACTTTATACCACTTGATAGGTATTATATACCACTTTAGTATTTTTCAATAAAAGCGAGGTGTGGATAACAAGTACATAAAAGTAAAAGCAGGCCTTATTGGTCCTGCTTTGTAAAAAATAGCTCTTAGGAAAAGCTTACTTCGGCCTCATGAGTGGGAATGTCTGAAGTTCTCGTGCAGGCTTGTCGGCTAGAAAAGCGAAGAGTCGTTCACCAAATCCAAAACCACATGTCGGTGGCATCCCATGTTCAAGCATTTCAATAAATTCATTGTCAGCCATCATTGCCTCTGTATCCCCTGCATCAATAAGTTTCTGTTGTGCATCAAATCGCTCTTTCTGATCAATTGGGTCGTTCAATTCTGAGTAGCCCTTTCCAAGCTCACTTCCAGCAATAATCGGCTGGAAAATCTGTGCAACTTGTTTTCCAGAAACCGGCTTTGCAAGAGGAGCTACGATCAAAGGGTGGTTAATGAGGAAGGCTGGACCAGTGATATTTTTTCGACAATATTTCCAAAGTGTATCGATGAGGCGTTCTTTGTTCGTCCCTTCGTAGGCAACTTTGAGATCCTGGAGTTTTTTTATAATCTCCTTTTCAGTCGCCTTTGAAATATCGATTCCGGTCTGTTTTTTAATTTCTTCAGTATAATCAATCTTTACCCATTCATTGGCGAGGTCAAATGTATGTCCTCGAGTTGTAAATTGTGTTGTACCAAATACCTCTCGTGCAATTTTTCTGTAAAGTTCAGTGACGAGTTCCATTCCGTCATTGTAATCGGCAAATGACCAGTAGAATTCCATGTTGGTAAATTCTTGAAGATGCTCCGGACTTGATCCTTCATTTCGATAAATTCGTCCAATCTCAAATGTCTTTGGGAAACCAGCCGCCATAAGCCTTTTTTGCCAAAGTTCTCCTACAGAAATACGAAGATATACGGGAAGATCGTAGTCGTTGTGATGAGTTTTAAATGGGGTTGCCTCTGCACCGCCGGTCGTGACTTCGAGAGTTGGAGTTTCAATCTCAAGAAAACCATTGTCCTTCAAAAACGTCCTTGTAACATCCCAAAATTTACTTTTTTTAACAAGAAGATCGCGGAGCTCTTCATTCATCAAAATATCGAGGTAGCGCTTTCGGTATCTTTCGTCAGTGTCCTGAATTCCATGCCATTTTTCAGGAAGAGGAAGAAGAGTTTTTGTGGCGATTGTCCATGCCTTAACCTGGATACTGTGTTCCCCTCTCTGAGTTGTAAAAAAAGTTCCGGTGACAGAGATAAAATCTCCAATATCTATTGCGTCAGTAAAAAGCTGAAAGGCATCAGCATCAATCTCATCTTTTTTAAATACGGCCTGGAATTTTCCTTTTCCATCATAAAGAACCACAAAGAGAATGGCTCCCTGGCCACGGATCGCCATGATTCGTCCGGCGAGCGAAACTTCTTTCCCTGATTTTTCGTAGTCGGCAAACTGCTTCTTTGCATCACCAAGACAGAACGTGCGAGGAACCTTGCTCGGAAAGGGATTCATTCCGGCTTTTTTGAGGAGCTCGAGTTTGTGGAGGCGTGTTGTACGAAGTTCTTCGAGTGATGCCATAAATAAGGTGCTGCGAAATACGAACGTTATTCAATGCTGATGAGCTTGTAATTTACTTTTCCTTTTGGAGTTGAGAAGAAAAATGAATCCCCTTTTCTTTTACCGATGACAGCTGATCCAATCGGAGAAAGATTTGAAATTTTTCCGTGAGCCATGTCCGCTTCCTCAGATCCAACAATCTTGTAAATCTTTACGTCCTTCTCCCCATCCTTCTGAACCTTCACAGTCGATCCGACAGCAGCTGTATCTCCATGCTGTTCGTCAACAATCTTTGCTGTATTCAAAATGTGCTCGAGGTGAAGAATTCTATCCTCTATTTCAGCCTGGGCCTGTCGTGCCTCATGGTATTCTGCATTTTCAGAAAGATCTCCGAGCTTCTTTGCATATTCGAGACTCTCAGCAACTTCTTTTCTTTTTTCAGTACGAAGAACATCGAGTTCCTTTATAAATTCCTGCATTTTCTCTTTGGTAAGGTACTGTGGTAGGTCGCTCATAGATAATTAAAATTAATTTGTTTAGTAGCGGTATGATACCACAAAACTGGCAGGGGTGCAAAGAAGCTTCCTATTTGAAATACTCTGGTGTGCTTGTGCTCATCCATGTCAAAACTTCCTTCATTGCCGCTGCTGCTCCAATGAGATTGTGAACCGATCCTTTTTCCATGACAATTGCAAAAGCGTAGTGCGGATTTTCGTACGGGAAGAAACCGGTGATCCATGAGTTTACATTTGCCTTGTCCACCCCAAGCTCTGCTGTTCCGGATTTGCTTGCAATTTTTACATACGGAACATTGAGAGCCGATCCAGTTCCTTCGGTCACACCAAGTCTCATTCCTTCATGGATAATATCAAAATCAGATTTTGGGATATCGATTGTTTGTATAATTTGCCCCGGTTCTCCTTTAATAATACTTGGATCACGAAGAATTCCGTTTGTAGCAATTGCTGACATTCCTCGAACAATTTGCACCGGAGAAACCTGGAATCCATATTGCCCAATTGCTGTGTGGTAGGTATTTCCAAGTCTCCACGTTTCGCCATTAAAGTTTGCTGCCTTCCACGCTGGAGAAGGAACTGTTCCCTCTGCCCCACTAAAAAATGAATTTTCAACTTTTTTTCCAAAGCCAAACATGCTCATGTATTTGTTAATATTTGTAATTCCGAGTCCTTTTTGATCTTTGTAACCTCCTCCAACGGTATAAAAATAGACATCAGATGACATAGCGATGGCATGCCTCATATCCATCCAACCGAGTGCTTTCCAATCTCGGAAAATCGTCTGAAGTTTTGGATCATAATCGTTTTGGACTGAAATTGAACCTGTACTCAAAATCTTTTTTAATGGATCAATGATATTTTCGTTCAAGGCACCGAGAGCGACGTATGGCTTTACAATTGATCCTGGGGTATAGAGACCATTTACCGCACGGTCAAGAAATGGCTTGTTCTTGTCTGTCAAAAATTGCTTCACTTTTGCAGAATCTTTTTTTGAAGACATTACTTCGGAGTCGTACTCAGGGTAGCTCGTCATGGCAATAACTTCACCATTCGTCACATCCATCATAATCCCCGCCCCCCCTGCAAAACCTACACTCTGGGCGATATGCTGAATTGCACGATAGAACTCAGACTGAACTCGAGAATCTATTGAAAGAGTAATGTTCTCTCCCTGCTTTGGCGGCTTCATAATATTTCCCGACTGTACTTTTCCTTGGGCATTTACTTCAATAAGTCTTAGACCATTTTCTCCCTGAAGCTTTGTATTAAAGTACTTTTCAGCTCCATCAGCTCCCTCAAAGTCTTCTCGGTAATAGAAACCGGCGCTGTCCTTTGTAGGATACTGAACGTAACCCACCACGTGCGCAAGGCCGCTCTCTCCGCGATACGCTCGGAGCGGCACATCCGGATCATCACTTGGAGCATTCCAAGCAAGCTCAAGCCCATTCCTGTCATAGATCACGCCACGAGGTGCAAAAAGAGGTGTATGGCGAAGACGATTGTTCTCTCCTCTCTCTGCATATATTTCCCCGTCACTAATCTGGAGATTCCAAGCTCTCACTATATATACACCAACAATGCAAACAAAAAATCCCGCAAGAACAGCGAGGCTCACTCGAGAAATAGGCTTATCGAGGCGACCCTCAAATTGATGGGTATCAAATTCGGGAAGGTTCGTCGAATCCATGAAAATTTCCTCGGGGGCAATTTCCTTATGACTACGTCTTTTTGTAAAGAATGACTTGAGTTTGAAGAATTTCTTCATGCGTAGACCTAATTCTCCCTAAATTAGTCCTCATATGCAAGTAAACGCTTTCGAAGAAAATACGAGATCATAAAAAGCACCATAGCGGCAAGAGTAACAACGTAGGGAAAGTTAAAAAATGAAGCAAGTGGTGCCCCATAGAGTGAATCGTAGAGTACGCCCCAGAAAAGCAATTCGTAGTATGAAGGAAAAATAAAAAGAAACACAATAGCCAGAATGAGCACGATCCACCAATATGCCCAGATGATTGAAATAAGCACTACACAAAAACAAATAAAACGAGCCAGAGTCGAAGGTTTTTTGAAAAGATTATTCATGAGTCATTTCCACTTCAACCCAGCGAAGTTCATAAATATTCAAAGGCTGATTAAAAAGAACTGTTGCAAAAGGGTGTGATGGTTCTGAGATAATATCCTCAACTCTTCCGAGAAAATTGTTGCTGAGCTCAGGGATAGTCACAGCACTTCCCTTTGCAATTTTTGTATCACGAGGGACGCTCGCTTCAAACGTTCCCCCTCCTTTCCCATATGCCGTCGCCTCAATATTATTCTCCCCTATAAAGACCGTGTATTTTTCACCCGATGACGAAAAAAGCCTAACTTTTGAGGTGTTACTGGTCACCTCGATAATTTCTCCGATCGGAATTGAACCCAAAGCATAGACTTTATTTCCAACTCGTATCCCATTATTACTTCCTTGGTCAAGGATAAAAATATCATAGGCAGAAATAGGTGGTTTTTTCAAAATCTGAGCGAGAATAAATGTCCCTCTCTCCGCTCTTCCTAAGAGTTTTTTCAATTCTGCATTTTCTTTCTCCAAAAAATCAGCCTGGAGGTATTTTCCTTCATTTTCAGCAAGAACTTTTCTCAGGTCAGCATTTTCTTTGACAACATCAGAAACAATTACAAAAGAATCGCCATACCGAACAGACTGTTCGACATTCCAAAATGGCCGTATAAGCATCGTAAAAAAAGAAGGGAGGGCTCCTGGTGCAATGAAATATAGAAGAATGAGAAGCACAACGAGTGTAAGAACCACACGGACAGCAATCGATGACGCCCTCCTTCCACGCGAATTAGTTTTGATAACGTAGCTCATCTTCGTTTTGTAGGAGAACGTCCTTATATTTTTCCAAATCTTCAAGAATAATTCCAGTCCCCCGGGCAATCGCAGTCAAAGGATCTTCGGCGATGTAAACCGGAAGTTTGAGGTGTGAAGAAAGAAGATCATTGAGCCCTTTAATGAGAGCTCCTCCTCCGACAAGGTGGACACCGCGGTTCATAACATCAGAGAGAATTTCGGGAGGAGTGGTTTCAAGGACCTCTTTTGCTGCTTCGACAAGATTTTCAATTGATGCTGCCATAGCTTCCCGAATGTCAGAGTCGGTGATCACCACTTCGCGAGGCAAACCAGTAATGAGATCCCGACCTCGAATCGTCGTCTCGAGAGGTTCAGCGGGAGTAACGGCTCCAACAGCAATCTTTATATACTCCGCAGTTTTTTCTCCAATTAAAATTTTAAATTCGTTTCGGATATAAGCAATAATGTCGTTGTTCAATTTATCTCCAGCAATTTTTAGATTCTTTGAGCGAATAATTCCCCCAAGAGAAATAACAGCAATGTCGGTCGTCCCTCCTCCAATATCGATGATCATACTTCCAACCGGCTCATGTATTGGCAATCGGATTCCAATCGCTCCGGCCATCGGTTCTTCGACTATGTAGACTTCACGCGCACCGGCATTTTTTGTTGCATCACGTACTGCGCGAATTTCGACGTTGGTAACTCCAGAAGGAACCCCGACAACCACTCGTGGCCCGAGCATTTTCTTTGAATACTCCTCCGCCTTTTTTATGAGATACACAATCATCTCTTCCGTTACTTCAAAATCAGAGATCACTCCGTCGACGAGCGGTCGCACTGCAGTAATGTGCCCTGGAGTTCTTCCAAGCATGTTTTTTGCTTCCGTTCCAACAGCAACCACGCGACCAGTTTTCTGATTGACTGCAACAACCGAGGGCTCATTGACCACAATACCGTGACCTCGCAGATACACGAGAGTATTTGCCGTACCGAGGTCGATTCCGATGTCGTTTGAAAGATAGGCATAGGCCTTATCCTTCCAGTCTTTAAGGCTTTTAAAAGGCAAATTCTTAGGCATGACATTACAGTATCATATATGAAAGTGCATTCATATATTGACAGTTTTTTTATATATATTTAAGCGATACTTGTATTCAAATCCCTACTTCACAAACCCTAAAAGCTGTTCTTCACTTATCTTTTCAACCTCTCCCGTTTTTCTGTCTCGTATTTCGAGCACCCCTTCCGCCGCTGTCTTTTCGCTTATCACCACCCTCATTGGGATTCCAATAAGATCACTATCAGCGAATTTTTCTCCTGGACGAAGATCTCGATCATCAAAAAGTACTTCGACTCCTTTTGCTGTTAGTTTTTTGTACAGTTCATCAGCTTCTTTTTTCACTTTGTCTCCAATTGAAATGAGGTGCACAGAAAATGGCGCGACAGATGCTGGCCAGACGAGTCCTTTGTCGTCGGCGAGAACTTCAGCCACAGTTCCCATAACTCGACTTGGACCAATTCCATATGAACCCATGATCACGGGCTTCTTGTTCCCTTCTTCATCAGAATAGTTCAATTCAAAAGCATCTGAAAAGCGAGTTCCGAGAGAAAAAATATTTCCGACTTCAACAGCTTTCTTTTCAACAAGATCTTTCTTTGAGAGGCCGAGGTCAGAGAGAACCTCATCATTCAAAACTTCCTTGTTGATTGCAATCTTTTTCTTTTCATCAACAAAAATACTATCTTCTCCGGCATCCGTCACTGTCTGAAATTCATGAGAATATTTTGCAAAAGAACCGCCAGAAGCAAAGGTAATGTATGTCCGATCTCCGAGACCAACACGATTGAAAACATTCATGTAGGCTTTCTTGCTTGTTTCATAAAATTCGTCATGCTCTTTCTGATTTCGAGAAAAAGAATACAGATCCTTCATAAGAAATTCACGTCCGCGCATAATGCCGCTCTTTGCTCGGGCTTCATTTCTAAATTTAGTCTGAAACTGGTAGACATACACCGGAAAATCTCTGAACGAACGAAGATACTCCGTCATAAGACTCGTGAGGGGCTCTTCGTGGGTAAAACCGAGGCCGAGTTCGGTTTCATTCTTTAATTTTGTCTTGAACCAGTTATCAACCACTTTGTCATCCCATCGTCCAGAAGTTTCCCAAATCTTTTTGTCCTGAAGAGCAGTAAGATGGAGTTCTTGGCCACCGATCGCATTCATTTCTTCACGAATAATTCCCACAATTTTATTGAGCACACGCAGTCCAAGAGGCAAAAAAGAATACACTCCCGCCATTTCTTTGTGAATAAATCCGGCACGAATGAGAAGCTCGGCGTTTTTTGAAACTTCGTCCTTTGGGGCATCTTTTCGAGTTTTTGTAAAAAGTAGTGATTGTCGCATGGGAATATCGTAACGCACAATGCCCTATTTCACAAACATCTTCGCAATATCACGGTAGGTCACCACGACCATAAGGAGAATGAGGAGGGCAAAACCAACAGCGTTGACTGTGTTTGCAATCACAGGTTTAATGGGTCGGCGAATGATTGCCTCAATAATGACAAAAAGGATTCTCCCTCCATCGAGGGCTGGAAATGGCACGAGATTTAGAATTCCAAGGTTAATGGAAATCATTGCAGTAAACATCATAAGAAACGTAAAGCCAAGCTGAGCAGCGTCTCCCACAAGCCCGGCAATACCCACAGGACCAGTGACCATCGAGAGCTTTGAAGTACCGTTAAATATTCCCGCGATGAGACCATAAAGACCAACCGCGATCTCTTTCATCATGTGAAGAGTAAACCTTGCACCTTCGTAAATCGCGAGATGAATTGGTAGACGTAGCGTCGCAACATTATCCATTGCAATTCCCACTGCATATTTTCCTTCGACAATTCCCTTTTCTGCAATTATGTTTTTCGTACCTTTTTCTCCAGCGCGGTCATAGTTAAATTGGATTCCCTTGTCTCTACTCTCATTTATTTTTTTCTGAATTTCTTCAATTGACGTGTATCCGAGAATAGTATCTCCAGGCTTCAGTCCAGCTTTTTCTGCAGGTGATCCAGCCTCGACAAATGTAATGGCAATGCGCTGCCCTTCCATTCTGTCTGCATATTGAGGATAGCTTGCAACATCGGACGGAACTCCAGAAGCAAAAGCCATTGCGATAACAATCCATGCAAAAAGAAAATTAAAAATAACTCCAGCAGCAAGGACAATAACCTGCTTCCACTTTGCCTTATTTACAAAACTTCTCGCAGCATCAGGACCGCTTATCGAATCATCATTTGGATTTTCTCCAAAAATTTTGACGTAACCTCCAAATGGAATGAGATTCAGAGCGTATCGAGTCTCTCCTTTTTTCCATCCATATATTTTTGGACCAAAACCGAGAGCAAATTCATCAACTCGTATTCCAAAAGCCCGCGCAGTCAGAAAATGCCCGAGTTCATGGACAAAGATAAGAACTGCGAGAACTATGATGAATATGATGGCTGTGATCATTATGAAAGAATTTCCTTCTCCTTCTTTGCGTAGAATTCTTCGAGTTTCTTGTTGACGTCATCAACCATTTTCTGAGCCTCGTTCTTGTGACGGAAAATTTCGTCCTTTCCGAGTCCTCCTGCTTTTTCCTTTACCTGGAGATCCTTCATGACGTCATCTCGATGAGATCGAATCTGCTTCTTTCCTTCCTCGAGCTTTTCTTTTGCAAGTTTTACAATCTGAGTTCGTCTTTCTGCTGTTAATTCAGGAAAATTGACTCGGAGGCCTTTGTCATCAACAACTACAGAAACGCCGAGGTTTGCAAGAGTGATTGCCTTTTCTATATCCTTTACCTGAGCTGCATCCCATGGAGTAATGCGGAGGGTACGTGGACCTTCTCCAGTAACACTTCCCACCTGAGCGAGGGGCGACTGAGCACCGTACACGTCCACCTTTACACTATCAAGAAGAGCCGGACTTGCTTGTCCAGTTCGAATTCCCGAGAATTCCTTTTTCATCCATTCCTCAACACCCGCTATTGATTTTTTGAATTTATTGAAATCGTATGCCATATGAAGAGAGTTTACCACAAAAGAGAAGCCCAGGAAACACGAGCGGTGTCTCCCAGGCCAACCCGAGCTTACGCCCAGATTTAGTGAGGCATCGGCACCAGGAGGCACAGACCTGCCGACGACTTCACACATATGCAGTATACCTTCAAAGCTCGAGGGCAACAAACTCCAAAAGCTGTTTCACCGAAGCCGATCGGTCATTCATGTAATCCTTTGCTGTTAGGACAGCTTTGAGTGCCTTTGCGTTTTTCTCAACTCCATTTTTATAAAGAACCATTTCGAGAGCTCCGAGGAATTTTTGGGCATCATTCTTTGTCGCCTTCTCATCACTTATCCTTTCTGCAATTTCATCCACAAATTCTATCTTTTCTTTTTTTGAAAGTTTTAAAAACTGTTCTGCTTCTTTTATTCCAATTACATTTTCCTCCCTATCGGACTGTAAAATAAAAAGTCTCGATCGAAGCGTCGGAAGAAGTACTTCAGGCGAAGGCATGATTAAAAAGAAATGCGCGTGTTCATGTGGTTCTTCAAAAATCTTCAGAAGTGAATTCTGCGCTTCGTGTGTTATTCCGTTGGCTTCAATTACAAAAATTCTCTTGCCTCCTTCTGTAAAACTCTTTGATGAATGAAGCTCTTTTATATTTCTACTGTCGTCAATCGAAAGGACTTCAAACTTTTCATAATAGAAATCAGGGTTTCCTTTATGGATAATGTGATGCTCTTTATTTAAAAAGTCTGCGAGCTTCTGAAAAGCGTTTTCAATCGAGTGCAAAAAATATGCTTGATGTGTGAGCGAGTCGAGGTATTGAAAGGGGTTCATGGCCTTATTATACAACGCCTTTTACCTCTTCGAAATGATACTCTTCTTGTACGTATCAAGATGGTCAAGTGCAATCCCTGTTCCCTTTGCTACACAGTAGAGTGCATCGTCTGCAAGTTTTGCCTTTACTCCAGTTCGGCGAAAGACGAGTTCTGGAAAATTGCGGAGCATTGAAGTTCCTCCTGTCATAATAATTCCATAGTCAATAATATCGGAAGCTAGTTCTGGTGGAGTTTCCTGGAGAACGTCTTTCATGGCCTTGACCATATCTCGGAGAGCGGAATTAATTGCCTTCACTACCTCATTAGTTTTGAGTTCAGTTGAGCGAGGAAGTCCTGTAATGAAGTCCCGGCCTTTGACCATCATCGAGAGTTCCTGCTCAAGAGGAATGGCGGAGCCAATTTTAATTTTAATATCTTCAGCCATTTTATCCCCAATTGCCAGGTTAAATGTTTTTTTCATGTAGTCAGCAATTGCCCCGTCGACTCTGTTTCCTGCACATTTAACAGAGGTCGAAGAAACAATTCCTCCAAGAGAGATCACGGCGACGTCAGTTGTTCCTCCGCCAATATCGACAACCATGTGACCTCGAGCTTCATGAATAGGAATTCCTGCACCAATTGCAGCAAGAATTGGTTCTTTTACAACGTATGCATTTCTCGCTCCAGCTTTTATGGTTGCTTCAATGACTGCGCGTCGTTCTGTCGATGTAATTCCAGCTGGAACAGAGACCATTACTTCGGGTTTAAAAATATTCCATTTACCGAGAGCCTTATCGATGAAATAGCGGAGCATAGCTTCGGTCACGCGATAGTCAGCAATCACTCCATCCTTCATTGGACGATACGCGATAATACTGTCAGGGGTTCGACCGATCATTTCTTTGGCTTCATTTCCGACTGCAAGAACCTTTTTATCTTGTTCAGAAACGGCCACAACGGAGGGTTCATTGAGCACAATCCCCTTGCCCGGCATGAATACAAGAGTGTTTGCCGTTCCAAGGTCGATTCCGAGTTTTTGGGAAAAGAATGACATAGGGCAATCATACCTTATCCACAGGGCTTTTCAATATATAGCGTATATGCTATACTTCTGCCATATGAAAAAGACATCAAAAACTGAGGTAAGTCCTTCTTCAAATATCGGGAAAATGATCAGTCAGATTCGTGAAGAGCAACGAATGACTCAAACTGAACTTGCTGAAAAAATAGGCACGACTCAGAGTGTTGTTGCTCGTATCGAAAAAGGCGAACAAAACTTGAGCACTGAAACCCTTTCTAAAATAAGTGCAGCATTAAACAGAGAAATCGTAACTCTAGCACCAAAGGGTGTTGTTAATTTTCGAATTGAGGGGGGGCATAAACTCAAGGGAACAATCAAAGTCAGAACGTCAAAGAATGGGGCTGTGGGAGTCCTCTGCGCCTCCCTTCTCAACAAGGGAACAACTACTCTGAAAAATGCTCCAAAGATAGAAGAAGTCTTTAGAATTGTCGAAGTTCTCGAAAGCATCGGAGTAAATGTTCTTTGGAAAGAAAATGATCTTGTCATTACTCCACCAAAAAAGATTTCGATTGAAAAAATTGATAAAGAAAATGCGGCAAAGACGAGAAGTGCAATGATGATCATGGCGCCTCTCATTCATGAGTTTAATGAATTCAAACTTCCCCAAGCTGGAGGCTGCAAACTCGGATCAAGAACGGTAAAGCCCTTCGTCTATGCACTTGAAAAAATTGGTGTGACTATTGAAACAACTTCAGATTTTTACACTATACATCACAAGGGACTGAAGCCTTCAGAAATAATCATGTACGAATCAGGAGATATGGTTACAGAAACCATTCTCGTTGCCGCTGCGGGAATTAAGGGAACCACTACGATCAAGTTTGCTTCTGCAAATTATCAAGTCCAGGACGTATGCCATTATCTCGAACTTCTTGGTGTACGGGTTGAGGGAATTGGAACATCTACCATGACCGTTCATGGAAAAGAAAATGTGAACACAAATGTCGAATATTTTCTTGCCGAAGATCCCATTGAAGCAATGTCACTCATCACTGCTGCCATCGTTACAAAATCGGGTATCACCATCGAGCGCTGCCCTATCGACTTTCTTGAACTTGAACTTTTGAAGCTCGAAAAAATGGGATTCAAGTACAAGAGAAGTGTAGTCTACAAAGCCGACAATGGAAAAACAAATCTTGTTGACATTACTACTCAGCCTTCGGATCTCATTGCCCTCGAAGAAAAAATCCACTCCCAGCCATATCCCGGCATCAACATGGACAATCTTCCCTTCTTTGCAGTCATTGGCGCCGTCGCCGAAGGACAAACATTCATTCACGATTGGACATACGAAGAACGAGCCATTTATTACAAAGAGCTCGACAAGCTTCGCGCTGATACTATTCTTGCCGACCCTCATCGCTTCTATATAAAAGGTCCGACAAAGTTTAAGGCAACCGAGATCGTCTGTCCTCCCGCCCTTCGCCCTTCCGTCATCATTATGATTGCAATGCTTGCAGCAGAAGGAACCTCGATTCTTCGAAATGTCTACAACATTAACCGTGGCTACGAGGATCTTGCGGAACGCTTGAACAAACTTGGAGCAAAGATCGAGACGTTTAGGGATTTGTAAAAGAGAAACCGCGTAGAGGCTTGTTAGGCATACGCGGGTTCGGTCATGATTTACTTGTCAATTCACGTTTTTGCTTTTTTAGCTCACGAATTTTCCTTGCATCATTCCAAATTGCCCACAAGGTAAGGGGTATTATGATCAACCAGAAGGTAATGAGAGTGCATAGAGCCCTGCTCATCCATGGTAGTTGTGGGGCCACAACATAGGTCCAGACCAGAAAACAGCCACACAGCAAAAGCGAGAAGCAGACAATCACTACTAGTGTTCGTTTCAGCATAAACATTTCAATCATCTGAATAATAACCTTCATGGTTACTAAGGAGACGCTCCAATCTCATTAAATATAATCACAAAAGTAATAAAATGTAAATCCCCTTCCTCTTCTCCCTCTCAAAAGGTATAAATAGTGCATGTTCGTCATCGAAGTCATCCCTATCGCCAAAAATATCGGGACTGATACTCTGTCATACTTCACCTCAAAAGAGGTTCCTTTGGGTGCACTCGTTGATGTTCCTCTCAGAAACAAGACTGTCGAAGCCATTGTCATTTCGGTAAAACCCGCAGCAGAAATGAAGGGCGACATTAAAAATGCATCGTTTACATTAAAAAAACTCGACAAAATAAAAGCAACGGAATTCTTTTCAAAGGAATTTATGCAGATGGCACAGGAGTCTGCAGAATATTTTGCAACGAGCGTCGGAGCGATTCTTGACGCAATCGTCCCAGATTATATTTTAAAAAGTGCGGGAAAATTAAAAATAAAGAACGGGGACCAAAAGATTGTGGCAGCAAAGATGCAGGAAAAATATGCAGTTCAAGGAGATAACGAAGAAAGATACGGCACATGGAAAAGTCTCATTCGCCAGGAATTTGCGAGAAAACGCTCGCTTCTTTTTCTTTTCCCGACAATCGAGGATGCCGAGTACGCTTTTACCCTTCTTGAAAAAGGAATTGAGGGATACGCATTTCTTCTTCATGGTTCTCTTTCAAAAAAAGAAATCACTGACACTTGGAACAAGGCAATGAAGGAAGAGCATCCGGTCATAATTATTACAACCGGAGCTTTTCTTTCATTTCCGCGAAACGATATTGACGTGATTGTGATTGAAGGAGAGAGCAGCCGAACATACAAAATTCCCCGAAGACCTTTTCTCGATATTCGTCATTGCGCAGAAGTTCTCGCCGAGAAAAAAGGGATACGACTCTATGTTGCAGATAATTTTCTCCGACTCGAAACACTGTCGCGACAACACGATGGAGAAATTATCGAAGCTTCCCCTTTTAAATTTAGGTCTTTAAGTACCGCACAGGACACGCTCGTCGATATGCGAACATACAAGGACCAGAACCGAACGAGTTTCAAAATTCTTTCGGATAAAGTCGAGGCCCTGATTGCATTAAACAAAGACGAGAGTGAGCAAATGATCATTCTTGCTACACGACGAGGAGTGGCTCCTTCGACTGTCTGCGGTGATTGTCAGAACATTGTGACGTGCACCAACTGCAGCGCTCCTGTAGTCCTTCACAAAACAAAAGCAGGAAATGGAGCTGAAGAAAAAAACTTCTTCCTCTGCCATCGTTGCGGAGAAAGACGTTCAACAGAAGAATACTGCAAAACCTGCGGCAGCTGGAAACTTGGAGTCGTTGGAATCGGCATTGACCTCGTTGAAGAAAAGATTCGTGACAAATTTCCCGACATTACTCTCTTTCGAATTGACTCTGATACGGTCAAAGACGACAAGTCCGCTCGCACTGTGGTGCAAAAATTCCGAGCAAAGCCCGGAAGCATTCTCATT
The DNA here is from genome assembly GCA_964416985.1 of uncultured Candidatus Saccharibacteria bacterium. Classification (GTDB taxonomy): domain Bacteria; phylum Patescibacteriota; class Minisyncoccia; order Phycocordibacterales; family PALSA-1337; genus CAIOGI01. The sequence goes on along the minus strand of CAYQFS010000005.1, from coordinate 15,551 downwards.
GGCACCGAAATGATGCTCCAGTACATTCATGGAAAAGTCGAGAACTCTGCGATCATTTCTCTCGATTCACTTTTCTCACTTCCAGATTTTCGAATACAAGAAAGAATTCTTCACATGCTCATCACCATGCGGTACATGACATCAAAGCAGATTATTGTTCAGACTCGAAAAGCTGATGAAAAAGTTTTTGAATACGGCCTCAAGGGAAATATGAGTGATTTCCTCAGAACATCTCTCGACGAACGAAAGCAGTTCAAGTATCCTCCATTTTCGATGCTCGTAAAGCTCACGCTTGAAGGAAAAAAAGATGAGATCGTAAAAGAAATGGAGAAGGCTCAGACTATTCTCGAACCCTACGAAGTCGAAGTCTTCCCTGCTTTCACTCATACCCAGCGAGGCAACACGGTTCTTCATGGACTGATTCGACTTCCTCGAGATTTGTGGCCAAAGCAGGATCTTATTGAAAAAATACGTTCACTTTCACCTGCAATTTCAGTTAAAGTAGATCCGGAGACTTTGTTGTAAATCCTTGCTAAAAGCTCAGTTTTTCAGTATAGTAAATGCGTGAAAATAACTGAAATAATCCAGATCGGTGACGAAACCCTCCGCAAAACTGCTGAGGTAATTCCTCTTTCCGATATCACCACCCCAAGAATCCAATCTATCATTGCAAAAATGAAAGCTGCTCTTTCGACTCAAAAAGACGGAGTTGCCATCGCTGCTCCGCAGATCGGAGAATCTCTCCGCATGTTTCTTGTTTCTGATAGTGTAATGAAACTTGCCGACAAGGAGTTTAAGAGCATCGGCAAAGACATTGTTTTTATAAATCCCAAAATAAGCAAACTTTCAAAGGAAAAATATGAGGCCGAGGAAGGTTGCCTCTCGGTGCGATGGAAATATGGAAAAGTGGAACGATCGGTCAAAGCCACTGTCAAAGGCTACAACGAGCTCGGAGAAAAAGTTGAGCGTGGAGCGAGTGGCCTTCTGGCACAAGTTTTCCAGCACGAAACAGAGCACCTCGATGGAATTCTTTTTATCGACAAAGCATACGATATCCAGGATCTTCCACCAGAAGCCGAGGAACAAACTCTTTAAAATACAATGCAAAAAAATGCAATTAAAATTGGCTTCTTTGGAACGCCGGACTATGCAGTGACTACGCTCGAGACACTCAAAACTGCTGGTTTTGAAATTTCCTTTGTCGTGACAATGCCTGACAGACCACAAGGAAGAAATCTCGTCCTCACTCCCCCTCCAGCAAAAATTTGGGCAGAAAAAAATGGTGTAGCTGTCTACCAGCCGGAAAAATTGAAGGATCCTCAATTTAAAACGAATCTCGAAAAACACGAATGCGATGTCTTTGTTGTAATTGCCTATGGAAAAATAATCCCCGAAGACATTTTGAATATTCCAAAAGCTACGTCATTAAACATCCACGGCTCTCTTCTTCCAAAATACAGAGGATCATGTCCTATCGAAAGTGCCATTTTAAATGATGACAAAAAAACTGGAGTGACTATTATGAAAATGGACAAAGAAATGGATCATGGACCCATCATTGCCACAAAGGAAGTGATTGTCGAACCATGGCCTCCTACCGCAGAGGTGCTTGGTAGAGCTATAGTTACAGCAGGTGCTACTCTACTTGTCTCAATTCTCCCAGACTGGGTCTCTGGAAAAATCACCCCCCAAGAACAAGATCATTCAACAGCGACATATACAAAAATGATTCAAAAAGAAGACGGGCTCATTGACCTCTCCGCAGATCCTTACCAAAACTTCTTGAAAATCCAGGCGTATCATGGCTGGCCTTCAGCATTCTTTTTTGCTGAAAGAGAAGGAAAGAAAATCCGCGTCAAAATTACCAAAGCTTCATTTCAAAATGAAAAGCTCATCATTGAAAAAGTAATTCCTGAGGGAAAAAAGGAAATGGATTATGGAGTGTGGGAAGCTTCGCTCACAGCAAAATAGTTGTTGCCAATATCGAGCGCCTTGTGAGTAAGATAGTAAAGCACAGTCCACCAGCACATGAGTCCGAGGAGTGCAATGCAGAGCCAGGTATTTATTTTTTGACTAAAAAAAGATTTCATCTGTAAATAGAGCAGGACTAAAGGTCTCCCTTTTTTCCTGGCCACATTCCCTTCATGAGATTTTTGACCATTATTCCGCTTCTTCGAACAAGGGAGATCTTTTTTGCCCTTGAAGAGCGCGCCTCGCGAAGTATTTCATCACGCACCGCATCAATTGCCTTGTACATATCATCCTCTTCTGCACTTGCATAGAGATCCTCTCCCTTTGCCACTATGTGCACTTCCGCTTTGAAAATGTCTCCGTTCCTATGGTGCGATGTAGTCCTGCTTAGTTCGACATCCATCTGTGCTGTCGAATCGTGTTTGAAAAACTTGATAACGCTCTCAAGTCTCTTGTCTGCGTAATTTGAAATGTCCGATGTCAGGGTAATGTTTGTTGCTTTGATATTTGTATTCATAAAGTAATTGTATAGGGTTTATTACAATTCATCAATGCTTATAATTTTTGAAGGTGAATGATGCCCGCTTATCATGCGTATTGCTTTCCCTGGATATTTACTACGTATGAGCTCGAGCACTCTCTCGTTCGCCATGTTTCGTTCTGCTGCTTCTCTCACCCAAATGTTTAGATGGTCAACAGACACTTCCTCGACCTTTTCTTTTTTCGCCCGGGCGACAACTTTGACCTTTATATACATGACTTCATTATAGCGCAATTTTCTTTTCCAAATGTAAAGAGCTCCTTCACTTTTACCCTTCATTCTGCTACTATAGGAGACGTTCTTTAAACAAAAGAATTACATCGTCGATCACGATGTGAATATTCCGGTGTAGCTCAGAGGTAGAGCAGTCGCCTGTAAACGTGCTGTCATTTCATATGATGGCGAATCAAGCAGCTTCCAGAAGAAATTCTGGTTGAAAAAACGAGGTGAATTCGGTGAAACCCTAGTTAGGGCAATACCGAGCCAAGCAAACATTAAAAATGTTTGAAGGTGTAGAGACTATCCTTTTCAGGAGTAGTCGGCTGAAAACTTTCAGTCCACGAAGCCCCTCGCTCCTAACAGCGAATTACACACAAAAGCTTATGGAGATGATATAGTCCGCGCCACTAGTAATAGTGGAACAAGCGTAAGCGATTGGTCGCAGGTTCGATCCCTGCCGCCGGAGCCCTAGTGACGAAACCTCACAATTTGTGGGGTTTTGTCTTTTATTGCTTGATACTTTGGAGGTTCTAGCGCGCTCTAATTCGTCTTCAACCGCCTGACGACTTTTTATCAGTGTCTTCACGAAAGAATGGTAATTTACAAAGACCTTTTTGCCTTTTAGGGTGAGGTTCGAGCCTAAACATGCAAGTATCGCTCTTTTGGCTTTATCGTCTCCTTTTTCAAACCAGATGTGGGCATAGCAGGCAAAGTCAAAGGTCTGTTCGGTAAGGTCTATCCATTCCAATACTTCCTTATTCTTCACTTTCAGTTCGTCTTCGAGGATCAATTTCTTTTTCACCATTCCAACTTTGAGAGTTTGGTATTCTTCGTCTGTAATGATTGCTCGGTCCTGATTGGCTGGTGAGGTGAAGTTGAGTGTGAGTGACTGCAGATTCTTGGTTACCTCCTCAAGCTCTTTATGTTTGCCTTTAAGGACCAAGGTATCGCTATCGACTTCTGTCTTTCGCAGTTCATGGAGATGCTTGATCGCCCAATCCTTAAACTTTTCTGAAATGGTTATCTCGCTCAGTTTTTCTTTGATATCAAATTCCAACTTCTTGAGCTCGATGCATTGCTCGGGACACTTCACGTCTACTTTTTTCTTGGTGCAGTTGTAGTAAACATAATGATGGACATTACCATTCTTGCATCGCTTTATTTTTGCCTGGGCGGTAATGCTACAACCGCAGTGACCGCACTTCATGAGTGATGTGAAGGCAAAACTTTTCTCTGGTCTTGGCCGAGGCTGCATGGTCCTGCCCATGATCGCCTGGACCTTGTTGAATTCCTCTTCGGTAATCATCGCCTCATGCGCTCCCTTGTGCCATTCTCCGCTCTTGTAGGGATATTCAAACCAACCGTAGTAAAAGGGATTGCTCATGAGCGCATAAATACCACTCTTTGAAAGATGCTTGCCTCCAAGACTCCTTCGCTGGTATGTCCGCAGGTTCAACTCCTTACGAGCCACATCCCATATTTGCGAGGCGCTGTAATTGCCGGTGAGCATCATGTCGAACAATCTTTTAACTACGGGAAATCTATCAGGGTCCTTCATGATTGTTTTGAATCCTTTGTCTCTGTCTGGTGTACTCATGTAGCCGACGGGACACATGCTTGGTAGCCAACCTTCTCGGACTTTCTTTGCAAGTCCACGCTTCACGTTCACTGAAAGGTCTCGGATATATTGATTCGCCATTCCAAGCTCTACCTGCATCATGAGGACGTTGTCTGTTGGAAAATATGTTCTTCCATACGTCACGATCTGCGCAATTGCACTTTGCTGTAGCATCCAACTTATCTGTCCACCGTCTACAGGATTACGTGCAAGACGGTCCAGTTTCCAACAAATAATTCCATTGGCTTCGCCTTTGTAGATTCGCTCAAGCATCTTGTTGAATATTGGTCTTCCTGGTTTCTTTGCTGACTGTGATTCAGTAAGAATCTCGACTATGGTCAAACCCTGCTCTTGGGCAATCTTATGTAGCTCATCTTTCTGGGCATCGATTGATGCGGCCTGTCTGTCTTCTGCTTCGCTCGACTTGCGGGCGTAGAGAAAGTATTTGATTGTGGGTATTTTATTATTCATGGTTTTTATAATGTCGCACTACCTAGTCCGATATCTTCCTTGGATATGTCTTCTAGGGATAACTCATTTGTTGGCATTTGCGTGGTATCCAGTTCGATATTATTTTCCCGTAAATTTCCCGTTACTTCGGGAAACTGCGTGGTATCTTCTGGAACACTACGGACAACCGTTTTTTCACCCTTTTCATTGGGTATATCAGGGACCTCTGAATGTGGCTCACTTATCTCCACATCACCCTCATACGCTGTGCGAACGACAGTATTGCGAGAACCCTCATGAATAGCAACTCTTGGGTCCTTCTGCCATTTCTGCATTCTTCTGGCTAAAACATCTCCGATGCTAGTTAAAGAATTAAGATTGTTATTTATTTGGTTAGTTAGAGTATCAACGTTCTTCCTACGGACACCACGTCTTTTGATACTACGGAGTGTCACATCTGGATACTGCGCAAGGCTATCAGTGAGCTTGATACGCTTACTCAAATGATCCAAGCTTTTCCAATAATCGGTTGATTGGAAGTAGTAAAGATTCAGTGTCTTGAACCCCTTCTTGCACTGGACCACACCAATGATGCCGCACTCTTTGAGTAATCGAAGGGCGTTTGAGATGTAGTTGCGATTCTTTTCTCCGGTATGCTTGATTAGTGTCTTAAAGCTCGGCCAAGCTGTCTGTGTTTCGGTATTACAGTGAAAGAGCAGGCCTTGATATGCGAGAGTGCATAGCTTTGGCAACTTTTCCATGTAGCCATTCTCTACATATTCATTATCAATGAAGAATCGTGTGACCTTGCGTTTACCTCTTAACTTGGACCGATCCACCATCAATTGAAGTTCCTGTATTTTCTTCAGATGGTATTGCCGAGCTATCTCTTCTTTTCTGTTTGGCAGGTGCCATTCTGGGTCTAGGGTTATTTCGTCCATATTCTTCGAGCCACGCTTTCTTTATCGGTCTGTAGACGAAGTTAAAAAGCGTGAGTAAGTTAATTGCCTCATTAGCAAGAACATCATCGGGAAGGACCGTACCGGTTTCTTCCAGGTGGAGTTGTTTGTATTCTTCTAGTGCCTGTTTGGTAAGCATAATGAGGGGTTTCGACCTTTGGTAATTAGTTCTTCTGAAAAACAGAAAAAGCTAGACCCCCGTTGCAAGTGGTCCAGCTTTTTCCGTGCAACGGGAATGTTTATATCTTAGGGTTTAAAATGTGCAAAATTGCGTGCATTACTTTCCAACCCTTCGATGTGTTAATCCTAAGCGTGTAAAATTTCCTAACTGTAGGAATTACTTTCTTAGGACTGTCCTAATCGTAATGGCAAAAAAGTGCAAAACAGGGTGTATTACTTTTTATCGCTTAAAATAAGGACCTTTTAATCCTACTGGCTAAATGAATGCAAATCGGTGTGCATTACTTTGGCCCTTGGGACCTGATAAGTATGAGGTCGGTATTCGTGCAAATTAGTGGGTATTGACCGAGACAACGTAAAAAGCCCTGAATAGGCTTGGAAAAGCGTACACAGGGCTGTTTAGGGGCTGAATAAGGCCTAAGCTAGTTGAGTTTTTGAAAGACAAAAAGGTGCTCGTGCATTATAAGCAGGAAGTTTGACTCCTTAGATTTATTTACCCAAAAACCGGTGGCTTTGCAGTTGAACTGCCTTTTGATGATGTCTTCTTTGAGAAGTAGTCCCGCTTTTAAGAAACGGTCCATCACTCTGTAGGCTAGGGGTTGGTACATTTTTTGCCTTCGAGTGTCTCCCATCAAAATGGCACAGAATTTACCAGGCTTAAGGACCCTATAAAATTCTTTAGCCACTTTCTCCATTTCATCACAGAAGGCATCGATATCATAAATATTTGATAGATCCTCTACAAGCTTACCTTCGCTGTATTTAATTATATCTACATAGGGAGGATGAGTAAGAACAAAATCGATAGTGGCATCTTTAATCTTTGAAAGATTACGAGAGTCCCATTTAAAACCTCTTTGCCAAGATTTATTTTCAACTTTAAAGTCCAGTGACTTTTTTGTACGAGCAAGTGCAGCCTCATTTACATCGGAGTATATAATATTTCTATTTAGAATTTTTGCCTCTATTGCTGTAGTACCACCGCCAATCATTGAATCAAGCAGGACGTCATCCTCCTTTGAATACCGCAGTATAAGATTACGAGCTACCTCTGGGGACCAGTTTCCACGCCAATCTGAAGTATGAGTTGCCCAGCTGCCACGCTGAGGAAATGCCCATACTGATGTGCATTCAAGTTCAAATTCATCTGGATGTAATTTAAATATTTTCTGTTCTTGTGAAGTCATAAAAGAGTTTATGACATAATTCTACCTCATGCAGATAAAGAAAAGATAAAGTTTTGGTTAGGATTTTAATTTGAACACACCTTCATCGAAGGTAAAAGATCCTGTTGCCTCTGAAATCCACTTAAACCAGGAGACCAAGGATCCGGCACGTCGAGATACTGTAGAACCTGTTAAATCTGAACCTTCAGAAATAAGCCGCTCAATATCTGCTTGGACTAGCTGATCTTTTTCTTTTAGGATATTCAAACCATTTTTAACAAGGTCGAAGTCGCTTAATAGTTCAACCATAAAGAGATTACGTTTTTCTACAGGCAGTGAGACTAGCTGTTTACCCACTTCTGTTAATTGGTAAATTCCTTTTTCAGATACAACTAGACCAAGTGCTTCAGCTGCTTCGCGATAATAGCTACTCTGTCGTTCATCAAAGTCAAAGTACTCAGCAACGTTCTTGTAGTGATTTATACCTTCATGAACCTTAAAAGCCAATTCAATCACTTTATTGAGATCATTCGCTTGTGGAACCAAATCTTTATAAGCTACAATTCCTTTTGGTTTTATATCTGAAAGCTCAATTTCATGCTCTGAGCTGATCGTTAGCGATCGAACCTCTTTAAGACGAATAGAGTTGTAGTCAGCTGGGTCTGTAAATTCATAAATCCAGAAGCTATAAAGTTTTGTACTTGGTTCGTATGTAAAAAATACAGGCACAATTTTCTTGTCGGGAGAGACTATTTTAAAATGGTTATACGGATAGAAAAGTTGACGAATAATAAAATCCTCGGGTGTTTTTACTTTAGCTTCGATAAGGACAATTGTATCCTCACCTTCGAGGCCCGAATCAACTTCTAGCTGGACCGAACCAACGCTAAGCTCTGTCTTATTTACCTTAAATTTAAATTGCTTGCTGTATTCTCGTCCACGAATAGACTGGTAGAGTGGTGAAATACCGAGTATATTTTCAAGTGCACCTGAGTTGAAACTATAGTCAAGATACTGCATTTCGCTTGAACCACGCCCAGCTGTTGTAAGGTTAAACTTAATACGTGATTTATGATCTATTTGCGTACCTTTCTGTTCAAGTAGATGGAAACCATTGCCACGAACTATTGCATATTCGCCGTTCTTGACGGGCAACAAGAAATAGCCATTTCTTTTAAAGACGTCGGGTAAGTCCGCTGAGGAGTCAACTTTAGCCATGATTCGTGGCTCATGATTAGTTATCGCTTTTATCTCATCAGCAGAAATAAAATGCAGATCCTGAGTGAGATCAAAGTTCTTTGTAATAAATATTTTCTCCCAGAGTTCAGACGTTTTTGCCATACGGAATTATTTAATAATTTGTTACTAATACTTCTGTGATCTTACCCCTGCCAGCACCATCAGAATTAATTGCACGTCCAGCTTCTACCTTACTAATTTTAATTCCCTTGAATCCTGAATAGATTTTATTAATAAAAGGAGTGTCTGAATTGGAGAGCATTATCAAACAGCCCCGTTTATGCAATTCAAGCACAGTGTCACGAAGTTCAATCTGTTCTTTATCTAAAAAGGCATTGGCTGTGTATGCAGTGAACTTTGCTGTTTTACTTATTGGATAATATGGGGGATCAAAGTACACGAAATCTCCTTTTTTTGCTTTCTTAAGTACCTCTTTATAATCTTGATGTTTAATCTCAACATTCTGAAGCGCCTTTGAAACCTTTCTTAAATTAATCTCATCACATATCATTGGGTTTTTATACTTACCAAACGGTACATTAAATTGACCCTTAAGATTTACCCGATATAAGCCATTAAAACACGTCTTATTTAGAAAAATAAAACGAGAAGCAATAGCAACATCACTGAGTGAATTTGGGTTCTGTGCACGAACTTTCAAAAAATATTCTTTATCAGTTTTATGTTTTTTGAGAGAAGTAATTAATCCTTCAACATTATTTTTAATGACATTGTAAGTAATTATGAGTTCTTTATTCAAATCAGAAAGGTATGCTTTTTCTGGAAGAAGATCAAAGAACACAGCTCCACCACCGGCAAAAGGTTCAAAATATTTTCCAGTCTTTATATCAAACTTATCAGGAGGATAAAGATTAAGTTTTCTAAATTGGCTAAGTAACTGTCGTTTTCCGCCAACCCATTTTACAAATGGTTTTGGTTTCTCTGCGATGATGCGTGCAGCATCCTCAAGTAAATTCGTTTTATCAGCAAGCAAAAAGACCTTATGAGCAAAGATTGAATTTATATCAAAATTCTCTTGTATTTCTCTAATAGCTTGCTTAGTAGTCATTAGCATTATTTTATCACCTATCTTGTTTTTTCTAAAGGTCCAAAAAATCCTTTAATCTTTACGTCTAATAGGTTTTTTCCGGCCATGGCGTTTTTCATACTCATCAATACCCAGTTCCTTACCGGACCACCTGCCAATACGTGTGCCGCAGGTTAAGCAAATGGTCTCGCTTATACCATCATAATGGTCAGGGTGTTCGGGTGGGTACTCAACCTGAATGACGCTACTACCCCCACATTTATCACAAGTTATTTTACAGAAATTGTTCACAGACACGAACATACCTAGAACCAGGGAGGAAGTCTAGTTTATTGTATTTTGTTTGCTATTCAGTTTCTAAAATACTAGCTCTGGAACTCAACCTCAAACGGATACATTCCCATTCCGCATGATCCTTGGAGTGTGCCGAGTTTGCCTTCACCAATATCAATATCTGTCGCTCCTGATTGCGGTAAAGATTTGCTTATATTCAAGCTTGGGATACGCACCGAAGACGAGCAATCGAACGTTCCTTTTGTGTTGAATCTGATAATTGTAGGAATACCAGCTTTAGCAATACTCTTTCGAGGTTGATAACCACCCTTGGCATTTATTTCTATGATTTGTTTTCCGTCTACGATGGTGACGTTGTTTACATTCGCTACTTGAGTAGCGTCGCCATTGGTCCTAGTGAGCATGAAAGCCCCTCCGATGAGGACCACTGCTGCGATAATTGAGATGATAATTGCTTTCATAATTGGAATTATACTAGAAATTAAACACTGGCGGTATGACTCCAATCACTACCAGGCTATTAATAAGGTTGAAGAGCGCAAACATGATAACTATGAGTCCAGCAGTCTTGAAGAAGATTCCTGCCTTTGAACTCTTTTGGATACTGAACGAGCTGAAGCTGATCAAAGCCAGGACTGGCAATGTACCGAGTGCGAATGCAAGCATAGTGAGTCCACCAGTAAGGAAGCCGCCGGTGGAGAGTGTGTAGAGTTGCATCGATTGGGTAAATCCACATGGCAGAAAGAACGTAGCTACACCCACAAGAAGTGGCGTGAGAGTGTGATTGAATTTCGATACTCCATGAGCATGTTTGGCGATAAACTTCGGCATCGACGGCTGCAGTTTCTTTGCCCAATGAAAGGTATCAAGAAGATTGATACCGAGGATAAGCATTACGATGCCGATGATTAGACTCAGGATAAATGTAGCTGAGGTGTTCAGTGTAAAGGTTGATCCTATCGCACCGATTACTCCACCGAGAATAAAGAACGCCACTATTCGGCCACCATGGAACATGAGCTGAGGTCGTATTTTGTCACCCTCTTTTGCAAACGTTGCGGACATTGAGAGGACTAGGCCACCAACAACCGCCATGCAGGTAGAAAGTGATGCAATGATGCCAATCACAAATGCTGTGCCGTAGGTCACATTGCCTGCACTCACAAGATTCACGATTCCCATTTTCTGAAGTGTTACAAAGAGTACAGCAAAGCCCAGTGCTATCGGGACCGCAATCTTGAAGTCTGCCCAGTTAGCAATATGCTGCTTTTTTTCAACTGAAACAGTGTAGCCATGAGGCTTGAGTGGTATTGTAAGCTCCTCAGCAATTTGCTCCTGGGTCTTGTCACCAAACTCTCCAGTAACTTGTACCGAATGATTTTTAAGACTCGATTTGACGTGAGTAATATTAGGCAGATCACCAAGCTCGCTCTCGGTCATGAGAACACAAGCGTTGCAATGCATGCCATGTACGTGAAAGGTTAGTGTTTTCATAATTAATAATACTTTTCTTGGTTATATAACCTCTCCTTTTTTCTCAAGCATCATGTGATGAATGGTTGCAATCTGAAGCCATGTTGCGATAAGGATAAGAATTGCAGAACATGCTAATGCATCCATTTTTGTAATTCCAAACACTATATTGTCTCCACCACCGATGAGGGTAACTACAAATGCAATTACTCCAATAAAACCTGTGATAACACTTCCTACATGCATTATTTTTGATAGTTTCATATATTTTTATGTTTAATTATTTTTAATAAGTTTATTTGTACCAAGCTGCATACCAACCCTGCATCTGCTGAATTTCTTTTGTCTGTGAGCTAATGATATTTTTTGCGAGCTGCTGCATTTCAGGTTTATCGCTTCCAGATTCGAGCATGTTCGCCATCATGATTGCCATCTGATGGTGAGGGATCATCTGCTCTATGAATGCCTTATCGAAGTCTTGTGCAGTTCTAAGAGCGGTGAGGTCTTCTGACCCGCCCATGTGCATACCACCTTGCGACATCATTCCACCCATCATTGCGCTGCCTTCTGGTACATCTTTTCTAAACCAGTCCTTATACCAGCTTTTCATCTGCTGATTCTCAGATTCCTGTGCGCCAACAATAGCCTGAGCTAATGCTTTTATCTCAGGTCGCTTCGCTTTTTCTAAAGCAAGATTAGCCATAGCTATTGCACCTTCATGGTGAGGAATCATCTGTTCGATAAAGTGCTTATCAAGCGCATTTGCAGTTACAGCATTAGTGGTTGAATCTTGAACAGTTTTTGTGACAGTCGAGCCACCACGCATCATTGGGCTGATAAACATCCCAAGAATGAGACCGCCCACAATTCCTCCTATAACAAATCCAATTTTATTGTTGTTCATATATTTTTGTAGTTAATTTAATAAGTTACTCTCCGACATACTTCATCGGGTCGGCTGTAAAGTGATTCTTGCAGTGGATAGCACAAAAGTAATAGGTTTTGCCTTTGTAGTCTGCAGTTGCCTTAACGCCATCTGCATCAAGCTCCATTCCGCAGACAAGGTCGAAGACCACTTCAGGATCGATAGTTTTATGTTTTTTATTGTCCTTAGACTTTTTTGTTTGCATAGATTTGTGAGATTAGAATTTATAATAGAAATCCAATGCATCGAAGGACTGTTTTCAAATAAGGAGAGCCATCGAGTAATTTTCCGAGAACGACTGAGCTGACGTTCCGGATCATGCCGAATTCGCCAAAATGCCAGACTCGATAAAGTTAAATCCCTATGTTTTATGAAGAGAAATCCGACGCTTAAAAATGTCGAGAAAAGAAGTGCAATCAGGAAGATAAATGGAATTGACGGGACCACACTGAAGAAGGAGACGAATGCCTGTATGTGATGGACCGACATTGCTTCAATATTTTCTGGACATGGAATATTACTTGCTGCTGAAGCAATACAGCCAACAGAATGAACTGCACCATGATTCATTGAGGTGAATCCAAAAATCCCTATTACTAGGACACTTGTGATTATTAGTAATGAGAGGATCTTTTTCATTATAGTTTTTTAGCTTTAATGCGCAGTGAGTTGGACACTACAGACACTGACGACATGGCCATGGCAAAGCCTGCAAAGACTGGGTTCAAGAGCCATCCGAAGACTGGATACAAGGCACCTGCTGCGAGAGGTATGCCGACAATGTTGTAGATAAATGCCCAGAATAGATTCTGTTTTATTCCTCGCATAGTGATCTTTGAAAGTTTGATAGCCTTTACGAGTTTTGAAATGTCACCACCAAGAAGCGTAATGCCTGCCGACTCGATAGCAACATCTGTTCCGGTCCCCATCGCAATGCCCACATCCGCCTGAGCGAGCGCAGGAGCGTCATTTACACCGTCACCGGCCATTGCAACCACCCGACCTTGTGATTGAAGTTCTTGAATCTTCTTCAGCTTATCTTCTGGAAGCACATGAGCGACTACGTCATCAATCCCGACAAGAGAGGCGATATATTTAGCTGCCTTTTCATCATCTCCGGTAAGCATAACTACTTTAATTCCAAGAGCATGGAGATTTTTTACTGCCTCGACCGACTCTGCTTTTATTTCATCAGCCACCATGACAAAGCCGAGAACCTTCTCTTTGGTAGCTAGAATGACTGGCGTTTTACCCTGGGAAGTGAACTCGTTGAGTTTCGCAGCATCAAAAGAAACCTTAAGATCGCTTACGAGCTTAGCGTTACCGACAAAGTATTCAGTACCTTTGATTGATCCCTTCAGACCCTTGCCTTGTATACCCTCAAAACCGGAAACGTCGGATACAGAGATATTTTTCTCTTGGGCGTAATTTACGATCGCATGGGCTATTGGGTGCTCTGATTTTTTCTCAAGTGAAGCAAGGATTGATACAAGTTCTTCGTCTTTCAATTCGGATAAGTTTTGTATATCGACGAGGGTTGGCTTTCCTTTGGTAATGGTTCCTGTTTTATCAACGACTACAGTGTTTACTTTATGTAGTTTTTCAAGTGTTGCCGCATCTTTGATGAGTATGCCTTCCTTCGCTCCCTTACCGACTCCGACGATGATTGCGGTAGGAGTAGCGAGACCGAGAGCACAAGGACAAGCAATCACGAGTATGCCAACAAAGGATACGAGACCGAATGAAAGTGCTTGCGAGAATCCCAGGTACTGTGAGCCGACGATGAGCCATGCTCCGAGAGTGAGGAATGCAATTACTAAGACGATCGGCACGAAGATCGCTGATATTTTATCTGCGAGTGCCTGAATTGGCGCTTTGCTACCCTGAGCGTCTTCAACCATCTTTATAATCTGAGCGAGGAGCGTTTCGGACCCAACCTTTGTGGCTTGGAATGTGAATGATCCACTTGTGTTTATGGTTCCAGAAACAACACTGTCTCCAGTCTTCTTTTGTGCTGGCATTGGCTCGCCAGTCACCATAGATTCATCTATGAATGACGATCCTTCAGTAATGACACCGTCCACAGGAATCTTTGCACCTGGTTTAACGATAATAAGATCACCATGCTTTACATCATTCACTGAAATCTCCATTTCTTTTCCATCACGAATCACCAATGCTGTTTTGGCTTGGAGATTAAGGAGCTTTTCTATAGCATCACCGGTCTTTATCTTTGATCGAGCTTCTAGATATTTGCCGAGAGCGATAAAGGTGATAACTACGATCGTTACATCATAGTATTGATAATCTACGTTTATAAAAGGCCGGAGAACGTCTTCAAATGCGGTGACTGCAAAGCTGTATAAAAAGGCGGCAGTCGTTCCGATACCGATCAGTGTATCCATATTTGCCTTACCGTATCGAAGGAATCTATAAAAGCCCATGAGGTATGGTTTGCCGACAACAAAGAGGATATATGTCGCTAGTATTGGAAGTAGGTGGTGAACAAATTCTTTGACCGTATAACTCATTTCTCTCACGACTCCGTATTGCGCAAGAATATCCCAACCCATGATTATCGCAGCGAAGATAGCGATAGGAATTGCAGAAAGCAGCATTGTTCGCATACTTGCAACCTCAGCAAGTTTCTCTTTTTTTGATTGATTAAGCCCGAGGTGTGCTGCGTGCTCATCTGCCGACATACCCATATCCTCAGCTGACTGGCCACCATGATCGTGTGACATTTCCTGGTCCAGAGCAAGTGAATATCCTAGCGGTTCTATTTTCTTTGAAAGTTCCTGTGCGTTTGTCTTTGATTCATCAAATGCCACTTTTGCTTTTTCGGTTCCGTAATTCACTTCAGCCGAGTGGACCCCTTCGGTCTTCTTGAAAGTCTTCTCGATGATACCAGCGCATGAAGCACAATGCATTCCTTTTACTCTGTATGTTTTAGTAGGGTGGTTCATATTTTATTTGCGCTTAAGCTTATAAACCTTAAGAATCTCATCGACAGCCTTCGTTTCGCTTCCATGCTTCATTTGGTGGACCACGTGTGTTGAAAGATGGTTTTCAAGAACCAAGTTCTCAATTCCGGTAAGCGCTTCTTTGATAGCTGATGCTTGGGTAATAATGTCGATACAGTATTTCTCATCCTCGACCATTTTCTGCAGGCCTCGAATTTGTCCCTCAACGATTTTTAATCGGCGGATAGCTTTTGTTTTGATATCTTGTCTCATATACTTACATAATACCCCTAGGGGGTATATGAGTCAACTGTGGATATTTATTACCCTTATCGATACTCCACCATCTCAGCCTCAGTCGGCTGCACAATCCCAAAGAACCCTTGCTTGATATTCGGTAGCCAAATGTGCTCCTTATTCGTCTTCCAAAAGGTTCCGATATCTCGTACCATGTCGAGCCAATAGTTGACTTTCTATTTTTAATATGCTATTATAAAGGCATATC
>CAYQFS010000004.1:0-54020 GCA_964416985.1 uncultured Candidatus Saccharibacteria bacterium | reverse complement strand
GCTAGTAATCGCAGGTCAGCTATACTGCGGTGAATACGTTCTCAAGTCTTGTACTCACCGCCCGTCAACTCAAGGGAGTTGGGAGTACCCGAAATCCGCGCTTGCGCGGCCTAAGGTAAGCTCAATGACAGGGAGTAAGTCGTAACAAGGCACGGGTAGCGGAAGCTGCTCGTGGATTATTTCAATTTGAATCTCGATCTCAATCTTTTTAGATTGTTATCTGACCGTGTCGATTTATATCGAAAGATATACAAAGATTATTGTTCTACATCTCAAAAGTGAACACAGAGCCCGCTCTGAGAAAGGGCATAGGTCGGTAGCCTCTATAGAGTTACTGACCGGAATGAACGGAACAAAATAAAGAACAGTCCAACTAACGAAAGAACCGCTTAACAAGGCGGTTTTTTCGTACACCTAAAAAGCCCTTGACTTTTATATTTAAATATGATAGGCTATTAGATAGTTCCTCTCCGATTTTGTACCAATATCAACATCCAACGAAAGAAGGAATATGAGCTGTGTACTACAATCGGAAATAGAAGTCGAGACTGGAAAGAGTCTCGCGAAGCCAAGGGTTGAAATCAAGGAAAAGAAATCGTTCTTGTACCATGTGGTAGGTTACACTGGTGCAGGGTTGGTGATCTTAGGGGGGCTTGTTGTTGCTGGTTGTATTACGGCAAGCATCTACTTCCTGATTGCATCCATAATGGCTTTGTAGCAAAGAGGCTGAAATGGGCGTTCGAGAAATCTCGGGCGCCTAAAGTGTTCTTTAAACAAAAACTCAGAAAATAAAACGATCATGAAAAATGAAACAACTGGAAAAATACTTTTGACGTTCAATGAGCCTGTATCTTTTAGTGTGGGAATTGAACAGCAGAAGCCTTCTCAGCCTTTGCATTTGTTGTTTGTTGTCGTGGGGGGACCCCGACACGCGACAGCGTCACATGTGAGGTTAGGTAATCGGTTAAAGGTTTATAAGTCTCGCTCGTCGTAATTAATTGACACATTTGCAAACTAAACCCAGGCAGCTCTCGAAGCAGTCTGGGCTTTTTCTTGCCTTTGCGTTTGGATTGAAATTTTGATAAGGTAGATGTCATGCGCGTATAGCTCAGTTGGTAGAGCACACCACTGATACTGGTGGGGTCCTAGGTTCGAATCCTAGTACGCGCACAAGAGGATTTTAATGGTATAATGGTTCCACTATGAACCAGATAAAAACAACGCCGAAGGACTTTTTCCTTCATTTGGGAGCAACCATAGCTCTCTATATTTCCGTGGGTGCACTTGTAAACCTTGTGTACGCTATTATCAATAACTGCTTTCCTGATGCACTTGCTGGGTATTTTTACGCAAGCTCGATTGCATGGCCGATATCTATGCTCGTTGTTCTAGTACCAATTCTCTATGTTCTCGAATGGCTTATCAAAAAAGACATCGATGCAATTCCTGATAAAAAAGAAATTTGGGTTCGACGATGGAGAATTTACCTTACGATATTTATTGGAGGGGCAATCATGGCGGGAGATCTCGTGGCTCTCATTAACACATATTTAAATGGAGAAATATCGATTAGATTCTTCTACAAATTCCTCGCACTTCTTGTTATCATCGGAGTGATATTTACTTACTACATTCTCAATAGGACATGGAAGGCTCCAAAGACCAGGAAGACTTTGGCGATCGTCGCTTTGGTTATTGTTCTTGCTTCTATTGTCGGAGGATTCCTCATTGCTGGCTCTCCAACAAAACAAAGGGACATTAGATTTGATAATCAAAGAGTGGGAGATCTCCAAAGTACTCAATGGCAGATCGTCAATTACTGGCAGACAAAAGGGAAGCTCCCAGCACAGCTTTCAGATCTTAATGATGCAATTTCTGGAGTAAAGATAGCAACAGATCCACAGACTGAGGCTCCATATGAGTATTCAGTAAAGGGAGACAAGTCGTTTGAGCTTTGCGCTACATTTGCAAGGGATTATGAGGATATGAAGGGTCGTGGAGGGTATTATGGCTATGGTGGAGGATACAGCTATCCTAGAATAGCTATAGATGCAGCGTATCCAAGTGACGGGAATGATATCTGGACCTACAAAGCTGGAAGAAGCTGCTTCCAGAGGACAATTGATCCAGATCGTTATCCTCCTTCACCAAAACCAATTCGAGACTAGGCCGAATGTAACCCACCTTTTGCTTTGGTCCTGCATTTATAGTAGGATGTATTTCCAATTACTTAATTTAAAACAACAAATTTCATCATGGACATCAGAAAGAAGACAAAGATTCTCGCGAAGATAGCAGACAATCGCTGCGAACCCGCATTTCTCACATCATTATTCGAAGCAGGAGCAGATGTTGCCTGGCTCAACACTGCACACCAGGATGAGCCCTCAACTCTCGAGGTTATAAGGAGAATCAGGGCGATTACGAGCGAGATTCCTATCATGATTGACACAAAGGGCCCAGAAGTTCGAACAAAGGACATCGCCACTCCAATTGAAGTCAAAGCTGGAGATTCACTCATTTTTACCGGAGACCTTTCGTATGTTGGTCCAAATGTTGTCCATGTTACGTATGAGAATTTTCACAATGAAATTCCTGTCGGGACTTCAGTCTTGTATGATGATGCGTCAATTGAAACAGTTGCCGAAGAAAAAGTTCCAAAGGGAATCCGCTGCGTTGTAAAAAGCGCCGGTCTCATTAAAAACAAAAAGAGCCTCAACATTCCAAACGTTCACATCAAGCTCCCAGCTCTTTCAGACAAGGATAAGGGGTTCATACATTTCTGTGCAAAAAATGATGTTGACTTCATCATCCACTCTTTTGTTAGAACAAAAGAAGATATCTTTGAAATAAAGGACATTCTCAAGCAGTATCCAAATTACAAGGGAAAGATCATTGCGAAAATTGAGAATCGAGAAGGGTTTGATCATACTGAAGAAATTCTTGAAAACTGCGAGGGTCTCATGGTGGCTCGAGGTGACCTTGGTGCGGAAGTTCCTTTTGAGGAATTGCCATACATGCAAAAGAAAATGGTTGAGGCATCTCTTCGCCATGGAAAATACTGTATTGTTGCAACCCAGGTTCTTGAAAGTATGATAAAAAATCCTCGCCCTACCCGTGCGGAAGTTACTGACATTGCGAATGCAATACTTGATGGTACTGATGCGATTTCGATGAGTGGTGAGACCGCGTACGGTGACTACCCATTTGATGCCACAAAGCTCATGGCTCGCGTTATGGGATACACTGAGCTCAAGAGAAATGAACTCACACACTTTACCCAAGCTCCAATTGCTGCTTCGAAAACTCTCGATGACGCAAAAAGCATTTTGAAAAAAGTGGGAGATGTTTCAGCAAAGGCTATCTTTGTTTCTGTTAAGGACATTGCTCTTGTTCGTGCCTTGGCGTCCCTTAGACCTTCAGTTTTTGTGGTTGCAGGCTGCCTTTCTGCGGCAGACCAAAGAGAGCTCAGACTCGCATACTCGGTCTATGGAGTTAAGGTTGATTCTCTTTCGCTTTCTCCTCTCGCAAAGGAATCTCAAGGTATTTTGAAGGCATCTGATTCAGTCGTTGTTGTCGAGGAAACTACCTCAGGGACGTCAATTTCTTCAAAGAAATTCTCTGAAATAGGGTAAAAGGGCTAAAATTGAATAGTTATCCACACGAAATAAAGACGAAATAAAATTTTCGTCGTTTTTCGCCTTGCACCCTCTATTTTCCCATTGCTACAATGTCGTCATGAATACATTACAAACAAAAAAATACACTCTTCGCGACAACAATCTTTTTACCGGAAATGATCTGAGAGAATATGTTCTGAAGATCCGAGATCTTCCTCTCGAGGCTCAGCCACGCGAAAAACTCTTGAAACAGGGACCGGAGTCGCTTTCACTCCAGGAGCTTTTGGCTGTTATTTTGAATGTTGGGAGTAAGACCGAGGGGGTACTTGAAATGTCTCAGAGAATTATCCGTGAATATGGAGAAAAAAGTATTGTTGCAGAAAGGAGTCCAGCCAAGCTTGCTGAGGACCTCTCCATCCCTCTCATCAAGGCATGTCAGATCGTTTCGTGCGGGGAAATTGGCAGAAGGCTTTACGAAAAAAATGCTTCAGGATTTACTGTTATCAGAACTGCAAAAGATGTCTATGAATATTTGAGGGACATGCACAATCTTCCAAAAGAACATCTCCGCGGTCTCTACCTCAATAGTCACAACCGTATCATTCGTGACGAAGTCATTTCTATTGGAACCATAAATACAAACATCGTTCATCCCCGCGAAGTTTTTCGCCCCGCCATCGAATATAGCGCAGCAGCTGTCGTCCTTGCTCACAATCATCCTTCGGGAGTGGCCACCCCGAGTACCCAGGATATCGAGATTACGCACCAGCTCATTGAGGCGGGGAAAATTCTCGGCATAAATGTTCTTGACCATGTCATCATCACCAAGGATACATTTATGAGCATTAGCGCCCATTATTAAAATAATTACAAAAAATATGAAAACATACACTATCACAGCGCCATCGCTTGATGGCCTCTTGTCGGACGACTATCTATATTTTGAGGGTCTCAAAAAGCCCTCAGCTCTCTTTACTATTCGAGATGGGGAAGTGGGGGATGGACGCAGTATCGAAATTCTTGAAAAGTATTTTAACGACATTTACAACCTCTTTCTAAGAAAGCTTTCTTCCTTTGTAAGTGATGATTCGCCTCACTACGAAGAATCAACAAAACTTCAAGCTCTCCTCCAGGAGATGATAAAAGTGAAGGGGCTTATTGGGGCAGCTTCCGAAAAAGCAGACCAGTTCGACGCCGATTAGGCAAGAGATAAACCGCGGTATAATGGGAAAGTGAATTATAAAGATTATTTTAAAGAGAAAGATCGCCCTAAAAATATCGCAGTAGTAGGGCTCGGCCTCCATGGTGAAATGGTTGCAGATGTTAAGTTTCTTATTCGTCTTGGAGCCTACGTCTCTCTCCATGATATAAGGAGTGAAAGACGCCTCTCAAAATATATTCCAGCTCTCAAAGAGGCTGGTCTTGCCAACGCGTATTTTGGAAAAGTTTCAGCCGAGGATCTTCTCGACGCCGATCTCATTATTCTTTCCCCCGAAATTTCCCGAAAAGCACTCTTTCTGAGAAAGGCGATTGCAAAAGGGATTCTTATTGAGTTTCCTGATGTCCTCTTCTTAAAACTCGCCCCACCGATTACCCTCATTGGCATCATGGGTTCGTGCGGGAAAACTACGATCTCCCATCTTGTATACGGAATGCTTAAAAAGGCCTTTGTCGAGTACGAAGATCAAGGTCTCTACCTCATTGATCCTGATTCTACAAATGGAGCCCTTGTCCATCTCAAGAAGATTAGACAGGGAGATGTCGTTCTCGCACGTATCCCTGAAGAAATGATTCCAGAGTACGCCTCTGCCCGCGTCAGTCCCCATGTCGCAGTTATTACATCGCTTACCTCTGCTGCTGCACAGGAAGAGAAGGGGGCTTTCGGTATTCTTGAGTTTCAGACATACAATAACTTCATTGTTGCTCCTGATGATGTTATTGATGCAATTAAAAAACAGAAAGATTTTACACCAAAAGCAAAAATGCTTCGCACTCCAGCACACAACACAGCTCTCGCTACACAGACAGCCGAGTTGTTCAAGGTCAGTCCTGAAACTATACAGTTTATTATCAGCAATTTCTCAGGTCTTCGGGGCAGGCAGGAACTTATTAAAAAAATGGAGGGAATCGAGTTTTATAATGATGCGACCTCTGTTGTTCCGAGCTCAACCCTGGCCGCTCTCAAGGCTCTGTCTCAAGAAAAAAATGTCATACTTATCATGGGAGGGGCATATACTAGCCATGACTATAGTGAACTTATTCGAGAGCTTCCGGACTATGCCAAGGCCGTTATTCTTCTTCCAGGCAGTGGTTCTTTGGGGTTTCGTGACTCTCTCGAAAGGCTTATGGACATTGCCTATTTTAGGGCTCAGCACCTCGAAGACGCGGTGATACTTGCAAAGGGTCAGGCGAAAAGAGGAGACCGAATTATTTTTAGTCCGGGATGTGAGGCAATTGGAATCGATTCATCCAGAAGAGAAAGGACTGAGAGATTTGTGAAGGCGGTGAGACTACTGTAACCTATTCTCCACAAATGAGACAGACAACCGGACCATCCCAAGTTTTTCCTGTGTAGCTTGCTTCCATCACTCCGGCAATAGAAAGAGCGCTATTTGGAGAAATAGAGACACCTGCATGTTTTTTTGAAAGTTCCTGAGCTATGGACATCTGCTCGTTTCGAGCAATCCAACCGTTTCCGTTATTTTTCTTGAGTGCATCGATGAGGAAAGCTTTGCGATTTGCGACATGATCCACGATTGCATCCGCAATCGATCTTTCTTCTGTTTCTTCAGTGTCGACAAATTCACCAGCTATTGGATGACATGATGTTGTTTGAACAATATGTACCTCGACGTCTTTTCTGTGTTTGCTAAAGTATTCTACTAGGGCCTGTGCGGTTGTTCCTGAAGATGTTCCCACAAAAACTGCCTTGAGGTCCTCTATCTCAAGCAACTCTTCTGCAAGGGCATTGTAGCCGATGAGGGCGGTGTCATCTGTTGACTGCCTTAAACCGCGCACCTTTTCATCCTGAGTTTTCATAAAGAGGGTCTGGAGAGGCCGTTCCTGAACTGAGATGAGAATATGTTCATCCTTCAGATCCTCGAGCTTGCTCATCTTGTGCGGCTTTATATTTTTTCCAATAAGAATTTCCAAAGTTATTTTTTGATTCTCGGGTTTTTCTGAATTTATTTCTTTAATATAGAGAGCTGCGGCAAGAGCAGAATTTCCCGAAGAAGAAAGGGCGAAATGGGTGATACCTTCGGAGAGGTATGTGTCGATCATAATGGGAATAGAACGACCTTTGTGCGAACCATAGGGATGCCTATCCTCGCGTTTGAAGTACAAAGAGGAGACTCCGAGAGCCTCTGCGAGCTGGGGATATTCTTCGTGGGGGGTTACCATATTGATATACTACAACGTTTCAGGTAGTATTAGAAGACCTATGAAAGCACAATGTCCTGAATGTAAAAATATGATAGACACCCAGAAATACCCTTCAGTTAAGGAAGGTATGGTAATTGAATGCAATCACTGCGGCATGACTCTTCTTGTAAAAGCTATTACTGACGGAACAGTTTCTACTGAGATTGTTGACGAGGGGAAATAGAAAGGGAAGCAATCGTCTCTTCGATCATTCCTCTAAATCCATGTGAGCCGAGAAAGGCGATAACGTCGCCTGATTTTGATTGGGATTTCAAAAATTCAACCAGTTTATCATCGCTTTCTATGTAATGGACATTTGGATGTGTTCGCCTTATATTTTCAGCAAGCTCTGACCCTTCCATTGGTTTTTGTTCGGAGACTTTTAATTTGGTCAGTTTTGGAATTATCACGATATCTGCATCTTTAAAGGCATTGTCATACATGTGTGCAGATTCTCTCTGTCGCCCTCCAATATTTGGTTCAAAAACTGCAGTTATTTTCCCCGAATAAATTGCCTTGAGATTTTTTAAAACTGAAGATGCCTTTTCTGGTGAATGGGCAATGTCGTCAAAGACTGTCACAGCCCCCTCATATCTTTTTTCAAGTCGTCTTTTCAATCCTTTGAACGTCTTGATTGCCTCAATGATTTTCGCAGGCTTAATTCCAATCGTGTGCGCCATGGCAAAACATCCAGTTATATTTTCGGCCTGGAATTCTCCAATCATCGGCGATTCTATTTTGTAATTATTTTCTTTATTTGAAATGGTGAAAAAGAGGCCGTCTTTTGTCTGCGTAATGTCGTGGTAGATGTAGTCTGCATTTTCCTTTCCATACAAAATGGCTTTTGAAACTACCTTTTTCACACCTGCATGATCCTTGTTTGCAACAATCACTCCTGCAGGGGGGATTGAGGCGATGAGTTTTTTAAATTCATTAAAGTAACTTTCTTCTGTTGGATACATGTCCGCGTGATCCCACGAAACTGCCGTAAGAAGGAGGTGAGTGGTTTTGAGGTGGATAAATTTTGGTCGGGGATCCCAAGGAGAGCTCTTGTACTCATCTCCTTCGATGACACTCCACTCCGAATCTCCAAGTCGTGCTGCTGGTGTTGAAAGGGAAATTCCTCCAATGAGGAAACTTGGATCCATTCCTGCTTTCATCATGATGTGGGAGAGAAGAGCGGTCGAAGAAGTTTTCCCCCACGTTCCGGTGCAGACTATCGAGTTCTTTTTTGCAAAAAATTCTCCTCGTGCCTCTGCATCCGACATGATCGGAATGTTTTTTTCTTTTACGTATGCAGTCTCAGGATTTTCTGATCCTGATGAATTTCCAATGATCACGAGATCAGGTGTCCCTATATTTTCCGGATGCCAACCAGGATAAAAAGCGATTCCGTTCTTTTCGAGCTCGGTTGAAACAGGGGGATAGAAGCCCTTGTCGCTACCGGTTACTTTCCAGCCCTTGTTCTTGAAGGCAATGGCAATAGCGCTCAAAGCAACGCCGCAGATAGCCACAATATGGAGGTTTTTTTGGGGAGACATAGGGACATTATACGGGAAAAGGGGCGTAGGAAGGGGATTGACAAAGAGATAGAGTAGGTGTATAGTATTACCAGTTGCAAGCTGAAATTTCACTTCGTGGAATATTTGGCAAGCATGAAACCAAAAACAAGAAAGGCAAGCTCATATGAGCCAGCTAATAACAGATCCTACAAAAGCCAGTCGGATGTTGGGGCACTCCTGAACAATGTTAATCTTCAGGAGGTTCCTGAAGCAACTGCTGATCGGGTTTTGCAAAACCCTGTAGATGCCGGGAGAGAGTTCACGCTCTTCCTACAAAATCGGGCGCAGGTTCTCATTGGTAAGGTGGAAACGATGGCCATTGACCGCTCGAAGCCATTTGATCCAGTCGAGTTCCCTGGCCTCGGGAAAGGATGGAGCATCTGGAAAGGTCCAGCAGATGGCGGTGGCCTCATAGGTGAAGAGGAGCAAGATCTACGTTCGCTTGCTCTCACTGAGCTTAACCTCACCACGCTTCAGCTGGAGACAACTCTCAAAGGTGACGAGACTTCCATTGTAGGCGAGGATAGGCTCAAGCGCCTCAGGGTGATGAAAAATTTGATTCGCCTCGATGCCGGGGTATTCCTCACATTCTGGAACAACAAACATCTCATTCCGGAACGTTTCAAGCAGAAGACCAGAGGCAACACCACCTACATCTTTTGTGAAGGGACAGTTCTTCGTAGCCCTAATGGTCCTCGTTGCGTTCTCTGCTTCTATTGGCGCGACGATGCGTGGGCCTGGAGCTTCAGCAGGCTTGACCGTGGCTTCGTTAGCAACGACCCTTCTGCGTTGTCTCCGCAAGTTAGTCCTCAAAACTAGTTCTCTTGGGTCTCTTGGATTCTTTGAACTTAGTCCTTCGGATAAAAAAGTTAAGGTAAAGTATAACTTCAAACTTTCCAGCCCCGTACACATGGTACGGGGCTTCGTCATTTAAATAAATTTAAGATATAAAAAAGTAACTTAGCTTATTTGCCCAAAATCTTCTTCACCTCCTCAACATCACTTCTCCATATTTTTCCATCAAACCACTCAATCCCTTCGAATTGTAATTTATAAACATCGCCAGGTCGTTGTAGGGAACCAAGGTAGACATATGAGAGTCCTCGCTCCTTTGCATCGACGATCGCCTTCGTTATCATGATGAGTCCCATGTCTTTTTCGGAGGTCTCTAAATTGTAGAAAGGATAACAGTAGTGAAGTATTTCTGTATTTTCGTAACAAATTGCATAACCAAGTTCAGAAAAACGAAGAAGGGAATTAAAATTATCCGCAGTTGTAATTAATTCTTTGATTTTATTTGCAGAAAAAGAACTGTCAGCTTTAATATCGTAAAAGTCCTTTGCAAGTTTTCCGATTTCCCAGGAGTAGTTGGTATAAGGAATGGGAGAACGAGCAAGAGAAATTTTATCACCTTTTCGGAGGATGCGTCGATTCTCGCTCGTCAGCTCAAACTTTTTTAAATCTATCCTCACGCTTCGTGTCTGATGCATCACGCCTTTCCCAATGCGCGTAAACACAAACCCCTGATCATACATTTCAGAGATATTTTTATCGGAAAAATCTGTAATTACTTTTTCCTGCCAGTGAAGGTATTCCATAAAAGATTAATGAAGAGCTAGCCAGAGGCCAAAGACCACAAAGATGAAGTGAACGATCCAGAAACGCATAATGGTCTTTTCTTCGCTCCAGCCAAGAAGTTCGAAGTGGTGGTGAATAGGAGCCATTCGGAAGATTTTGCGTCCGAGAATGTAGCGACCAAGAACCTGAATGACGACACTCAAGGCTTCGATGTAGAAAAGGAAGCCGAGGAAGAAGAGAGAACCAATTTCACCGATCGCGAGACTACTTACTGCAAGAAGGGCACCAAGACCGAGGGAACCCACATCACCCATCATGAAGCGGGCAGGTTTGATATTGAAATAGGTGTAGGCAACGAGAGCCCCAACAGTTGTAGCGTTCAAAACGGCGATCTCACCGAAGCCGTTGATCCAGCTCAAAATAGTAAGGGCGCTAAAAGTAGGGATGAGCATACCCCCAGCGAGGCCATCCATTCCATCGGCAATATTTACAGCATTTGCAGTAAACATCACGATAAAAATAATGATAGGGATAATGAACCAGCCAGCAGCGATTTCTTGGCCAAAAGGAAGATAAATGTTGTGCCAGGCGGGACCGAGCTTACTATAGACCCACCATGCAGTGATAGTTCCTGCAACAAATTGCAAAAGAAGTTTTTCATGAACATGAACACCTTTTCCGGGACGAGAACCGAGCCAAACAGAAGTTCTTTTGAAGAGAGTCCATGGTAATGTCACTGCGTACCAGATTCGCATCTTCATGTCTTGGTGAACCTTGATCAGTTTTAAAATGTGGGAGAGTTTTCGGGAACGTCTCTCTGTTCCAAAGATATTCAAGAGGTCATCGATACCTCCAAGAAGTGCAGAAAGAAGCATTACACCGATCGGAACCCATGTGAAGCTTCGGGACCAATTAAAAAGAATGGTGACGATCGCAACAGTGACAATAACGAGGAGCCCTCCCATGATCGGAGTTGAATCTTTTCCTTTCTGTGATTCGATTGAAACAAGCTCTACTTTTGGAGATTTGATGATGTGGAATTTACGGAGAAAATATGAAAGAAGAGGTGCCCAAAGGAAGGCCACGACGCACGAAAAGAGGGCAAAACCCAGGATATAGGCAAAATCTGCGGTTCCTTCCAGAATGCTTATCATTGGCCTACTTTAGCATAAAATGGCTTAAAATTACAGCCAATTGAGCCTTCGGAGTTCGGTCTTTGATGCAGTTGCTCGCGCAAGCGTATAGTTCTCAGAATCGGCTTTTTCGTTCTCAATCCACCTTTGTTCTGTGAGGGGTTTAATTGGGTTTACAATTTCAATTCTTCCTTCACGAACTCCGTGCCCATATTCTCCATCAGTTGGCCAAGCGATAGCATTCATATAATGAAGCGTTACCGGCATAAAGTTTTGATATTCAATTTGATGGATGATGAGGATGTGATCGAGCTGTTGTTTGTCGTTCCCATCTTTGTAACTCATCATGGTAATAATGTCCCCCGGTTCTGCTTGTGTCAGATTTAAAACTCTGCTGTTTTTGTCGTGTGCAAATGTTGAGACTCCTGCATTTTCGATCGAGCGAAGCTTGCAGCGGATTTTCCCGAGAAGCCCTGTGCAGAAAGGGAATGACAGATGCTTGTCGAGAGTTCCTTTTTCTCTGGCTTCATTTTCTGCATTCAAAATGTGATATGCAAAACCTGAGCAATCAATTCCGATGTTGTGATCAACGAGGAATTTTTTAAATGTAATTGAATCAAGGCTTCCAACATTTATTTTTTCGAGAATTGAAATAGACTCGACTTCATCAAAAATATCTTTTGGGCTTCCTTTGCCAATGTTTGCTCGGAGGCTTGCCCGAGCGCCACTGTGTCTGTTGTTGAAATAGGGAATGGAGCAACGGGCATTCCCGATGCTGAAGTTTGTGTATTGGTTGATGACTACCAGGGCTTTGTCTGAGAGAGTTTTGGTGTTCATTAGTGCTCAGAATAGCATATTTCGAGGCTTTATTTAAATATGGCTCAACAAAGGGGTATTTCCAGCATTCCGCTAGAGGTACTTGACAAATCTACTAGATATGCTAAGGTATGGGTACGTCAGTGAGTTTGCAATTCTTTAGACACTGACACAAGGTTAGGTATTGGCTCGTCAAGCCAAAATGGAATCTTGGTCTAGAGATGGAACAGGGACTAGTGCCGAAGAGGCAGGTCCACAGCGATATCTCCGGCTGAATATCTCCAAGCTAGTGAAAATTGGTGAAGGAGTAAAAGTTCCAACAGACAGGAGTGTTCTTAATAAAAATGTGTTATCATAAAATTTCCTGAAGGAAGGCATTGACAATGATCAACCGAAGAAGGAAAATCAGTTCCCGATCCTCGCAAGGGTATGGCGAGAGCAGTCAGCATACTGACTCGTCGTACTGCTAACGAGCGGGATTCGGCACACCGTCAGCACCCATAACAAGTGGTGCGTCAATGAAGGTGGATGCCGCGTGCAACAAACAGGTTTCTCTGGCTCGATCCAAAGCCAATTCCTGTCTCTTGAAGTCGGCGTTGTAGCTATCAAGAGTTACCGAAGCTTGTCTTCGGCTGTAACAAGAGCGTTTGCTAACCTCTTTACAGAAAGATCGTGCAAAGCATGCATGGGTCGGATCACATGGCGTCCTCGGAGAGCAATCTCCTTGGACGCCTAATTTTTTTATATAAAATATCCACAGCCTCGTCCACTCGGCAAAACTGGAGTTATCCCCACGAAATAAAGACGGAATCAAATTTTTGTAGATTTTGCTCTTGCAATTTATTTCTCAAACATTTTATACTTGATGTGTGGAGAATTCCGACTATATTACAAAAGAATATTTCAAGCATACTCTCGATGCAACTATCGATAAGAGATTCAGTGAATTTGAAGAAAGGCTCGACAAGAAATTCGATCAGAAATTTGACGACTTTGCAGCTATTATTGCAAAAGGTTTTTCTGATGTGTATAAAAAATTCGATGAACAGGAGGCGAGTCTCAAAGAATACATGAGTGAACATTTTGCAAGTAAAACAGATCTCTATGAATCAGAAGCTCGTCTTAAAAATGAAATTGGTGAGGTGAAAGAGGAGGTTTCACTGATCAATGAACACCTCGGCAGGATGGAAGTGAGATTTGGCCATCTCGATAACATTGTAGTAAAAGACCATCGACCAAGAATTAAAAATCTCGAGCTAGCTGTTGGAATCTAAAAGCTCTACAATTTCTTTTCCTCTCTTGTTAAATTTATTGTGAGTTTCCATAATTCCTTCTTTGCTCTGAATGCGGGCGAGATCTGAATTTATTTTTGTATTTCCGTAAATAATTACATTGTAACCGGCTTTTTCTAGTTTCGAAGGATTTACTTTTGTAATGAGTTTTGTCACCCGCTGAATAATCTGTGCCCCGTCATTTATAGGCACGAGTGCGGCTGTAATGGGAGTATGAGTGAGGGCTGCAATATGGGCTTCAAATGTTGTGATCCCTGGAATTCCTTCTTTTCTAAATGATTCCTGAATCTGAGATTCGTAGGTTGTAGAAGCCGGCTGGCGGGCATTTATTTCAATGAGGAAAAGGGAATCATGCTCTTCGTCGAGAATGACGTCGATGCCGAAAAGGCCCTTCCAGCCGTCCGCAAGCATTTTTGATCCGACAAGAGCGGTAAGAGTTTCAAATTCTTTTATCTGCGCTTCGGTAAGAATGCTGTGAGTGAGGCTCCAGTCATTTCCAATGGTGCTAAAAGGGTTGTCGGTGAAGGGAAGAGTCCCGGTAATTTGGTAGCTAATATTTCCAAGAAGAATATCCGTTTCTGAGATCACAATGTTAGCTGTAAACATCGGTCCACGGATAAATTCGGTGACGCGAGCCTGGCGTTCTGGAAATTTCTTTTGTATTTCATCGAGATCGCTTTCTTTTTGAATGAGGAGCGTACCATCTCCAGTGTGGCTGTGAGACCATTGGACGACGAATGGTTTTTTGTTCCAGGAGATATTTTTGACAAGCTCAATTTTGTGCGGAGGAAGTAATTTTTGCAAATCACCAAGCCATTCAACCTGAGTTATTTTGTTCTCAACCTTTTCTGCAAGGGTTGCACTCGGATTTAAAAGTGTAATCCCTTCTTTCTTTAAAAATTCTTCAATTTGAATGTTATTTTTAAAGACAAGCACCGAGCCGCTTTCCTTTTTAATTTGCTTCAATATTTTTGGATCAGATATGAGCTCAAAAGTATCCCGAGAGCCTTCTCCAGATATAATCCTGTACGCGTCATTTTCCACCATCGCAACTGCTCTTTCCCGGTCCCTAGTAACGTAGAACACTGGGTTTTTGGCCTTTTTCATGATAGTGTAACTATATCATTTAAGACGTGCATATGGCTACATTTTATGTAATTGCAACCCCCATTGGAAACCTCGAAGATGTGACCCTTCGGGCACTTCGCATTTTTAAAGAAGTCGATCTTGTTCTTTGTGAAGATACCCGCGTAACCAAGAGGTTGTTTGAAAAGTATGGAATCAACACTCAGACTATGAGTTACCATGCCCAGAGTGGTGAAGCAAAAGTTGAGCTTATTCTCGAACAGATAGAAGAAGGAAAAAATATTGCTCTCGTAACTGATGCAGGAACTCCAGGAATTTCCGATCCGGGTTCTTTGCTCATTTCTACCGTTCGTGAAAAATACCCAGATTTAAAAATTGAAGCCATTCCTGGCCCATCAGCTTTGACTGCCGCACTTTCAATTGCCGGTGTCCCGACTCATGAATTTATTTTTCTCGGATTTTTGCCACACAAGAAGGGTAGGGAAACGTTATTTAAAGAAATCGCTTCTTCAGAAAGAACCGTTGTCTTTTATGAATCAACTCACCGAATCATTAAAACTCTCGAATCCCTTGCAGAGCATCTTGCTGGTCCCATAAGAAAAGTTACGATTGTCCGTGAGATTACAAAAATATATGAAGAAGTGGTGCAGGGAAGTCCGAGTGATGTGCTCAAGGTTCTAACCGATACTCCAGAGAAACAAAAAGGAGAATTCGTGGTGATAGTTTCAGGGTAAAAAATGTAAACCGCCAGATCATCGTGATGCTGGCGGTTCAGGGTTTTCTTAGGTCGTATTTTTCTCCAAGTATCATGACGTGTCCGACATGAAGTGGCGACTTCGACAAAGTTAGTCGTAGTCGATCACCTTGCTCTGACGTGTACTCGCAAATGATTCTCCCTTGAATGCCGTCATTTTTGAGTGTAATGTTGTTGAAACGACGCAGAGCGTTCATTTCTTTCTTGCTTCTGAGGTCAGGTGAGAGTTTTTTTTCAAACTCTTTCTCTTCTCCCGGAGTATTTTCAATCGGTAGAAGCATCAGCGTTACTATGACAAGCCATTCAAAATGGAGAGAAATTTGGGTAATGTTATCATCTCCATCGATATCATAGCCAAGATCAAACACAGGACCCGCAAAATATTGTCCTGCTGTATTTTCAAAAATACAAACAACAGGTTGTTTCTTCCAGCAAAATTCGAGGAGCTTTTCTCCAGGCAAGAGACATGATTTATTCATGTACACCACCTCCTTTCCACAGACTATTTTACCATATCAGTGTATAATGTTCTCATCACTTTTTAATTATCAATTATATGTCAAAACGCCAACTACTTGTGCTTATCGGTGTCTGGATCATGGTATTTCTCTTTCTCGGTTTTCCAATTATGTGGCACAAGATCCTTGCTGTAGTTTCGGGACTCGTTATTATCGTCATGGCATATAGGCTGCCTGCGTCAAAGCCCAAGGATACTCTTCCCCAGATAAATACCCAGCAAACATTCGTGGAAAATTCAACTCATGAATAAAGGGCGAATGTTCAAATTGGTGATTGGAGCGATCGGAGGGCTTGCTGCTGTCTTTCTTGTTGCGTACGGGATTACTCTAAGGCCGTTTAGCGAGGAATTGTATGCAACAGCTATCGAAGCTACCACTACGACGATTATCCTTCCTGAACCATTTAGAATTACTCATCTTCCTACCCCTGAGCCTCTCAAGGCTCTCTACATGTCGAGCTGGGTTGCGGGAAGTAAGAAGCTTCGTAGTAATCTCGTAAATATTATTGAAAGCACCGAACTTAACTCAGTTGTTATTGATATAAAAGACTACACAGGAAGGATCAGTTTTGAAGTTGATGATCCAGAGTTGAAGAAGTTTGGTTCTGTTGAAAAAAGAATTACTGACATGAAAGAATTTATTGCGGAACTCCACAAAAAGAACATTTATGTCATTGGTCGAATTTCGACATTTCAAGATTCATTTCTAATTAAGACTCATCCAGAGTATGCTGTAAAAACAAAAGCGGGAAAAGTGTGGGGAGATTTTAAGGGGGTTGGTTGGCTTGATGCAGGAGCAAGGCCTGTATGGGAGTACGTTGCAGCAATTGGGAAAGAGGCATATGCGCAGGGTTTTGATGAACTTAATTTCGATTACATCCGCTTTCCTTCTGACGGAAACATGCTCGACATTTCATATCCTTTCAGCGAAGGCAGAATCAAGTCTCAAGTTCTGAATGACTTTTTTGCTTACATTGGCACTTATTTTCATGAAAAGAGAATTCCAATTTCTGCGGATCTTTTTGGTATGACCACTTCAAATCATGATGATCTCGGGATCGGACAGATTATTGAAAATGCTCTGGTCCATTTTGACTATGTTGCTCCGATGGTCTACCCGTCTCACTATCCTCCAAATTTTAATGGTATTGCTGTTCCTGCTGCAAAGCCCTATGAAATTATCCAGTATGCCCTCACAAAGGGAAGTGAAAGGGCAGTGATGGCAAGCACTACTCCTTCAAAGATTCGTCCATGGCTTCAAGACTTTAGTATTGGCGGTGTGAGCTACACTCCGGAGATGATCAGGGCTCAAATCAAGGCGACGTACGATGTCGGACTGTCAAGCTGGATGATGTGGAATGCTGCAAATAACTATACGGTTTCAGCCTATGAAACAGCTACAAGTAGTAGTTATCAACAGGGGTATTGACATTTCCCAGAGTCGGAGTATTATTAGCCTCCAGCAGTGTTAGTTCAGTTCCTCTCCTACAAAAAAATCGGCTAAGCTCGGCTCCGTGTGGAGTAGATGCACAAAAGCTTGGTCAAATCATAGCAAGTCGGTATACAGAACAAAGTAAAGTTATGTCAAGAAACACGAAGAAAAGTCCAAAAGTTGACTCGGGTGTTCTACCTTCAGACGCGCCACAAAGTAAGACGGTTGGTGTGGCGGAGGTATCGTTTGTTGGATTGCGTGGCATGGTCGCTCGTTCCCTTGAAGAAGTGAGCACACTCGTCGCGAGCACTCCTCGGTCGTCCGCCCCTCGTCAACATTGGGCATCGTGAATCCTTATTGATCGGATCAATGTGACCCCGGGGAGCGCAAGCACAGCGCTTCCCGGGGTTAATAGTTTCCCCATTTTAATACGAACGCCCATGAGGCGTTTTTTCGTGTATGTGATAAAATAGAGACGAAGAAATCTATATATCTTTTTGATATTTATTATGAATGAAGAACGAGTAACGTACTTTGCCCAAACCGACGCGAGAAACAAAAAAGTAACCTTTGGAATTAAGGCAAAGGATCGTACTCGTCATGTCTATGTTATTGGAAAAACGGGTATGGGAAAGTCGACACTGCTCGAGAACATGGCTGTGCAGGATATAAAGAATGGTGAGGGAATGGCCTTCATTGATCCGCACGGAAAAACAGCAGATCTTCTGCTTGAATACATACCAAAGGATCGCATTAAGGACGTGGTGTATTTTGCTCCGTTCGATACGGATTACCCAATCTCATTTAACGTGCTTGAAAGTGTGGATCCCGACAAGCGACACCTCGTCGTCTCTGGGCTTATGAGTACATTCAAAAAGATCTGGCTTGATGCCTGGTCGGCCCGAATGGAATATATTTTGACGAACACGCTTCTCGCGCTTCTTGAATATCCTGAAGCGACACTCCTTGGGGTAAATAGAATGCTGTCTGACAAAGAATTTCGAAAGAAAGTCGTTTCTCACGTCACAGATCCTTCGGTTAAATCATTTTGGGTTGAAGAATTTGCAAACTACACCGAGAGAATGGCTGCCGAGGCCGTACCTGCAATCCAAAACAAGATAGGACAGTTTACTGCGAACGCTCTCATTCGAAATATGATTGGTCAGGCCAAGTCTTCATTTAACATTCGAGAAATGATGGACAATAGGAAGATCATGATTATTAACCTTTCGAAGGGAAGAATCGGAGAAACAAACGCAAACCTTCTCGGAGGAATGCTCATTACAAAAATCTATCTCGCTGCGCTTTCCCGCGCCGATGTTCCTGATCGTGTCTTGAAAACTCTTCCCAACTTTTACCTTTTTGTGGACGAGTTCCAGTCATTTGCAAATGAGTCGTTTGCTGACATTCTCTCTGAGGCAAGAAAATATAAATTAAATTTGACGATTGCTCACCAGTACATTGAGCAAATGGAAGAAGAGGTGAGGGCGGCGGTTTTTGGTAACGTTGGAACGATGATTATTTTTAGAGTAGGTGCGTACGATGCTGAAATTCTTGAAAAGGAATTTGCTCCCCAATTTACAGCGGAAGATATTGTAAATCTTGGAATTTTCCAGATCTATTTGAAACTAATGATTGACGGAGTGAGCTCTGTCCCTTTTTCTGCAAGTACCCTAGGTCCAATTGCTCTACCTGAAACTTCGAGTGCGCAAGAAGCTATTGCTACATCCCGAAGTCAGTTCTCAAGTACGCGTGCTGATGTTGAAAAGGCTATTGCTGATTGGCATGTTCCCATTGCCCCTCCTCCACGTGCCCCAAAGCCAATTTCCCCTCCGATGCCCGCGCAAGCGCCGGCCCCAGCTCCCATTGCACCCAAAAAGCCCTCTCCAGCCCCTGTAGCAACTCAGGTTCAAACTACTGCACCTGCTTCACAATCACCAGCCCCAAAGTTTCAGCCTCCTCAACCTGTCTCGCTCTCATCTCTTTCTCCAAAGCCAAAACCAGCTCCTTCCGCTACAAAAGAGGCTACTCCTGAGAGGGTAAGTGAACTCAGAAACGCCCTCGCTTCTGTTCTCGGTTCTGCTCCAAAACCTGTTAAAAAGGATGAGATAAAAAAGCCGGAACCTTACAAAGCGTCAGAACAGAAACAATCTCCTAAAGGGGTTGCAAAAGAAATACCCAAGGAATCACCAAAAGAAATCTCAGAGGATGTACTTAAAACCATTCTCAAGGTAGAGTAAAACTATGGCAAAGAAGGCCCTCATATTTTCACTCGCATACTACCCACACCTCATTGGAGGAGCCGAGGTGGCGGTCAAAGAAATAACTGACAGGATTCCTCCAGATCAGATCGAATTTGACATGATTACTCTTAATGCCGGAAAGGGTTCTTTTGAGCGTATTGGAAATGTAAATGTCTACCGTGTTGGGCCAAAAATTCACGTCAAAGGTACGACAATGCCACGCATTTCCTTTATCATAAAATCGATGTACGTTTTTCTGGCTTTTGGCAAAGCTCTCTTACTTCATAGAAAAAGAAAGTATGATTTTACTTGGTCGATCATGGCAAGCTTCAATGCATTCTCTGCTCTCTTTTTCAAAATGGTTCACAAGAATGTGCCGTTTCTTTTGAATCTTCAGGAAGGGGATTCTCTTGAGCATATTAAAAAAGCTTTGGGGCCGATGTTTTTTCTCTATGTAAAGATTTTTCAAAAGGCTGATTGCATTCATGCCCTTTCGCATTTTTTGGGAGAATTTGGAAGGCAGATGGGAGCGACCTGTCCCATCGATATTGTCCCAAATGGAGTCAATTTTAATTTCTTTTCACAGAAGCCGACGGCGGGGCAATTGAAAGCGCTGGCTTCGGAGCTCTCTCTCGATCCTTTTGATACCGTGCTCATTACCACATCTCGTCTTGTTCAGAAAAATGCAGTGGCTGATATTATCGATGCCCTTCCACATCTTCCGTCGTCGACGAAACTTCTCATTCTTGGTAATGGTCCTCTTGAAAATATGCTCAAAGAAAAGACGACGCTTCAGAAGCTCGATGATCGTGTTCGATTTGTCGGCTTTGTCCCTCATCGTGAACTGCCAATATATCTTCATGCATCAAATGTCTTTATTCGGCCGTCGATTTCTGAGGGTTTTGGAGTTTCATTTATGGAAGCAATGGCTGCTGATGTTCCTGTCATTGCGACGGCAGTTGGAGGAATCCCTGATTTTTTGAAAGACGGAGAGACGGGACTTTTCTGTGAAGTTGGTAATCCTCAGAGCATTGCAGAGAAAGTCGAGAAGCTCATGAAGGACAAGGAGTCTCGAGACTTTATTATCAAAAATGCCCGGGAAATGGTTCGAGAAAAATATGATTGGAATCTTGTGGCAGAAAAGATGAAAGAGGTGTTTGGGAGGGTGTAATGTGCTAGACTATTTCCATGAAAATACTCATTGCCACGGGCATATATCCGCCACAGACGTCGGGTCCTGCCCAGTATGCAAAAAACATGCATGATGCATGGGAAAAAATGGGGCACAAAGTTGTGGTCAAAACCTATACTTTTGAGCATAAACTTCCCACTGGAATACGTCATATGTATTATTTTTTAAAAATTATTCCTGCAGTTATTGCGTCTGATTTCATTTTCGCTCTTGATACGTTTGGTATCGGCATGCCAGCGGTGCTTGCTGCAAAAATATTTGGTAAAAAAGTTATTATCAGAACCGGAGGAGATTTTTTATGGGAATGGTATGTCGAAAGAACAGGCGACCTCGTACTTCTCAAAGATTTTTATTCTGAGTCACGATCAAAATGGAATCGTAAGGAAAGGATTATTTTCAACATTACAAAATGGACGCTTCATAATGTGTCACTTCTCATTTTTAGTACAGCTTGGCAAAAGAAAATATTCGAAGGTCCATACGGACTTCAAAATGTAAAAACAGAGATTGTAGAGAACAGGTATGGTGAAAAAGAATCGTATTCCGAAATTCCAAATAAAATCTTTGTAGCTGGAACCCGGCCTCTCAAGTGGAAAAACATTGAGTTTCTTAAGAAAGTTTTTGGTAATGATGTAATTTCTCAAACAGGATATGTTCTTGATGTAAGTACGGCAAAGTATGGAGAATTTATGGAAAAAATGAAGAAATGTTATGCGGTGATCCTTGTTTCACTTGGAGATATTAGTCCGCATATGATTCTTGATGCTATTCGCCTCAATAAACCATTCATCTTGACCAAAGAAAACGGCCTTATGGATCGTATTGGTTCGATTGCCATTATCGTTGATCCGAAAAGTGAAAAGGACATCGAAGAAAAAGTGAAGTGGCTTCTTGATGAAACTAATTACAAAATGCAGGTTGAGAAAATAAAGAATTTTAATTTCACGCACACATGGGAAGAGATTGCTCGCGAGATTTTGGGTATATACAAAAAGATATGAAACTTCTAAGCATTTCAATGGATCGAAAAATATTTGAAAAGGGGAGCGCGGTGGCACTGCGTCAGATTGAATATGTAAAAAAGTATGAGGAAATGCACATCATCGTTTTTGCCGACAAAAGTTTTGGCGAAATTTCGCTTGCACCAAATCTCTGGGTGTACTCGACACGATCGGTTTCAAAGTGGAAGTATGTTTTTGATGCATTGAAACTCGGTAGATTTATCGTTGAAAAAAGAGGGATTACGCATGTGACTGCGCAGGATCCTTTTGAAACAGGGCTTGTGGGGGCGCTTATCAAAAACAGACATGCAGTCGAGCTCGAGCTCCAAATTCACACAGATATTGGAAGCAAGTACTTCCAGACATTTACGAAATTAAATAGAATCAGAGCTTTTATTTCAAAGTACACTCTTGTTCGAGCAGATCATGTCAGGGTTGTTTCAGAGAGGATTAAAAAATACGTAGAAAAATAT
Source organism: uncultured Candidatus Saccharibacteria bacterium (assembly GCA_964416985.1). Taxonomy (GTDB): domain Bacteria; phylum Patescibacteriota; class Minisyncoccia; order Phycocordibacterales; family PALSA-1337; genus CAIOGI01. The sequence goes on along the minus strand of CAYQFS010000004.1, from coordinate 31,898 downwards.
GTTGATCCTTCGAAGATCGAGGTGCGACCAGTTCCGGTTGATGTGGAGAAAATTAAAAATACTCCTATCACGGCTACTGCAAATCTTCATATAAAATATCCGCAATTCGCAAAAATAGTTCTCGTAGCTTCGAGATTTGAACCTGAGAAAAATATTAGAATGGCAATTGAGGCTTTTAAAATTGTTCTTGAAAAAATGCCGCAGGCGGGAATCGTTATCGTTGGTTCTGGAAGTGAAGAAGGAAAACTAAGAGAAATCGTGCGAAAGCTTCAAATCGAAAGTTCTGTTATATTTGAGGGGTGGCGAAGTGAGCTTGCATCATATTACAAGAGTTGTGATTGCTTCCTCGTTACATCTTGGTACGAAGGTTACGGAATGACTCTTGTGGAGGCGGAGGCCGCTGGGGCAAAGATCGTTTCGACGGATGTTGGTGTAGCAGAAGAAGTGGGAGCGGGGGTTGTCGATTGGAATGTTCGGTCAATTGCTGAAGGAATTATTAAAAAAATATCATGAAGCTCCTCATCTGCACCCAAAAAGTAGATAAAAGTGATCCGGTCCTCGGTTTTTTCCACCGATGGATTATTGAATTTTCAAAACATTTTGAATCGGTAACAGTGATCTGTTTGTATGAAGGCGAGCATGAACTACCGATCAATGTAAAGGTTCTTTCACTAGGAAAAGAGAAAGGAAAAAGCAGCATTAAATATACCTTACGATTTTACAAATACATTTGGAAGGAAAGAAAAAATTACGAAAGGGTTTTTGTGCATATGAATCAAGAGTATATTCTTATTGGGGGTTTATTCTGGAAATTATGTCGAAAGAAGATCTATATGTGGAGGAATCACTATAGCGGTTCTCGACTTACTAGTATAGCTGTTGCTTTTTGTACTAAAGTTTTCTGTACATCACGATTTTCCTTTACAGCAAAATACAAAAAGACGGCATTTATGCCAGTGGGAATCGATACTGAATTTTTTAAGTATACTCCGGCGATCGTGCGTATTCCCAAGTCGATTTTATCTCAAGGTCGCATCTCGCCTTCAAAAAATATTCATATTCTCGTAGAGGTTTTCGGCGCACTTAATAGAAAAGGCATAACGTTTACAGCTTCTATCTACGGTGACCCTCTTCCTAGGGATATGGAGTATTACACATCTCTTAAGAAAAGAGTTCAAGAACTTGGGCTTGGGGAAATCGTTACTTTCTACTCGGCTTTGTGCTACAGAGATCTTCCTAATGTTTATTCAAAACACCAGATCTTTGTTAACTTGAGTCCAAGTGGTATGTATGACAAAACCATGTTTGAGGCGGCTGCATGTGGGTGTGTGGTGGTGGCGCTTAATAAGGATCTCAAAACGATTTTCGGTGATGCATATGTTTCCGAATCAGATGATCCTGAAGTTATCGCAGAGAAGATCGCGCCTTTCATTTCTCCAGTCCTTACCGAGAATAATCTGAGAGAAATTACCAAAAAAGAGCACGATCTCGCGTTTCTCGGAAAGCGTATCGCAGAAGAGGTTGTGTAATTATCCAGTACCTTTATTTGTCGTAGTAGCTTATAATAATCCAATCATGTCAGAATCGCTGAGAAAAATGTATGAAGAGCATCATGCAACTGCACGGAACGCAGGTTTCAGTATTATGAAATCCGACCGAGGGAATTTTTTTTCTCAGGTTATCGGTAGCGGTAAAAGAGTCCTTGATCTTGGGTGTAGAGACGGAGCTCTCACTTCGTTTTTTTCGAAAGATAATAAGGTGCTGGGGGTTGATATAGACGAACTTAGTCTTACAAAGGCTCGCGAGGCTCTTGGAATTGAAACTATGGCTTTTGATATACAATCAGACTGGGCAGCTCTTTCGGGGCGGATGTTTGATGCTGTTGTTGCAGGAGAATTTCTTGAACATGTCTATTATCCTGATAAGGTCTCCCAAAAAGTCTCGATGATACTTACTTCCGAGGGAATTTTTGTCGGATCTGTTCCAAATGCTTTTAGTTTAAAAAACCGTATAAAATATCTTTTTGCAATAAAAAAGTACACACCCCTTTCTGATCCTACTCACATAAATCAATTTTCTACAGGAGAGCTCAAGAGAATGCTCCAGAAGTTTTTTGTTGAGGTAAAAATAGTAGGAATGGGAAGACTCGGCTTCCTTGCCCGATGGTGTCCTGAACTCTTTGCCTTCGATCTTTGTTTTGTGGCGCAAAAACCATTAGTCAACAGAAATGATAATTAATTTTTCAATATGAAAAGATATCAAAAATTTATCGAAGAAAAAATGCTTATTTTGAGCGGAGAAAAAGTTGTTCTTGATCTTGGGGGAGGTGAACGTTTCCAAAAATGGCTTTTACCATACAAAGATCTATTCAAGAATGTCGACTACAAGACTATGGATTATGATGAACGCACTGGCGCTGATGTTGTAGGGGACATTCACAAAATTCCTTTAGGAGATGAATCTACTGATTCTATTATCTGTAGTTCTGTTCTTGAGCATGTTAAAGATCCAATTAGAGCCGTCGGAGAGATTCATAGAATCCTTAAGAAAGGCGGAAAAGTTTTTGTATATGTTCCTTCAATTTATCCCTACCACGCACGGAAAGGGGCATATCCTGATTACTGGAGGTTTTTTGACGATACTCTCTTCATGCTCTTTGAGGGATTTTCTTCTGTTGAACTTGTGAAGGGTGGGGGATACTTCAAAACCCTCTCATTCTTTTTCCCAATGCAGCACAAGCTTAAGTGGTTACTTGATCCCGCTTCTAATTTTTTAGACCAAGTTTTCCGAACAGACAAAAGGACTACTACCTACGGTTATTTTCTCTATGCAGTAAAATAAGTAAGATATTACTATGAAAAAGATTCTTAAAAAAATAATTGAAAAGACGGGATACTTAGTTGTGCGAAAGGGAACAGGAAAAAATTATGTGGCATGGAGTAAAGATGTAGACTTTCAAGCTGCTTTGGCAAAGATAAAGTCGTACACTCTCCTTGAAGAAGATCGACTTTTTCCTCTATGGCAATTTGCACGCCAGGCTCGAGTATTGCCAGGCGCTATGGCTCAGGTAGGGGTTTTTCGAGGTGGGTCTGCGCGACTCATTGCTCAGGTAAAAGAGGGTAATGGTCAAAAATTGTATCTTTTTGATACTTTCGAGGGAATGCCTGAAGTTAATGAAGGGATTGATCTGCATAAAAAAGGAGATTTTAAGAATACTTCTCTTGAATCTGTGAAAAAGATATTTAATGATACCAAAGATGTAGTATTTTGTCCTGGGTTTTTTCCGCAGACATCTGGCCCTGCTCAGCACGAGAAATTTTCTTTTGTGTATATTGATGTTGATATCTATCAATCGGTTGTTGATTCTTTGAACTTTTTCTATCCTCGAATGCTTCCTGGCGGTTTTATCATCTTTGATGATTACATGGGTAAACATACTCCCGGAGTAAAAAAGGCTCTTGATGAATTCCTTGCAGACAAAAAAGAACGACCGATTATTACTGCTGTTGTTCAGTGTCTTCTTGTAAAATATCCCTAATGCACAGAGAAAAGATTTTTAAAATAGCCAAATACATTATTTCAGGGGGAACTGCGGCGGTGGTGGATCTTTTTTTTCTCTATCTTTTTGTGGAAAAATTCCATCTTTGGTATGTTTTTTCTGCAATTCTTGCATTCCTCATTGCATTTTCTGTTAGCTTTTCTCTCCAAAAATTTTGGACCTTTAAAGATAAAACCACAGAAAAGGTACACAAACAGGCGAGCATCTACTTTATTGTATCGGTCTTAAACTTAGGTCTCAATACTTTCCTAATGTATATTTTTGTAGATCTCTGTGGACTACATTATTTTCCGAGTCAGATATTAGCCGGAGCACTGCTTGCGATCTCAAGTTTTTTTATTTATTCCCGTTTTATTTTTTCCCCTCGTCCTGCCAAGCAGACTGTCCTTTCTGAGGAGAAAAACAACCTTGAGTGATTCGATGATGTCTTCGACAGTACTTTTTGAAACACCCTTATTTCTATTGAGAAAGTTGATCGGAACCTCTACGGTCGGAACTCCCTTTTCAACAAGAGCGTGTAGAAAATGAATCTTATAAGCATGTCGCAATGAAATAAGCTCCCCTTCTTTAAGGGGCATCTTTTCTTGTGTTGTGGCGACTTTGGTGAGTTTGAAGCCTGAGGTATTGTCATAGGTAGAAAGACCGAGGCCAAGTCGTATTATGAAATTACCTCCATTGCTCAGAAATTTTCGATACCATGGCCATTCTCGGGGGATAGTGCCTCCTGGTATGTAGCGAGAACCGATTATATAGTCATATCCTTCATCGAGTTTCTGTACGAGTTTGTAGATATCTCTTGGATCGTGTTGGAAGTCTCCATCAAATTCCATAAAAGCATCTGTCTTAAGAACATCTATAGCATGTTTCATTCCCAGGAGGTACGCACCTCCAAGACCCTTTTTGTTTTTCTCGATTATTAAATGAATGTTAGGATTTTTTGATTTTTTTCCTTCAACGATAGAGCGTGTATCATCTGTTGACTGACCGTCAACTACAAGGATAGAAAAAATATGCCCGGATATTTTTCCTGTTTCATTAAAAATTGCATCAATGAGTGATCCAATACTTTCTCCTTCGTTACGTACAGGAATAATGAGAGTTATTTTCATGGCAATAATTTGTAGATAGTTATTTCCGGGCCAAGTGCTTTGACCGTAAAGAATTTGAAGGGATTGCTCGTAAATTCGCTTGTAGCAAGAGAATATGGAGCATTATACCCGAAAGATTGAAGCTGTATATCGTTGTCTCTAACAATGTTTCTTACATATCCACCGAGTTCCGAATCAGCGTGTTCACGGATCAAGTACGTGTATTTATTTTTTCGAGAGTAATTCTTAAGATCTTCAATAACGTTATCATTTTGGAGGGTGTATACATTAAGACTGTTAAATCTTCTCAGTGCATCACTGGAAAGTCTCTCTTCAGATAAATCGACTCTTCTCAAGGCTAGAGGATCAAGTTTTTTAAGCTCGGCTAAGGTCTCATGGGTCACAGGTAGTCTGAGTTGAGAGCCAAAAGTAATTACCCTATCCTGTTCACTCAAGTTTCGATAAGCCCACTCTACAGTCTGTACTCTCGAGTCGTTCTTCCATCCTAGCTGAGCCAATTTTAATGATGCTGTGGTAGGGATGAGAAGTAAGATAATAAGGATGATCTTTACCCACACATTTTTATTCCACAGTCTCTCTGTTCCGTATCCTGCTGAGAGGAAAATAAATACTGAAAGGGGGAGAACGAATCTACTTTCAAAACGGAACATGAAGTAGAAGATGGTTGAATATAGATAGATAAATCCTCCTAAAATCCAAAACAATTTTCGGTAATTTTTGAAAAGAAAAACAAACCCAATGACAAAAAGGATAATAAGTATTGGTTCTGCTACAAAAATTCTTTCTAGAAAATGATAAGGACTTATGACTGCCTCAAGAATACTTTTTGATGACCCTGTGGTTACGTCGACTATAAATCCATTGCTTTGCGGGTAGAGAAAAGAAGGAAGGAGAGAGAGAAAACCAATTATCGTGACTGCTCCATAAAATCTCATTTCCTTCCTGAGATTCCAAAGATCTCGGTATGAATTTTTTTCTTGAAGAATATACCAGAAGGGAGGAATGACAAAGAGAAAAACACTGATAGTACTTACTCCGATTCCAAGTGCAGCTGTAATGTAGAATAGAAAATATTTCCGTGAAGGAGCAGTTTCCTTTTTCGAAAGAATATACATCGCAAGCGAATAGACGAGAGAAATGAAGATCCAATGACGTGCCGAAACAGAAAGAGCAATACTTACAAGACTTGTCGCTGCAAAAAAAATCGAAAAAAGAGCAGCTTTTTTTGAAGAAAAGAGGTTAAGAGAGGTTTTGTAAAGAAGAAAAATGCCGATAAGTCCAGCTGCAATACTCATGAGGCGAGCAGCGATGAAATACGGAGAAAGATCCTGAGTGACTATCGATGTGAGCATTTCGAAGGAAACTCCATAGTAGAAATATTGAAAAAGAAAAATAATACTGAAAGGAATGAGGTATAGATACGAAATATAAGGAGGATAATAGAGTATAGAAGTCATTTCGCTCTGATGGAATGCAGGAATAAGCGACTTGAGCTCCATCATTTTGAGCGCACCGAGGATTGTTGATGGTTCATCGTTTATAAGCCATAGAGGGAGGCCATAGGTTAGGGAAGCGAGACGGAGCAGAGCCGCGCATACTAGGAGACCGAGGAGAAGTAGCGTAACATTCTTTTTCATGTCGATAATCATACATGTCTATTGTTTTATTTCAAAGTTTAAGTAAGATTAAAGAATATTCTTATGGAATCTCATAAAAATACCTCATTCATGGCTCATTTCCTCAAGGGGGAGGCCATATCTGCATTCTGGAGTTTTTCAACAAAAGGGGTAGGACTTCTCAATACCTTTCTCACGATTACCTCTCTTACCCTGTATCAATACGGAGTATTCCAACTCCTTCTTTCAGTAGCTGGTCTGTCTTCTGATTTTCTTAACGTCGGAGGTGGTGTTGTTTCAAATGAAATTTCGAGAGCAATTGGAGAAAAGCGTGAAGCAGATGCAAAAAGAATTTTTCTCGAATATACAGTCGTTCGTGTTATTATCGCAGTGATTTTGTGGGCTGGCGTCTTCTTTGGAGCAGAACTTTTCTTTAGCAGTTACAGCAAGGATTTTATTCATGATACACGCATTATTTCTTTTCTCTTCATTACCGAAGCTGTTTTTATGATTATAAAGACCCTGTGTCTTGTCAAATTGAAATTTGGTATCGTTGGGGCTCGATCCACCATCAATAAGCTCGTTCAGTTTGGAATCCTTGCATACTTTTTCATGCAGGGAAATCTTGGACTTCAGGCTCTTATCTGGTCAGTTATTATTGCCTCAGTAGTTAGTGTTGTAGCTGTAATAATTCCATTCTTCAAGGTATATTCTGATTGGGAAGAAGTAAAACTTCCAACTCAGAGTCTACTCTGGGGTATTTTTAAAGTGTATGGGAAATGGGATATCACCCGTCAAATTGGGAATAGAATTACGAGCCGCGTTAAGCCATGGCTCATCAAGATTTTTGTTGGCACCGAAGCAGTAGCAGTTTTCTCGATTGCGGAAATGATCGTCTCGACACTTCAAGATATTCTTCCAAGCAAGACCCTTCAGTCGCTTGTGCCACTTTGGATCAAGGATAAGGATCTCTCAGTAAAAATGTTTTCTTATGGAGTAAAGTACTTCGTACTTATGGGAATTATCCTGGGGATAGGAGGACTCATTGTTGTACCGCCGGTTGTTCATATTTTCTTTTCGAAATACAATGGATCACTACCATTCTTTTATGTAATGATTCTCAATCTTCCGATATTTGCTGCCGGGATACTTATTGGTAATTATGTTATTGCGTTTAGAAAACAGAAGTTTCTGCTTTTTCATCAGATGTTTAGAAATAGCCTCACCCTCCTCATTATTTTCTGCACACTGCCATTCATTGGCCTATGGGGTCTTGCGTTCGAGTATGTCTTTGTACCGCTGGTGATGGTTTTTTCTACCTATGTTTACACAAGGAAAAGAAATCCTGGATTTCATTTTGATGTGAGTATTATTTTTGGTTACAAGGAAGAAGACAAGCAAATTCTCCAAAAAGCTTTTTCTATTGTGATGGGATGGTCCCTTAAAGCAGGGAAATTATTTCAATAGGCTTCGTGCGGCTGAGATAATGTCCTCTGTTGATGTTGAGCGGATCGCATTCTCTATTTCCTGAGGCGTCCCATGTCTCTTGAAAACAAACGAAGAGGGTTTGATGTCTCCACGAGGAAGAACCCGGATACTTTTGCTATCTTTTGGGGGTTGTTCGAGAGGATCGACGGGTCCAATGATATCAATGAGGGGAATTCCAAGGGCGTGAGCGATGTAAATAGGTCCGGTGTCTACTGCAATGTAGAGGGAGAACTTTTTCATAAGGGAGGGAAGTTCCTCGAGGCTAAAACCGGTAGCGTCGTAGGCAAGGGGATGGTTGAGATTTTTAATAAAGTTGTTAATTCGTGATTGATCTGCAGGAGAACCAATGCACGCAATCGCAGTATTTTTTTGGGCAAGTAATTTCTGAGCGATCTCAAGAAACTTTTCATCACCAAGCTCCTTTATTTTATTACCCGCGCTAATGCTCAAGCCAATTACGCGGACATTTTCAGGTATATTTTTTCTCCACACTTCCGCTTTCTTTTCTCCTTCAAGGGAAAAATAAACTTCTTTTACATCTTTGGGATTGTCAATTCCCATAAAAGCAAGAAGGTGTGTGTGGTGAACAGGAAGATAGGTATGATTTTTGTATAGAAGACGATGGTTTGTCATCCAATCAGTTATTCTCTCAGTAACAGGAGGAGTTTCTACGACAGTCTTTATTCTGTGTGCAATAACCGCCCATACCGCCCACAATGTGCTTGTGGAGGTTGCCGAAAGGCTTATTGACCAATTGAAATTACTTTCACGCAGCTTATTGATAAGCCCGAACCATGAATAATTTTCAATGAGAATAAATTCATTGATTTTCGGGTTATTTTTAATGATCCCCAACGCTTTTTTTGAGACAAGGACAGCGAGATAACTATCTGGATAGTTCTTTTTAATATTGAAAATCACCGGCGTTGAACAGACAATGTCTCCAATACGGGTAAGTTGGGGGATAAGGAGTATTCGCTTGGCAGCTCCAAGTTTTTTGTCTCGTTTGTGAGCTCTGATGTTGAAGAATGGATATAGAATCCAAGTTAAGAAAATAAATAGTGCAAAGGAAGGTTTTTTCATGGTTTGTTACTAGTATACTAAGACATGTGTGCTATAATGTCACGTTATGAAAACAGTATTCCTTTTTATATCAAACTTTGTCTACTCATCTGATTTTTTACGGACGGAATACATCAAGTATCTTTCAAGTAAGTACAATGTAGTGGTTTTCATACCGCCCCAGGCTTTTTGTAAGGATAATAAACCATATTATTCTTCAAAAAATATCACATACATTCCTTGGAATGTTCAGTTTCCGAAGTTTTGGAATCTTTTTGGTAAGTATCTTCGTTACTCCCTCATTAGAAAATACGATTTTGAGCCGGTTGTTAAGCGTAACAAGGAAAAAGGTCTCGTTGATTGGAGGAGAAAATTTCTAAGTAGAATCTCATATATTTTGCCGATTTCATTTTGGACTAATGATTTATTTACTAAGCTTGAAGTTATTTTCCTCCCATCTTCAAAATTATATAACGAGAAGCTTCGTCAGTTTAAACCTGATATTGTTATAACCTCTACTCCAGGATTTAGTCATTTTGATGCTGAGGCAATTATTCTTGCAAAGAAAGCAGGAATCAAGACCGTTGCTGCGAATTTTAGTTGGGACAATCTTCATAATGGAGGAATGCATTTTCGACGTCCTGACTATCTTGTCGTTTGGAATAAGAGAATAAAGAATACCGCTATTACTGAGTATGGATATTCAGAAAAAAATGTCTTTGTTTCGGGGGTTATGCGTTTCGATTCATATTCAAAACAAGATCGATCACAAGATTTGCGTAAAAAATTCTTGGAGAGCAAGGGTCTTGATCCTCAGGAGAAAACCGTCCTCATTACTACTGTAACTAAAGGGAATTACCCTGATGAAGATATTCTTCTCGGTAAACTTCTTGAGGCGCGTGATGCAGGGAGGTTTGGTGGAAAGCCTAATATCTTTGTCCGTATGCATCCCAAAGAGGAGTTTATCAAATTTAAAACGTATCTTGACTCGAAGATTACTAATCTGCATGTTGAATTTCCGGGCAAGCAGCTTTCGGAGGAAATGGGGACGACTATTGAGCTTCATGAAGATGATATAGAAAACTTGCGATTGACTCTTATGTATTCAGATGTTGTCGTCAATTATGTGTCCACAATGACTCTCGAGGCTTTTGTTTTCGACAAACCTGTAGTAAATATAGATTATCCTGAAAAGTACCATAGAGGTTATACTTTTCGTCACTACAAACCGATTGTTGATGCGGACGCAGTTTTTCTTGCGAAGGATTTTGATATGCTTGTTGATCATGTTAAAATCTGCCTTGAAAATCCACAGAGCAAACACGGGGAAAGAAAGAAGGTTTTTGAAGATTTTATCCATTACCGCGATGGGATCTCTTACAAGAGAAATGTTGACGTCCTCAGTTCTATTATTTAATTTTTTAATATTCATTATGAAGAAGATTGTTAAAAGTATTGTGGGAGCAGCTGCGCGTTTTTATCATAAAGTGCGCTCAATCCGCGGGATGTGGAAATTTCTTAATAGAAAGAGCCGAAAACTCTATAGTTCAATTCAGCATGATATTTCTAATGAAGGGCAAAAGATTATTACTGACCTGAAAGAAAATGGAATTGCTATTACTCACGTCGATAAGCTTTTTCCAAAGGAAGTTTTTGAAGGACTTGAACGGTATGCTCAAAAAAGGTGGAATGAGGCAGATGTCCGGGCTCGTTATGAGAAAAGAAACGAAGCCCTCGAAGGGGACAAGCTAAAGAACAAGAGCTTTTTTCTTGTTGATCTTTGGACTGGGGAACGCGTGCTTGATCTCTCTCACCCTTATACAAAATTCAGTCTGAGTAAACCAATTCTTGATGTTGTAAATGGATATATGGATATGCTTGTAAAATTTAATGATTGGAGACTGCAGGTGACTGTACCAATGCCTGAAGGAATGCGAAGCTATGCATCACAAGAGTGGCATCGTGATCCCGAAGATCAGCAACTCGTTAAAGTTTTTCTTTATATAAATGATGTTGATGAAGGGTCTGGGCCTTTTATTTACCTCAAAAAGTCACATATTTTCGGAAAATGGAGAAGCCTCTTTCCACAGAAACCTCCGCGGGGTAGTGCTGGAAGTGAGTCGAAAATTCCCACTGAGGATAAGGTCGTTTGCACAGGAAAGAAAGGAACTATCATTTTCTGTGATACAAGTGGACTCCATCGAGGAGGACATGCCAAAAGTGGGAATCGATTCATGTATACTAGTGTCTTTATGTCTCCTGCAGCTGTTTGGCCGATTCTCTATAAATTTCCAGCATCTCTCGATACCTCAGCTCTTTCTCCTGAAGCACGCTATGTGATTACAGACCCTGGCACGAAGGAACCAAAATATTTTCAATTTTAGTTTATTTACTTATAGAACACGGTAAGTTCCTTTTTCCAGACGAGAGAAAGTGGACTTGATATGTCATTGTTATTCTTTGAAATAACAATAGAACGGTAACCTTTTTTTTGTGCCTACATGGCTCGGTATTTTTTCTGGAAGAATCGTACGATTTTTGTCTTCCTTAGAAGGAAGAATTGTGTGTCGTGGCAATTTTTTCTTGAAAAAAGATAGAGAACAGAAGAATTGGACGGTATCTGTGAGATCATAAGCTCTGCCTCAAATTTTAGTGTTGCCTCTGTAGGAAAGTCTTTTTCCACTAAGTAAGAAGATCCTACGTTTTCCTTTTTCTCAGCGATAAGGAGTACCTCACTATCTCTTATATAAGATGTATCGGTAACTATGTAACCTTTTCTTCTCAAAAGTTCAGTGAGAGAATTTTCAGTAAAGGAGTGAAGGTGCGGAAGAAATCCGAGGATACCCATGGTTGGTTCTCCTACAAAATTGGGGACAGCAATTACCAAACGCCCCCCTTCTTTTTGGAGTTTACTACATAGTTCGATACTTTCTTCTGGATTGTACACGTGCTCAAAGACATGTGCACTATAGATAACATCATAGATTCCATGCTTTTTAAGTGATTTTTGTACAACTTCTTCCTCAAATCCCCCAGAATATACAGGGACGTTTATTTTTTCGGTAACCATCTGTGCGCGATGTGATGAATTTTCGACACCGACGAGATTTGTGTAGCCATTATTTTTGAGTGCGGCAAAATTGCCCCCACGACCCGTTCCTATTTCGCAGATAAGAGCACTTTTGGACACCTGAAGTTTTGTGAGAATATCCGTGAATGTAGTTGAGGTAATATCTGTTTTAACAAAATCATTCTCACTTTCTCCGGTATTCCAAGTTGAGGTGTAGAAATTAATAATCCATTGGTGAGAAGGTTTGTCTATATAACTTACAAATCCGCATGTTGGACAGCAGCCGACTCTAATTGCTCGATCCTCTTTGGCCGTAGTGATTAAGGCAATAGTTTTGAGCTTTCCATTACAGCAGATGCATCTTTCATCCGAAACAAATGCATCCGTTGTGGTAAAGCTCATTGGTTTCCATCCGTTAACGTCAACTATCTTTTCAATGTTGATTTTCATTGGACTAGTATAGCAAAAGATCGAATAAATTGGAGGTAAGGCGCTGTGTGCTATAATTCTTTAACAAGCTATAATTGTCGAAAGACAGCCCAAATCCATGTCATTTCCTTATACAGAACTACAGAAAGAACACATCGCTTGCAACTTTTGTGGAGAAAATAATTACAAAGTTTTGTCGAATGAGGGGACAGATGGCCTCGCACTAACTTCATGTATATGTAAAAGATGTGGACTTATTTATATAAATCCACGGATGACCAAGGATGGTTACAAACTCTATTATGAAAAAGAATACCGAGATAAAACTATTAACTTTGGAGAGAAGGGTTCTGATTTTGATTGTGAAAAGCTACATAAGAGTACAAAACCTCATGGTAGGGCTCTCGGAGAGTTTATGAAGCCACACCTCACTGTTCCTGGGGCGATTATGGAAATAGGATCAGGTGTAGGAGGTGTTCTTATGGGAATTAAAGAAGTTTTGGGTAGGGAAATCGAAGGATTGGAGCCATCTGGTATAGAAGCTGCTTACGCCAATAAACAAGGCATAAAGACCCACCACTCCCTTATCGAAGATTATTCTGGTGCGGACAAATATGCAGCAGTTGTGAGTACTCAAGCCCTCAATCACTATCTTGACCCTCGTTATTTTTTCACCTGGGCACACTCGTCGCTTGTCGCGGGAGGGATTATTGTGATTGAGGTGATGAATTTTAGGCAACAGCTCAAGAATTCTGGAAAATATAAAAATAGCGTCAAGATTGATCATGTCTTTATGTTTACTCCAGAAGTATTGGCAGATTTCGTAAGATCAGCAGGTTTTGAAGTTATTGAGTTTAGTGCTGATGAATTTGCTCCACAAGAAAGAAAACAGGGTGTTCCTCGCATCCACATTCGCATTATCGGAAAAAAACTTGATAAAGTTCCTTTTAAAAATTTGAGTATTGATCCGCGTAATTTTCGTTCGACACTTTCTTCGATTAGACCCTACAAAATTTATCTCAAGTATCTTTTTGGTGTTCGTATTCCACGTCTCTTCAGAAAATCATGAAAACAATTTTCATAACAAGTTGCCACCCTCTTATTTCGAGGAATATTCTCTCGACAAAACTTCTCGAAACGCTCGTAAAAGAATCGGTGCGTGTAGTCCTTATTATTCCTAAGATAAAAGAAGATTATTTTGTAAAAGCATTTGGAAGAAAAGGAGTTGAAGTAAGGGGAATTGATGTGGTGGTAGGAAAAAGGGAAATGTTGATGAGGTATCTTTCGCTCGCTGCCCTCAATACCAAAACCCTCGAGATTAAACGAAAAACTGAAATGGAGGGAAATGGTGCAGTAATGACCCATATTGCTAGTACTAAGTTTGGTCGAACCGTTATTAGATCGATCGAAAAACTTACTTATACGCATTCTCTTTTTAAAACTCTCTTTGCAGAATATAAGCCAGACATTGTGTTTTCAACTGACATTCAGAGTGAAATCGATGTGGCGATGCTTATGGAGGCCCAAAAGAAAGGAATTTATACAGTAGGAATGGTTCGTTCGTGGGATAATCTTACTTCGAAAGGCCTCATTCGTGTTATTCCCGATAAGCTTCTTGTGTGGAATGGCATTATTAAAGCAGAAGCTCTCAAACTTCACGATATTGTAGAATCTACTATCTCAGTTGTAGGCATTCCTCATTACGATGAATACAAGTCTTTTCGATTCACGGAGAATGATAAGAAGCTCTTTTTCGAAAAAATTGGTGCCGATATTAATAAGAAGCTCGTACTCTTTATTCCGATTGGAGATAGGTATTTAAAAAATAACACAGTCGATAGAGATATTGTTACACTTCTCGACAAAGTTCTTCCTGATTCGTACCAGGTCTTGGTCAGACTCCCTCCGGGGGATTATGTGCGAAAGCTCGAAGATGCCACTTCTCAATTTGCACCAGGAAGAGTCATGTATGATCGTCCAAGTACGAAGTTTGAAAATATAAAGCAAACAGAGCTTGGAAAAGAGGAAGATATTCATTTAGCTCAGACATTATCATGGTCAGGGTTGGTTGTTTCGGGACCTTCGACAGCCATAATAGACGCAGCTTTTTTTGACAAACCCGTTATTCTTTTTGGTTTTGATGGATATGAATCGAGAGATTATTTTGAAAGCATTCGTCGATACTATGACTATGATAATTTTATACCAATACTTAAAAGCGGTGGTGCTCGGCTAGCATCATCTGTCGAAGATTTTACTTTTTTGGTTAGAAGATATCTGGAGGATCCAAAAAAAGATGCTGAGTTTCGAAAGGCTCTTGTACTCGGACAGGGAAATTTTGATGATGCTCAATCCACAGAACGTTTAAGTAAAATCATTCTTGATTATCTTTCTCTATGAAAACTATTTTTATTTCAATTTTCGAAGGTGTCGAAGTAAAGAACATACTCCGAACGCCTATTCTGAAAAATCTTCTCGCAGATAAAGAAGTAAGAATTGTCTTGTTCACAAAATCTCAGGCAAAAGTTGATTATTATTCTGCTGAATTTAAAGATCCACGAATCTTTTTTGAGGTTGTCGAATGGAAAAGTCCTTCTCGAATAGATCGCTTCTTTTCAAAACTTAAATTCACCCTTCTTCGCACAGAAACTACGAATCTTAAGAGAAAAATGGTTTCTGAATATGAAGGACGGTATATTGGATATTATATAGGAAGAATTGTTAATTTTATTCTTGCTTGGCCGTTTGTCCGTAGAATTACCCGTTACTTTGATTTTATTGTAGTGAAAGATTCTACTTATGCGTCTTATTTTGATAAATATTCTCCTCAACTTGTCTTTCTCGCACATCTCTTTGATGAACCAGAAGTTTCTCTACTACGGGAAGCGAAAAGGAGAAATGTTATAAGTGTTGGATTTGTTAATTCGTGGGACAAAGTTACTTCTCGATGCATTTTTCGCCTACTTCCTGATAAAGCTGTCACATTTAACTCTATTGTAAAAGATGAACTTGTTCGCTTTAATGAAATGAAGCCACAAGATATTTTTGTGAGTGGCTTGCCTCAGTACGATTATTTTTACAGACGAACGCCTGCCACACGAGAGGAATTTTTCAAGAAGATTTCGATTTCACCGGACAAGAATCTTATCGTGTATGCCTCAATGGGACGTGCCTTTAGTACATCCGACTGGGACATGATTGATCTTCTTTCTACTATCATTGCATCAGATAAGATTGTCAAAAATTCTGCACTCTTTGTCAGATTCCAACCAAATGATTTTGTCGATCAGGAAGAACTCAAGAAAAGACCACATCTCAAGTATGATCAGCCAGGGATTCGCTTTGGCTCGAAGAGGGGAGTCGATTGGGATATGAATTTTTCTGATTTGGAACATCTTGCCGACACACTTCACTATGCGGCTCTTCTTGTATGCTATGCATCAAGTATAAGTATTGATGCGGCAGTGTTTGATAAGCCGGTCATTAATATTGATTTTGAAGTGCAACATACTGCAAGTCTCCTTAAGTCTCCAACCCAGTACTACAAGAGTCTTCATTACAGGAATGCTCTCGCGACAGGAGGTATTGATCTTGTACGGAGTGAAGCGGAGTTGATTGCATCAATAAATAAGTATCTTACTGATCCGCATATTCATTCCAAGGAAAGAACGCGTCTCGTTGTAGAACAAACAGTTTATAATGATAGTAATTCAGGTAAGAGAATTGCAGAATATCTTTTGAGTTTCATATAATAATTTTATGGAAGATTTTAACTATTCATCAAGAACATTCGAAACCATATCTTGTAATCTTTGTGGAGGAAATGATTTTAAAATAATTGTTCGTCAAACAGTAAATAATATAAAGGCAAACACCGTGATGTGTCGAACCTGTAGCCTCATTTTTATAAATCCTCGAATGTCGAGTAAGGACTATGATGAGTACTATATGTCTTTTTATCGACAAGACAGGGCAGAGATAAAGAACAAGGTTTTCGTAAGTTCTACAGAAAAGAATTTTGAAAATGCACGGAGATTTGGGAAAGCCATCGTTTTGTATATGGGTAAGTATGTAAAAGATGGGTTAACGATTGATGTGGGATCAAGTACGGGAGGAATTTTATACGGGATGAGAGAAGCTCGACCAAATCTCGAACTCTTGGGAATCGAACCTTCACTCGATGAGTCTGCCCACGCCGAATTAAAGGGCGTAAAGACTATCAGGTCTCTTTTTGAAGATGTAAGACTTGATGTAAAGGGTAAAGCTGCGAATGTTCTCTGCGTTCAGAGCCTCAATCATCTTCTTGATCCAAAAAAATTCTTATCATGGTCTCACGACATCCTCGAAGAAGGTGGACATGTTTTTCTTGCAGTTAAAAACTGGCGCCACCAAGTTCGTCGTATGGGTAGACTTCAGTCCGCAGTGCAAATTGATCATGTCTATATGTTTACTCCGGAAACTTTATCTCTCATATGTAGGGCTGCAGGTTTTGAAGTCGTTTATCTTGATGTTGATGAAGGGAAATCTGCAGAAGCTATACAAAGGCAGAAGAATGATGGTTTGAACACTCACCACATTCGTCTCGTGGCTCGAAAAGCCCAGGTTCCTTCAAAGCTTATTATTCCACCCTGCCTTTACCCCAAAACTCGTATCGCTCTATGGCCTCTGTACATAAAAATTTTCTACCTTGTCAGGTATTCAAAAAGATTTGCTTTTATCCGGAAAATATTGCATATTTAAGCCCCATGAGAAAAGTCTGTTTCGTAATTACAAGCTTCATTCACTATAGCCGGAATCTTCTCGTCCTTGAAGAGCTAAAGAAAAGGAAGGATGTAGAGCTCCATATTATTATTGGCGGAACAGCGCTTCTTTCTCGTTATTCCTCAAAATTTGCCCATATCAAGGAGCTCCTTGAAAAAGACGGCCATACAAACCTCTATGAACTCCACTTCAATCTTGAAGGTAACGATACTATCGTAAAAGCAAAGACTACCGGTCTTGGAATTATTGAATTCACCACTCTTTTTAACCACATCAAGCCAGATGTAGTTGTCGTGCGAGGAGATCGTTTTGAAGTGCTTTCTGCGACGATTGCAGCAGCCTACATGTCTATTCCGGTAGCGCACATTGAAGGGGGGGATCTTTCAGGATCAATTGATGAAAGTATTCGCCATGCCATTACAAAATTGGCGCACATTCATTTTGCTACCAATGAGCCAGCCCGCAAAAGAATTTTGAGGCTTGGAGAAAATCCAAGATATGTTTTTAATTTTGGTAGTCCTGATGTTGAGGTGATTGGTAAGCTTTCAAAAAATAAGCAGAATCTGGATCTAAATGAAACGGGAAGTGGAGCGTTGTTTGATCTTAAAAAAGGATACATAATGATTATGTATCATCCTGATATTGCTGACATTAAAACTGTTCATGAAAATACTCGTAGACTTTTGAAAGTTGTCCATGAACTTAATATCCCTGCAATTTGGTTTTGGCCAAATTTTGATGCTGGAGCCGAAGATATTTCTCACGAGCTACGAATTTTTAAGGATGAAGTGAAGGGTCACAAGATTAGATTTATGCGGTACTTAGGTCCACGTGATTTTATTTGGCTTCTTCGAAACAGCCTCTGTCTTATTGGGAACTCTTCTGCAGGAATTAAGGAGTGCTCGTTTTTAGGGTTGCCTGTGGTTAACATTGGAAGACGCCAGAATAAGCGGTTGTCATCAAAAAATGTTATAACGGTGTCTCATGATGTTTTGGATATTAAAAAAGCTATCGAAAGGCAAATTAAAAAAGGTAAGTATCCGTCTTCTCATATGTATTTTGTCAAAAATACGAGCAAGAATATTGCAAAGACTATTGCAACCGTTCCACTCTATACCCAAAAGACGTTTGTCGAATAAATCGAAATCTTTAAATAGGGTATAATTTATTTATGAAAAAAAATCTAATATCCGATATAATTGCACGCGATGGGGTTTTTGTGATTGCCGAGATT
Source organism: uncultured Candidatus Saccharibacteria bacterium (assembly GCA_964416985.1). Lineage (GTDB taxonomy): Bacteria > Patescibacteriota > Minisyncoccia > Phycocordibacterales > PALSA-1337 > CAIOGI01. The sequence goes on along the minus strand of CAYQFS010000004.1, from coordinate 13,570 downwards.
GGTAAGAATTTTATTCAGACTCAGGAGGCTCAACCTCGCGAGGTCTATCTCAAAAATGCCAAAGATCTCATTGATGCTGCAGCAGAAGCTGGGGCACATGCCGTAAAGTTTCAAACTCATGAAGTTGAAGACGAACAGGCAAATATTCCAGTTGTCTCTCCACACTTTAAAGGAAGTGATCGATACGCGTGGGTAAAAAGGAATACTGAAGAAGCCCCGATCGAATTTTTCAAAGAACTCAAAGTATATGCTGATAAAAGGGGGATTATTTTCTTTTCTACTCCAATGTCCCGCAAGGCTGCTCAGAAACTTACGACGATTGATGTGCCGTTCTGGAAAGTTGGTTCAGGAGACGTTCAGGATAATGTACTTCTCAATTACCTTATCGATACCAAAAAACCAATTATTATCTCGACAGGAATGGTTAGTCTTGAGGAGCTTGAGAAAGTCGCAGGCTATCTTCTAAAGAAAGGCGTTGAACTCACGATCTTTTACTGTGTAAGTGAATATCCATGCCCTCAAGAATATTTCAATCTTTCAACTCTCGAACTTTTTAAGGAAAAATATCCTAAAGCAACAATAGGTTTTTCCGATCATTCAGTGGGAGATACTACTATTCCCCTCGCGGCGGTAAAAGCCGGAGCGCAGGTTATCGAAAAGCACTTTTCTTTCTCACGAGACTTATGGGGTTCTGATCACAAAGCTTCGATTACTCCTCAAGAAATGAAGGAGCTTGTTGATGCTATCAAAAATAAGGACTATGAAAAAGTAGACATCACTCCTTTCTATGGAAAAAAGGAAAAAGAACTAGAAGGTGCAACAAATAAATTCAGACCCTACTTTAACAAGACGCTTGTGGCAGGACAGGATATTCCAGCTGGTACGGTTATCACCGAAGAAATGGTATATGCAATGCGTCCGCGCATGCACCTTGATGGTCTTGCTTCAAATAAGCTTCACCATGTTAAAGGAAAGAAATCTAAGAAAGCTATAAAGAAATTCGAACCTATTTCAGATGATCATTTGTTATAATTATTGTACTCATGAAAAATATACTTGGAGTTATAACAGCGCGCGGAGGATCAAAGGGGATACCAGGAAAAAATATTAAACTTCTTGGAGGCAAACCTCTGATTGTGTACACTATTGAAGCCGCACAGAAGAGCTCCCTCATTAATCATCTTATTGTTTCGACTGACGACGAAGAAATTGCTGAGGTTTGTAGAAAATACGGTGCCGAAGTTCCTTTTATAAGACCGAAAGAGCTTGCTCTTGACACAACTCCTCATGTGCCGGTGCTTCAGCATGCTATTGAATATGTTGAAACAACCAAAAAAATTCTTATAGATATCGTTGTGGTACTTCAGCCGACTTCTCCTTTTAGAACTGCAGATGATCTTGATAAAACTATTCAGAAATTAATTGACACAAATGCCGACAGCGCAGTTTCTCTTGTAGAAGTTCCAAGTAACGCAAATCCTGTTAAGATAAAAAAGCTTGAAGGGGATAAAGTACTTCCATATTCAATTCCTGAAGAGGAGGGAACACGCAGACAAGATTTGCCAGTAGCATATCGCCGAAGTGGAGCAGTTTATACGATGCGTCGCGATCTTATCATGAAAGACAACAGGTTATATGGCGATTTTATTGTTGGTCATATTGTTCCAAAAGACAGATCAATTGATATTGATTATCCTCTCGACTGGATTCAGGCGGAATATATGCTCGAGGAACTCAAGAAGAAGGATCAATTCTAGTATTGACTAGTTAAATATTCTGTGCTAGCGTTTTTACAGGAACAGCTCCTTGACTTACACGCTGTTGATCTGACTACCAAACTGAAACGAGCAAAGGCTCACAACAAGACTGAAAATAAATGAAAATGATTCTATTGGCCACTGACGTGGCTCCCTCTCAAGCCCTTCGTAAGCTTTCAGGTGCTCTCCTTAAATTGGGCCATGAAGCCAATCTTTATGTTGGGGACGGTAAAACAGTTCCTGATAGCAGCACCCTCAATCTCTCAGGCGTGGAAGCAGTGGTTGTCGGAATGTCTTCGACCGCTATGTCTGCCAAGCCCGAGATTGCTTTGGCAACTCGAGCAAAAACAGCCGGAATTCCCGTATATCTGTACGCAGATACCTTCGGTGTTCACAACCGCCCCGGTTTCGGGGAGATCCTTCCTGGATCGACACTCTTCCATATTTCGGAAGCTGAGGCTGAAGCCACTCGTAATACGTTTCCCGAAACACAAGTTATTGCGACGGGAAATCCTATGCACGACGATTTCTTCTTCCCAAAGTACAATCGCGCGCAAGTCCGGGAAAAGCTCGGAATCCAGAATGATGAAATCAAGGTAGTTTTGTGTCCGGGAGGAAAATCTGCACTTATTAACCTCATCCACTTTGGACGGGTAGTTGAAGATCTGCAACATATGAAGAATGTGATCATCTTCCTTTCTCCTCATCAGAGTGACACGACCAATGTCAATGTTTATCAGGAGTTATGTGATCTCTCATTCCTTCCGATTCTGCTCGTTCCTTGTCAACTTTTATTGTCAGCTTCCGATATGTTGGTGGGGATGGACATGGTTTTCGAATCGGCCTCTACGATCGGCATTGAGGCCGCGTGTCAGCGGATTCCAGTTGTCACGTATCTGAGTCCTTTCGCTAGGAAGCGCCTGCATGAGGGTACTGGAAAGGCCACATGGCCTTTGGCTGACCAAGGAGTCGTGTACGATTACGGAGCATTCGAGTCTCCGGCAAGTAGTCTCGACTATATCTTGAAGACAGGAGCATGTCGTAATCTCGACATTCTTGATCGTCTTTATCCTAAACCTGAACGTAAGGGCATCGCTCTGGAGAAGATGATCGACGCGATCACGAGCGTGCTAGTTGCAGCCTAAGACTCTCTCCGGAGAGCACTCTCAAAATCCCTACCTTTCAGCCGTGTGCTGACTGGTAGGGCTTTTTTATTTTTGCTTTGTTTCAGAGATACTATATACTCATAGATACACATGGAATATCGAATTTTAAATACTATTGGACAAGAGTTTAATGACGAAGCCAAGAAACTTCTTGCGGGAATGGGCCAGGTTGATTACAGCATTCCATCTCAGTCAGAACTTGCACAAAAGATCAGAGACTACGACATTGTTTTTTGTGGACTTGGACTTACGTTTTCTAATGATGTTATTTCTCAAGCTTCAAAACTTAAGATAATTGTCACTGCAACAACAGGCCTGGATCATATCGATCTCAAAGTGGTCGAAGCTAAGGGAATAGGGGTTCTCAGTCTTCGTGGTGAAACTGCATTTCTTGATACAATAAGTGGCACAGCTGAACTTTCTCTAGGGCTCATGCTTTCTCTTGCAAAACGAATCCCAGAAGCATCTCGATCAGTTTTGAAGGGGGAATGGGATAGAAAAAAACATACAGGGCATACTGTTCGGGGACAGACTCTCGGAATTGTGGGACTTGGAAGACTTGGGAAAATGATGGCACGGTACGGAGAGGCACTTTCTATGAATGTTATTTTTTGTGATCCAGACGTAACATCCCCTAATCCTTCTTGGAAAAAAGTATCTTTTGAAGAACTTTTGGCCACCAGCGACTATGTGTCAATTCATGTTCATCTTAGTAAAGAGACCGAATTTCTCTTTAATAAAGAGACTTTGAGTAGTATGAAAAAAGGGGCATCACTTATCAATACTTCTCGAGGGAAGATTGTGGAGGAGCTTGATCTTATCGCCATGATCGATACAGGCTGGCTTGGTGGATATGCAACTGATGTTCTCGATGGGGAAATTACCTTCGATGGTACCAATTGTAGCTCTCACCCCCTCGTAAAATTTGCTCAAAATCATCCGAATGTAATTATTGTGCCTCATATTGGAGGTATGACGTTCGAGTCACGAAGAGATACAGACGTCTTTATGGCAGAAAAACTCAAGCGCCATTTGGCAGCGAAAGCCTAATAATGGTAGGATATCTCCTATGACCAACCAAACAATGACCAATGTTCTGAAGTACGCTATTTTCAGTTGTATTTTCTTGATTCCCTTCATTTTTCTCATTGCCCCCTCGGATCCTACTGTAGTAAATCCAGGAAGTGTCATCTTCTTTGCAAATAGCTTCTTCTTCCCATTCATCGCAAGCAAGGCCTTTGTGTTTAGGATCATTGTCGAAATCGTTTTTGCCCTCTGGTTACTCCTCGTTCTTCGCGACAAGAAATATATTCCAAAATTCTCATGGCTCACTGTCGCTGTTACTTCATTTGCTGTAGTCACTCTCGTCGCTGACCTTGTCGGCCTCAATCCTCTCCGAAGCATCTGGTCAAACTTCGAGCGTATGGAAGGTTGGATGATGATTGTTCACATCTGGGCTTACTTTATGGTCATCTCTTCAGTGTTCTCCGAGAAAAAACTTTGGTACAGATTTTTTAATGTTTCTTTGGCGGCTGCGGTCATTGTTTCAATCTACGGTTTTGTACAGCTTGGCGGCGGGGCAATGATTCACCAGGGTTCTACCCGTATTGATGCATCTCTTGGAAATGCCATTTACCTCGCGGTTTACATGTTGTTCCATGTCTTCATTTGTTTCTACTTGATCGCTGTGTCATGGGCAAAGAAAAATTATGCAAAACTCTGGGTGTATGTAGTGCTTGCAGGTATCTTTGCATTCACGATTTTTGAGACAGCAACTCGAGGTACTTTGATAGGTCTTGTTGGTGGAGGACTCGTCATGCTTGCCATTCTTGCGATCGGCGATACTGCGCACAAAAAAGTACGCGTAGCTTCCGGTGTTCTCATTGGCCTCACTATTCTTGCAGGTATCCTTTTCTATTTTAATAGGGACGCGGCGTTCATCCAGAAAAATGAGACTCTCCAACGTATGGCATCGATTTCATGGCAGGACACAAAGACCCAGGCTCGAGGATTCATCTGGCCAATGGCAGTCAAGGGAGTTTTTGAATCTCCAAAAACTGCAATTATCGGTCTTGGTCAAGAGAATTTTAATTATATCTTTAATAAGAATTACAATCCTCGAATGTGGAATCAGGAACAGTGGTTCGATCGCGTCCACAACGTCTACCTTGACTGGCTTGTAGCTGGGGGACTCATTGGTTTCCTTCTCTATCTTTCTCTCTTCGTTCTCGCTCTTATTTCTGTTTGGAAAAGTGAATTTTCACTTCATGAAAAGGCTGTTCTTATCGGTCTCATAGTTGCCTATGGAATCCACAACATATTTGTGTTTGATAACCTAGCAAGCTATGTATTCTTCTTCAGTATTCTTGGCTTTATTCACTTTGTGCAAAATGGAGCTACTCTTCAGTGGATTGAAAAAAGAATTCACCTTAACAAGGAGAACTTTGTGATTGTCCGTGACTACGCTGTAGCTCCAGTACTCCTCATTCTTTTTGTAGTTACTCTTTATTTCATCAATGTACGCCCTCTCCAGGCCAACCACCGCCTTGTCGATTCTCTCCGTGGATGTTCGTCAAGTACACCAGTAAACCCGGTAGCTGCCTCTGACCTCTACAAAAAAGCTCTGAGCCTCGATCAGACTATGGCAAATCAGGAAATTAGGGAACAACTTCTCTCGTGCGGAAGCATTGTTGCAAACAGTGGAGCTACCAACGAGCAAAAGCAGAATTTCCTGAACTTCCTTTCAGAACAGGTTGATACTCATATCGCTTCAGCTCCAGATGATGCCCGTATGTACGTGCTCGCAGGATTTTTCTTCAATTCAATTGGCCAGATTGGTAAGGCAATGCCACTTCTTCTCAAGGCTCATGAACTTACCCCAAGAAAACAGTCAGTTGATTTCCAGCTCGCAGCAGCGTATATAAACACAGCAAGTACAGACCCGACGAATCTTGATAAGGCACTCGCACTTTTCAAGGAAGCATACGAAGGTGATCCGACGTATGACATGGCAAGAAATTCATATCTATCGACTTTAATTGCCCTTGGAAAAGAGGATGAAGCAAAAAAGATTTTTGGAACCGATCCTTCATTGTACGAAAATGCCCAGGTTGCCCGGGTATATGCTTCCATCAAAAATTACACAAAATCAATCGCTCTTTACAAAAAGCTTCTCGAAAAGGATCCAAAGAGTCTCGACCTCGCAATAAGTCTTGCTCAGGTTCAGTACACTGCTGGACTCAAATACGATACCGTCCTTACTCTCCAGAAACTCGTGCAAGAACACCCAGAGCTCAAGGCCCAAATAGAGCAGTCAATCAAGGATATTCAGGCGGGGAAGTAGGGTAAAGCTGTGTATATCGTGTTGTGTGGTATGTGGAAAAGGTGTATACTACATGTGTGTGAGTACTAACTAATAAAATGTTAGTCACCCAAATAGAATGTCTACACAACCTCCTGCCTCGGCAGGATTTTGTGTGCCCCTTCCACAACTATTCCAAATTTCCATCGCATGCTAGAATAAAGCACGAGATTGTTCCAAGTGCTGGCGGCGGCTGTACTCACATCTTAATTAGACATTATATTTGGAGCTAACACCCGTCGCCAACTCTCGGTGCAATCAGGCTACACATGACGATCGAACAGAATAAAAGCCTCAAGGAATTTACAACATTTAGAATTGGGGGAAACGCCCAGTTCTTTTGTTCTGTGAAGAATGAAAATGAGCTTGCAGAGGCCCTCACTTTTTCCAAAGAGAAGAAACTACCTTTCTTCATTCTTGGCGGTGGTTCCAATATTTTGATTTCAGATAAAAGTTTTGCTGGCCTTGTTATCAAAATGGAAATGAAGGGAACAGAATTTATTCCTGATGAAAATGGAAATATGAGAGTGACTGTTGCAGCGGGGGAGAATTGGGATGACATTGTCGGAAAGTGCGTCAAGAAAGGTTTCTATGGCCTCGAGACTCTCTCACTTATTCCAGGAACAGTTGGGGCTGCCCCAGTTCAAAATATCGGCGCATACGGAGCAGAGGTAAAAGACACCATCGATGTTGTTCGTGCTTTTGATGTGACAGCAGGGAAATTTGTTACAGTCTCAAATGTTGATTGTCATTTTGAATATCGAGACAGTATTTTTAAAAAGAACCCGGGAAAGTGGATTATTACCTCGGTTACTTTTATTTTAAAGACTGCCGCGCAGCCTGTCACTGAGTACAAAGACGTCAAAGACTATTTTTCAAAAAAGGGTATTGAAAAACCGACTCTCGAGGAAGTGCGTGAAGCAGTTATTTTTATTCGCACCAACAAACTGCCCGATGTCACAAAGATTGGTACAGCAGGATCATTTTTTAAGAATCCATTTGTAAGTCATGCTAAAGCTCATGAGCTCAAAGCTCTCTATCCCGACATGCCCCTTTTTCCTGTGGACGATAAGCAGGTAAAGGTTCCTCTTGGTTGGATTCTTGATCATATTTGCGATTACAAAGGAATCTCGAAAGGTAATGTGGGAACCTACAAAAATCAGGCACTTGTCCTTGTGAACAATGGAAATGCAACAGCGGAGGAAATAAAGTCTTTTGCACAGGAGCTTATCGATGTGGTTAAAGAAAAAACGGGGGTAGACGTTGAACCAGAGGTGCAGTATGTGGGGTAGATTTTCTTGACAACTAAGGTTGGTTTGCTATGATTTTGATATAAGGATTTTGTAGCACTGTTCTGACTAGTGGAAAGGCTCACCACAGCACAGCGATGTGACTAATGAGGGAATGGCAGAAATTATTTCTGTGGCCGCCCCTCCAGGATAGTGCTTCGTAATTCTTTTGCTTTTTTGAGATAAGCTATATCTTTTATCTCAAATCCTCCATGTGTAACTCGCATTCTTTTTTCTGCGATAACTACTTCAACTATTGAAACTGATATGTGCTCAAGTTTTTCAACATAAAGATAGGAATTTTCTGACCCGCTTCTGAAATTCGGAAGGATTATCTCAGGTTCTTGTATTATCCTCACTGTCTGAGAAGGAGAAAGTCGCTTTGTTTTTCGAGTGTCATCTTTAGTCATCAGAAAATGTTTCAGTGCTCCTTGATCGTACAAAATGGGCATTTCATACTGTAGCATGTGGATACCGAGCTCATGAATATATTTCATTTCAAGACTGCCGACTTTCTTTATTTCAAATTCTTTACTTTTTTCAATTACTTCGATAATGCGGGTATCTTCTTTAGTGAGCATGATTTTTAAAAGGTAATTTAATGAATAAGGCTTAACCATAATAAACCGAGATAAAATCCTGATAAAAAATAAATAAAGTTTTGATAAAGTCGCGATTTGTCAATGGTGCCCCAAGGGAAAATTTACCTATTTTTCTCTCCTAAAATATGCTATAGTGCCCCGTATCTATGAAAAATACACATAAATGGGCCCTAGTAGTTGTAGTAATCGTAGTAATTGTTGGACTATTTCTATTTAATAAAAAAGGCACTCAGACTGAGAATGTAAAGATTGGGGGATTGTTCGGACTTACCGGTTTTGCCTCGTTTACAGGTGAAGATTCTCGCGATGGTTTTCTTTTGGCGATTGAAGATTATGGGAAACCGGTTAATTATGTGATCGAAGATTTTCACTCAGATATTAAGGGAGTAATAACTTCAGCAACTAAACTTATTGATATAGATAAGGTTTCTGTTGTTATTGGGCCAGAATGGAATGAATTTGGGGAAGCTGTCACCACTGTAGCCAATGCAAAAAAAGTGCCTTTTATTTCACCGTGGGCAGCGACTGAGCAAGATTGGGTTAAATCACCATATTATTTTAGCGCGACTCCAAGCGAGCGACCACACACTCGAAAGATAATCGAGTATATGGTGGCTCAGGGTGTTAAGACCATCGCGTTGCTCAATACAAATAATGCCTGGTCTCTTGAAAACATGTCGGTATTTAAGGATGAACTCTCGAAGACAAGCATCAAGGTTGTGGCTGAATTTAAATTTAATCCTGACCAGAGAGACTTTCGAACAGAACTTCTTTCCTTGAAGGGGAAAAACCCCGATGCAATTTATGCTCCTATTGCTGCTGGAAATCAAACGGGGCCAATTTTTAAACAAATAAAGGAACTTGGAATTACAAGTCAGCTGTACGCTCCTGAATCAATAGGGCAAGATACGGTTCTTAGAAAAGATTTCGGTACTTACATGGAGAAATTAGTCTACTATATACCGAAGAAGTATAAGAATGTCGGTATATTTGTTGAAAAGTTTGAAAAAAGATTTGGAAGAAAACCAGCGACCAGAAGCGGAGCGACTGCCTATGATATGACAACTCTCGTTCTAAAGGCTATTGATGAAGGTGCAAAAACACCAGAAGAAATTAAAAAGTATCTTGAAAACGTAAAAAATTACGAGGGATATTCGAATCTTATTACGTTTAATGAATTTGGACAACTCGTCACTGAGGAAGTGGAACTTCTCCAGATAGTTGATGGAAAAGATGTTCTCGTTAAATAAAATTCAACTCAGAAATTATGCCATTTTCAATTAAAAATATCTTCGGAAACCCCAATACTAAAGCCTTGAAGCAGTTCGAGGCTCTTCCAGCGAAGATAAACGCCTTTGAGTCAGTTATTTCTGCATTATCGGACGAGCAATTGAAGGCAAAAACAGTTGAATTTAAAGCCAAACTTGCTGGAAAAAATGAGGAAGAACAGAAAGCGATTTTAGGCGAAATTCTTCCTGAAGCATTTGCAATGGTTCGCGAGGCTGCAAAAAGGACTCTTGGACAGAGACATTTTGATGTGCAGCTCATCGGAGGGGCTATTCTTCACCACGGAAATATTGCAGAGATGAGAACGGGAGAAGGAAAGACGCTCGTTGCAACATTGCCGGCGTACCTCAACGCGCTTACCGGAAAAGGAGTTCACATTGTTACAGTCAACGACTATCTCTCACGACGAGATGCAGTATGGATGGGGCAAGTGTATGCGGCTCTTGGCATTACAACAGGAGTTATCAATCACGAGGCTTCATTTATCTATGATCCAGCTCATAAAAAGCAGGGAGATGATGCCACACTCGACACTGAACGCGATACCACTGGATCTTTCCATGTTGTCCATGAATATTTGAGACCAGTGCAGAGACGAGAAGCCTATGCCGCCGACATCACCTACGGAACAAACAATGAGTTTGGGTTTGATTATCTCCGCGACAATCTCGAATACCAAGAGCAAAATCTTCGCCAGAGAGAATTTAATTATGCAATTGTCGACGAGATCGACTCCATTTTGATTGACGAAGCCCGAACGCCTCTCATCATTTCATCTCCAACAACTGATTCTGAAAATCTGTACCAGACGTTTTCGATGATCGCACGTGACCTCGTGCAAGAAGCTGACTACACTGTCGACGAAAAGCACAAGAGCATCGCCCTTACTCCTGCCGGAATTGAAAAAGTTGAGAAGAAGCTTGGTGTCGAGAATATTTATACTGATAGAGGGATAAAATACGTACATCATCTCGAAACAGCGGTCAAAGCGAAGGCACTCTATCATGTCGATCAGGACTATGTCGTGAAGGATAACGAGATCGTCATCGTTGATACGTTCACTGGACGTTTGCAGCCCGGACGACGATGGTCAGAAGGTCTCCATCAGGCTATTGAGGCAAAAGAAAAAGTTCCTGTCCAAAAAGAATCGCGGACATTTGCCTCGATTACATTTCAGAACTACTTCCGTCTTTACAAAAAACTTTCCGGAATGACGGGAACTGCGGCAACCTCTAGCGAGGAATTCTATAAGGTATATGGACTTGAGACAGTTATTGTTCCGACGAACAAGCAGATTCAGCGTGACGACCAGAATGACCTCATTTTCCAGACAGAGATCGGCAAGTTCAAGGCTATTGCCCGAAAGGTTAAAGAATTAAATCAAAAAGGTCAGCCAGTTCTCATTGGTACTGTTTCTATTGAAAAAAATGAAGTTCTCTCAGAATTTCTGAAAGCAGAAGGTGTGCCTCACCAGGTCTTGAATGCAAAGAATCATGAAAAAGAAGGAGAGATTGTGGCTCAGGCTGGTAAGAAAGAAGCTGTGACCATTGCGACGAACATGGCGGGACGAGGGGTGGACATTAGGCTTGGAGGAAATCCTGGAAGTAGGGCACTCTACGAGGAGATCAAGAGTCTCGGAGGTCTCTTTGTTCTTGGGACAGAACGACACGAAGCGCGACGCATCGACAACCAGCTTCGAGGACGATCGGGACGACAGGGAGATCCAGGAGCGACGCAGTTCTTTGTTTCTCTTGAAGATTCACTTATGCGAGTTTTTGCTTCTGATACTGTAAAAAGTCTCATGGGTAAATTGAACATTCCTGATGATCAGGCTATTGAAAACCGCCTTATTACAAAGACTCTTGAAAATGCACAGTCAAAAATTGAAGGATTCAATTTTGATTCTCGAAAGCATGTTCTTGAATATGATGACATTTTGAATCATCAGAGAAAGACAGTGTATGAACGACGACGAAAAATTCTTCTCGGGACTCCGGAGGAAGTCGAAGCAAAACTCCTTGAAGTGATTGGCGAAAATACTGAAGCGAAAAAAGTAATGGAAGACAAGATTGCCCAGATTGGAAAAGACAGATTTTTGGTTGTTGCTCGCCAGATTATGCTCCAGACCATTGATATGTTTTGGGTTGAGCACCTCGAAGTGATGGATTATACCCGTTCAAGCGTCAATCTTCGTGCATATGGTCAGCGAGATCCTCTTGTCGAATACAAGAAGGAAGGACTCCGACTTTTTAAAGAAATGCAGGCAGCAATTGATACTCAGATTTTGAATCTTTTGCCACACATTGCGGCTCAAGTCGCAGCACCGGAGCAAGTCAGACTCAAGGAAGTGCGAGATGAAGCAGAGGCGATTACGGGAGGGGATGGGTCAAAGGGGAATGGAGGTACAGGTCTAAATGTGAGTGGAACACCGGCCTCAGCGAAGCCAGAAGTAGGAAGAAATGATCCGTGCCCCTGCGGTTCAGGCAAGAAATTTAAAAAGTGTGGGATGCTAAATACTGAGGAACATCAGAAATTAATTCAATCAAAGTAACTTTCCTCATTTGGATTGAGTTTTTGATTATTTCTCGAAATCCGCCTTCTTTGTTAGCTAATTTCTTGGAAATGAGTGCAATTGTTGAGGGGCTTAATTTTGTTATTGAACGTATTTGTTGATACGTCGCTCCATCATGAATAAGACAGGCGGTTTTGAGCCTATGTATGCATTGTTCAGTTTCTTTTTCAGTAAGGACATCAGAAAGAAAATTTCGAAGCAACTCGCGCTTGTCTGTCGCGAACTCTAGAGCTTGAAAAAATCTTTCTTCATCAGTGATATTCCAGTACATAGACAGATGAAGTGTATCATTTTGAGGCACTATAGTTAACTGTAGTGCTCTGAAATGAATATACCGTGTGCGATTCCTTTTTAATTTTTTGATATAATACCCACATGAAAAAGCCACTCACTCTCTGCATCATCCACAAAGACTCCAAAGTCCTCCTTGGTATGAAGAAGCGTGGGTTTGGTGTCGGAAGGTGGAATGGATTTGGTGGGAAGCTTCTCGAAGGGGAGTCGCTCAAAGATGCTGCTCTGAGAGAACTTGAGGAGGAAGCAGGAATTATACCTGTTGATATGAATGAAGTTGGGGTCATTGATTTTGAATTTGAGAATGATCCAAAGATTCTCGAGGTACATATTTTTCGGATCACAGATTTCAAGGAAGAGCCTCGAGAGAGTGAGGAAATGACTGTTCAGTGGTTTGATATTGAAAACATTCCTTATAGCCAAATGTGGTCTGACGACATCTACTGGATGCCACTCCTTCTCTCAGGCAAGAAATTTAAAGGTAAATTTCTTTTTGACCGGCCTTCAGACGCAACATATTCTGCAAAGATTCTCAAAAAGGAACTTGCCGAGATTGCGTAGGTGTTGTGGATTTGAAAAAATTGACTTCTCTGCTACACTAGCGTCATGACACCACACTCAGCACATCACTTCTTCACCGGGCTGCTTCTTGCAGTCGTTATTCTTACTGTCCTTATTCTTTTACCATTCTTGACACCAGTGGTTTTGGCTCTCGCTTTTGCAGTCATTTTCGGCCCAGTTCATCGGTACATCGTTAGGATTTTCTTCAAGAACAAGGAAAGAAGCAGTGTTGCTGCCTTTGTTATCATTTTCCTCGTAGCACTCATTGTTCTTGTCCCAGGAATATTTATCGTCACGAAGCTCTATACCGAAATCCAGGATATGTACTACTTCCTTACCGAAGAATCGGGAAGATCGAGTGTTGTGACCCTTCTCAACTCTGTCACACAGTGGCTCTCGCACGCTCTCTTTGATTTATTCCCAGCATACTCATTTGATAGCTTCAATGTTACTGACTACCTCCAGGCTGGTCTCGAATGGGCTTTCTCAAATATCGACACAGTCTTCACCGGCTTGAGCAAAGTCCTTCTTGGCATTTTTATTACATTCCTTGCTTTGTTCTATTTTCTCCGAGATGGAAAGGAACTCAAGCGCCAGATTATTGCTTTGAGCCCGCTTGTCGATACTGACGATGAAAGAATTCTCCGAAGACTTGAGCAGGCAGTCTATTCAATATTTGCTGGA
>CAYQFS010000003.1:0-117075 GCA_964416985.1 uncultured Candidatus Saccharibacteria bacterium | reverse complement strand
ATGCCTTATCCACGCCGCCAGCGTTCATCCTGAGCTAGGATCAAACTCTTAACTAAAATGAACGGAACAAAATAGAGAACAGAAATCTTTTAAATTTACGTTTCTTACTTTGAACTTTGTTTTAGTTAAAATTCAATCGTTGCTCGTGTCCCTGGTGAATAACAGGGACGGGAATCATTGTTTGAATAAACATTAAACTTGCACGTAATAATTCAATAATTGAATGAATACGTTTTCTTAATGCATAACTTATAATTGTCAAAAAACTCTGTAAAACAGCCTCTTTCAAGGCGTGGATAGTATTCTATACGAAGCGTATATAAAGTCAAGGGATTCTTCGTTGATTACCACTTAATCTATAAAACTCCTATTTTCTTCGATTTTAAGGAGTTTTTCTTTTGTCTGAGGTTATCGCAATTTGCGATGAGCTCCTTATTTTCTATTTTTTATGTTCGCCTTTATAATTGCAAACCCGGCTCCGAAAAACAAGAGAGTACAGATCACGAGCATTATCACTCCCATCCAATTATGGTCTTTAAAAAGCTCTGAGTAGTTTAAAGTGAGTACGAGGAGAATGCACACGCCTGGAATCAAGAAGAAGACTGTGGCAAAAGCGATAATACAAACCCTTACAAAAAGTGATCTTGGAGTTTTATTAGTTAATCCACGGAAAAATTGTCCTTCCATCCCAACAATTCCAACCGGGCTATTATCCACCTTCGGCACTCCAAAATTATCTTTTTCTGGGTTCATATTGTATTACTTCTTCCCTCTCTTCGACTGCCATTTCCATACCGTCACAAGAAGTGGTGATCCAACAAAGATTGATGAGTATGTTCCTGCAACAATTCCAATGATGAGAGCGAGTGAGAAATGATGTGTCGCTTCTCCTCCGACGATATAGAGCACAACGAGGGCAAGGAGTGTTGTGAGAGATGTGTTAATGGATCGGGTGAATGTCTGACTGATGCTCTCCCCCACAATCTGGTCGAACGGCTTTCGTGAAGATGCATGCTTGAGATTTTCTCGAACTCGATCAAATACCACGATGGTGTCGTGAACTGAGAATCCAAGGATCACGAGAAGTGCCGTGACAAACAACGTATCGATTTCGTACCCTGCAAAATGTCCGAGAATTGCAAAAACTCCTGTCGGGATGATGACATCGTGAAGAAGCGCGATAATGGCGATCAAACCATACTTGAATGAAGAAATCGGTTCTGAAACTTTTCGAAAAGCGTAGGCGATGAAAAGCACGATTGCGAGGATGACAAAAATGATCGAAGCAAGAGACTTTCGAAGAGCTTCTGTTCCAAGCAAGGGACCGATTGAGTCGAATCTTTTTTCAGTCATCTTGAGAACACCTTTCTGGCTCAGAGTGTCTGTAAGCTGCTCCTTTTCAGAAGGAGTGACGGCTCTCATGCGAATAATGTATCCCTGCTCGCCAGTTGGTCGGATTGACTCCTTGAGCTCAAGAGGAAGAAGATCTGTAAAGAGAGCGTCCTGAGGTGGGCGTTGTCCAGGTTCGTATTCAACTTCGATGATAGATCCTCCTTTAAAATCAATTCCAAAATTAAGTCCCCAGGCAACCATTGAGCCAATTGAAATGACAAGAAGAAGTGTTGAGAGTGTATAGAAGAATTTTCGGTAAGTTACGACAAACATGGCAGTTATTTAGTTAATGATTGGCTGGTAATAGTTTTCGAAAATCCGTTACTGACAAGGAATGTCGAGAACTTGTTGTTTCGGGAAGGAGCGACTGTGTAAAGGAAAATTCGTGAAGCAGTAATGGCTGTGAACATGCTCACGATAACTCCGATCAAGAATACGAGAGCAAATCCTGTGATAACCGAGGTGCTTCCAAAGTAATAAAGAATGAGACCAGTGATGATGCTTGAGGTGTTTGAATCGCGGATGGAATTCCACGCTCGGGCAAAACCCTCATGCATTGCATCCCAAATTCCCCTGCCTCGTCGAAGCTCTTCCTTCATTCTTTCGAAGATAAGAATGTTTGCGTCCACGGCCATTCCAATTGAAAGAATAAACCCAGCGATACCAGCTGCTGTGAGGGTGACCGGAATAATTTTAAAGAGAGCGAGCATGATGGCAGTGTAGACTCCGAGAGAAACAACCGCCACAAGACCTGGAAGTCGGTACCAGATGACAAGGAACATAGCGATAATAACGAGCGACCAGACTCCGGCACGGATGCCTCCCTTCAAAGCATCCTGTCCAAGAGAAGCTCCGACTGTCTGAGTAGAAATAAGCTCGATAGGAACAGGAAGGGCTCCGTAGTTTAAGTTTCGTACGAGAAGTCGTGCATCCTCAACTTTGAATGCCCCTGAAATCTGAGCCTTCCCGTCACGGATTTCTTCGTTTACCCGAGGAAGTGAGATTGGCTGGCCATCAAGAAAGATTCCTACAACATTTCCCACATTTTCTTTTGTAATTTTTGCAAAGAGAGCCTTTCCTTCCGAGTTAAATTGGAGGGAGACAACTGGCTCTTGAGTAGTTGGGTTAAAGACGAGAGCTGACTTCTGGAGAAAACGTCCGGTGAGTTCTGTTGAAGCAAAAAGTTTCATAAATTCTGCATTTTTCTCTTCATCAGAAAGTCCCTCTTTCTTATCGAGAGCTTCGGCACCCGCCTTATCAAGAACTTTAAATTCAAGGACAGGAGTCTGTCCAATGTTCCTAATTGCCTCTGCTGTATCAGTCACTCCCGGAAGCTCAACGATAAGCTTTTCCTGAGCATCCTTTGAACCAAGTACTCCTCCCTGTTCTACCTGAACGATCGGCTCGCTTACCCCGAAAATATTGACTCGCTTTTCAATGACATCACGAAGAGCCTCCATTGAAGAAGTAATATCAGCTGAAGCAATCTTTGAGACATCAGCCTTGTAGACGAGGTGAGTTCCTCCAGCAAGATCAAGACCAAGCTTGAACGGCTTGTAGATACTTGATTCTGGATTTACTTGCGAATGATAGACGAAAAGACCAATTCCTATGGAAATAACGAGCAAAAAGAAGGCAATAATTCGGGTTTTAAGTATCATAATTCTGGTTTAGCTGGTATGGAGGCCATTATAAAGGAAATCCTATCTTCCCACAAATGACATGAGTACTTTTAGAGTCTGGAGGGCGATCTTGATATCGAGAGCGATTCCTCGATTTTTTATGTAATAGAGATCATGAGAAAGCTTGTTGCTTGTCTGATCCACATCGATTCCATGATGAGGATGTTCCCCATAGATCTGTGCCCAGCCCGAAAGTCCCGGCTTCACAATATGGCGAACATTGTAGTACGGGATTTCTTTTGCATATGCTTCGACAGGCGCTGGGAATTCTGGACGAGGTCCAATAAGTGAGACATCTCCCTTAAAAACATTCCAAAGTTGGGGCAATTCATCAATTCTTGTCTTTCGGAGGATGTTTCCAACTCGAGTGACGATATTTTGTTTATCAGTGCTCGTCCATTTTCCTCCACCATTTGGATTGCTCATTGTTCTGAACTTGAGAATCCTCACAATCTTGTTGTTCTGACCAACTCGATCCTGATAACTGAAAAGGGGTCCTTTGTCATCAAACTTCATTGCGACATAAACAAAAGGATAGAAAACGAGGGAAATAATTCCGGTAATTCCTGAAACGAGAATGTCCATACATCTCTTAAATATATCGAACGAAATTTTTCGGGCGCCTGAAACATTCTCAAGAAACCATGTGTCATTCACGAGGGAAAGAGGGACTCGATCAAAGATCTCTTCGTAGAGTTTTTCTGCGTCTGAAAACTGCACTCCTGAGAAAATACAGCTATAGAGCACAGGCATAATGTCATTTACCTTTCTATCACTAAAATCCGCCACAACAAGGGTCACTCCTTTTGACTTAATAAGCTCGAGAATCGACTGTCCTTTCAATTCAGTTGATGAAATATCAATCCACTCAACAAAAATCGTTCCGTAGCGAGGATTATTCTGAACTTCTTCGTGCAACTCCTTTATCTCAGGACCGTGGCCAATAAGAAGAGCTCGGGTCTTCCTTCGACCACCGAGAGATTCGGCGATTGACATTCTCCAGGCCACCATGAAAAGGAGTGAGAGAACGAGATAGAGAAAGAGAATTATTTTCGGAGTAATATTGAAAAAAGGGATGAAATAAAAGAAAGCAACAGCGATAAGGGTGTTAGCAATCTGTGCTTGAGTGAGAATCGAAGGAATTTTTCTCTTCAAAATAAGGGTGTGCTTTTCGTAAAGACCGGCAATGAAACTTACAAGGATAGAAGCAATGAAAATAAAGGAAAAAGGGGCAAGGTGCAAGAAAAGGAGCTCCTGGGAAGGCAGAGCATGATAACGGAGGGTTAAAGTGAGGTAGAGAGCCACGAAAAGGGCCACAATATCCCCCAAAAGAAGAAGAGAGGCCTCCTTTTTGCGAATCATATTCATAGGGGCGATACTACCATAAAACGGCTAAAAATGGTACTGTTATGGACATGAAAATCCTTTTCATCATCACCAAGTCAAACTGGGGAGGAGCGCAGAGGCATGTCCACGATCTGGCTCTCTACAGCCGTAATAAAGGGCATGAGGTAGTCGTAGCCCTCGGGGGTTCGGGCATACTTAATGACAAACTAACAGCTGCAGGCATAGTTACAAAAACTATAGGGAAACTTGGGCGTGACATCAATCTAGGAAATGATGCTGCGTCGCTCTTTGATATTGCAAACATTATACGAAAAGAGAAACCTGATGTACTTCACCTTCATAGTCCAAAAGCCGCCGGCCTTGGATCTTTTGCTGGAAGAATATTTGGAGTCAAGAAAATTATTTATACAGTCCACGGATGGCCATTCAACGAAGACCGACCAATGAGCCAGAAAGCACTTGCTCTTTTCTTCTCGTGGCTCACAGCTTTCTTTTCAACTCATGTCATCGTCCTTTCAATGAAGGAGCTGGGCCAAGCTCAGACCTTCCCTCTTGTTCTTAAAAAACTCCGCATGATTCCTCTTGGTATTTCTTCTCCAAAATTCCTTACCCAAAAGGAAGCAAGGGCTTTCATTCAATCAAAAACTTCTGAGCCAATTGAAAAAAAGACAATTATTGGGACAATTGCAGAACTTCATCCAAACAAGGGCTTCATTTACTCCATTAATGCCATTGAAAAAGTTATCACTCGCTTCCCTTCGACTATTTTCTTCATCATGAGTGATGGAGAGCAAAGAGCGATGCTCGAAAAACTCGTGCAAGAAAAGGGGCTCGAGAAGCATGTCATTTTTGCAGGATACGTTGAAAACGCCGCCCAATATCTCAAAGGAATTTCCATTTTCATACTACCTTCCATCAAGGAAGGACTGCCGTACACCATCATCGAAGCAGGGTACGCCGGACTTCCTGTTGTTTCGACCACAGTCGGAGGAATTCCAGAAATTATTGACGACATGAAATCAGGAATCCTCATTCAACCAAAGCGTGCCGATGAAATAGCACACGCTCTTGAGTTCCTCCTTGAACACAAAACTGTCCAGAAAGAGTACGGAAAAGCACTTCAGGAAAAAGTCACTCGATGCTTTGATCTGGAGAAAATGATGGAATCAACTATGAAAGTCTACGAGGAAAATTATATTCCAAAAGAGATAATGAAGGAGCCGATTGAAGAGTCAATCGTAAAAGCTGAACCAGAAAAGACTATCGCCGAAATTCTCGAATCTAAGGACCAACAAACTCATTCTTTGTAGAATCTTTGTGGGCAACTCTGCGGTATTTTCTCATTCCCATAAGGATACCGAGACCGGTAAATTCTGTCAGAAGATGTGTTCCCCCATAGCTCAAAAAAGGCAGAGTTTGCCCTGTAACGGGCAGAAGCTGCATATTCATGCCCACATTGATGATGAAATGGACAATGAGGAATACGGCCATCCCAGCCCCAAAAAGCATCTCGAAGTTAGTAGCTCCACGCATGGTGGCAAGAATGACCCTCCAGACAACAATTCCATACAAGAGAAAGAGAATAATTACACCCAGAAATCCCCATTCTTCGGCATATGCCGCAAAGATAAAGTCAGTCTGGTATTCAGGAAGGAATTTCAGGCGTGATTGTGTACCGTACCCCACTCCCTTACCGAGGAGCTGACCAGAACCGACAGCGATCGTCGACTGGTAGGCGTTGTACCCGCTACCGTGAATATCTGTCATTGGATTAACAAAGTTCATAATACGAGCCTTCTGATAATCCTTGAAGCTAAATATCCAGAGGAAAGAAAAGGCAAGTAGACCAACAAGAACCATACCGAGAAGGTGCTTCTTTGAAATTCCAGAGACAAGTACCATACCAAACCAGATAAGAAAAATCATTACTGCGGAACCAAAATCCGGCTGGATGAGAACAAGACCAAAAATGACGAAAGCGTAGAATCCTGAGACAAAGATATGACGAATATTTGCTATCTCGATATGGCGACGAGAGAAATATTTTGCAAGGATAATAATGACGACAAGTTTAATGAAATCTCCTGGCTGGAATGAAAAAAATCCGAGATTAAACCAGCTTACCGCTCCATTTGTGGCCTTTCCAACGACGAAAAGAATGACCAGAGTAGAACAGGAGATAAGAAAGAGGGTGACAGAGATCCAAGTTTTCTTGAGAAACCTAAAATCAATCGTGCTAAGCACAAAAAAGACGACAAGTGAGACGAGTATCCAAATAAGCTGACGAATGAAAAAATGACTGTCTCCAGTAAATGAATTCATGGTCACAAGCCCAGCCCCAAGAAGCGGCAAGGTAGCCGCAAAAAGTATCCAGTCTATGTCTGAAAGTGATGCAAAAAATCTTTTCATATTAACGATCTCGAGGTGAATCGACGACTGGAAGGACCTCGATCGAAGTCACTCTGCCCTGCCGTCCAACTGGCCAGGTGAAAGGGGCTATTTCCTGTCCACCATTGGGAGAAATTCGGTCAATAACAGTGCGGGAGAAACCAATTGCATTGTTATTTATATCATAAAGAACAACTCCAACCTGCACATCTGTGTAAGGAATAAGGGCGGTATTCTTGAGAGTAACCTCAAGCGAGGAATTCTTTTCATCTTCCTGATAATTCTTGTCTCCGATAGCAAGGGCATCGAGCGTATCATGCGACTTGAACCAAACAGGTGCTTTTGTAAATTCAAACGTTGCTTTTGCTGGAGTCCGTTGACCGACATTTATTGCTCCATTAAATACAATGGTATTTCGATGAGGTGGAATATCAAAGGTTCCCTGCTTTTCAGCAATGTAATTTCCTTGAGTATCATAAAGAGTTATCTTATAAGGTACATTGACGGCTGCAGCAGATATATTTTGATTTTCAATATATGTGGCAACATTGTAAAGACTCTGGGCAACTTTCTCAAATTTAGCCCCTCCCCAGACTACTCGGGGTGGCAGAAAATCCGTCTGACACAACTTAAGACAAGATCCTCCGCAATCAATCCCCTTTTCATCACCATTCTTGACACGGTCAAAACAGCTCGGCGCTTTGTACCAAAAGAAAAACACAGGAATACCAACGATGACGATCGCAGCGACAATAGCACTCAAACCGTATATTGATTTTCTGCGGGAGGACCATGAGGACATGGGGATATTGTAGCACAAACCAACTTTGCTATTCTATTTTGTGATTAGAGAGCTTTGAACGTCGACACTGAATCGACGACCATCTGAAGTGTCTTGAGTTCCCCTGGATTGTCGGTGGAAGCTGCAATAATGATGTAGAAGATGCTTCCGTGAGGGAGGACGTAGTAACGAACATTGACAGTTTGTCCTTCTCGTAGGACAGATCCTTCAACAGCATAGGCGATTTCTGAACCTATGGTTAATTTCTTGAAGACCATATTGTCGAGCTTAGTTCCTGCCATCACTTTACTAAAGATTAATTTGACAAGATCCATTTCTGAAGTCGTCTTCATATCTTCTGTCAGATCTCTTCCTACCACATTAATTACTGCATCAATTTTGCTTCGTGGGTCAAAGAAAGAGACTCCGCTCTGTATATCTTTTGTAATAAATCCCATTGGAGGACGCATCGAGAACATATAGTCAGGATCTGAATATGCTTTTGATTCGAGGCTTGAGAGGTTTGAATTGATGAGAGGCTCAGACTTTGTTGGGAAAACTATAGAACTTTCTGGCACCGTGATAGATTCCTGTTGAGTTACCTGAGGGTTTTGAGTGCCTTGATTTGACATTTCAGCTCTCATTTTTGCACCCTTATAACCAGATATAATACCCATAGTAAGAGGCACGAGAGTCAAAAGTACGATAAGAACAAAAGACACTACGAGACCAAAGATAGAGAGTCCCATGAACCAGCCACGAGCAGTCTTAAGTTCTGTGTCATTAGGAGCAGATTTTTTCTGCTTGAGATGCTTGTAGATAGAATAGCTATAGAAAGAACAGATCGGGGTTACCACACAATAAATGATGAAGTTTGCAACAATACCTATGACGATACCGACGAAAATAGACTTATCGAGAGTTTTTGCAAGAGTTATTACTGATTTTGAAAGCTCATCCATGTTTGCCACTGAAATGGCTCCAAAAGCCAGCAAGATAAGACCTACTATCACTGCCACGACAAGGGAGATTACAAGAAGGACAACAGCGAGTCCCAAAATTCTTCCGAGCACTCTCCACCAGTTTCCCTTTACATAATGAAAGCTTGTTGTGAGAGCATTCAATCCCTTTTTGTTGTCAACGACGAGAGTATACGCTGCCACTGAAGTATAGACACCAATTATGAGAGCAGGGATGATAAGAAATACGCTTGATCCAAAGAAAATGAGGGTCGAGAGGATGGTTAACCAAATGAATGACCAGAACAAACTGAAACTTGATTTAAATATGTCTTTTACTGACGCCGAAGAATCTCCGTCATACTCGTGGGCTGCCTTTGCAAAAGCAATCTGAATGACTATTTGAGCGACAATATTTATTATTGCCGCAATAAATGTCATTACGACAAAAAAGACTTTGCTCCCCGTAGACAAAGTAGTAAGGGCCACGCCTCCAGTCGAAATTCCCGGGAAAAAGAGGGTGAAGATGAGTGACAAAACGACCGAAAGAGCAATGAAGACTGCACCTATTGATGCGAGCTTCTTGAAATTCTTTTTATAAAAAGAGAGCGATTGTCTAATGAGACCAAAGACTCCGGGCATGGCTTTTGTTGATTCCATAAATGTGTAATTAGTAATATGGAATGCACTATACCATACAAACAGCCCCTTCACGAGAGGGGTTATTAACAAAGAAATTGAACACTTTGTACCGGCGGCTAGCTACTTTCGCCTATATGACTATCATCGCCGCAACTACGTTTCACTACCGTGTTCGGAATGGGAACGGGTGTTTCCATAGCGCCAAACCACCAGAACAAAAAGTTCAATTATGAATGCTTGAAAACTTAAAAGTGGACCCAACAAATAAAGGAGTTGGGTGGCACACTCGCAAGGAATTGAACCTTGGTCTTTCGGTCGGAACCGAATGTTCTTACCTCTAAACTACGAGTGCTACCAAATGGAGTCGCCGACAGGATTTGAACCTGCGACCTTAGCCTTACAAAGGCCATGCTCTGCCAGGCTGAGCTACGGCAACATCCACTTTTCAGTTTTCAAACATTTCCAATCAGACAAACGCAAACAGTAAGGTTGTTATAGACAAGTAATTGTGGTTCTTAAATTTCCTAATAGGATCGACGGATTAGTACTTCTCGGCTCAACACATTGCTGTGCGTACACCTAAAGCCTATCAACGTAATCATCTCTTACGGGTCTCGAACGATTCCTAATCTTGGGGCTGGCTTCCTTCTTAGATGCTTTCAGAAGTTATCCATTCCCGACATAGCTACACTGCGGTGCCCTTGGCAGGACAGCAGTCAGACCAGAGGTCAGTTCAACTCGGTCCTCTCGTACTAGAGTCAAATCCCCTCAAGAATCAACGCCTGCAGTAGATAGGAGACCAACCTGTCTCACGCTTGGTATCACGAATTACTTCGTGCAATGGACTATAGCTTATTCCTCTTCATTTTATTGAATTGGGAACGTCGATGTTTAGTCTCTACGGGTGGTTTTATCCTTCCCTCGGTATTATCCTTTTTTACAGGACTCCACCGATACTAATCGACTTGATCCACTACAATTAACTGTAGTGACCGCCGTGGTTGATTGATCTATTTCCTATCTTCTATTATATGAATTCTTGAAATTCATAATTATTTTAAACGAAAAGACTTTTTTAACATAACTCATCGAAGTGATTCAGACTGTTCAACAGTCGAATACCACATATATCTTGAAATCTTTTTAATTTCCTCATGTGACCGTCCACTACTGAACGGTCTGAACCCAGCTCGCGTAACTTTTTAATTGGCGAACAGCCAAACCCTTGGAAGCTTCTCCACCTCCAGGATAAGTTGAGCCGACATCGAGGTGCCGAACTGCGCCGTCGCTAGGAACGCTTAGGCGCAACCAGCCTGTTATCCCTAGAGTAGCTTTTATCCGATAATCTTCCCCCGCATCTAATGCGTAAGGTCGGTTCACTTAGTTCTGCTTTCGCATCTGCTCGACAAGTACGTCTCACAGTCAAGCCAGCTTATGCCTATACACTATCGGCACGGTTTCCATTCGCGCCTAGCTGACCTTTAAACTCCTCCGTTACTTTTTAGGAGGATAGCGCCCCACTAAAACTGCCCGCCAGATTCTGTCTCTCGTCGTTTTTGCCGTCGAGGTTAGAATATATATTTTTTAAGAATGGTATTTCACTTGCGGATCCATCTACCCCGAAAGATAGACTTCAAATCCTCCCATCTACGCTACGCATAAAAAACATATAGTCAAAATCAAGTTGCAGTAAAGCTTCTAGGGTCTTTTCGTCTAACTGCAGGTAATCGGCATCTTCACCGATACTGTATTTTCACCGAGCAAGTCTCCGAGACAGTTCTCCAGGCATTACACTATTCGTGCGCGTCAGAACTTACCTGACAAGGAATTTCGCTACCTTAGGACCGTTATAGTTACGGCCGACATTCACCCGGGCTTACAACAATCACCATGTCCGGCACAGAGAACACGAAAATTTTCATGTACTTTGTGCCGAACACAACGTCGTTGTTTGACCTTCGGGCATTGGTCAAGTGTCACCCCCTATACATCCTCTTACGAGTTCGCAGGGAGCTGTGTTTTTGATAAACAGTTGCCAGAGATACTTTAGCTGCGGCCCTTCATGACGAAGGGCAAGCCTTATTCCGAAGTTACGGCTGCTTTTTTGCCGAGTTCCTTGGAGACCTCTCACTCGTTCGCCTTGGTCTACTCGACCTGATCACCTGTGTCGGTTTGCGGTACGGTTCCTGTAATTATAAGTTTAGAAGTTTTTCTCGAAAGCGTGCTTTGTATCATCCACAAGGGCGAACCCCCATGTTTGCGCTGCACTTGGAAACATCATTTAAGATAGCGTGCGGATTTTCCTACACAGCTTCCTGATGCCACGCACTCAAATCCAATAACAAGCGATACATACTACCCTCCGTCCCTCCGTCACTAATTACAAAAGTCATGGAATATTAACCATGTGTCCATCGGGTGCGGTTTTCACCATCCCCTTAGGCCCGACTAACCCTTGGCTGATTTACATAGCCAAGGAAACCTTGAT
The DNA here is from genome assembly GCA_964416985.1 of uncultured Candidatus Saccharibacteria bacterium. Classification (GTDB taxonomy): domain Bacteria; phylum Patescibacteriota; class Minisyncoccia; order Phycocordibacterales; family PALSA-1337; genus CAIOGI01. The sequence continues at coordinate 105,396 of CAYQFS010000003.1, read as the reverse complement.
CTTTCGGCGTGCGGGATTCTCACCCGCATTGTGGTTACTTGTGCCAACATTCTTACTTCGCAACGCTCCACCATGGCTCACGCCTTTGGCTTCAACGCAGATGCGAAAACTCTCCTACCAATGCAGTATGCCGAAGCACACTGCAGTCCTCAGTTTCGGTACCATACTTAACCCCGATTATCTGCGGCGCATATTCTCTCGATGAGTGAGCTGTTACGCTTTCTTTAAATGATAGCTGCTTCTAAGCTTACATCCTCATTGTCGAAGAAAATACACCACCTTAAGCGTACTTAGTATGAATTTAGGGACCTTAAATGGAGATCATGGGCTGTTTCCCTTTTGACGCATGGAGCTTAGCCCCCACCGTCTAACTGCCGCATAGTTTACTTTCTGTATTCGGAGTTTGATAGGTTCTGTGATCTTTCGACCTGTCAGAATCTTCCAGTGCTCTACCCCAGAAAGGTACATGCGACGCTAGCCCAAAAGCTATTTCGGAGAGAACCAGCTATTACCAGATTCGATTAGCTTATCACTCCTTACCTCAAGTCATCGGAGAGAATTGCACAACTCTACCGTTCGGACCTCCATCTGTCTTTCGACAAACTTCATCCTGCTCAAGGCAAGCTCATCTGGCTTCGGGTCTTATGCAATGTACAAACGCGCTATTAACACTCGGTTTCCCTACGGCTCCAGCCTCTCGGCCTTAGCCCGCACATTGCATAAACTCGTTGGCTCATTCTTCAATAGGCACGCAGTCACGGTATTGCTACCGCTACTACTCCTTGTAAGCATATGGTTTCAGGTCTATTTCACCGCCCTTACCGGGCTGCTTTTCACCTTTCCCTCACGGTACTAGTTCACTATCGGTCTTTGAGAATATTTAGCCTTACCGGTTAGTTCCGGCAGATTCCCCCGAGCCATTCGTGTCTCGAGGTACTCAAGAATGGGAACAAAAAAGACTGTTTGATTTCGACTACAGGGCTATCACCTTCTGGGGCCAAGCTTTCCAGCTTGTTCTTCTATCAAACAATTTTGTAACTTTTCTGACATAAATGTCACGTTCCCACCTTACTACCCCCGACTTTAATCGCACAGTAGGACAACTACTCCTTGCGGAGCAACGTTCTACAGCACGATTAAAGTCGAGTTTGGGCTCATTCGTTTTCGCTCGCCGCTACTTGCGAAATTCTTATTAGTCTCTATTCCTCCAGGTACTGAAATGTTTTACTTCCCTGGGTATGCTCTTGAATATCAAGTATTCAAGTTCTGACTCGAGGTCAGAGAGTTTCCTCATTCAGAGATCTCCGGATCAAAGGTTGCTTAGCACCTCCCCGGAGCATATCGCCGCTACGCCGCGTCTTTCATCGCTTCTTCAAAGCCAAGGCATCCACCATATGCTCTTAAATTTCCCATTAGGAAATCTAAAAACCACAATTATTTGTCTACAACATACTGCGTCTCTGTGCGACCGAAAAGACCCTCGTCTTTGTCACACAAAATCCGCAGTACTTACCTTTTTCCCGAGAAGCCTCACTGATTGGTTGAGACTCTCGGGTATTCTATTGTCAAATTTCAGTCGTAATTTGTTACAAAAAAACCGCTTTTAGCGGCCTCATCTAACACTCTTTAAAAAGCGTTATTTATGGCCGTGTAAATTGAGTGTTTCTTAACATATTTCTGTGTAAGGACTAGTATATACGAGCCACAAATAAAGTCAAATGGTTCCCCGTCTTTACTTATACACACACCATACTAAGGTAGTTGAGTCTATCTGATATAATGGAGAAAACTAAGTTATTTCTTATGTCATATATTACTACAAATTCATTGAAAAAAATTGCCCTTGTTGCTGTTATTGTCCTCGCTGCCATCTTTGGAACCCAAAAAGCTCACGCTGAAACTACCGCTCTCTCTGGCTGGGCATGGTCTTCAAATATTGGATGGATCAGTTTCAATTCTGCGGACTCTGGTGCCGGTGGTGGTCCTTACGCAGTGACTGTCGCAACAAGCAGTGGTTCTTCTATTGGAACTCTCGGAGGATACGCGTGGTCTTCAAATATTGGTTGGATAAAATTTGGGGGACTTTCTGCTTTCCCTTCTGGAGGACAAGTCACTGACAATGCCACGGTTGATTTTACAACTGGAAATATTTCTGGCTGGGTAAGAGCATGTGCAGGAACAACTGATGGTAGATGTGGAAGTATGACATCACGAACAGATGGTTGGGATGGATGGATTAGTCTCTCTGGTTCAAATTATTCTTCTCCGAACACAAGCGGATACCAAGGTACATCGACACAAGGAGTGACCCTTGGAGTCGACAAGACGAAGCCACTTGCATATGGAAAACTTTCAGGATTTGCATGGGGTGGAGATGTTGTCGGTTGGCTCAATTTTGGAGCAATAGCAAGTATCCCTGGAACAGGGGTGACGGTTTGTGGGACAGAGTGTGATGAAGAAAATACTACACCTGCGTTCAACGTGAGCGGAGCTTCTGCTACTATTCCCCGACAAGTAGGTGCATCAGCACGTCCTGGAATTCTCGTTTCAGGAGGTACATCAGGCGACCAAAGCATTGTAGTTACTATAAAAAGTGGATTCGCTGCACCATCAGGAACTACGGTAACTCTTCTCGATGGAAGCAATGTATCAGCTGCGAGCGTCACCTGTGCAATAAGTGGCTCAAGTCCTTCATGTTCCCTCGCAAAAGTCCGCGTCGCTGTAACAGATATAACAACGGCACCCGAGGAGATAAACATCCCGATCGTCGGTACACGAAGTGACAACACTGTTATAGAAGCAGTCGTCCATGTAGTGATTCCTCAAGTATCGAGCAGTGATCTCTCACTCTGGGCAGTTCCATCATTACCGAGTGGAAGTTACGATACAGTTACAAGACTTTCATCAGTCACAATCAGAGAAGGATCAACAGCAAATCTCGCCTGGGAAACAGCCGGAGTTGATGCGGGATCGTGTAGAGGATTAAGTACTGGAGTGAATGACTCAGCTAATCTCTCAGGATGGAAGGCAGCTCAACCAGAATCACAGGATAGCAATACTCCATTCCAAATATCTGGTCTCGTCAAAGGACAATATCGCCTCATACTCCAATGCACAGTAAGCGGGTCAGATATTAGTACATCTGCTGTAGACATTAAAGTAATAAAATCGACAGAAACACCATTCTAATGATTTCATAAAAAATCTAACTCCGCTGTCAGTTACGACGGCGGAGTTTTGATATGTGGCCCACTCCCCATTCAAGGAAGTAAGCTATTAGGGGCTTCAGCTCCAAAATACCTATTCGGAGTTGTGACGGTCTTTGTGAGATTTGTTACCCAAGGCTCGAGTGTTGGTTGCCTTAGAAAAACAGTGCTATTTGTCCAAGTAACAAGGTTGGTCGACTCTAGGATTCGAACGACCCTCCCCATTTCCCCTCCGGTGACCGAAAGAGTCAGGAGTAAGTTGTTTTTGGCTAGAGCCAATTTAACTGGCTTCTCCAACCGCACTCTACCTTGTGGGTCATAACAGTAAAAGGAAGTGTTGTTTCCCGATCCTGTACAAATACACATGTTGAGCATGTACTCAGAGTTAGTCACCAGGGTGACGGGCAACTTAATGAAACCTGCTTGGTTGTTTAGACCAATCTCAGTCGTCTTCCGGGAATCAAGGATCCCATGATCGCCGAAATAAACATCGAGAAACTCCAGCATAACCCATCTCGGAGCAGGGACCTTGTAGATCACCTGTGCCGGTAATGGAAGTACTAGAGTATCGAGATGAGATGGTGGAACGATCGGGGGGATATTGTCCCCTTTTGCCTGATTAATGTAGAACAGATCTTCGAGTGTGAAGATGCTGATACTCACAACTACAGGATTCGCTGCCGAAGCAGAAACGATAAGTTTTAGTTGCTTACTAAAGTCAAGGTTGTTCCAATTGCTAAGACTTTGGACCAAGATCTTTGCCCTTTCCCTCATCACACCATCAAGTTCAGCTTTTGAAGAAAAAGTCCTGTTCTCGAGAATGTTAGTTAAGAAGGTTGATTGAGTCTCATTTTTCATGATACTCAGACGGACATCGAGACTACTGACCAAGAAGACGCTGTTACTAATGACCACATCCTCGCTTCCCATGGGAAACTCTGGCTTCGGTGGTGGCTCGATTGGTGCCCCCTTCGTGCAAAACACAAAGGAGAGCATGATCGCAACAGCGATCAGAAACATGATTCTTTTCATTGGATTTCTCCGGTTGCGCTTGCAGGGTTCACCTGAAAGCTTTGTTTTTGGTTCACAAACTCTCACATACTGTCGAGGATCTGTGTTACTGGTACTATCATACCATATATTAAAAAGAAAGTAAAGTGCTTGGGGATATTGTAAATAATGGCTCTGTATATATGTAGAAAGGGCGTCCTCGAATGAGAACGCCCTTGGTGTGTTGCCCTACGGTGTGTCGAGACACCGTACTCTTAACCAAACAATTAGGCTCGATGTTGCCGAAGCCCCTGAAGACCTTCTTCAGGCCCTGGGTCAATCAAAACAACATTGACATGCCTCGATTTCAAAAACCCAGCAATCGAGAGTAGAACTAATCCGGAAGTGATGATGTAGAAGGTGTAAGTACCGCCCGTGTAAAGCACGGACTTACTTTCGATTTTCTCCCAGACGGAGAGTTCGTAAACTCCTTTACCGGATGCGACAAACGTGACTGCTGCACTGTCAGGATTTTTTGCCTTGGGGCGTAGCTCCTCGAAGGCAAAGGCATTGGCCACACAAAACGTGAGGACCAACACCAAAAGAAACGGATGTGGGAATTTCATAAATCGGAAATGGTTGTAGTTGAAGTCTCGACGTCGTCGACACTTGGCTCAAAGAACAGTCTTAAGCTGGATTATATGATACTTAAAAATGAGCTTTTGTCAAGCAATATGTTGATAAGTCGAGGTCATTAAACCAAAAGAAAAACGGCCATTACAGCCGCTTCCCTTTTACAAGACTTAAGGAAAATTATTGTCGATCGAAAGCGTGAACTGTCTTTTCGATGATTCGAGAAGCCTGTTCCTTTCCACCAAGACCGAACGCAAGACCAAGCCCGAGAGCTGCACCTGCAAATACTGCAGTGACAATCATCTGGATAAGGTACGCTGCAACGTTCAAAGTAATAAGGGCTGTGAGGATTGCGAAAATCCAAATCGCCCACTTTGTAACAACACCAAGGAGGTGTGCTGACTTTACATGAGCAGCCCGTGCGCTTGCTGCAACGATCTTCTGCATTGCATCGGCAATGACGACTGCGACCATAAGAACAAGAACGGCAATGATAACCTGAGGAAGGTATCCGAGGACAACTCCCTGAAGGAACTGGTTGACCTGAGTCAAATGAAGGATATCGAATGAAGCTACCAAGAACACAACAATAACAAACCATTTGACGAGAGCCCCAACGAACTTTCCTGAGTTGAGAGGGTGTCCTGTTCTCTTCATAACCTCCTCAAGACCTGCACTTCGGAGAAGTGAGTCAACCTTAATTGACTTGAAAAGGCTCTCAATAATCTTCTCAATGAGCACAGCAACAAGCCATCCGATTGCAAAAATGATGACTGCGCCAAGAAGGTTTGGAATAAAGTGGATAACACCTTGCCAGGTGGCTATGATTGAGTCACCAAGGGCAGTTTGAACATCGTAGAAAAATGACATGATTTTTAAAAACTAATAATAATTACTAATGAAATAATTATATCACACAAAACCCCCTGAAAAGGGGGCTTGTGGGTAACTTATGAAGGGTCTGTAACTCCCAATTTGTCGATAAGGACAGTATGGGGAGAGTCAAGAATGTCTCGTATGAGCCTGTCGTGGATGCCAACACGGTACTCGAAGTCTTCGGTCTCGAAGGCAGAGTATGAGATCTCCTTCCCCACTTCTGCTTCAATAGTTTTCATGACCGCATCGAGCTTTATCATGTTGAGATCATCACCGACAACAAGGAGGTCAATGCGAGTATCCCATTCTTGGATAAATACTCCTGATGCGAGGAAAAGCTTTATCTTGCCAACACTCGCAAATTTCCTGATAAGTGTCTCGTCTGCATGAAGACTGACAGTTATGAGAAGATTTTTGAGGGCCTGAAGATACGGAAATTTCTGATCAAGAGTGTATCCAAGTTCGTGGACTTTTCGCACTGCTCCTTTTGTCTTTTTTGAATGGATCTCCCGGACAACAGAGCGCTTTTTAACAATCCCTATTGAGATAAGTTTGGTAATATCCTTGCGAACCTCACTCGATGTTGCCTTTACCCGACGGGCGATTTCGGACAAACCAAAAGGAGTCTCTGCATTAAAGAGAAACAGCCTCATGAGCTTTACCCTGGTCGCACTACCAAAGAGTTGGGCAAGAATATCCATAGGAAATCGGGGTGCGATTTATTTGAATTCGACTTTTCCTCCTGCTTCTTCGATCTTTTTCTTGAGAGCGTCTGCATCCTCTTTCTTCATTCCGTCCTTGATGAGAGCTGGGGCTGCATCAACAAGATCCTTTGCTTCCTTGAGGCCAAGAGCAAGGGCTTCCTTGACTACCTTGATAACCGCAATCTTCTGCTCTCCTGCTGATGCAAGGTGAACGTTGACTGTTGTTTTCTCTTCCGCTGCCGCACCTGCCGCTGCTGGAGCTGCCACTGCAACTGCCGCTGCTGATACTCCGAATTTCTTTTCGAGAAGCTTTACAAGTTCGTTCAAGTCGAGAACTGACATTGTCTCGATTGATTCAACAAGTGACTTAAACTTTGCTGGGATTTCTACGTTTTCCATAATGATAATGTAATGTTGTTAATAATGAATGATACTAAGCTTTCTTCTTTGCAATCTGGTCGAGTGCCATAACAAATCCCTGAATTGGAGAATTGATGACATTGACGAACATAGCATGAAGAGTTTTCTGTGAAGGAATGAGAGCGATTGCCAACATTTCCTCTTTTGTCATGAACTTCCCTTCAAAGATTCCTCCGACAATGGAGATGCCATCCTTGAACTGTTTCTGGAATTCATAGACTTCACGAGCCGGAGCAATGAGATCCTTACCGTATGCAAGTCCGATCTCTCCAGGAAGTTCAGGTAGAGTTCCCTCTATCTTTTTTCCACTTTCGAGAGCCTTTCGGGTAAGAGTCTTCTTTGCAACAAAGAATCCAACTCCCTCCGCACGGAACTTTCGGCGCATAGCTGTTGTCTCGCCTACTTTGAGCCCATGAAAATTAACAAAGACAAGTGAGCTCACATCCTTGAGGATTTCTTCCACTTTCTTTATAATCTCCTTTTTTTCTACTTTTGTACGTGCCATATGTGTTTTTGAAATAAAAACGACCTTTAGTTGATAAAGGCAGAGAGTTACACCCTTTTTAGGGGGTAGTGAACCTTGGAAGGATGATTAAGGGACATTTCTCCGTCCCACCTTCTGTCTCCGGCCTTGTCCCTACCTTATCACAAAAGTCGTCTTTGAGTCAATTTGAGATACTTTTGACTACTAAAGCCTACATACTGTCGAGAAACTTCACAAACATGTCATGAATAATGGTTCGTTGCGAGTCATTGAGCTTCTTTGGATACCAATGTTCCTTGCCAGTCTTTTGGGAAAGTTTTTTAATGCGAGAAATAAACTTATCGGCTTTTCCTTTTTTAACGAGAAGCTTCAGGGCATCAATTTTAAGAAGGAGCGCTTTTTCGACAAGGGGTTTAAGATTGAGAGAAAGAATGACCTGCCTCATTGCTTCAAGATGGATAAGTGAATCGGAAGTTGTTGCGGGTTTTGCCTGAATATCTGTTTTTCCATTTCCATCAACATCAATATTGAGAACAGGGGTCAGAGAAAGAGAGGTGAGACTCGTACTTGCAACAAGGAGCGGAGTTACTGGAAGGTCGGCATAAGTTGTACTCGCTATTTCGTGTCTGTTACTATCAAACTTTTGAATATTAAAGGTAAATGTTCCTGTCCCTGTTCCCTTGAGTCTTACAGTGTAGGTATCTGCGGTATATGTGGGAAGAGTAATGTACTTGTCATCTCCGTATTCCTCATAATTCCCCCCTATCGTATCATCCACCCACATGAGATCTGAGTCCTCATGTCCTGGAGCAATATCTTTGAGAGGTACGAGACCTATGTGACCGCCATGATTATCATAAACCTCGATATCAACTGGAGAATGCACACTCACCACGAGCGACCCGAGGTAAGGAAAGTTATTTGGGTCTGGTTCTTCTCGAGTCATGTACTTTGGCAGTGCGATATTTCCAAGAGCTGCAGTGTTATCCTTTGTAATGAGATCTGAGATCAACTCTCTTATCGGCCCTCCCTCAAGAAGATTTGGGTGCTTTATCTTCTCCCATGTATCATGCTGAAATTGACCTTCATTGAAGAAAACAGTCGAGAGAGCGTCTCCTCTCGAACTTCCTGAAATGACAGTCCCATCTCCCCTCAATGTCTTAGCGAGAGAAAACGAATCATCGAGATACTTGATGGCTTCTGTAGTGTCCCTTCCCCAGCCAGAAATGAAAACTGTCTGCGTTGCTGCTGGAAAATTCCACGAGTCGATAGAGGAGTGAAGGGTTTGTGCTTTTGTAATGAGATTCTGGGAGAGAATTGCAGGAGTTTCCAGATCAGATTCTGCAGGTGCTTTCCTCTTATTGATCCGACCCGTGAGGAAATCGATAAAATCATTGTAGGAAGTGATTGTCGAACTGGCAAATGAAATAATCGGAGCAACAATATGACTAAAGTATCCTTGCGAAGGGAGAAGTCCGTACGCGCCCGGCGTATTGAGACCGAGAGTCCTCATGACACTTTTATCTGGAAAATTTCCAATGAATGATTCATCATCACCATGAAGCATCCCGGCAACAGCCTGAGGAGTCCCGAGCTGCGGTACGCCTGCAAAGATTACTTTATCTATGAGAGCTATTTTCCCTTGGCGTTCCAATTCTTTTCCGAGAGCTTTTGCAACAAGTCCCCCATTACTATGAGCAACAATTGTTACTTTTCCAGTCTTTGAACTTTGAGCAAGCTTCTCGACTTCGGTCATGAGCAATTTTGTCGTTGTTGAATAGAGAACTGATCCTGAAACTACGTCTGGAACGCTCATTCTCCAATCATAGGCAAAAGGGAGCCATGCATTGATTGTCTTGTCCGCAACCACGCCATCCATCATGGCGATCAAACTTTTGTATATATTTTTAATTCCGAATGCAGAGCCGATAACATCTTTGGTCGAAATCATAGGATCTAAACTCGATCCGTCAGGGTTCATAAAGAGTTTCCTGACATCACCATTCCTGTTTGGCTCCCAAAGAGTGTTTGAGGTACTTCCCGTGATACCTCGGCTGTAAAGTCTGCTTGCCTCGAATCCAGGGAGAAAAAGGACGTTCGAGCAACATTTTGCGACTTTTACCCGAGGATCTGTAGTCTTCCAGGGTTCGATAATAACTGTCCCTGATATCTGTCCAGAATGTGGTCCTGCTGCATCTCCCCACCAATTATCCACCGCATCGATCACATTCGATGTCTTATTTACAATTGAGGAATCGATATTATTTTCCAGAATACTGTCATGTATAGTTATGATGTTTTGGGAATGATCTTGCTCCTCTGCATTTCCAGGACCTCCAATTGCATTTCCATCAACAATTGAAAGTACTGGTCCTTGAAGCCAGAGATTTGAAACAATGCCTTTCGTATTACCCGAGAATTCACTGTTCCAAATATCAATTGCGCTCCTTCGGGCTATGAGTGCTGTTGAGGCTCCTGAGATAGTACTTGAGGCTATGGAAATAACTGCTTTACTTGCATCGATTCCAGTCTGTTCAAGGATTGTGTTCTGAATTGTAGTTGTCCCATTACTCAAAAAGATCGTTTGGAGGCCTTCAATATGTACTGGCTCAGAAGCCGTTCCGAGAACATCGAGGTCTCCCTGTACACTCAATGAATACGGTTCTTCTTCTCCGACAGGAATTGTTGTAGTTATGATAACACCAGGATCAATGGTTAATTTTTGCCACGAAGGTACATTCACATAATCCTCGAGAATATAGGGACTTCCCTCCTTCGTCCAATGATCACCTTCGTAGAGATACCCCGCTGTCACATGGGTCTCGGCATAAATGATGGATGGAAAAATTGATAAAATACCGAACAGAAAACTAAGAACAAAAACTTTTTTACATATTTTAATAGGCATTGGTATGATGTATTAGTAATAATGAAAACATCGTAGCAAAGCGAGATAAAATCCTGATAAAATCTAAATAAAATTTTGATAAAATCGCGTTTTGTCAATATGAATTCTCTTGCATCCTTACGCTATATACCTTTTTTGGAACAAAAAAACTCCTTGTTGAAAAGGAGCATTTTGTGTGGGCATATTTGAGGCTTAATCAGAGCTCGCAGTCAAGATAAACCACTAGAAATACTAGCGCTGGGGTGAAACCGGAATGGCAGTCGCTCTCGCACTATCGTGAATATCTTTATACACACCAGTTATGTAGAGGACTGCAAAACTGCCGCAGAGAATAAGAACAAACCCTAGAAGAAAATTAAAGAAATTTTTATCGAAGGGGTTGGTCATTATTACTAATGGATACTGCTTATAATCGATACGAGGATTGCTTCGAGATCAGGCAATTCCTTGTCAGATAGTGCTGCAATCTCCGATTCAACTACCATAACCATCCCTTGGTAATCCTTAAAGAGAACGTACCTTGATTTCTCAAAATCAAGCAAGAACTTGAAGCCTGAAAAATCACCTATTGTTATCTTATCGCTGCTAAGGCGGCTACGGCCATCCTTTGACGACATCTTCTCAAGAGATGCTCTCTGCTTTTCAGCTTCCAATGAAGATTTCTGTGACACGATAAACAAAATTTGATTCTTACCTGAAGAAAAAACAAGGGTTGTTGATGATGTGTTCGTCTCATCATTTTGTTGCAATACATTCAAGAAGCTTGGGTATGAGAAGCTAACAGCAGGATATTTAATTGAATATGTTTTAAGAGTAGGCTTACTGACAGAAACACCACTCGATTTTGATCCCTCTTTAATGACATATGCCACAACACAGACAACTACGACAAGACAGATCGCTAGAATTATTTTCTTATTTCCTTTCATGTGAATAGTTTATATAACCGTACTAATTTTTAGTGCTCCGTAATCATAGTACACTACCGTATTTGCTGTAAGATTGCTTGTCGTCGTTCCATATTTTATACCGGTAATACTGAATGTTCTCAGAGTTGCTCCCCGCGGAGCATCATACCGAACAGTACCCGTCCATCGGAATGTTCGTGAACCTCCTGCAGGAACAATGAAGTATGATCCTGAACTATCACCTGCAACTTCACTTGGTGTAGCCGTTACTGATGTAATCGTACTTGAAGCGTTTGCAGCTGTTGCATACCCTGTACTTGTTGTTGCAAGAGCAACTGACGGACTTGCTGATATATAGATAGGATCATTACCAGCCGTAACAGTATAGGTGAAGCTTACATCCTTTGAGACAGTTCCCGAGACTCCGTTAACATTTCCCATGATTCCCTCATCGACGGTTGCAGTAGGAGCGGCACTAAAAAGATTCGCATCACTTCCTGAGAAAGTAAGATCGCTCGTAAGGAGGTTGGCATCATTTACATCTATTGTGTTTGAATTTGAATCCTCAACCATTGGGTTATTGCTTGTGCCTCCAGCCGTTCCTGATCCGACGAGGGTACTTGAAGCCATTACGCCATTGAGAGCGTTGTTTGTATTCTTTTTGACAGTAAAGACGATGGCGATCGGAACATCTTGATCCTTAGGAAGTGGGATCGCCATGTTACTAAATACAGTAACCTCAGCAAAACCATTACCATTGTTAATTGAATCTGCAGAATATGCATAAGTTCCTGACTGAATCTTTACATCATCAAATACATCTGCCGGTGCCATCCCATTGGTTGCAATATAAATAGACATTTTTCTCAAAACACCGTCACGATTTTGCGACCTGAAATTGGCGACTCCCATGACAACATTTTCAGTTCTACCTGAGCTAGAGATCGGAACAAGCATATTTGGAGGTGACTGATTATTGAGTGTCATGACAATCTGACTGCTATTCCCTCCGGTATATGTAATAGTCCTATCATCCCCGACCGTCTGAGTATTTGTGACACCTGTTCCATCAATTGATCGGACCTGAATCTGCCCGAGTGTTATCGTGCCTGAAGATCGATCAGAAATTCCGAGCATTGTCAGATTTATTGTAAAGTACTGTACCTGGGCTCTCGAAATTACATAATTTAGCGGAATATTGATCCGATAGCTTGAGCCAGTTGTAAGTTCTGAGAAATCAGTTACGCTAAGATTATTCTTTTGAGCTACGATTGCTCCTGCCTTGTCTTTGATTGTAATCGAACTCGCATAGAGCCATAATCGGACATCGAAATCAAGTGCGAGACTTGTGATCTGCATATCCGAAGCTGCTGCCTGCAATTTGTATTGGGCTACGTCTTCTGATTCACCCTTATCAAGAGATGCTCCCGCTAGACCACTCTGAAGAGTGACGGCAAGTGTGCCTGCAACTCCCGGGGTCGTGATGACACCTGGATTTATTGGAATAATTGGAAGCCCAGCGACAGGAACAGTCCCTGCCTTAGAAACAGAAGCTCGTGTTAGCGGTCCAAAGAAACCAGTCGATGGAAGACTGACTGATTTTTGGTATTTCATCACAGCTGCTTTTGTTTGAACGCCAAAATAGCCTTTTTTTATCTTACCCGAAGATATAGACGGTATATCAAAACCCTTGGCAACGAGCCAGGTCTGGAGTGTGGAAACATCTGTCCCTTCTGAACCCACCTGCAAATCTCGTATAAATGTACTTGTCTCAGCTTTCGCCGCTGTTGAAATCCCGATAATAAAAATCGCGGCAAAAACCAACATCGTCAATATTTTTTTCATAGTTTTAATTATATCACATGCGATTCTATCACTTGCAGTAGTTATTCACATTTTAGACAAAACAAAAACCGCCTTAGTAGTTAAACTAGGCGGCTTTCGTTACATCTTTTTAACCCGATGTGAGGAGGGACAATGAACTAACTACTAGCTAGATAGCTGTCTCAACCTTGAGTGCTCCGAGGTTGTAGTTAATTGTGTTGTCGTTAAGGTTTGTTGTGTCAGTGTCATACTTTACAGATGTGACGTAGAACGTTCGGAGAACTGTTCCTCGTGGAGCATCGTACTGCATTGTTCCCGCCCATCGGAATGTTCGTGAACCACCTGCAGGGACAATAAAGTATGTTCCTGCGCTATCACCTGCGACTTCGCTTGGTGTAGCTGTAACTGATGTGATTGTTGTAGAAGCATTTGCTGCTGATCCGTAACCTGTGCTTGTTGTAGCAAGTGCGGTGTTAGGAGCTGCTGCAACATAGAGAGTGTTATCTCCAGCTGTGATAGTGTAAGTGAATGAAACATCCTTTGAGACTGTTCCTGATACACCTCCGATGCTACCCTGGTTTGCTGTACCAACAACAGCTGACATGTTGCTCAAGACTGCACCACTAGCAGAGAAGATTGAATCGCTGCTTGTGAGAGTTCCTGAGTTAACAGTAATGCTGTTATAAGTGTTGTCTTCAGCAACAACGTTTGCTCCGTTAGCCTTGATTGTTGTTGATGCCATCTTTCCGTCGAGAGCTCCAATTGATGAAGGCTGTGCAACGTCTCCAAGAACTGTGATTGTCTTTGGAGTATCCTTGACCAAGTTAATCTTCAAGTCTGAGAATGTAAGTGTTGAAGAAGATGTGGTGTTAGGAGCAGATGTGTCTGTTGTGTTTGCAGTGTATGACTGTCCATCAACCATGATCTTTACTCGTGTAAACAATGTGTTTACGCTTGTTCCATCAGTATTGATGTAGACCTTGAGTGTTCGAACAACAGAGTCACGATTCTGCGACTTGAGATCAAACTTTCCAATGACAACATCGTTTGTCTGTGTAGAGTTTGAAATCTGAACGAGTCTCTTCAAAGGTGCCGAAGGGCTGATAGTTGCGATAATTGAACCTGTATTTGTTCCTGTGTAGCTGAATGTTCGATCATCACTAACTGACTGGGTATCAGTAACACCTGTTCCGTCGACTGAACGTACCTGGAGATCGTTAATCGTGATTGTAGCTGAATCTCGATCTGAAATTCCAAGCATTGTCAAACTAACCGTAAGGTACTTTGACTGTGTTCGAGGAACAACGTAGTTTACAGGAACATAGAGTCGATAGTCTGAACCAACTGTAAGTTCTGTAAAGTCGTTTGCATTAAGATTGTTCTTCTGTGCAACAACCGCTCCGTTATCATCCTTGATGGTAATTGAGCTAGCGTAGAGCCAAAGTCGTGCATCGAAGTCGATAGCAATGCTTGTAACCTGCATGTCTGAAGCTGCTGCCTGAAGCTTGTATCGAACTACATCCTCTGATTCTCCCTTGTCAAGAGATGCTCCTGATGGGCTTCCCTGGAGAGATACAGCGAGTGTACCCGCAACTCCTGGAGTTGTGATAACGCCTGGTGTTGCTGGAGTAACTGGAGTTGTTCCAGGATTAGCTGTACATGTGTATCCTGCTGGGCAGGCTACTGGAGCCATTGCTACTGCTCCACCGTTAAGCTTTGCAATTGTAAGAGGTCCTACGAATCCTGTTGCAGGAAGACCTACGCTTGCCTGGTACTTAACAACCGCTGCCTTTGTCTGCTGTCCAAAGTATCCTGTCTGAGCTGCCCCATTTGAGATAGCTGGAATTGCAAAACCCTGGCTAATGAGCCATGTCTGAAGTGCTGAAACGTCAGCTCCTGTGCTACCTACTGTAAGGTAAGCTGAGAAAGCTGCGTTTGCGCTTGCTGTTGATCCGAGGACCAAAGCAAGAGCAATGATGCTTGATATAAGAACTTTTTTCATATTTTAATAATTTAGAATATTCTTTGCTCCGTTTACTAATAATAATGTGGAGAAGAAAATATCCTTTGTGAATAATAATTGATAACGTAAAAACAAAACTACTAAACACTATTCCCTCCGCCCATATATATCGACACGAGCCAAAGGGATAGGTTGCGAGGATGGAATCAGAATTTCGATCGTTAATCTTTCGTGGTAGGAAGAGGAGTTTCTGGAAGATTTATTACCTAATAAAACCCTAATTAAATTTTCAAAGTCCAACGCAGAACATTATACCCCAAAAAGGGTTTCCTGCGAAAATACCTATGTGGATAAGTCCTTTTTGGGGCATAATCCACATCGGCATAATAGCACAGTACGACCTGAAAAGTCAACAAAAATAGGTCATTTCGCCCACCCCCACTTTCTACTTAAGGGAGTACCTGCTCCACCTTCGCTCTCCCTCTCTGATGACAACACCCTTTTCAACAAGGTTAATGAGTTCTCTCTGGATGGTCTTTTCGCTGCATCCATGAATCACTTTTGCAAAGTCTTTAATCGTCAAATGAGGCTGTTTTTTGAGTAATTCGATGATATCATTCTGCCGAGTATTCTTTTTGTCCTTTTGATTGAGCCCTATTTCATTAACTTTTCCTTGATTTTTAGATTGGAGAGAAGATACAGCTTTTTGAATATGTCCTTTAATATCTTCTGCGGGCACCGGAACATCAGTAGCAAAAAAATCTTTTGAGAGAATGAGACCCTTTGATAAAGTTGTTGAAATAATATGGTCCTTAAGAAAAACAATTAGAGAATCAATCTCTCCCTCGAGAAGTGAGGCATTACCATATGAAATCATTCCTGAAATTGTGGCAGTTTTAATAAGTGAAGAAATTTCAAAAGCCGAAACAAAAAATGAGTGAGTGAGAAGTGTAGATTCCTGGGAATGCTCGGAGTTGAGGGCAAGAGCATCTGACAAAAAGGACAGAGACTGCTCTCTCATTCTAAACTTGAGGGGCTCTTCGTGATCGAAATGAGATGTCAAAGCATAGATAGCCTGTACGATTTTCTCTGTCTTTTTGAAGGTGTATACGAAGTGATCCCCATTTGAAAAAAGGCCTAAGAACTTGAAGTTCTCTCCATTATTTGAAGCAAGGTCTCTTGATTTTTTTGGTAAATCGTTCATTATGTCTTTTATACTATGTCCATTGGATTAGTCCTTTACTTGTCTGTTATGTCTTATATAAAAATTCATGTCTCTTGGAGTCTATTATAAAATAATTTGTCCTTGAATGTAAAGAAAAAACATCGTTAGAACATAAGTTTTCAACAGAACATAGGTCCCCTGTTTTCTGTGGTATGATTAAACGATAATGGCAAAAAAGAAACGTGATATTTCTGGAGGAAAAACCTCTTCACAAATTAAAAAAGAGACGAGCCAGGCAGTTATAGCCATAGTTTTCTTTGCAGGAGCTGTTCTTTCGATACTCGCTGCTCTTGGAAAGGCTGGTTTTGTAGGTATGCACATATTTGACCTCTTCAAAAAGCTTTTTGGTATTGGATACTTTCTTTTTCCAATCCTTCTCATTATGGTTGGCATTTCCTTTCTCAAGGGAATCAAGAGAAAGTTCCAAATTTCAAAACTCATCGGTGCTCTGCTCTTTTTCTTCTCAGGATTGGGTCTCATTGACCTCCTCATAGTCCACGAGGCTGGAATTCTCGGACATTACATATCAGGCCCCCTCATTTCCCTTTTTGATGTGTACGCAACGGCTGCCCTTCTTGTGGCAATTCTTGCTATTTCGATTCTCATTACATTTGATATGCATTTCACCGCAGACCATCTCATGGTCTGGAAATATTTCATGAAAGACCGTGATGACGAAGAAGATGAGGAAGAAGTTCAGAAAAATGACGGTATTGAAAAAGCAGTTCATGATGTCGAAGAAAAGATAGAGAGAGAAGACATCGTCACAAAACCTGATGACAAAAAATTGAAGCAGCGGGAGGCTTTCATTGGTACCTCAGAAGAAGAAAGCTCTTTTGGTTCATTCGCTGTTAAGCATAGTTTGAAGCCTTTTGTTCCTCCACCTCTTTCCCTCCTCGAAAAAGACCGCGGCAAGCCTGAGACAGGAGATATAAAGGCAAATGCAAATATCATAAAAAGAACTCTCCAGAACTTTGGTATTAGTGTTGAAATGGACGAAATCTCTATTGGACCTTCAGTTACAAGATACGCTTTGAAACCAGCTGAAGGAGTGAAGCTTTCAAAAATCGTGGCCCTTAACAACGACCTGGCTCTTGCCCTTGCAGCTCACCCGATCCGCATCGAAGCTCCAATTCCGGGAAAGTCCCTCGTAGGAATTGAAATTCCAAACACAACAAAAACCACTGTCGGTCTTGCAACCCTCCTTAATACGGACGAATACCAGCAATCCGAAAAACCTTTGCTTGTTTCACTTGGAAAGAGCATTACTGGAAAATCATACTTCGGAAATTTGGCAAAGGCCCCTCACATGCTCATCGCTGGAGCAACTGGTTCCGGAAAATCAGTGACCATTCACGCCATTATTACCTCGCTCCTCTTTAGAAATGCCCCAGAGAACCTCAAGTTCATCATGATCGACCCGAAACGCGTCGAGCTCACCCTTTACAATAAGATTCCACACCTCCTGACCCCCGTTATCACGGATCCAAAGAAATCAATTCTCGCTCTTAAGTGGGCGGCAAAAGAGATGAGCCGACGCTATGACCTCCTTGAAAAAAATACCGTTCGAGATATCGACTCATATCACAAGACTGTCCTTGAACCAGCACTTGAAAGATTTGAAAAAGACGGGGGTAAGGATGACGAGGCGGCAGCAAAACTTCCCGAAACGATGCCGTACATCGTTATCGTCGTCGACGAGCTCGCAGATATCATGCAGACATACCCTCGAGAGCTCGAATCAGCCATCGTTCGCCTCGCTCAGATGAGCCGCGCTGTTGGTATTCATCTTATCCTCTCAACCCAGCGACCAAGCGTGAATGTCATTACCGGCCTCATCAAGGCAAACGTGCCGACTCGTGTAGCTCTACAGGTGTCGTCTCAGATCGATTCACGAACTATTCTCGATGCAGCTGGAGCAGAGAAGCTCTTGGGAGCCGGAGATATGCTCTACCAGGGTGCTGAGATGGCAAAACCTCAGCGTCTCCAATCTGCATACATTACCGAAACCGAAGTAAAGAAAGTTGTAAAATACCTCGCAGATACCTACAAAGACGAAATCATGGGTGAGATAAATATTTCTGGGACAGAACCTGGAAAGGATGCTATTTTCTCGGCAAGCCTCGATGGTGGAGATGATGACCTTGGAGATGAAGACGATATGTATGAACAGGCTCGGGATACAGTTATAGAAACTGGAAAGGCGTCAACATCATTCCTTCAGAGAAAGCTAGGAGTTGGATATTCCCGTGCAGCACGTCTCATGGATATGCTTGAACAGAAAGGAGTTATCGGCCCCGCAAATGGGGCAAAACCTCGTGAGGTCTATGGATCTGGTGGAGAAAGTACAGAAACTCCCGCTCCTACTGACACCGAAGAAAGTCCTTCATAATGGAACGTCAACATACAAAAAAAATCCTAAAAACCATCCTCATTTCACTCACGTGCCTTATCATTATTGGCTACGCAGCTTTTGCTTCGCATAATTTCATTCTTGGTCCTCGAATTATTTTGCAAGAACCGGAAAATGGTTCGACATTTGCAACATCGAGCGTAGTTATCCAGGGAGTGGCAAAAAGAAGCCAGGACATTACTCTGAATGGCAAGTCAATTTTTATTGATGACCGGGGAAATTTCAAGGAAACCACTCTCCTTTTCCCTGGCTATAATGCAATAACTCTTTCTGCAACAGACAAATTTGGCAGAAAAAAAGAATATCGACTCGAACTTGTATATAAGGTAGACTAGAGGAGTACCCACCGTATTCAGTACCCACTTTATTCCTAACTACTTATTCAACATGGCAAAAAAACAAAAAGAAAATAAACCTATTAAATCAGGGGAAGAGGTCACCACAAAGAATGATGTGAGAAAAATCGACCCAACGACCGGCATTAGTTCGACCCTCGATGCTATCCGCATGAAATTTGGTGACGACTCCATTATGAAACTCGGAGAAAAACCCCGAGTGAGCATTGATGCAATTCCTACCGGTTCAATTGGACTCGACGCCGCTCTTGGAGTTGGAGGAATGCCTCGAGGAAGAATTATCGAAATCTTTGGGCCTGAATCATCGGGAAAAACCACTCTCTCGCTTCATGTAATTGCTGAAGCCCAGAAAAAAGGAGGTATCTGCGCCTTCATTGATGCTGAACACGCAATGGATCCAGAATATTCAAAGAGACTTGGAGTAAAGACTGACGAGCTTCTCATTTCTCAGCCTGAATCTGGAGAACAGGCCCTCGAGATCGTCGAAAGCCTCGTTCGCTCTGGAAAAATGGATGTGATCGTCATTGACTCAGTCGCCGCCCTTACTCCAAAAGATGAAATTGAAGGAGATATGGGAGCGCATCACGTCGGAAAACAAGCTCGCCTTATGTCCCAAGCTCTTCGAAAATTGACAAGCATCGTGGCAAAGTCAAAGACGATTGTGATCTTCATTAACCAAATCCGAATGCAAATCGGAGTAATGTTCGGAAATCCTGAAACAACTCCCGGAGGAAAAGCTCTCAAATTCTACACATCTGTACGCCTCGACATACGACGAATTGCCCAGATTAAAAAAGGAGAAGAAGTAATGGGAGGTCGCGTCCGTGTCAAAGTGGTCAAAAACAAAGTCGCGGCTCCATTCCGCCAAACAGAGTTTGATCTTATGTACAATGAAGGAATTTCTCAGGAAGGTGAAATTATCGCTCTTGGTGAAAAAATGGAATTGATAACAAAGACAGGAACTTCATATTCCTACGGTGATGTAAAGCTCGGCCGAGGATATGATGCCACTCGACAGTTTCTCAAGGAAAATACCGGCATCAAAGAGGAGATTCTTGGTAAAATCAGGCAGAAATTGACTGAAGGACTGCTCTAGTATAGAATGCCCAGATAACAAAAAACCTATGTCAATGCTTGAATATAACGAAGTTGTCGAACGCAAATATATTATTATGGACGGAGCTCCGTACGAGGTGCTTTCTTCCCACGTGTTCCGAAAGCAGCAGAGAAAGCCAGTCAACGCCACGAAGCTCAAGAACATGATCAGCGGAAAGGTTACCGAATACTCTTTTCATCAGTCTGAAAAGGTCCAGGAAGCCGAAATCGACGCTCGTGAGGTTAAGTATCTCTACTCGAACAAAGACGAATTCTGGTTCTGCCTCCCTGACGATCCGAGCAAGCGCTTTGGCCTCTCTCTCGAGCAGGTGGGCCTTCAGGCACGTTTCTTGAAGCCCAATAGCCTTATTTCCCAGCTCATGTTCGGAGAGCAGACCATCGGCTTCAAATTCCCTATTTCTGTCGAACTCAAGGTCACCGAGGCTCCTCCAAACCTCAAAGGAGATTCTGCTACAAGCGGAGGAAAGGTTGTGACTCTCGAAACCGGAGCGACAATCACAGCCCCACTCTTTGTGAATGTGGGAGATGTAATAAGGATCAATACGGAAACGGGAGAGTATAGAGAAAGAGTTGGTAAATAGATAAAAAAACAGAAGCCGCATCCGCCACCAAGCGGGCGGTTTTCTGTTTGTAAAAAAAGAAAAACCCGCCTACGATTTAGACGTAGCGCGGGTCATAAAAAAATAATTGTACTAGAACTTACCGAAGGCGGTTTCCGATGAGGGAAGGATCCAGACCCAACCCTTAACATTGACCCCTCCAAACAAATCATGGCCAGCCAAGATGTCCCTTATCTGGTTGGTGATCTTGTCTTTACGCTGCTCCAAGTTCTTAATTCGTTCAGGGTGGGGGTGCAGAGGAATCATCATTTGCAGATCCTGAAGACCTACATCGAATTTACCCGCCGGCATATCCCAAATTTGAATGTCGCCCGGAGTCAGACGCACTTCAGGATCTTCTGGGACACTCAAAGCATCCGCAAAGATTCTGGGTAATTCTGCAACCAACTTTTGCATCACTTCATCAGGTATGCAATTCGGCTTATATTTCATAAATACTACAGGCATTTTGACCTCCAGTTTTTGGTTTTTGATTGAAATTGAGCTCTCAAAACTTCGAAGAGCATTTGGCACTTTTTAACACTAAACTAAGTTAAAGTCAATACATTATTGGTAAAAGAAAAAGCACCCATTTCTAGGTGCTTTTTCCTTGGCTCTATTAAGCCTCCTTACTAGCGAGCCACGTACGGTAGCAATCCCATGAATCGGGCGTATTTTACTGCCTGAGCAAGCTGTCGCTGGCTTCGAGCACAAACACCTGACTTCTTTCGAGAAAGCATACGGCCGTGAGGATTGAGAAACTTCTTGAGAATCTCAGTATCCTTGTAGTCAATATGTCTAATATTGTTCTGTGAAAAATAACACTGTTTGATCATATAATTTTGATTAATTTAGAATGGAATGTCGTCTGGGTTAATTTCTTCTTCAGGATAGTCGATGGTATCAGCTGGAGGAACGTCTTTTGCGTCATCAGCGGTTATCTCTCCTTTTGGAGCTCCACTCGCTGCTGCACCTCCCATACCCCCTGCTCGAGATCCGAACTGCACGCGATCTGCGACAATCTCGGTTCGATACTTCTTTCCTCCCTCTTTAGCCTCCCATGAGCGAGTCTGCATTCGTCCTTCGA
The DNA here is from genome assembly GCA_964416985.1 of uncultured Candidatus Saccharibacteria bacterium. Taxonomy (GTDB): domain Bacteria; phylum Patescibacteriota; class Minisyncoccia; order Phycocordibacterales; family PALSA-1337; genus CAIOGI01. The sequence goes on along the minus strand of CAYQFS010000003.1, from coordinate 83,684 downwards.
CGAGAACATTCGCGCCCTTCTTGAGATACTGAGCAGCAGTCTCGGCCTGTCGGCCAAAAACAACTACGTTGTGATAATCGACTGACTCCTGCCTTGCTCCGTTCTTGTCCTTCCATGAACGATTTGTAGCGACTGCCATTGAACATACTTTTATACCTGATGGAAGAGCCTTGATCTCTGGGTCTCGAGTGAGATTCCCTATGATGACTGCTTTGTTGAAATACATAAGGGTAATTTATATTATATTGATAATACTACGCCCCTTTCACCATTTCGTCGATACTCTTGTCCATTTCCTCGATAGAAGCCGCAGGAGCTTCTGAAAGAGCTGCTGCAACTTCGGGAACTGCGATCTCTTCGGCTTTCGTTAGAGCTGCAACCGGAGCCTTCTTTCCAAGGAAAGTGTTTTCCTTTACAGTTGTAATGAGGAGCATTCGAAGCATATCCGGATGCATGTCGAATGTCTTCTTTACTGACTCGATCTCTCCTGCCTGAAGCAAAAACTTGAACCAACCAAAATATCCTTCGTCAAATCGATGGTTCTGTGAACCAATCTTCTTGACCATAGTATATGCAAGCGGCTGAAGCTCTGGAGCTCCTTCTGCAATGAAGCTGGCTCCCTTCTTTGAAAGAACTTCCCTGAGAGAAGCAACAACTTCGGTTACTTTTTCTCCTGGAATTGAAGAGACGAGCAAGTATCCTATTTCATAGGCCTTAGGCTCTGTCTCCTTTATATTTGTTTCTGACATCTTGTGTGTATGAGCAGCAATCCATTATGGCTGTAAAGTACAGCGAATGGAGCATGGCCCGTGCGAGCCAGGACTACTCATGTATTAACTTGGTAAATTGCACGTGCACGTACATTACCATACTGATGGGAAAAAACAAGTTTCGGCGCCATGGTGAATGGCCCCTCGACTGTAGCAAACTGAAATGAAGAAATAATGAAGAAGTTCTAAAGAAAAGTTAAAATTTCTATATCGAAAACAACTTTCGAGCATTGTCAATGAGGTGCGAAAGGATTTTTTCCTCAGATTCACCCCGAATTGAGGCAATAGCACGTGCAACGTCCGTAACATAGGCCGGTTCGTTCCTTTCCCCTCTATGTGGAACAGGTGCAACAAATGGCGCATCAGTCTCTGAAAGAATCATGTTAAGCGGTGCTTTCTTGATAACTTCATCATAATCATGTGTAAATGTAATGACTCCGGTAAATGAAAGACGGAATCCGAGGTCAATGAACTGCCTACCCTCCTCCCATGTCCCTGCAAAAAAGTGCACATTGCCGGAAACCTTTGCATGTTTTTTTAGTATTTCAATTGCATCAGAGTATGCATTTTCTTCTGGAGTAAGGCCGTTTCGAATGTGGAGCATGAGGGGCTTTTTCACTTCATTTGCGATAGATATGTGCTCAAGAAAAATCTTGGTCTGATTTTCTTTATTTTTAATGGCCCCTCGACAATACTCGAGTCCACACTCCCCTATCCCTACGACTTTCGGATGACGCGCCAATTTTAAATACTCTTCCCTTTCAAAAATTTCATTTGGAGCATCTGTCGGGTGAAGTCCTACCACCGCCCAGATATTGTGATGCTTTTCTGCAATTTCCACAGCTTTTTTTGAAGTTGCAAGATCGACTCCCACAACAATCATCCCAACTTCTTTTTCCTGAGCACGGGAAATAGCTTCTTCGTAATCAAGATCAAATTGCTCAAGGTTGAGGTGACAATGGATATCGATAAATTTCATATTACTTCCTCATGAAAAGAGGTTCCCCAATCTTATTATCCCTGAGCGCCTGCGAAATCTTCTCTGAAGTCTGAGGCAAAATTGGTCTCAAAAGATGCGCCACTTCCGCAATCTGTGTGAGTAGATATGCAATTTGTTCCCTTCCTTTCGCTTCATCTGTTTTTATAACCTTGAAAGGCTGATTGTCCTGGATAAATTTGTCGGCATGCTGGATGCGAAGCCAGATGTCGTCACAAACTTTGTTAATTTCATAGCTAGCATAAAAAGCAGCATGACGAGGATCATCAGTCGGGGTACATTTTGGATCAAGTGTCACATTATTTGTCTCAGCCATCTTGATGACACGACTGACGAGGTTTCCGAGACCATTTGCAAGATGGGCGTTGTAGGATTCTTTAAATTTTTCAAGAGTAAATGGGCTATCTTCAAAAGGATGCACTTCACGAAGAACAAAGTAGCGAAGGGCATCAGTTCCATATTCTTTTATAATTTCGAGAGGATCGACTACATTGCCGATCGATTTGCTCATCTTTATCCCACCTTCACCAGTCACAAAGCCATTGATTACAATCTGCTTTGAATTTGGAAGTCCTGCGGCCATAAGCATCGACTGCCACATCGCCGACTGCTGACGAAGATTATCCTTTCCACAATACTGCACTACGCCACCCGTAGAAATCCACCATCTCTCAAATGATTCCTTGTCCTGCGGCCAGCCGATATTTGAAATGTAGCTCACGAGAGCGTCGAACCATACATACATGACATGGTGTGGATCATCAGGAACCTCAACTCCCCATGACATTTTGCTTTTCAAACGAGAAATACTAAAGTCATTGAGACCATTTTTTACAAAGGCTTTTATTTCATTAAATCTAAACGATGGCACGACAAACTCAAGATTTTCATCATAAAATTCAAGAAGTGGCTTCTGGAATTCGCTAAATTTGAAGAAATAGTTTTCTTCATCAATTTCCTCGATCTGAAGAGATGGGTGAATCGGACATTTTCCATCAATGAGTTCTGACTCCGTCTTTTCAAGTTCGCAACCAACGCAATATTTTATTTTGTAATTCTTTTTGTAAATGTATCCGTTTTTCTTGCAGATCTTCCAAAATTCCTGAGCAGCTGCAATATGCTTTGGGTCGGTTGTGCGATGAAAATGAACATCGGGAGAAATTCCCAACTGATTCATAAGATCTCTAAAGGTTTTCGAGACTTTGTCGACAAATTCCTGAGGCTTTATATTGAGAGATGCTGCGTTCCTCTCTATTTTTGCCCCATGTTCGTCCGTCCCAGTTCCGAAAAATACATCCTTGCCTTTGAGCTTTTTCTCACGGGCAATGACGTCGGCACGGATAAATTCGAGGGCATGACCAATGTGAGCCTCTGCGTTTACATAGGGCAATGTAGTGGTTATGTAAAAATTCTTCAATTCTCCGTTTTTTGCCATAGTACGCTCAAGTATATACTATTACGGGAGCTTTTTGAACGTAAGGAGGGGCACGAAGCGTTTTGCATCCTCGTAAGGACCGATGATCGCCATATTGAGTTTTTCATCAACAAAAATCTCCCGCGCCAACTCCCTCACCTGCTCAGCTGTTATACTAGCCATTTCGGCAATGGCCTGTTCGGGCAATTTGATCTCACCTTTCAAAATTTCCTGATACCCCACATACTCCGCCTGAGAATCGGATGTTTCGAGGTCGAGCATCATTGTTCCGGCAATATAGTCCTTTGCTTTTTTCATTTCAACATCAGAAACAAGCTCATCCTTCATTCGATTGAGTTCAATTAAGATATGTTTTATTGCGAGATCGACTCTCTTGTTATCGACCCCGGCTGAAATAGAAAGGTCTCCATGATCTGTGCTTGGACTATGTGACGCGTTAATGTAATAGCAGATGCCGAGCTCATTTCTCATTTTTGAAAAAAGACGCGAGCTCATTCCTTTTCCAAGAATAGCTGAAAGGATTTTCATGGTTGGAATTCTCGGATCTTTTACATGAAAAGTTCGTAGAGCAATGACGAGATGTGTCTGATCTGTTGCCTTGTGGACAACAGCAATGTCTGGTTTCTTTTGTGATTCTTTTACAGCTACTTTTTTGCCTTTTTCTCGAACTGGAATGTTTTTAAAAAGTTTTTCAACCTTTGAAACAACCTCATCTTCCTTAATTGATCCTGAAACGATAACAGTTGTGGCTGGTGCAACATAGTGTTTCTTCATATAATCAGCAAAATGGCCCCGGTCAAATGAGCGAATATTTTCCTCTGTCCCGAGAACACTTCGTCCCGCAGGCTGTCCTCTAAACATCAATTCACTTATCACATCCTGGACATGATGCTGAGGAAGATCATTGTACATTTTTATTTCCTCAATAATTACTCCTTTCTCTTTTTCTATTTCTCCTGTATCAAAAAGTGGATTGAGGTACATGTCGGAGACAATATCAAGGGCCTGATCGAGATGTCTTGCATCAACTTTTGCATAGTAGCCAGTATATTCCTGAGACGTAAATGCATTGTGTCGCGCTCCAAGCGAATCGAATTCTCTTGAAATATCGATAGCCTTTGGCCTTCGTGGAGTTCCTTTGAACATCATGTGTTCAAGAAAATGAGAGATCCCATTATTTTCCTTTTTTTCATATTTTGAGCCAGCTTCAACCATCACAAGAACAGTCACCGCCGGATTATCCTGCATCGGTACCGTTATGACCCGGAGGCCACTTTTTAAAATAGTCTTTTTGAATTTCATAGAGGTTTAGTGAACGCCTAGTTGATCTTTGACTTTAGAAATGGAGTGAGATCTTCAATTTTCATTCTTTCCTGCTTTCCAGTATCACGGTCACGAATGGTAACTCCCGCATCTTTTTCAATTGTTTCGAAATCAACAGTCACGCAGTACGGTGTACCAATTTCATCCTGTCTTCGATAGCGCTTTCCGATATTTCCGTTGTCGTCGAATGTCACTGCCCCGATCTCTTTCTTGAGCATTGTATAGACCTCCCTTGCCTTTTCGATGAGCTGCGGCTTGTTTTTGAGAAGTGGAAAGACTGCAACTTTAACGGGAGCGACTTTTGGAGAAAATTTCATATAGACTCGTGGCTCTTCACCGGAAGTATCTTCCATATATGCATCCGAAAGAACCGCAAGAACTGTTCGATCAAGTCCGAATGACGGCTCGATGCAATGAGGGATAAAGCGCTCTTTTGTCTCTTCGTCGTAGTATGAGAGGTCAACCTTACTATATTCTGAATGCTGTTTCAGGTCAAAATCTGTTCGATACGCGAGTCCATAGAGTTCCTTTTTTCCAAATGGAAAATCAAACTCAAAATCAATCGTGCGTTTTGAATAATGCGCAAGGCTATCTTTTTCTATCTCAAGCTCATGAACATGCTTCTTGTCGAGACCAACATCGTCAGTAAATGCACGAACTTCCTTTACAAAATGCTCAAATGTCTTTTCCCACTCTTTTGGAGTAACAAAATATTCGATTTCCATTTGCTCAAATTCCCGTGATCGAAACACAAAATCTCGCGGAGCGATTTCATTTCGAAAAGCCTTTCCGATCTGAGCCATTCCAAACGGGAGCTTTGGGTGAAATGTGTCAAGAATATTCTTGAAATTTACAAACATTCCCTGTGCTGTCTCCGGTCGAAGATATGAAATTGAGTCTTCATTTTCAAGGGGACCAACGTTGGTCTTGAACATCATGTTGAACTGACGGGGTTCCAACCATTTTCTTTTACCACAGTTTGGACAATCATTCTCTTGGTTAAGAAGAAATTGAGGAAAAATTCCTAAGTAATTTCGGGCTTTCTTTTCTTCATCAACAATTTTCTTAGCATTTATAATCTTGTTACTGAGCTGTTTTTCTAGATCAGCAAAAAGTGCTTTTTTTGCCTCTTCTGAAGTTGAAGGATACTCAGCGATAGACTTTAGATCATCCAATTCAGGCCTTAATCTTTTAATCAGGCCATCTGAAAAATTAGAAACTGAGTCTAGTAAATTTACATAGTTTCTTTCATTCAGAAGATGATCGACTCGGAAACGTTTTTTACAATTTTCACATTCAACGAGTGGATCAGAAAATCCCGCCACATGCCCGCTCGCCTTCCAAACGTTCTGATTCATGAGAATCGCAGCGTCAGTTCCATACATATCCTCACGATCAAGGACAAAACGCTTCCACCACAAAGAGCGAATATTATTCTTCAAAGAGACTCCGAGAGGCCCGTAATCCCATGTTCCTGCGAGTCCCCCATAAATCTCAGATCCCTGAAATACAAAACCTCGTCGCTTGGCGAGGGATATGATTTTTTCCATCTTTGTCTCTTCTTGGGCCATATATTTATTGCTCTTATAGTACATCCTATGAGGGATAATTACAAATTAGGGCTCAACGGCCTTGACCGGTGTCTTATTTACATTTCTGTGGCGTATTTTAGGAATGATGAATAATGCCACCACGATCAATGTGAGTTATGCAAAAATACCGTCCTTTTTGATAGCCAAATATGGCAATATTCAATGGCATGGGCCAATTATTTCAGAGGGAGGCATAGAAAAATTTGGAAAAGAGTTTTGGGAAGGCTTTGTAGAAAATTCAGAGCTAGGCTATGTAAGTGCTGAAACAATCATTTAACTGGGACAATTTTATAAATCCTCCATAAGTAACCAGCGTAATTAATCTCATTATATTTTTCAGGTGTAAATTCGTATTTAAATAGCATTTTTTCAAATTCTTCAAAATCACTTAGCCCTTTTAAATTGATATGAGTCATTACAATAAAGCCGTCCTCACTAAGATAGTTTTTTACTTCAGTTAAAAAGCGTTTGTGGAGTTTATAATCCGGATCATATAATGCTGATTCAACAATACCCTCAATAGGAAAATCGGTAATTGGTAAATTGGCTATTACAACATCAAATTTATCTTCTTTCCCTAATGAGTTGAATAGATCACTCTCGAGTACAGTAACAGCATCACCAACATTATTTAGCTCGATGTTTTCTTTAGCACAAGAAATTGCAGCGGGATTTATATCCAATGCAACAACTTTTCTTGCGCCAGCTTTTGCAGCTTGTACAGCTTGGACACCAGTACCTGTACCAACATCTAGAACGCTTTTATTGGTTAAATTCTCAAAGATTGTATGTAATTTTTCAGAGGTTCTTGAAAAATCGCTTTGTGGTGGGAAAACATCTTTGCAAGTTTTGATTTTTACACCATCAATATCCAAAACCCTTGAGGTTTGATTTTTTATCTCGTTAAGAAATTTTTGGCTTATTTCAGGATTTATCTGTGTCATAGATTTACTTTGTTACCTCAATGATTTTTTGATCTATAAAAAATTTGTCACCTTTTATATTTTGCTCAAGCCACTGAATTACGTTATCTTTATTTGCTTTATATTCCTCTGGATACATGTCGAAAGAGAGTTTAAGCACATCATAGAGCTCGTCATAATCTACAAAAGATAGACTTGCTTGTGTCGTATATTCTCTTACTTTTCTACCCTCAAGAATTTTGTGTAATGTATCGTAAGTAAAAACATACGGAACACTGATCATTTCAGCAAAAGCTAATTTAATAGGCCCATAATCTGACTCTCTACCATTTACTACAAAATAAACTCTACCACCCTCTTTTAGACTATCAAACATCTTTTCAACAGCAGCTTTTGTATCCTTAAAATAATAAATAACATGAGACGCCAAAATCACATCAAATTTTTCTTCAATTTTCGTACTCTCCCAGTCACCATTTATTAGATGAACACCCCTAGGTAAAGTTGCCTCTACAGCTCGTTTTTCAACAATTAGGTATTTATTGAAAAGAGAGGAAAGATTTTCAGCAAAATAGGCATATACTCCCAAACCGATCTCAAGGCAAGAATCATCGACCTTGCCCTTGAGCAGGTCCTTGATTTTGTTTACGAGGAGGTCTTTTTCATTACTATGATTTATTAAATTCTTGTACCAATCTTCATAAAATTCAACCATAATTAAACTAATTTTAACATTATTCGCCGTTTTTTACCCATTATTTTTGCGTAATTACGGGAAGGCTTTTTTAGAAAATCACGCGCCAATACAGAAGACATTTAAATGCCCTTATTGTGACCCTTTGGGAAGAACTTTCTAGCTACAGCAAACATCTTCTGCAAAGCAAGGTTTGAATTATAATAATCCCAGAACCGAGAAAGGTAGTCTTTTAGGCGGTTCGATGTATTTCGGCATGTGTCCACAAGGCAAAAAGTCAGGATACCCTTGACTACCAGAAAATTTAGAGTATTCTTGTCTTAAATAGCACGAACGCTCCCGCGAAAGCCCTGTTGATACAGGCGCAATAATGAAGCCCTGATCAGCGAAACTCGTCTATCGCGTTATCGGCAGGGAAAACACCACGACATGCATTAGCCGCCTCCAGTCGTGGTTACGGAGGCACTGGCCAGAGGACACTACTCTGGCCAGTTTTTATTAACCTTCTCCCTACCTCCCCACCACCTCATCTCCATCCTTGAACGTTGGATCACCGGTAAATCGCGTGTTGATAGGACTATTAGCACTTGTGAGGGTTTGTTCGGTAAAGTCGTCGTGAGCAGTGAGAATAGCCTGGTTTACGAGGTTTGGAGACTGGCCAATCTGGGCAACGCTTGGCTCAAATGAAATCTGGAAAGCTACCTGGCGTCGGCGCCTATTGCTTACGGTGTAAGTATCAAGACTTCCCACTTTCCAGATAATATCACCGGAGCTCTTATCAAATGTAATGTCCTCATCGGAAGGAGAAACTTTTCCAAGCCATGTTACGTATGCAGGAAGAGATGCATGGACTTCGGCACCAGAAAGAGTGTTGGCGGTGTTGTCGACGTTCCAGATGACTGTGTACGTTGTCTGTTGTTCAGCACGAGGAGGAATCGGTCCTGTGTTGGTAAATCCACCAGTTGACCGAAGAATCTGTGATGAAAGAGAAGCGTTTGAAGAAATCTTCAATTTTCGAGAAGCGCTCGAGCTGATCTGCTCGGGGACATTACTCTCGGAAACTCTTCGACCTTCAACATCAACCGAAAGAGAAATTGAAGGATTGGAAACTCCCTTGAATGATGTACTCAAATCTCGAGGAGTAAGGTTAAAGGTAACCTTTCCACTTTCACCGGCGCCAATCGTACCGAGCTCAGGAGTAGTAATTTTGTTCCAGGTTATAGTATTGTTTGCAGATTGGTAGAGGCCCTGTTCTGGAGAAACAGAAAATTTATCAAAGGCATTTCCTGTCAGTTTCAAATGGATTTCTCCGTCACTGATAGCTGTCGGGAGATTATTGAACCAGGAGACTTCCACCTTAATTGAATCATTAAATTCTCCAATGTATTCCTTTGTTCCAACAGTATCATCGAGAGAAATACCAACAGTAATGAATGGTTTTCGTATGCTTATTTCTTTTGATTCAGAAATGAACTGTGTTCCAATCGTCGGCACAACACTCTGTCCATTTTGACTCAGAGTCCCTGCCATAAATCTAAATGCCCGTGTCTCGTCATCCTCACCCTCGAGCTTTCCTTTGATTGTAACGACTTTCTTCCCTCCGGGAGGAATATCCCCTATTTTCCATGTTGAACTGTCACCTATTGTCTGAACATCGGAAGAAACAAAGTTGTAGCCAAAAGGATAATTTGCTTTGAGGACAAGATTTTTCAATGTTTCTTTTGAATTGGAAGCGAGGGTTACTTTCATGTCAAAGGTCTGACCCGATGTTATCTCATCAAATGAACTAACAGTAAGAGAAAGTGGCGATGAACTGATGAGAATGTCAAATGTCTTTTGCTTTGGGACTATAGCGTTTGATCCTTTAACTTGATAGGAGGTAGTAACTACAATCTCCTTTTTGCTATTTTCCTGCCCATACATAACTGCCTTAATTGTCTTCTGAGCTACTGCTCCTGGTTCTATTTCACCTATAAATTCTCGGTACTGCTTGAGTTCTTTTGTAGTGTCGTTTGGATCAACAGTCCCTGCAGGAAATTCAACAAGAAAATCCACATTCTGGAGCTTGATGTTATTTTTATTTATGACTTGCACTTCAAATGAAACGGGAGTTCCTCCTGCAACAGAGACAGGACCACTCACTGTGATGTCGATGTTGTTTGCTGAAACAATATTTGCCCCGTTAAAAACGAGATACGCCCCAATTCCAACCGCAAGGATAAAAAAGAGGAGTGATGCGACGAAAAGTTTTTTGAGAAATGACATTGAGTGATCTTGATAATATTTGTTGAGCTCGACATTTTCCGGATCCTCAGGTGGATGTTCCCAGTCAGTCTGCACCCCTTCCGTCTGCGGTTTTTCAAAACGAAGTCTGCGCTTTGTCCTTATAAGGGGAGCATTGCGGGAATAGAGAGTTTTTTTAAGTTCTTCAATTTGGCTCGGGTCCTGTGCCATAATGGAACTATTATACCATATGCAATACTAGAGCTGACTCTCCTTGAGAGCTGAGTTGATTTCCTTAACCACGAGGAGCTTCACTTTTTTCATTTCTTCAACCAAATCGGGTGAAAGTGCGTTGTCAATTAAAAACTTATCGAATTCTTTTTTATTTGAAATATATCCAAGTGCATTCAAGATTCTAAGCATTATAATACACTCAATGATTTCAGTATCTTTTTCTTCGTAAGTGGCCTTCGAGCTTGTCTCGATTATTTCAAAAAGTTTCTCATTTTTTTCTTCCCCCGTCAGAAGCCTTTTTAATACATTCAAAATGCGAACATAGAGTTTGCTTGGTTTTATTTTTTCCTGAAGCTCGCCTGCGCCGGTCAGTCTCCACATTTCTTTTCCCCGCACAATTGAAACATACGAAAAAGAATAGTCCTGGATGTGGTGGCGAAGTTTTGACTGAGAGAGCCTGATTCCCTGCGCAGTTGCCCATATCATTCCAAAGTCACGAGTAAAAAGAAGAAGGGACTTCCCCGCTTCCCCTCGAGGAAGACTGCTCACAACGAAGGCTGGAGTTGTGTAGATGTGGTGCATATAGGGTGATTTTGGGTTTATTTATTTCCCGATATCTATTTTTAAGCTGAGTTCTCCCACCATTTTTACCTCACCTTCCAAATTTCCAAACTTTATTTCTTTGAGCAACGTCGCAGATGAAAGGCCTTCTTTGTTTTTTGTAATAAGTTCCTGAGTTTTTCGATCGGTATCAATTGTCAAAATTGCACGATCCTGTATCGTCAGTCCTTTTTCTTTTCGAAGATCCTGAATTGCGCGAAGAAGTTCACGGACATTCCCTTCTTCTCTGAGCTCAGGCGTAAGGATAGTATCAAGTACTACTTCTTCCGAAAGCGCTGCATCTGTCACAACTTCTTTTACATTTACCTCATCTTTAATAATGTCTGCGAGATTTTTTGGAATTGGAGATTTAACTGAAAGCTTTGCGAGGGGCTGGCGGACATTTATCTTTGCCTTCATGCGGGCTTCGAGGCCAAGGGACGCGACACGGCGAACCTCTTTCATGTCTACAATTATGTTTGCATCAGCCCTTTTAAATTCAGGCCACGGCTCGAGATGCACACTCTCCTTTTCACCTTTCACATGCTGGTACATATCCTCGGCAAGAAACGGCATAATTGGTGCCAGAAGTTTTGAGAGATCGAGAAGGACTTTTCGAGTCGTAGCGAGGGCTCGATTTTTGTCTTCCACATTTTCACTCTTAAATCGATCTCGTGAACGGCGAATATACCACGTTGAAAGGTCGTCAATAAATTCTGCAAAAGGACGTGATGCTCGGTCGATTTCATATTTTTCAAGACCATGTGTGACTTCTAAGGCTAGCTCTGCTAATCGAGAAACAATCCAAAGATCGAGAGGATCGGTGCTTGTGATCGTGAGATCGGTTGCTTCACTCGCATACATTTCATAGAATGTCACGACGTTGTTGAGTCGACCAATGTGCTTTTTCATTACCTCATCAACTCCCCTCTCAGAAAAACAAAAATCTTGAGCATGAACGACCGGAGATGACATGAGGAAGTAGCGGAGAGCATCAGCTCCATATTTATTTACAATAAGCATGAGGTCGGGATAATTCTTCTCACGCTTCGACATCTTGCGACCATCTTCAGCAAGGACGAGACCATTGACCACAACTTTTTTGTAAGGAGATCGGCCAAAAAGAGCGACCCCAAGGACCATCATCGAGTAAAACCAGCCACGAGTCTGGTCAAGTCCTTCTGCAATAAAATCAGCAGGATAGCCTTTAGTTTTTCCGAGAATTTTTGTAAATGGACCCGGCTTAGGATTGAAATCGCATTTTTGGAATGGATAATGAGCTTCTCCAAACGGCATTGAACCCGACTCAAACCAGCAGTCAAAAACTTCGGGAATTCGCACGAGCTTGTTTCCCTTTTCGGAGATGAGAGGAATTTCGTCAATGAACGGCCGATGGAGATCGGCTTCGTACTCAGCGTTATGCGGCAAGGGATGAAATTCGAGCTTTCGAGGCTTTGCATTTTCATTAAAATGATCCTTGTGACCTCGGAGTTCTATCGACTGCTTTCGATTGAGGCCTTGGGCGACTGTCTCAAGAAGAAAAAGTGGCGTATCATGAGAAACGAGAAGAATATTTTTGCCACTATGCTTCTGCTCGAGGTCATAGAGGATGTCCCCCATACGCTTTTTTATATCAGCATACTGTTCACCTCCCTCTGGAGCAATTTCGAAGCGATCCTCTTCTTTGAGATGCGCTACAAAATCATGGAAGTTTTTCCCGTTCCAGATTCCCGCCCCAAGCTCCCGAAGTCTTTCGTCAAAAACAATCTTATTTTTATCAAATCCAATCTGCTGAGCAATGATTTCAGCCGTCTCCTTTGTTCTAACAAATGGAGATGTGATAATGAGATCAATATGTTTATCCTTGAGCCATTGCCCCGCTTCCTTCGCCTGCTTTTTTCCAAGGTCGGTCAAATGATGCGGATTTTCCTTGAGAGAACTGATGATCATCTTTACATTATTTTCCGCTTCTCCGTGTCGGCTCACGTAGTAGGTATTTCTTGCATGACTGTATTTTTTGAGATCGGCAATCGACGAGAGAACATGACATTCCCCTGTTGTTTCTTCTTTCCAGACCGGCAGAGGCGCTCCCCAAAAACGTGAACGTGAAATTGCCCAGTCCCGAGCACCCATGAGCCAATTTCCAAACCGCCCTTCACCAACTTCAGGAGGAATCCACCCCACTTTCTTATTTTCTTTGACGAGCTTATCCTTCAGATCAGTAACCTTTACAAACCATGATGAGGCTGCGTAATTGAGAAGTGGAGTATCACATCTCCAGCAGTGCGGATATGAGTGTACAAGTTTTTCTTTTGCAAAAAGAGTTCCGTGGGCTGCAAGATATTTGATAATCTCAATATCAGCTTTTTGGTGCTTGTCCTTTTCTTCTGGAGAATCTTTTGGTTTTACATCCTGACCAGCAAAATCCGTAACCTCCGCCTTGAACTGGCCATTCGTTCCAACATGCTGAACAAACGGCAGATTGTGCTTCAGTGAAAGTTCGTAATCATCGGCTCCAAAAGCTGGGGCAATATGAACGATCCCTGTTCCGTCTTCCGTTGTTACAAAATCGGCACCATAAACTTTCCAACCATTTTCTTTATTTTTTAATTTTTGATCAGAAAAATAGTAAGGGAAAACAGGTTTGTATGATTTTCCGATAAGATCTTTTCCTGAAATTTCAGAGACAACTGTATATTCTACTTTCACAGCAGAAAGTCGTGGTGTTGCTACGTATAACTGCTGATTATGTATTTTTATTTTTGAATATTGAATTGAAGGATTCACTGCGAGCGCTACATTTCCTGGAAGAGTCCACGGGGTTGTCGTCCATGCGAGAAGAAAAGTTCCCGGCTCATCGACTATTTCAAATGTAACAAAAACCGAAATATCCGTTATATCCTTGTACCCCTGACTTACCTCAAAGTTCGAAAGTGTTGTCTCACAGCGAGGGCAAAGATTCATTGACTTGAATCCTTCATAAATTAATCCCTTTTTATAGAGTTCAGAAAAAGCCCACCACACTGACTCGGTGTATGGTGTATCCATTGTTCGATAGTCATCCTCCATGTCGACAAAACGACCGAGGCGAGGAATGATCCTTCTCCAGTCATCAGCATACCGCATGACGCTTTCTTGGGCCTTTGCATTAAACTTTCCAATACCGTAGTCAAGGATATCTTTTTTTGATTTAAGACCGAGCTCTTTTTCGATGAGATTTTCTACCGGCAATCCATGACAGTCCCAACCCCATCGCCTGCGGACGCGATAGCCTTTCATCGTTTTATAACGAGGAATTATGTCTTTGATTGTTCCCGGGACGACGTGACCATAGTGTGGCTCTCCTGTTGCAAATGGTGGTCCATCATAAAAGATAAAATCGCCCTTCGGAAATTCCTTGTCGAGGGTTTTCTTGAATATCTTTTTTTCTTCCCAAAAAGCCAGTATTTTCTCTTCGGTTTGGGCTTGCTTGCTCTTTTCCATACGTAAATGCCATTTTAGCATTTTTGGCTAAAAATACTATTTTATTCTCGCTTGTGATTTCTTTTTGAGGAATCTGTTATTCTTCCTAATTTCCTTTATATGCCTTTCTGGTTTGAGATTTTCTGGCATTTCCCCGCCAAGTTCTTTCATTGTCTGACGAACTTTCTTTCCAACATCAAAGTGTGTTCTTTGTGCTTCTGTATCTCCTTTTATATTTTCTCTCTTGATTTTGTCTTCTGTCTGGGTAATTCTAAAAAGATTGGCTCCAAGTTCTACACTTCCTGCACGATCGAGTAATTCTCCTTTCTTTACCTTCTTTCTCTTCTCAATTTCAGAAAGAGGCATGGTATAGAGGCCTTTATACCCTGCATCATTGAATTTTCCAAAATTTGAGACGCCTGCAAGTTTGGCCGTACTGAAAAGATGTTTATTTCTGTCAGTTACTTCCTCTCGTCTTTGTATTCTTTTCTCATCATCAGAAAGTTTATTAAACATCTCCTGGTTACGCGTTTGTACCGCAAAATATGTTTGGGCAAGGGCAATTTCTTTCTTAGTAGAGTCTCCGTTTTGGGCAATTAAATAACAGGCATACCTATCAAGGTTATAGTCGTTTATTTCACGCACAGCATCTTTAGCCATTTTGATCAATTTACTGGCTTCAGTAAAATGATCCTGGGGAAACTGGCGGCTATTGACGCAAGCTTCTTGAGCCTTTTTTATGACTATTTCAAAATTCTGCCACTTTGAATACCCAAGTATTGGCATAAGCTCCCTTGCTGTCCAGTATTCCACGCCATTCTCATCAATCTTTTTGATTGATTCGAAATCTTTATGGGGAGCAGTGATAGTAATTTCTTGTGGCATAAAGAAAATTATATTCCTAAAAAAATAAAAAGGAAGTTCCAGAGGATAATTTTTTATGTCTTAAATTTATTTATTGAGTTTTGTAACTTATGGGTATTGCCGTGTTTTAAAAGTCCAAGATACGATTGAAGTGTCTCACGTTTTGTCTCTGTCATTTTTAAATTCTTGAACATTCTTCTTTTTGTGGTGGTCCGCAACACACGGTGATTAGGAAAATGGATCCAGCCAAGAAAATCAATGCCAGAAGAAACTGTCTCGATAGAAACCTTATCGGGATGAAGCTGTAGTTTAAGGACCGATCCAAGAAAAGCATGAATTTTCGGTAACACTTCTAGTAATGTAATGCGGTCATGATGCATAATCACAAAATCATCAGCATAGCGAATATAAAACTTCTGTTTGAGAATATGCTTTACGTATTGATCAAATTCATTCATATAAACATTCACCAGAAGTTGCGAAGTAAGATTACCGAGTGGCAAACCCTTTCCCGGACCAGTACTTTTAAAACTCTCCACTACCCCACCGACAAGATTGATAATATCAGGATCAGAAATATGCTTTTTAAGTATCGTCATGAGAACTGAATGATCCACCGAAGCAAAGAACTTACGAACATCACATTTCAATACCCAACAAGTGCGTTTATTGCTCTTTGAAACCTTGCAAGAAAATTGCATAAAGCGCTCCAATGCCCGATGCGTCCCCTTGAAGTCACGGCAAGAATAGGAATCGTGAATAAATTTCTGATCAAAATAAGGGTAGAGTTGGCGATAGAGAGCATGGTGGAGTAAACGGTCCCGCACGCTCGCTTTATGGATACTGCGCGGCTTTGGGTCATTAACCGCGAAGGCTTCGTACGGTCCGTGGACATATATTTTATTTTTTAGATCAATGTGAAGCTTATAAGTATTCTCCGAGAGTTTGAGCAGGAATTCTGCCACATCGGTTTTATATTTTTTACCAGAGACAAATTCACGCCACGCTTCGTGGATATTTTTGAGAGATATGATATGGTTGTACGCAACCCCTTTATTTTTCACAAAAATTAAAATGACTATGACGACCCCCCCCCCGCAATTCTCCAGTGGTGATTTTGAAGGAAAAGGAAGCATACCAATTTTGGTTAGCCATTCATAGGAACTTTCCGCGCGTTGAACGTCTCGGTATTGGTCAGAAGATTGAAGACTTATTTCTTGATACTTTGGAATTCAGTTTCTCTTGCATTTATCTGCCACCAGAAGCCAAGACTGTTATGCTCGGCCGGACCATAACGAAGGTAGACACTCTTAAATTCTTTTATCAGCTAGCCTGGGAGAGCAAGCTCATTCCGACTGACAAATATACAGAACTCTCGGAAAAGCTAGAAGAGATAGGGCGAATGCTTGGTGGATGGCGCAAAGGCCTCCAAAGTCCCACTGCTAAATCAATACTCAACAAAACTCTCACCAAATAATGATGAGAGAAATGACAGTTTCGGGACTACAATGCGATGACGGTTCTCGGCGTTCCAGACGTTGTCGTTCGAGAAGCGGTTCATGTTGACCTTGAGATGCCCGTCGTTGAAGTTCACGTTCGCAACGAAGATAATGTGCAACGAACCATCCAGTACACCATCCGCCCAATCAGGACAGATTGAATAGTATTCGGGACATTGAAGTCCTCCAGTCCACTACACCAACTGATTATTTTTTGTTTAGATAAAAATACATCCACTCTTCTGCAACCCGCCAGCTGGCGGGCGGCAGAATTCTCGAACGTATTTTTTCACAAGCGTGGCACGGGAGCCATAGCCACCGTACATTCATGCGTGCCTTTCCAGTATACAAAAATCCCCCTGATTTGCCAAAATAAATTTTGACAAGGGTCAGAGGGACTGAGAGCCAAAGGCTCAGGACTAATTTGCAAGTGCCAGTTGCGGGACTACAATGCGATGACGGTCCTCGGCGCGCCAGACGAAGTCGTTCGAGAAGCGGCGCACGTAGACCTCGAGACGCCCGACGTGGAAGCCCACGTCCGCAACGAAGAACTCTTCGCCAACCTTGAATAAGAAAAAGGTTGCATATCCATCCGTGCGGAGCCACTTGTGGTGTTTCTCCACGAATTGGATGATCTGCGGCTGTGTAAGACAAAGACTATTGAGGTCATCGCCCATGCCATTAAAGATCTGGGCGAATGTCCCGTCCTTGATCATCTCATGGACGGAAACCTGTGCCTTCTTGGTCGGCTCCGACTTCACATCGCAACCGTATTCCTTGAAGTCGGGATCGATCCAGCCGGGAAAGGCATCCTTCGCTTTCGCAATGGTTGCCTTCCCGTCCGTCTCGTCGAGTTCGAGAATTTCCGCGCCGGAGATGAGCTTGACGATGCCGGCGATATTCTCGGCAATTTCGGCAAACTTCTCCTTTACGATTCTCGTAATCTCAGCAACCACTTCGTTGCCGCGCGCCCGCACCCGCTCAATATTCTTTTTGGTGAGAACACCGTTCTTGGCGAGTTCGCGAAGCGCTGTGCCTGTCCCTTTGCGCGTAGCATCGGTGACTAGGGTCACACAGGTTTCGATTTGGCCTTCACTGACTTCGTTGTCTGATGCAATCGATGGATTTTTCATCGTTGTCACCCTTTCTTGGTTAGTATCCTTTCGGACACAAGTTTAGTTTGTTGGGCTCTTCGCCACAACGGAGAAAGCCTTAATTTAAGGCGCTTTCTGTTGCAGCGAAGATACTGGCAAATCAAAGAACTACATTACTATTATACACCAACTCTACCCAATTTGTCAATAGCATGCCATAAAATGCAGCGAACACTGGATTATTGCCCTATCTAATACTATCTAATACTATCTAATACAATCTGATACACACCGGATATCACATACTAAAGATGAAAATAGACATATTTTACATCCTCTCCGGCACTTTGATACCCAAAACCCAAAGACCATTTTTCATCACCGAGACAAAAGCTTTTGTCAGAGCCACTCGATATGAGGAAAGAGAATCTTTTTCATCAATTATTTTATTGACGGCATAGTAGGAATTGAAAGCAGAAGAAAGCTCAATGAGATAGGTCACGATGTGATGAGGGGCGTATTCGATGCGAGAGCGCTCAATGGTTTCAGGAAAACGAGCGAGCATTCTTTCGAGTAGTGTAGCTTCTGTCGGCTTTGAAGAAACTTTTTCAGAAATTCCGACATCATGAGCTTTTCTTACAACTGCCTCAGCGCGAACGGCCGCATACTGGAGATATGGACCCGAGTCCCCTTCAAATGAAACTATTTTTTCCTTGTCATATATAATATCGCCTCCGATTGCTTGGCGGAGTACAACGTACTTGAGAGCAGCAATGGCGACCATCTCTGCGACCATTTCTTTTTCATTTCCTTTCCATTCACGATCCTTCATTTTCTCGAGAACAAGAGTTTGGAATTCATTCAATAATTCCTCAGCTGAAACAACATTTCCCTTTCGAGAAGACATTTTTCCAGTTGAAGGCCGCAGAATCCCATGACTCAGGTGCTTCATTTTTGAGGCAATTTCAGGATAAATTGCACCAATAGCCCGTATAAGAACTTTAAAATAATCACTCTGCTCGTTTGCAGTCACGACGACCGATTCTGAGAGGTCAGGATAGAGCTCAAACTTTTTCTTCGTGAGGCCGAGTTCCTTTGCTTCGTATGTTGGAAGTCCTTGAGAGTTAATGAAAACGCGGGTATGAACTCCATATTTTTCTCCCGGGAAAATGGTGGCACCTTCGCTTGTCTCGAATATGCCTTTTTTAAGAAATTCCTGAACAATTTTTACCCCATCGCCAGCGACAGAACTTTCAGGAAAATACTCATCAAATTTCGTTCCCAACTTTTTGTAAATGGTTTCGAAATATTCGAGGCTCCATTTTCTTCCAAGATCATAGAACTCATTTATTTCTGCGTCTGATTTCTCAAAAATCTTCTTGTTAATTGCTGCAATTTCCTTTATTTCCTTTTCGCCTTCAGCATTTGATCCGGTAACGTACATTTTTCCTAGAAATTCTATCCTCGAAACAAGCGGTTCTGACTCATCAGGAAAATCAGCTTTAGTATTCAAAATACCCCACATGGTTTTTGCCACATGAAGTCCTACGTCACCAAAATAATTGGCTCGAATAACCTTCGCTCCTGAAAATTCAATTATCCTTGAAAGAGATTCCCCAATAGCGTTTGCCATGAGGTGACCGATATGAAAAATTTTGAATGGATTGGGATCAGTGTACTCAACCATTACCTTTCTTCCCATATCCTGATTTCCCTTTCCATAGTCGCTACCAATAGTGAGGACGTTCTCGATGAAAACGCTGTCTTTTAGTTTTATATTTATAAACCCAGGACCAGCAATACTTGTTGATTCTACTTCGTTCGGCAAATCTTTTTTAAATTCTTCAAGAATCTTTTCGGCAAGGATTTTTGGGCTAGTCTTTAGTGCTTTTGAGTACGCCAGGGCGAGGTTTGTAGCGTAATCCCCATGAAAAATATCCTCAGGGTGTTCGAGGTGCACCTTTGGATCGGTAATTCCTGCCTTTTCTGCGGCCGTCCGAAGGCTCAGAATGAGCTTTTCTTTAATAGTATGTTTCACCACGACATTCTAGCATTAAACACCTCCAAAGTGCCAAAAGTTGACTTTTTTGAGGATTCTGTTATGCTACTTGCAGTAAATACGATCATTATTTTGGCCGGAAGAAACAAACGTGTCTTGTGCATGACACCAACTTGAGGAACCCGTTTCGCCGCGCCTGCCACTGAGGCCCCCTCTCTCTTTTGCTGGATAAAACCGGAAGGAGAGAGGGGTTTGTTTTTATCCCCTCAAGATCGCATCAATTCGCTCGGCGATTTTTTTTATGTCCTTTTCTTTCTTTCCTCGAGTAGTCTCGGCAGCAGTTCCGAGACGAATACCTGAAGGATCCATTGGTGGCCGAGTATCAAATGGCACCGCATTTTTATTTACAATAATTCCCTCTTTTTCAAGTCTGTCTCCAGCCTCCTTGCCTGAAATTCCCTTTCCGCCCATCCATGTATCAATGAGTACAAGATGACTGTCTGTTCCTCCAGAAATTATTTTCCATCCTTTTTTTGCAAGTTCATCTGCGAGAACCTTTGCATTTTTCTTTACCTGAAGTGCATATTTTTTGAAAGCAGGAGTCGAGGCCTCCTTGAGCGCAACGGCAACTGCTGCAATCTGATTCAAGTGAGGACCTCCCTGAAGTCCAGGAAACACCGCGCGATCAATTTTCTTCCCAAGTTCTCTTTCGTCCTTCTTTGAGAAAATAATTGCGCTTCGTGGGCCACGGAGAGTCTTGTGAACTGTCGTTGTGACAATATCTGCATATTCAAACGGAGATGGGTACTGCTTTCCTGCCACAAGACCAGCGAAATGCGACATGTCGATCATGAGAAGAGCTCCTGACTCATCTGCAACTTCACGAAGTTTCTTGAAATCGACGACTCGAGGATACGCCGTGTATCCCCCGACGATGATCGCTGGCTTTTCACGAAGAGCAATTTCTTTTAGTTCATTGTAGTCAAGTGTTTCGGTTTGTTTGTTTACTCCGTACGGAATCTGCATCCAGAATTTTCCTGTAACAGAAACTTTGTGGCCATGGGTGAGGTGTCCTCCTTGGTCGAGAGACATTCCCATGATCTTTGCTCCTGATGGAACAAGAGCAGCATACACTGCGAGATTTGCAGGAGAGCCCGACAGAGGCTGGACGTTCACATGCCATGTTTCTGTAGAAAGTCCAAAAAGCTTGAGGGCTCGCTCGATCGCAAGTGTCTCAATTTTATCAACAATATGATTCCCACCATAATAACGCTTGCCAGCATAACCTTCTGCGTATTTATTTGTAAGTTCAGAGCCAAGGGCCTCGAGAACATCCTTTGAGACGTAGTTTTCGGACGCAATGAGATTCACGACACTCTTTTGGCGCTTCTTTTCAGCTTCGATAAGTTTTTTGATTTGAATGTCTTTCATGGGGAATTAATATATTTTTAAGAATAAATAAGATCTATTTAAAAATGAGTGTGTTAAATCATAATAATATTATTTGTTCCTCTTGACGCCCTTTTTATCCTTGAAACTAAAATCTTTCCTGTCCTTTTCATGAAAACCTCCAACGACAGTGATCTCCCCTTTTATCGGAGGGTGTGGATCATACTCAATGAGCTCGAAGTCTTCAAATCTCACGTCATTAATATCCTTAAGATTTGGATTTATCTTCACACGAGGAAACGGCCGCGGTTTCCTCTTCATCTGCTCTCGTGCTTGTTCATAATGATTTCCATAGAGGTGTGTATCTCCGAGCATATGAACAAACTCTCCTGGCTTATATCCACAGATCTGTGCGAGAACGAGAGCCATGAGAGAATACGAAGCAATGTTAAATGGAACCCCGAGAAATGTATCCGCACTCCTCTGATAGAGGGAAAGAGAAAGTTTTCCGTTCGTCACATTGATGTTAAAAAGTGTGTGACATGGAGGTATTGCCATCGACGTTCCCGGACGAGCCATTTCATAGACATATTCAGGATTCCACGCAGAAATAACAACGTGCTTTCTATCTGGATACTTTTTTGTCTTCTCAATTGCCCATGCAAGCTGGTCAATTTCCCTTCCGTCTGAGGCAGGCCACTTTCTCCACTGCCGTCCATAGACAGGACCAAGTTCTCCCCATTTTTTTGCAAAAGATGAATCGTCTTTTATTTTTGAAATAAACTCGACCTGGGTCATAGTAGGAACTTCTCCAGCCTCCATTTTCTTTTTGTACTCTTTGTAAGG
Organism: uncultured Candidatus Saccharibacteria bacterium; assembly: GCA_964416985.1. GTDB lineage: Bacteria > Patescibacteriota > Minisyncoccia > Phycocordibacterales > PALSA-1337 > CAIOGI01. The sequence continues at coordinate 61,740 of CAYQFS010000003.1, read as the reverse complement.
CCACTCATCCCAGATATGCACATCATTGTCAACAAGATATTTTATATTTGTCTCACCTCGAAGAAACCACACGAGCTCATGGATGATTCCTCGCATAAAGACTTTTTTTGTTGTGAGAAGAGGAAAATCTTTTGAAAGGTCGAAACGCATCATCCGTCCAAAAACGCTCTTGATGGCAATCCCGCTATTAAATTCTTTTTTCTCAAAACCATTTTCCAAAATATCCTTAAGTATGTCGAGATACTGATACTCAGGATGCCGGGCATTTTTCTTGGCTGATTTCTTCTTCTTTGGAATGGCTTTTTTCTTCATCGGATTTTTGAGAGATTTATTTTGATTTCTTGCTCAAGGTTTTTTTCTTGGCCTTCATTTCCTCTTCTTTTGGATCGACAAAATGCTGCCAGTCCCTTCCATGATACCTTCCTGTTGTTTTGTAATCCTTCGCCGGAGGGCTTGAAAGTTCTGAAAAGAGAATCTGGCCAATCCTCATATTTGGACGAAGAATAATCGGCATGTGGTTCAGGTTGCAGAGTTCGAAGGTAATATTAAGAAAATGTCCTGGATTGATGATCCCGGCTGTATTATGAATGATGAGACCGATACGAGCTAGACTGCTTTTCCCTGAAAGTTGTATGAGAAATTTGTCGGATCCAAAGTGATCAACCGAAGTCCCGAGGACACTCACTCCAGGATGAAGGATAAATGTTCCATTGTCTGGAACAATAATTTCACTCGATTCAGGATAAATTTTCATGACCGGGTCGATTGCCGCAACAGACTGAGTATTGTGAACAATGAATTTATTTCCCAAAAGAATATCGTAACTTGCCGGCTGAAGACGCGCCTCATCATAATCCCGAATGATTATTTCTCCTTTTTTTATTGCTTTCTTTATATCAACATCTGAAAGATACATAGGTTTCTTTATTCTATAGTAAAAGTCTTCTCTGTTCCATAATACTCCGACCAATGAGCATTATAGTGTGCAAACATCCTCTCGAGACGATCTTGGGCAAGTTCAGCTACCCCAAGCCTTTTCATGACCGACAAAAGCTCTGTTTTAATTGAATCGAAAGATGCTTCATCCTGAGTTACTCTTTCAAATTCTGCAAGATAGCCATATCCAGCATTCCTATCGATACAAACATGCATACCTCCTGCATCATATTCTTCCCTCTCACGAGACCATTTTGCCTGATATGTTGCTCCAGAATCAAGGAGAATTTGATCAAGCTGTGCAAGTGTTTTGCTGACTGAACACTCGAACTCAACTCGTTTGACTCCATTTGAACTAGTATCATCCCCCAATGATGCTTTTATAACGAGAAAGACTTTTCCATCCGCGTCGCGAGTTCGAAGAGACATTTTCTTTCCATGACTCAAGATATTCTCTAATTCCAATTCTTTTTCTGTGGGAACAAACTTTGCAACATTCTTTTGTAAGAGGGCTATGTCTGGTGGAAGATTAAAATAATGATTAAGCTGACGGCCCTGCCCTACAAGCTTCATATCAGGAAAATTTTTCTTGAGGTCTTTTTTTAGTTTCTCTGCATTTTCTTTGGATCCGAGAAGTGTCTTTATTTCGATTTCGTAATTTGTCTGCATGAAGTGAGTTTTATTTAATCAATAGATAAAGTATAATCCTAACAAAGGAATTGTCATAGATGACAAGCCTCAAAATCTACTTTCCTATGATGTCATCACAACAAAAACCCCTCATAAGCATCGTTGTCGCATTGAGCAAAAAAAATGCCGCTATAGGCAACGGGGGTAAACTCCTGGTCTATATTTCCGATGATCTCAAGCGTTTCAAGCGAATCACCTCCGGCCACGCCGTAATCCTCGGCAGAAAAACGTATGAATCAATCGGAAAAGCTCTTCCCAATCGCCAAAACTACGTCATCACCCGAAATGCAGATTTCAAAGCTCCTGACGCAATTATCTGCTCAACACTTGAAGAAGCTGTTGAAAAAGCTTCGACCCATGAGATGGCAAGTCAAAATGAAACTAAAGAAATCTTTCTCATTGGTGGAGGTGAAATTTATAAACAAGGGCTTCCTCTAACTGACAGATTATACCTGACCTTAGTCGAGACAGATGCAGAGGGAGATGTCTTTTTCCCAGATTATAGTGAATTTAAAAAAATAACTTTCAACGAGGAACACTTTGACGAAAAAACAGGTCTCAAATACAGTTGGGTAGATATGGAGAGGTAAAATTAACCTTTCACCTCAATCCCAAGAGATCTGCATGATCCTTCAATTATTCTCATTGCTGAGTTGATGTCGCTTGCGTTGAGATCAGGCATTTTCTTTTCTGCAATTGCCTTTACCTGAGCTCGAGTAATGGTTCCCGCTTTTTTCAAAGCCTGCTTTCCTGAACCTTTTTCAACTCCTGCGGCCTTAAGAATGAGTGAACTTGCTGGAGGAGTTTTCAAAACAAAGCTATATGTTCTGTCTTCATAAACAGAAATGACAACAGGAACAATGTCTCCCATCATGCCCTTTGTAGCATCGTTGAATTTCTTTGTGAAATCACCAATGTTGACGCCCGCCTGTCCGAGAGTAGGGCCCAAAGGAGGAGCTGGGGTTGCTTTCCCTGCTGGAGCGCTTACTTTTACCTTTTTGATTATCTTTTTAGCCATAAAATGTTGGTGGATGTAGATTACCTTATATCTTCTTAACTTGCAAGAAATCGAGTTCTACCGGTGTTTCCCGGCCGAACATCGAGACAAGAACTTTGACCTTTCCTCGGCTGTCATCGACTTCATTAACCTTGCCTTCAAGATCCTTGAAAGGACCGTCAACAATCTTCACAACGTCATCAACAACAAGATCGATGGTGTGTTTGACTTCGTCCTTGTTCATTCGGGCAAAAAGCATATCAACCTCTTTCTTCTCAAGAGGAACAGGATAAACTCCAGAACCGACAAAACCGGTAACTCGGGGGGTATTTCGGACAACATACCATGAGTCATCAGTAACAATCATATCAACAAGGACATATCCAGGGTAAATTTTTTCTTCTTCTTCAACCCGTTTTCCTCCCTTAATTTTGATTTTCTTTTCGGTCGGAACGAGAACATTAAATATGCGATCCTCCATTCCGAGAGACTCAATACGTTGCTTGAGGTTTCGCGCCACTGCATTTTCATACCCTGCATAGGTGTGAATGGCGTACCAATTCCTTTGTCCTCCAACTTGCTGTTTGCTCATAATGATGTGTAAAAAGTTTTATAAATTAGACGAGGAGGGTGAGAAGTCGTGAGAAGATATAGTCAGAAAATGCGAGAAAGAGAGCTGTGATAACTGACACGAGAACAACCGCTACCGAGTAGCTAATCGCCTGTCGTCGAGTCGGCCAGCTAACATGCGACATTTCGGCCTTTGTTTCATTTACATATTCTGCTAGTTTCATGATATTTTCTCTTTAATCGAGCTTTTTCTAATAAAAAACCCCTCCCTGGGGTGACAGGGATATAGTACTCTTTTGTGGGGTTTTAGTCAATGATCTAGCGAATCTCGTACGTGATAGTAACCTGTGAGGTGACTTTCTGTTCTCCGCTTGGAATCGAAGGTGTTGCCATTGGTGCGACTGAAGCATTCATTATCTCCATTCCTCCCTTTGCATAGCCATAGTACGGCTGAGCGTCTCCTGAGTCATAGAAGCTGCTGATTCGTACAATCCGAACCCCAAGCTGCTTTGCAAGGACTTCTGCCTTTGCCTGAGCGTCAGAGATAGCTTCTGCCCGAGCCTTTGCACGCACATCTTCGATTTTATCGATTGAGAAAGCTAGACCGTTTACGTTTTGAACTCCAAGATTTCCAACTGTCGTAAAGAGTGATCCAGCCTTTGAAATATCTCGTACTTTTACTTCAACATTCTGGCTAACATCGTATCCTGTGAGAACCTGGCGACCACTTCGACAGCTTCCTGCTACACACATTTCCTGCTGATATTCATAATGAGGATTGATATTGTATGAAGTTGTCTTTATATCCTTTTCATCAATTCCATTATCCTTCAAGGCCTTGATCGCTGCATTGATCTTTGTTGTCGCTGCGGTCTGGGCTACATCGACTGTCTTTGCATTTTCGGTTACTCCAAATGAGAACGTCGCAATGTCTGGAGCTTGGAATTCCTCCCCTTTTCCATTAACACTGATCGTATTCATTGCGGGAACATCACGTCCAACATAGGCAGTTTCTCGGATGACTTTGATGGAGATGACTACGAGAAAAAGAGAGAGGAGTCCTCCTGCAGTAATGGCAACTTTCCACATTCTTTGCTTAAGCATGTCATTATTCATAATTTTGTATAGTTACTTTGTAATAATTTGTAATAGAAGCTGATTTTAGCACATTTCAACGAGGTTTTCAAAAAGAGCGAGGACGGTCATTTGGCCAACACCTCCTGGGACTGGGGTGATCATTTCTACGAGATTTTTTGCCTCTTCAAAATTGACATCTCCTGAAAGTTTTCCATCAAGCAAACGGGTAATTCCGATATCGATGACAATCTGGCCTTTCGAAAGATGCTTTGTCCCGATAAATCCTGGCTTCCCTATTGCCACAATGACAACATCGGCATTCTTTGTTTCTTTTTCGAGATCGTGAGTCTTGCTGTGACAGATTGTGACAGTTGCATTTTGATTGAGACACATAAACGCGGTTGGTTTTCCCACAAGCGACGACCTTCCAATCATCACCACCTTTTTTCCGAAAAGATCAATTTTGTAAAAATCGAGGAGCTCCCTTATCCCGCGGGTTGTGGCAGGCATAACACCGTCAGCGCGGCCATTCATCCATCGCTTCACGTTATGAGACGTAAGACCGTCGACATCCTTACAGACATCTATTGCATCAATAACTGCATCAGGATCCATGTTGATAGGCAATGGAAGCTGGACAATAATCCCATGAACGTCTTTGTCAGAATTGTACTTTTGTATAGTTTCTATAACTTCATCCTGTGTTGCTTTTTCCTCGAGCTGGACATGAATCTCCTTGACCCCCAGTTTCTTTGCAAAAGACCTTTTTGCACTAATAAATGCCGTCGAGTCTTCCCTGTTTCCAACCTGGACAATGACGAGGCATGGGGTAAAAGAAAGAGCCGCTATTTTTTCTATGAGAAGCGGAGTTCGGGCTTCGCGTACTTTTTTTCCGTCGAGAAGTTGCATGAAGATTACATTACCACGATTTCTTTGGAATTTCTATGCTCACAGTTTTTCGTTCTATGTCAGCATCGACAGCCGTAGCAGGATCAAATGAAAGAGACGTGGCGGTAAGCATCACTCTCTGATCAGGAAGTTTGACCTTTGAACCATACTTCGTGTCTCCAACGATGGGGTGACCGATGTGTGAAAGCTGTGCTCGAATCTGGTGATGTCGACCTGTCTTCAGGGTAATTTTAAGAAGAGAAAATCCTTCCTCATTTTTAATGACATCATAGGAAAGTTCAGCCATATCAGCATGCTTTTTTTCTTCTTCAGTAATGGTTGAGACATTTTTAATTTCATCATGATAGAGATAATGAACAAGAGTATCCTTGCTCTTTCGTGGAATCCCCTCGACCCAGGCATGGTAGGTCTTTTGAACTGTATGAAGACGAAATTGTTCCGAAAGTCTCGATGCTCCCTTTGACGTTTTTGCGAAGAGAACGACTCCGTCCACATTCCTGTCGAGGCGATGAATGAGCCCAAGGAAAATATTCCCCGGCTTCTTGTATTTTTGTCTCAAATAATCTTTGACCTCGTCCATAATGGAAGAAACCCCAGTTTTATCGCCCTGGATGAGGGTTCCTGCTGGTTTGTAGATGCCAATGAGATGATTGTCCTCGTAAAGTACCTTCATAGTTTTCATACTAGCACAGAGGAGAAGATATTCACATATTTTAAATTGCCTCAACCCCCATTCGATACTATAATGTGTGTATGGTTAGTACATTCCCTGATTTCCCTCAAGAACAAAAACATTCTCACTTCATCGTCATCCTCTCGATTTTCGTGATGATAGTTCTCGTTTTTCTTGCGTACGTGATCTACATGTACAAAGCAACTCCTGAATCCATCATCGTCGAACAACAGATCCCCGAAATCCATCGGAGAGTCACTCTAACTCCGCAAGAATCGGTGGCCAAACAGAAGATACTCGAGGGATCGGACACATCACAAGTCAAGCTGACACAAAAAGAAAAGGACGAGAAATTATCACAAATTAAAAGAACCCAAGGAATTTAAAAAAATAACATGAACAAACAATCAATAACAAAATACGCAGTAGCAATAGTCCTCGGTCTCGGTGTTGTCCTTGGGGTTTCTTCCCTACAGGCAGCCTGGACTACACCAGCCGGTGCGCCTCCAGGAAGCAATGTGGATGCTCCAGTGAATGTTGGTGCAACAAGCCAGTCAAAGCTTGGGCAACTCTTCATTAACACCGATGCCAACACTCCTTTCACAGTCGGACTTTCAGTCTTTGGAAAAGCTATTTTTAATGGAGGAGTGCAGATTTTGAGCGGAGCTGGTGCAAATAAAATTTTGACTTCAGACGCAAATGGAAACGCGACGTGGACGACACCGAGTAGCGGTGGTGGAGGGGAGGCGAATTCTTGTAACTCTGTAGATACGGGGCAAGGAACAAACAATGTGGCCTGGACAGGAACCATGACATTGAGTCTCCTGAAGGGTAGTCAAAACATTTGTACAGATGCTGGGGGATGCTCTTGGAAAGCTTTTTCTTACGATAGTTCAGCAGCAGCAAGTAATATAAAATTTGACTCGTTTTATATACAAAATGCTTCATCGGGAGCATGGAAAGAAAATAATGATAGTGGAATAAATGGCAATACGACTTACACATACATAAATACTAGTAGCGGTTTCGGAATCTGGGACGACTTTAGCGGTGTCGACACTACGAAAGATGCCTTGGTAGTACAAGATACCGATTCGACTCGCTCATATACAGTATCATTCTGCGACTTCTAGTTTCTCTGCCACCTTGCAAATATTCCACAAGGAAGCAGTCGCTTGCCTGCTGATTCTTCGACAGTGAGTTCGCCTATTTCCATTTTGCCACCAAACTTCTCGACAAGAGTCTTTAGGTTATTCTCATACGCGACAGCAGAATACCCTGCAGAGTATCCATTTATGATAAAGAAAAGAGGCTTGTCAGAGAGGAGCTTCAAGCAATCTTCGACAAGAGGAAGAAAATGATCCTCAATTTTCCAGAGCTCTTTTGAAGGACCGTGGCCAAAGGCCGGAGGATCCATAATGATGGCGTCGTACTTTCTTCCTCTTTTTATTTCCCTTTCGACAAAAACTCTGGTGTCATCGAGAATCCATCTTACAGGTTTTTCAGAAAGACCTGAGAGCTCAGCATTTTCACGCGCCCAGGCGACTGCGGACTTTGAGCTGTCGACATGAACGACTTTTGCTCCGGCTTGTGCGCATGCGAGAGTAGCTCCTCCCGTGTATCCAAAAAGATTGAGAACTTCGGGTGTCTCCCCTTTGAGAACTGCTTTTGAAATAATTTCTCGAGTCCAGTCCCAGTTCAAAACCTGCTCAGGAAAAAGTCCCGTGTGTTTGAAAGCTGTCGGTTTAATTAAAAATTTGAGATCACCAAATTCGATTGTCCATTTTTCTGGGGTGTCTTTTTTGATATTCCAACTTCCCTCCCGTGCCTCTCGTGAAAACGTAGCATCAGCTTTTTTCCATTCAGCAAGTGGGAGGTATTTCCTCCAAAGAGCTTGTGGATCAGGACGCGAGAGAATAACTTTCCCAAAGCGTTCGAGTTTTTCACCTTCTCCTGAGTCGAGAAGTTCGTAGTCTTTTGTTGGTTTTAAAATGAGAATTGTACTTATGATCATGAAATTGGGCAGGTCATATTTTCTTTTTGAGCTTCTTTTCGATATGTAATGAGGGTGTAGAGAGAAATGATGAAGATGAGGGTTGAGGTAATGGCCGAGCCAATGCAATACTGGCAGAAAGCGTGGAGAACAAAAGCCTGAATGACGAAGAAATAGAGGGAAACGAGAAATCCAAGAGGGCTCAAGAGAAGCGCGACTCTCAAAACTTTTTCCCTCTTTGTATCGAGGTACATAGTGAAGAGAACAAGGAGAGCTAGGTAGTACAAGGCTCCTGGAAGAGAGACGGGCAGACCAAAAACTCTCGAATATGCGCTCGTGAGGACAAGCTCACAGCTACCAATCGCACAGGGAGGAATGGCATTTAGATAGTGCTCAATCACAAGATATGTCGCATCAGCAAAGCCCAGGAGGGCAATAACGAGAAGCTTTATGACGATCCACTTAGGAATGTGTTCCTTCTGAAGCGGTTTTTTGAAGAAGTTCTTTAAATTGTTCATAGCTTTGAGGTGTAACGATCTGCTTTCCATTTACAAAGAATGTAGGGGTTCCACCGACTTTTGCACTTACTCCTCCACGATAGTCAGTCAAAACTCTCTCTGCAGTTTCAGGAAGCTCCATGTCAGACGCAAATTTGACAGTATCGAGTCCGAGCAGTTTTGCATACGAAACAAATGTTTCTTTTGGATCAGTGAGTCCTTGCCACTCTTCCTGCTTTTCATAGAGCATTGAGTACATTTCCCAGAATTTACCCTGATTTGAAGCTGCTTCTGAAGCATGAGCAGCTGGAATAGCATTTGCATGCTGTTGAAGAGGAAAATGACGAAATACGAGACGAGCTGTGCTTGTTCCGAGTTCGGAAAAGACTTGTTCAACTATAGGATAATACTGTGCACAAGCTGGGCACTGAAAGTCACCATACTCAACGACAGTCACTGGAACGCCTTCGCTTCCCTTTATATGGTCCGTAGCGACCACTTCTCCTGGCAATGCAGCAAGCTCCTGTTCCCTATTGTTCTTGATCTGAGCTGCAATAAGACCCCAAATGATGAGTCCGATAATGATTATAAAACTCGCCCAGGTAATGATTCGTTTTGATGTCATGGAAGCCATTATACTCTATCAAAAGAAAATATGCACAAGACCCAAAAGAAGGCAGATTCCGATCATATTCATCACAAATGCTATTGGAACGAGAACCGAGAGCTTCACTTTTGATGCACCAAGAAGGGCGATGCCGAGTTCATCAGGTAAAGGTGAAGCGATGATGAGAGCCCCGATAACTGGTGAGAGCCATTTCAGGAAACCGAGGTGAAACGACCGGAAAATATGATGCCGGACAGAGGGTTTTATAGCCTTGATGAGATCATCATAAAATTTATCCTTAACAAAGAAGAAAAGAATCATGTCTCCGACAAGCGCTCCGAGAGCTCCCCAGAGAGCAACACTCGAGATAGGTGCCGTCTCGGCAATACGACTCAAAGCAATTGATGCGGGAGCGAGAGTGAAAGCTGAGGTAAAGAAAATACCAGCGATAAAACTTGCTACCGCGTGGTAACCATGGACGGCATTTACAAAAAAATCGACAGCTCCAAGTCTCACGAGAATGTAGGCAATGAAAATTCCAATTGCAATAATGAAAAGATCCCCCGCAAGAGCAGCGCCGCGCATCCTACTCAGTCTTCTGATTCCACTTTTTCGAGAGCCTTTTGCCTTGGACATGTTGTATTTATTATACCTCAACAATCTGTTACTATGTAGGGATGTTACAACCATTTGCCACACGCAGTCACAAAGAAATGCAGGATGTTCTCATGAGTCCCGGAACGGCGGGGCCCGAGATTCATTATTATATGATTCGTGGAGGCACTCCCCGGACCAATATCACCGTATGGGAAAGTGGCACTATCGGAGGCGAATACATAAAGACTTATGGCCATTACCATGTCGGAGACCTCGAAGAAGTCTACACAGTTCTCCAAGGTGAAGGAATTGTCATCCTTCAAGGAAAAATAGTTGATGGCGAAGTCGAAACGTTCCGAGCATTCAGAGTAAAGGCTGGAGACAAAGTTCATATTCCAAAAGAGACAGGTCACCTTGCTATCAATACTGGGAAGGTCTGGTTTGTCACATCAGACGACAGTCCGGTCAATTTTGAAGAAAAGAACCCTGTTTCCCTTCCCGGCCATGCAGACTATAGTCAATTCAAAAAATTCCGTGGTGCTGCATATTATGTCATAGAAAAAAACGGTGTGCCTTCACTCGTCAAAAATCCTTTGTATAAAAAAGTTCCTGAGGCTTCGATCGAGGACGCACCGGTGTTCAAAAATTAAAACATCAAATCCCCTCCTGGTTTGTGCTGATTTTTGCTCTCCCCTCTGTCATTCCTTTCCATCTCTTCTTCGAGCTCACGCATGCGGTCTTTTATCATCGAAGCACGGTGATACTCCTGTGAATCTGCGGCTGATTTCATTTGTTCAGCAAGATTGTTTATCATGTCTTGAAATTCCTCTCGTGTAATGAAAAGTTTTTCCTTTTCTTCGAGACGCTCACGAATTTCTTCATTTTCAGTGCGCGAAATCTCATCAACCTTCCCTGTTCTCTGCCACTCAAAACCGGTAAAAAGAATCCTTTTATAAAGATCTGCCGCTTCAGCTTTTTCAGCTTCAGTAGCTTTTTCTGAAGTATCAACCACATTTTTAAGGTCAAAAGCTCCCCGTTCAATCATTTCAAGACTCCACCACGGCCGTGCCGATGACCACCAGTACTGATCTGAGTGAAGAGAGTGATCGAGAATAAGACGTGACGTTTGACCCTGATCACGGCCGACAATCTGAATGGCAAGATTTGTCAATTTCCATTGATACTGCTGAATTTCATTGTTCGGATTATTCCACCTCAAAAATGGCTCATGGTTGTCAAGATCGTTCGGCATTGAAGCCCATGTCGAGGAACACGGCTCGATACTTTCCTTTTTTAAGCCAAGATTGAGGACATCGCCAAGAGAAATCGGATCAATGTTTTGATGTGAGAGAAGATCGAAGAGAAGCTTTTCAAGTCCTGGCCTGTGATGACCAAACGTTTCTCCATCCATCCCCGTTACTGTGTATTCATTTTTTCCGAAACGGGGTTCGAGAAAACGAAGAATAGCTGGTAGAGTTGAAAGCTGTGAAGCTGAAAGAATTTTAAAAGAAAAATTTCTTTCTCTAAAAAATACATAAAAATCCTTAATGCCCTCTATTTCATATACCACGTCGCGAGAAAGAGTTTTTCCCTTAGGAAATGCGAGCTCATCAATAATGATCCATTTATAACCGAGTCTTTGTGCGACCTGCGCCACCTTTTTTGAATATGCCATTTCGGGAGAGAAAAAGCCTCCTTTCTTCCAGCTAGTTCCAAAATATTTTGTTAGTCCTTCTTCATTGAGCTTTATTTGGCGCTCAATTTCTGACTCCGGTAAGAGCGGAAGAAAAGCGTGGTATTTTGCACTTCCGGTAAGCTCGATATTCCCCCTTTCAAGCAGAAACCGTATGTTGTCGATTACATCCTGAGCCCCGTTTTCCGCGAGAAGGTCACAGAGGACACTATTCATATTTAATGTAATGCGGGCTCGGGGAATATTTTTGAGACCTGAAAAAACTTTTCTGTAGGATTCATCAGCAATGCGCCTCACCCAGATTGGTTTCTGTGTTGGAGGTTGATAAATATGCAAAAAATTTGCCCATTTCATAGTGGTATATAGCTGTAGGAAAAATTAGTTTTTCTTGCCATGAATCTGGATAGCTCGAGCAAAAAGTTCGGAGTATTTTTTTGCTGAATGTATCCAAGAGAAATCCTCAGTCATGGCACGCTTCTGAAGCCCCTGCCACTTTTTCTTGTCACGAAAATCTTCGAAAGCTCTAATGAGAGCAATCATAAGAGAAGATGAATCGAATTTTTCAAAAACAAAGCCAGTTCCTGTCTGTTTGTCAGGATTATAATCCTCAACACTGTCTGCAAGACCTCCTGTCTTCCGGACAATCGGAATACATCCCATTCGCATCGCTTCCATTTGAACAAGACCACATGGTTCAAAACGAGATGGGACAAGCACTACATCAGCTCCAGCAAAAGCCATATGAGGAAGAACTGAATCGTATTTTAGATGAGTCGCAACCTGTTTTGGATACTTTGTTTCAAGATCATGAAAAAGACTCATAAACTCAGAATCACCCTCCCCCACGACTACGAGCTGTAGGGGTAATTCTTGGAGAAGAACTTCGATCGTGTTTGTGAGAAGATCAAGACCTTTTTGTTTTGCGAGACGTCCGACTATAGAAACAAGAAAAACGTCTTCTTTAGCCGGAAGTCCAAAACGTTCCTGGAGAGCCTTTTTATTTTTGGCCCGTTCCGAAAGACTTTTTTCATTATAAGGAAATGCAACATGGCTATTGTTTTTTGGATCCCACACAGAGTAGTCGATACCATTTAATATTCCTGAAAGTACTGCCTTTCTCTCGCGAAGAAGTTCATCGAGAAGTTCTCCGTATTCTTTTGTCATAATTTCTTTGGCATAATTTGGAGAAACGGTATTTACGATATCAGCGTGCATGATTCCCCTTCGCATTGAATTTATTTTTGCGAGACGAGGGTTGTTAAAACCGGGAATCGGAGAGTGGCCATCATCAAAATCCATTTCAGAAACAAAATGATGATCGAACATTCCCTGGAAATACAGGTTATGGATTGAAAAAACTGTAGAGATTTTTGAAAGAATCGGGTCCGACTTGTACACAGTCTTTATGTAATCAGGAAGAAGGCCTGCCTGCCAGTCGAGAGAAACAACAACATCTGGAACCCACGAAGATGACTTGCTGATAAATTCGAGAACTCCACGACAAAGAAGTGCCCACCGAGTCGAATCATCGGCATAACCGTGAACGTTTGCTCTTTGTTCATAGTATTCCTGGTTTTCGAGAAAGTAGGTTGTGACTGCTCCACCAGAGATTCCAGGATCGCATTTCTTTACATTACAAATGAGAAATTCCGGTCCCTCTTCATTCCCTGTTGGGACTCTGAGCTCTTTGTGCTCCATGGTGAGGGAAAATTTGCTATCTTCGATCGAAAGATACCGCGGAATCATCACACGAGCATCGTGGCCGAGCTCGGCAAGAGCTTTTGGCAAAGAGTACATTACGGAGCCTACACCCCCCACTTTTGCAAAAGGAGCGGCTTCTGCGCCAACGAAGAGGATTTTGAGACTTTTCTTGAGGCGGAAAATTGGCATGTACATAAGATTATACCAGAAAATAGAGGTTTTTCATATAGCGATCAAGCATATGAGAAGTCGTATACGTCTTTTCGACGAGCTCAATTGTCGAGCGCATCTTATTTATCCATTGATGTGGGACTCCTCCATCCGAAACTCCATAGAAATCCGGAAGAATTTCGTGCTCGAGAAGGTCGTAGAGAACGTGGGCCGTATTTTCTTCGGGAAGAATCCATCCCCGCCCTCCCCAATTAACCTCATCAACCCAGCCATCAGAAATACTACACTGCAATGAACCATTAAGGGCCGCCTTCATGCCGCTTGTACCGCAGGCTTCTTTTCCTCGTTCAGGGGTATTGAGCCAAATATCGGCACCACGAACGAGCTCACGGGCAACATCGAGAGAATAATGTGGAATATAGACAACTCTTCCATGAGTTGCTGGATCTTCAGAGAGAGCGGTTATTTTTCTTACAATTTCCTTACCTTCTTCGTCGGCATCATGAGCTTTTCCTGAAATGATGAACTGAACAGGGTGCTCCTGGTTTGAGAGAAGTTTTATAATTCTCTCGTAATCAGAAAAGAGGAGAAATGGCCTTTTGTAGGCAGCGAACCTTCGTGCCCACACAACAGTACAGATATCAGGATTCAATTCTTTCCCATGATTTTCCTCGAGATAGTTAAAAAGATTGGACCTCAATTTTCTTTTTATCTTCCAAAGATCCCTGTCAGAAATATCTCTGTCGCGAGCAAGGAGTTCTTTCGCCTGCCATCTTTTTTCATAGACACCATTGGTAATTGGAATGAGAAGACTATGAGGATGTCGTCTCTTTTCAAAAACTGCATGGAGAGTACTCACACTGTTTTTCCTGTTTGAAATGTTCATAACGAACTTTGTAGTTGAAAAAATATCGGGATCAAGCTCGTACTTTCCTTTTTCAAACACGTCAGCCGGATCAACGCCAAATTCTTTGCAATATACTCCGAGAAGAACAGAAAAATCTTTTCGAGGAATATGAAGCCCAGCCTCAGAAAGAATAGTGTGCTTCGTGGCTACAATTTTTGACGTGTCTTCTTTCTTTTCTACCATTACAGCCACACCACCAAAAGCCGTATGTCCTTCATTCAGATGATAGATGGAGGGATTGATGCCAAGTTTTTTGAGTATCTGCATCCCCCCAATTCCGAGAAGAATCTGCTGCTGAACGCGAGTATAGAAATGAGGATCATACAGAAGAGATGTTATCTTTCTTCGCTCTTCATTATTTTTTTCAATATTGGTATCAAGAAGAAAAATATGCACATTTTCGGAAAGAATCCGATGCCACACCTGTGCATGAAGAATGTGATCGCTAATCGGCACCGAGACAATGAGTGGCTGTCCTTCGTGATGATAAATTGCAAAATCCTTTATTTTTTCTGGATCATAATTGAGCCCAAGAGCGATAAATGGAATCTTTTTGTCAGCGACCTCGAGAAGATAGTCAGCCGCAAGAATTCCCAGTCCTCCTGCGTACATGTGATGATTGTCTTCGAGGGCGTACTCGGTGCAAAAGAAAGCCACTGGATTTTTTGGAAAAATCGAAGTTCCCTCTCCCCCTGAAAGCCAGGAGCGAAGTAGTGCGGCAGTATGAGAAGGCCCGTCAGTTTTGATTGATTCAATTCCTGCCTCAAAGACTGAGTAGTCATTCCCACCAGGGAAAATAGCGTCACCAATAAAAATAAGATCTTTTTTCTCCATTCCCATCTTTTTCAAGTAAAGGCAGAGTCCAAAAGCCTTGTCAAAACCAGAAGGAAGAATGTCGATCGATGTTGTGCCAGCCACACTTGCGGTAATTCCCTTTACTCTTTTTTCTATCTCCTCCTTTATCTTCATTCTTTTTTCCTGATGAGGATCCCAGATTTTTTTTGCATCTATAGAGGCTCTCTGACCAAGGGCCGAGAAATTGATCTCTGTTTCACGATCCTCAAGATAATTCCCCACGGGATTTTGGGGAATGTCAAAACGTCGTGAAGAAATAATCTGAGTCAAAACCTTCATTACCTCAGCCTTCAGTGCTTCAGGAAAAATTTCCTTGTCGACACGTATCCATTGCTTCTTTTTTTCATCGTACTCAAACCTCTGACTTCCATCAGTTGGAAGAAGGATAATATTTGCTGATGGCTTGATGAACGGCAAAAACTGTTCTTCGTACTGAGCGAAACTTCCCCCAGAGATGATAGCCACTTTTGTAATTTGAGAAAGTTTATAGACGAGCTCGCCCATCTCCATAGTCATGGGAGATTTACTCTCTGAAAGAGTTCCATCAAGGTCAAAGGCAGCGAGTCTATGTGCAAACATATGATATATGATAGCATGGTAGTGATGCCTATGGAAAAAGAAACTTCGAGGCACAAAAAATTCAATGAAGCATACAAAAAATATGCTGATTCCCTCTTCCGCTTCAGCTTTTTCAAGCTCAATGACCGTGAGCTCTCGACAGATATTCTCCAGGAAGCATTTATAAAGGCATGGCAGTACATGGCTGTAAAACCAGTCAAGAACATGCGTGCCCTTCTTTACAAAATAACTTCAAACCTTGTCATCGATGAATACCGAAAACGAAAGCCTCTCGATTCTCTCGAAGATCTTCACGAAAAAGGATTTGACCCTGGATTCAATGATACCGAAGAGATGATACATACTATTGACGCCCATGAAGCACAGAAACTTTTGAAACAAGTTCCAGAGCCGTACCGTACAACACTTGTGATGAAATTCTTCAAAGGACTTTCACTTAGCGAAATTTCAAAAATAACCCACGAAAAGAAAAATGTCATAGCTGTCCATATCCATCGTGGAATGGCCCGGTTACAAAAACTTTACAGAGACAAAGGGCTGTAATATACCTGCTCGATAAACGTCACAGAATACGTGGGGCAGTTCCCCACTGGCGCAGTTTACCAATTAAACCTTACGCATATGAACTACAAAAAATATTTAGTTTTGAGCCTTGCCGTATTTCTTGGAGTCTCATTCCTTGCGTTCAATACAAACACGGCACAGGCAGCACCGTTTACACTTCTTGGAAGTCCCGACATGACTCTTGCTTCGACGGGATACAATGTTGTAGAGCTACAAGGACTTCTCTCTGAACTTGGATACCTTCAGGTACCACAAGGAGTTCCTTTGGGATATTTTGGACCACTCACCAAAGCTGCTCTTGGTCGATTCCAGCTTGCAACAGGAGTCTATCCATCTATCGGTTACTATGGGACAAAAACCCGTCAAGCGCTGCAGATGTACCTCAACAGTCGAGGATGGCTAACACTCCTCGAATCAGCTTCTTAACCGAGATTAGTAGTCATCACAGTGACACAAAAAAATGCATAAAGGTCATCGGATCAATGGAAATCCCATTGATCTTTATGCTTACATGAAGATGGGCTCCCTCGGCATATCCTGTCATGCCACTTAGTCCGATTATTTCTCCTCGTTTGACCATGTCCCCTTCTTTGACATTCCTTTTTGAAAGGTGCATGTACAATGTCTGAATTCCTTTTCCATGATCCACAACAATCGTATTCCCGTACACAGTAAACATCCTCGAGATTCTGACAACACCATTGTTCATTGCGGCAACTGGCGTTCCCACGCTTGCTCGAAAATCAGTCCCTTTGTGCACGATCGTCTCCCCCACCGTCGTACGATTATAGCCATAGTCGTCAGTTACAAAAATAGTTGGGAGAGGAAAGCTGAATGCATCTGACCAGAGTGAAGTGGGGGCTGTTTTTATATTATTGAGAATTGCATTTTCTCTTTCAAGATTACTCACAATACTTTGTGCTGCAGCTGTGGTATTCCCCCCAAGCTTTTCCGGAATTCCAAGTGGTTTCTCTATTTTTTGACGATGAGTAATAGCAATAGCTTTAGACATCTGAGTTCCATTTGAAAAAGTAACTTCAACTATGTGGCTCGAATTTTTTTCATAAAAATCAATAGGAATAAAACCTCGTATTTTCGTATCATAAAGAATGAGAGGGACTTTTTTACCATCAAACGTTATTTTTCGAGGCACAAGATTCCCAACTCCTGCTGTGATCATGATCGGATCACCAGGGTAAATGGTTGAGGGAGATATGGAAATCGGCTCCGAGCCCACTTGACCTGCATCTTCGACAACTGCATAGCGAGTCTTTATTTCATGCAAAGAAAAAACAAAAACAACAAGAATAATGAAAATTGCCGCAAGAAAAGATTTTCTCATTACTTCATTATACCAGTTCCCACTGCCTCACTTATGTTTTTGAAACCATCACGCTCGAGGAGACTCACCAATCCCCTGTTTATTTTCCCCACAACTTGCGGCCCTTCAAATATCATCCCAGTAATCATCTGAACAAGCGAAGCCCCCGCTTTTATCTTTTTGTAGGCATCTTCGGCCGAAAAAACTCCACCACTTCCGACAAGCACAAACCTTTTTCCTTCTTTTGTATAAATATATGAAAGCAACTTGTCAGAAAGATCCTCGACAAGCTTGCCGCTCATTCCTCCGACAGTCGGGATATTTTCGTCTGCAATTTTTGGATTATCCCTTTTCTTGGTCAAATTTGTGCAAATAATTCCCTGAATACGGTGTCTCCGAGCGACATCGAGAATTCCATCTATCTGAGAAAATGAAACATCAGGAGAAAGCTTTATGAAAACAGGTTTCGTTGTCTTAATGGTATCGAGAACTACAAAAAGTTTTTCCAAATTTTCGGGAAGCATAAAGGGCTGGCCACCATGAGTGTTTGGGCAGCTAATATTCACCGTAATGTACTGAGCGAGTGGCTCCATTATCCTGAATGCTTTTTCGACGTCCTGTATTGCAACTCCGACTTCGGCATTCTCAACACAGTTTGTCATTGCCACGCTTATACCGATCGGAATTTCATGATTTTTATATTCGAGTCTTTTTGAAACGACGATACAACCATCATTCTTGAGCCCATAGTGGACCATGAGGCTTTTTGAATGTGGGAGCCTCCATAGACGTGGCTTTGGATTGCCTTCACAAGGATTCCCTGTGACCGATCCCACTTCCGCAAATCCAAATCCCACCGAAGGTATGATCTCCGTGAGCTCGGCGTTCTTGTCGAATCCTGCAGAAAGTCCTACGGGATTTTTAAATGTCATGCCAAGAATTTTTTGTTCAAGAACCGGATTGCTATATTTAAAAAGAAGAGAAACAAACGACCTACCTAGATAATGTTTTCCTAGTCCCTCCCCCACTCTTATCATTCTGTCATGCACTTCTTCAGGGTCTCGGGCAAAGAAAAAAGGCTTGAGGAGGCCTTTGTAGAGGCCACCCATGATCGCGTTTCGAGATGAGATAATGAAGTCCATAAATAACTAGTTTCAAATTTTATTGACTAGTTAAGTATACCTCGAGGGGTGAAAGAAAAGCTAATACATCATTTCCGAGGAAAAATAGTACTTGAACTCGAGAAGATTATTTGATGGATCTATCAGGAAAAAGGTTTTATGTTCTTCTTTTTTTCCTGGAAATCTGTTGAATGGTTTTTCATAGAATGTCAGTCTCTGCTCTGTCGCCATCTTCAAAAGAGCATCGTATTCAGCCTCATTTTTAAATGTAACTCCAAAATGACGAGGATACATCTGGGGTTCTTTGTCTACCTTATCTGGATGTAGATGACAAACCACCTGATCACCGAAGAAATTAAGAGTGATGCGATCGTCATACCTTCGGCCCATTTTACAACCTAACTTATCGACGTAAAATTCCTTAGTGGTATCAATATTTGCGCATGGTATAGCTAAATGAAAAATATTATTTGGATCACGCATATGTTTACTCGGGATTAAATATAATACTCGATGTCCTTCTACTAAAGCTTATTTCTTCTCTGTATCGCTTGAAGATCCTCCGAGATTTATTTGGAGGCTTGCGTCGTCCTTTGTCTCTTCTTTCACCTTAAAAAAGCCCTGAGTATATGCAACCCACGCCACAATTGCGATGACGACTACAAGCAAAATACCAATGACAACTCCCATGCTTGATGATTCATTATTATTCATTGTTATTCATTGTTTTGAATTAAATTAGATGATAATGGTTACGTGCCTTACTGGGGTAAGTATACAACAAAATGGGGGTCGTGTGGTGGATAAATTTAGAACTTGTTTGGTATAAAGACAAACCGCAGGTGTTACTCTGCGGTTGTTTGAAAATAAAAAACTATCGAAGACCCTTGGAAGAGCCGTCGATTACTACGTGCGTGCGAAGGTCTTGTCTTCCAACAGATTCAACTCATCGATCTTGTTTACATCAAAATGAGCCACCTTTCCCAGACTTACAGCCAGTAAAGGGACAGTTCGATCAATCCTCCATCCGTATGAACACGTAATGAAGGCAAATGAGACTTCCATTTTACGAGCTCCTCCTAAATCAAACTCTGGGCGTTTGAGACTATGGATGCTTAGTGTGGCCTCAGTTTTTATCATTATCCCGCCTCCCTCTTGTGGGCTAAATGATTCAAAACGAAACTTAGCATCATGCAATTCAAAGTCAGTACCCAGAGTCAACTTAACCATCTGATTGCAAACATTGATTGCTTTGAGTGTTGTTAATGTGCAGTTTAACCGAGTTATCTTTTTCATTTTTCTCCCGTATCAGGATTTCGGTAGATTTCCTACCAAGTTACCGTATCAGCAACAATCTATTTAGAAATTTTCCGAACAGACTGCTGCTGATGTAACAAAAATGATCTAGGTAATTAATACCATAATTCAATTCATATGTCAAACGTGGGGTGCCGTCGCAGAGGGTGTTAGAACTGTGTTTGAAAAATTAGACGATCCAACAATTTATATCCCTATTTTTCCATTACTGCCGTAACTCCCATAAATACAAAAAGTGCTGCTATAATACAGAAACCAACAATAGCAAATATTTTCTGACGCCCCGTATAGACAACTACTGGTTCCTCACTCGCTTTTGTATTTAAAAAACGCTGTTGGAATACAAGAATAATTATTGATAGTGCTATACCTATTCCAGTATAAGCGAAATTTATTCTGGCAACAGCTAAACTAATTATGAAAAGAAAAACGGCAACAAGGCGAGGAATTGTCTTTCTGTTTATATTAAAATCTCCTTTAAATTGCATATATAGGAAAATTATATCAAATTGGAACCGAAAAGTCATTGACCTGCTTCATATTTAAGGAAAATCTCTAAATGGGTGACTATCGGGAATCGGACCCGAGTTGAGAGCTCCACAAGCTCCAGTGTTACCATTACACCATAGCCACCATATGCAAACACACACGAGAACCTTCAATTTATAGCACAACTTCTACTTCTTGACGAGCGGCACCCCATATTCATTCATATACAAGACAAGATCTCGAAATGTTCCGCATCGCACCTCCGGCTTACTGCAGACTTCTCGCGCAAACGCCTTCATGACTTCAAAATAGAGATCGTCGTCCCATGCTTCAAAATGGTGGCCAATGAGAACCGGGGCACGGGTGCCTTTATAATTATTTTCAAAGTAGCGGAGATAGGAACCAAGGACATCGTCATAGGTCGCTTTCCATTCGGGAGTTCCCTTCCTAAAATCAGTGGCGCTGAGAGAATGCACATGTTCACGAATACTGTAATCCATAGCTACGACAGGACTCGCACCACGATCGAGAAAAACGATACCAAGAGGAATATGCCAAATACCCTTCTCGTCCTTAGTTGGCCAGATATCATTTTTACCTTGAGAGATTTCACTTGAATCATAGAGAAAATGACGCTCGCCAAGAACAGAATAAAGTGACGAATTTATCGAAAGAGCTGGCGCTCGGAAGCCAATGATATCTTTTGGGTCGAGATGAAGGGTTGGTAGAGTAGTATCTGGATAATGACGAGCTATACCAAAGAGGAGATCATCAAACGAAACAAACTCCTTTTGCCAGTCCTCTTTTGACCATGTACCTCCCCAAAAATGCCCGGCGGTGTGAGATGCAATTTCGTCTCCGTCAGCAACAGCGACATTCACCTGCTCGATCCGAGCGCGGAGATTATCGAGATCTTCAGAAAAACCAATATTACTCTCACCTCGAGGATGACCTGGTGCTTGGTAGAGGTTGGCTTTGTCTGGGGTAATGAAGTAGGCGGCGTTTATGAAATAGGTGAAGTTGAGAATCTTTTTGTCCTTGTTCATTTCCCTTTCAAAACTTCTTGTCTCCTTCCACATCGAAACAGCCTTTGAGCCATCAAAGGAGAGGAGAACGAATTGAGGGACATAACCTAAAATAGGAGGATTCTTCGGCTCGCTCTTATATTTAATTAAAACAATCGCCCAATCAATACCAACAAACACTACAAAAACAAAACAACAGAGAAGGAGTAATCTAACATGATGATCTTTTTTAATGTTCATCTTCAAAATGTGCGCAGAAGAGGACTCGAACCTCCAAGCCCGTGAGGGCGCTACCACCTCAAGGTAGTGCGTCTACCAGTTTCGCCATCTGCGCATTAGAAGGAACTATACCTAAAATATCCTTTATTTTCAACTCAAAATTACGCCGCGACTTCTTCTTTCTTCGCTTCTGCAGGAGCTGCAATCTTTGTATCAGTATTCTGTCCAGGGTCGAGAGCAAGCATTCGGCGCATCTGGCGTCGAATTTCCTTTGTGGCCTTCTCACGAACGAAGTAGAGCTTTGCTCGTCGAACCTTTGATCGTCGGAGAACCTCGATCTTGTCGATCATTGGAGAGTAGAGAGGGAAAATCTTTTCAACACCAACACCATCCATTACTTTTCGCACAGTAAAAGTGGCACCAGCTTCTGTGCCGTGCTTTCGAGAGAGGACGAGACCTTCAAAAGCCTGGAGTCGTGTCTTGTCCTTTTCCTTAACCTTTTGCCATACGCGGACATTGTCGCCAGAACGAAGACTCATTGCCTTTCGATCAGCTGTATCTACTGTTGAAATAATACCCTTGTTTGTTGCCATACGTGGGGATAAATCTAACACAAGCCCTTCTTTTTAGCAATATCAGCAATGCCAAGCTCCTCAAACGCGTCGAGAAAGTCTTTTGGGAGCGGAGCTTTGACGGTCACCTCCTTACCCTTACAATTGATAAAGGTGATAGATGCTGCATGGAGGGCAGTTCGTGCAAAACCGAGTGCCTGAGGCTTCCCCGCACCATAGAGAGGATCGGAAACAACAGGATGATTGATGGCTTTAAAGTGCACTCGAATCTGGTGCGTCCTACCTGTCTTTGGCTCGGCTTCGACAAGTGAGAAACCGGACTTAAAGGCAAACATCGTCCACCACGTCTCGGCTTCCCGCATCTCCCCCTTCGCCCCTCGAGTTGCAGAAAATCTTCGGAAATCGCTCGGACTTTTTCCGATGGGGCGATTGATAATTCCATACGTGTCTTTCATATCACCATGAACAAATGCAATATATTTTTTTGAAAGAGTTCTATTTTGAAATTGCTCTTTGAGATGTGTATGACCCTTTTTTGTTTTTGCAACGAGAATCACTCCGGAAGTTCCCCGATCAAGACGATGAACAATTCCTGGTCGAGGAATTGCATTCCCTTCTTTGTCTGTGAGAGCTTCACCAACATTCTTTGTCCTTGGATAGTGTTCGATAACCCAGTCGGTGAGCGCGGGTTCATCGGTTCTTCCATCAGAGTGCACGACAAGACCAGCCGGCTTGTTGACCGCCACAATATCAGGATCTTCGTAGAGAATCTCAATATTTTTGCTTATTTTTCTTGATAATTTATCCATTTTACGTTAGTCTAGCATACATATGCGCCCTTAGCTCAGTTGGTAGAGCAGCCCCTTTACACGGGGAAGGTCAGGAGTTCAAGTCTCTTAGGGCGCACAGAAAAATATCTTATCAACAAAAAAGCGCCAGCAAGGCACTTTTTTGTTTTACTTGAGTAAAGATTAATTACGACTTCTTTCCAGAAAATCCTGCGATGAGAGCGATGAGGCCGATCACAAGGTGGAACCAGTTTGAAGCAGCATTTGTAGAAATAAATCCAAAGATGCTTGTTCCGTAGAAGAACCCAAGAGCAGCAACGATGATGACGATAATACCGAGAGTTTTCAATGTTGCGCTTGATTTTGCAGTTGCCTTTTCAGCAACAAGGACGAAGATGAGACCGACAACCAAGTGGATAAGGTTATGAGTAAAATCTGTCACAAACAATGCATTTTCTCCTACGATAGTGTTTGGAAAAAGACCCGCTGCTCCAACGAGAAGGAAAACAATACCGATAACCAACGCTAATGATTTAGCCATAATAAATTACTTATTTAATAATAATTGTTGTAAACGTACCCTACCAGTATATCATTCTTATGCACAGATAATATACAGGTTACCCACAAGTTATTCACACATTTGGTGCTCTCGCGTGGAATCGAACCACGAATTACGGCTTAGAAGTCCGCAGTTATATCCATTTAACTACGAGAGCGTAGTAAGAATATACCAGAAATATCCCCTATTGCGAAGGGTCTGTGATTCCAGTGAATGCTCTTTTGGCCTGTTCAGTCACAGCATTTTTCTGATCAAATGTTGAAATGACTTCAACAAGTTTTCGCTCGTCAAATGATGCTGCTGTAGCTTCCGGGTCAGAAACAGTTGTAAAGCGGATGTTTCCTTTCGTGACTGCGAAATAAAGGTACATACTTCCTGCAATAAGAACGATCGCTACAATGAAACTCAAGAAGATGATGACAATCCAGTCAACGTAGGAATTTCTTCCCATCTCTTTCATTGCCCGCGAAAAAGAGAGATCAGGAACAGGAATATATTTTTTGAAAGGTGTAGTATTCATGATTATTTTGAAGTGAGTATTCGAATATCGAGTGAAAGTCCCCACTGCCGTATTTTTTGAGACGTCCCTTTTTTAACTTCAACTGTCTGGATGGCGTCAGAGGCAACCAGCCTCACATTATTGATAACGGCACTGTACGGCATATTTTCAATGAGAAGAAGTGCGCGCATAACATTTGTCCAAGAACCCTTGACATCAATATGGGCGGCGATATGGCCAAAACCAGCATCCTGGGTGGTTGATTTTTCTGTTCCAATTGCAGAAATCTCGAGGTCAGTCCCAGAATCAGTCCCTATTTTTTCAATTGACTCAATAAAAGGAACTATTTTATCTTCAGACACAACAAAAGATGTGACTCGAGTCCTATCGCTTAGTGTATCTGCATATGTAGCTGTGAGCTCACGTTCATGGAGTTTCTTGTTACTTTCGAGAGTAACCTCAGCGAGAATCTGCGATGATTGACGTGCCTGAGAAACGACCTCCCTATACAAAAGAAGATAGCTCGCAGCTGAAATAAGAAATACAATGAATGCTACGATAAGAAGTATGTAATGTCGGTGGTTAATCTTCATGTTATTGGGAATATGAAAGCCTCAACGCAAACGGAATGTCCTTACTTTTAGCAAGATCTGAAATCGGCAATTCGACTCCGCTAAACCTCTTGTCCTGTTCAAGATTTTTCTTGAAAGCAATAAGACCATCACGAGTAAGTGCCTTTCCTTGCAGAACAACAGTTACTGTGGTTGTTCCTTTCGATTGAAGACTCGAAAGTTCGAAAGCAGAGATGAGGATCTGAGGAGAGCGATATTTTCCGACAGTCTGTATCAAATCTGAAAAAACAACTTTACTTTTTTCAAGAGTGAGCTGCTTCAAGATTGTCTGAGTTCTGGCTAATTCCTTTTCAACCTGATCAATACCCCTTTCTTCACGACCCTTTTGCAACTCCTCAGCGCTTTTGAGAGCCTTTGTCCCTTGATCGTCAGAGAGAAAATACGAAGGAAGAAGAGAGAGACTGCCAATGAAAATTGCGCACGAAACAAAAAGAAGGAGGGTCACAAAAACACGGACGCGATATTCGCGACGAAGTTTGCGTATTTCTGGTTCAGGTAAAAGTGTGTAATGAATCATGATGGTAGAGCAAGACCTGCCGCAATCGCATAGTCGAGAGAATCTTCGTACGGAATTTGGGGAATGTATCTATCAGAAGAAAAAGCATTCTGCCAAACCTGGGCGACTTCGACAGGAATCCTAGGATCGGGGGAACAGTGTGATGCCAACCCTTCAAAAAGAGCTCCGCGACCAGCAAGAATGACTCGTGAAATATCGGTTCCTCCTCCATGATCGACCCAGTAACCATACACTCTTTGGATTTCGGTTTTCAATTCTCCGGCAGTAGCAGGAACATCCGCCGACTGAGCGATGGTGCTGTATCCCCATGAAATAGTCGAGGTGAAGCAAACCACACCTCCACACACGATATAAATACCTGTCTTGTTCCCCATTATATAGACAATGATCTGTGTTTCTATTGAATCCCTCGGCACAATTGCCCTGGCAATTGCCTTTGCCTGGATTTCAAATGAAAGAACTGTCAGGCCCGCTCGTTGGAGTACACCTAGATACGATGAAATAAGGTCGTGAGGAGCAACCGAGACGCTTGCTATTTTCTTATCCTTCATCTCAGCAGAAACAGCATTTAGAGGAATGAGGTCAAAGAAAAAAACTGAGTCAGCTGCAGAAACAGGAACATTTTCCTCGAGTTTAAATTCAATATTCTGGCGAATTTCCTCTTCGTAGGCATCGGGTACCTCTGTTTTAAAGAGATACATTCTTTCCTCTGGCAATGACGCTTTAACAATCGAAATTTTAAGCTCATGTGCAAGCTCACGGACAGTTTGTTCGAGAAGATGCTCGTCCTTTATGTGGCCAGACTCGACAACTCCCGGAGGAAGCATCTTCGTGCCGTAACGATGAATAGTAATTCCTCGTGCACCATGAGAATATTCGATGCATCTGACTGCATCATCACAAATATCGAGGCCAGCATGAGGAATGTTCAGAAATTTCGGAGGAGGGAAAAGTTTGAAGAATGATTGGGTAATCATAAAGATTCCCTTCTATTGTACTACATCTTTGTCTTCGTGTTTATGGTCCCTATTTCGGATAAAATGGAGAATTGGAGGAATGAACGATGAAACAATGATGATACAAACGATCGGCAACATATATCGGTCGGCATGTGGAACTACTTGTCCAAGAAAATATCCCCCGAGGGTCATCCCGACCGCCCAAATGAATCCACCGACAACATTGTACGTAAGAAATGTTGCGTAGTTCATTGAGCCAATTCCTGCGATAATCGGCGCAAAAGTACGAATGATCGGCATGAACCGAGAAAAGATAATAGTTTTTTTACCATGTTTTTCGTAAAAATGCGCAGCTTGAGTGACATACTTCTTCTTGAAAAAGAAAGAATCATCTTTAGTAAATAATTTCGGGCCCGTTTTTCTCCCAAACCAGTAACCAACGCTGTCCCCAAGAACTGCTGCAATAAAAACTCCTATTGTAAGTATCACGATAGGCAATACATCCTGCGACGCCAAAAATCCCGCCGTAAAAAGAAGTGAATCTCCTGGGAAAAAGAAACCGAAGAAAACTCCCGATTCGAGAAAAATGATGGTGATTATTCCCAAAAGCCCGAAGGTGGTGATGAGCTTTTCTGGATCGAGTACATCGTAAAATGACATAGTTGTATTGAATCTCTATTTTGCTTTTGTCCCAGGAGGTATAGTCGAGTTTGGTTCAAGAAGTGAGAAAGCTCCCTCTGCCGTAGATACCGCAAAAAGCATCCCATTACTCTCGTATCCCTTTATCATTCTTGGTTCGAGGTTTGTCACGAACATGCAGGTCTTCCCTACGAGGATCGCGGGGTCAGGAAAGTAGAGGGAAATTCCCGAGACAATCTGGCGGGGTTTTTGAGTTACTGTAACATTGCCTTCCGCGTCCTTTGTTTCAACTGATTCAGCAAAATCAACCATGAGCTTCAGAAGCTTGTCCGTATCCGGGATTTTTTCAGCTGAAAGTATCTTCCCTGTCTTTATTTCTACCCTTGCAAAGTCTTCGTATGTAATCATGCCCATATTATGCACTATTTTTCCTTTTATCCAAGAAGCTCTGGAGAATGAGGGCCGCCGCCGAGGCGTCAGTGGTATCTGTCTTTCCTTGGAGTTTTTCGACATGTGCGCTTGTCATAAATTCAGGTTCGAGGTAAACGATGAATTCCTTTGCTTCGAGATTTTTTTTGAGTTCAAGAGCAGCTGGCAAAATCGCGTTGGCTTCCCCTTTATAATTCTTCGATTCACCAAGAACAATTTCTTTGATTGAATTGCTCTTGGCTATTTCTACAATCTCGTCGAGCATTCGTTTTGAGTTTGAAATGGTCGAAAAAGGCAGGGCGTATTCCGCACCCTCATTTGAAACAGCAATGCCAATCCTTTTTGTTCCGTAGTCAATTCCGAGGAGTCTCATGGCCTCAGTCTACTCCAAGTTGAAAATTAGAGCAAAATATGAGAGGATCTTTGTACAGTTAACCAATGGATGGATGGCTGAGTGGTTTAAGGCAACGGTCTTGAAAACCGTCGCCCTCGTAAGGGGGCCGTGAGTTCGAATCTCACTCCATCCGCAGAATATATACGTTACCCACACTTCTCACCGAACAGGTCTTTTGAAGATGCTATAATAGCCCCATGCAACCGCTCATCGAATGGGATGCTCCTGAGCATTTTCATACGGAAAAAAATAACGACTGGTACTGGGCAGTCGGAATTATCACTCTGACAGCCGCAACGCTCGCATTCATTTTTGGAAACGTGATATTTGGACTCCTCATCATTATCGGGGTCTTTGCCCTTCTCGTACACGCTTCACGAAAACCAAAAACTATTCACATAGAAATAAATGATCGAGGAATCGTGGCTGAAAATGTCCTCTACCCTTTTCTTTCTCTCGAATCATTCTGGATCGATGCTCACGAGCGTCCTTCAAAAATTCTCATCAAGTCCTTGAAAACGTTTATGCCTTACATTGTGATTTATATTGATGAAGTAGATCCAGAAAAAGTGCGGGACATTCTTTTGAATTATATTGCCGAAACAGAACACCACGAACCTCTGACTCAGAAAATTCTCGAAAGATTTGGATTTTAGGCTAGATATGCTAACCTGTTGCTACGCCCTCATCGTTCAATGGATAGGACGCAACTTTGCGGAAGTTGCGATGTAGGTTCGATTCCTACTGAGGGCACCACTCCACCAGAAAATTATAACAAAGTCACCTTAAGTCTTGCATCAAGAGCTTTTGCTACACGTTTTAGAAATTTAATGGAAGGATTGTAATTCCCTGCTTCAAGACGCGAAATGACTGACTGGTCGCTCCCAATCCTTTTCGCAAGCTGTTTTTGGCTCATGTCTTTCTCGATACGTTTTCTGAGAATATCATGAATAATCTGAAATTCGACATCAAGAGCATCCCAGGCTTTTCTAAAGGCAGGATCCTTCATGCTTTCTCGGTGCATATCTTCAAAATTAATAAATTTAATCTTTGGATTTAACATGGTTTAAGTATATGTTATATAAGTCATATCTACAAACTATTAATTGCAACAAAAAATCCCATTGTGTGAATGAGACTTTCTGTGTTGGAATCTCTTTTTTGCTGAGATACTACTTCACCCCCTCTACTCTCTTCAACGCTGCCATGACTCGTGACTTGTTGCGAGCTGCGTGGTTTGCCTTGATGTAATTTCGCTTTGCTCCCTTGTCGAGGGCC
This sequence comes from uncultured Candidatus Saccharibacteria bacterium, assembly GCA_964416985.1. GTDB lineage: Bacteria > Patescibacteriota > Minisyncoccia > Phycocordibacterales > PALSA-1337 > CAIOGI01. The sequence continues at coordinate 32,963 of CAYQFS010000003.1, read as the reverse complement.
TTGTAGATAGCGGGAACGAGTGCCTTTGCTTCTGTGATCTTCTTTTCAGCAATAAGCTTCTTGAATTTCTTCAAAGGAAGGTCAATAGAAGCCTTTGTTTTAAGGTTATATGATCTCTTCTTCATTGAGGCCCTGAGAGCCTTTTGCGCTGATGATGTGATAGGCATATGTATTTGTTGTCCCTGTAACGTACCATAGTGCTTTAAAAAAGGCAACATTTACTATATGATTAGCCCATGATCTCACGTTTGACCGGAACCATTGCCTATATTGACCCAAAATACATCGTTCTTGACGTTTCTGGCGTCGGATACAAGGTTGCTACGACCTCGGATATACTGAGCAAACTCGGTAAAGATGAGGAAAAAGTGACCTTGTGGACATTCCTCGCCGTCAGGGAAAATGCTCTCGATCTCTATGGCTTCCTCACCCTTGCCGAACTCAATTTCTTTGAACTTCTCATTACCATCTCTGGAATTGGCCCAAAAACCGCTCTCGGAATTTTGAACGCCGCTTCAGTTCATGCTATCGAAACTGCAGTCCAAACCGGAGATACTTCGCACCTCACAAAGGTCTCGGGAATTGGTAAAAAGGTTGCTGAAAAAATTGTAATGGAACTCAAGGACAAGATCGACAAGGTTGCTCACACTCCAGAGTCAAAGAGTGCAATGAAAAATGACGCAGACGCTCTCGAAGCTCTCAAATCTTTGGGCTATACCCAAAACGAAGCTCGAGATGTTCTCAAAGAATTGCCAAAAACAATTACAAAAACAAGTGACAAGGTCCGGGAGGCGTTGAAGGTTTTGGGGAAATAGTATAGAAAAAAGAAAAGCGGCATGCAATTTTCATACATGCCACTCTGTGAATCCCTGAGTTCAAGGGAATAAGGTTAAGATTTTTTGAAGGGAAAGAGCTCTGCCAGACGAGCCCCAATGAACGGATGGCAATAGCCATGATAGTTCCAGTCGAAGTTGGCCTGAGCGTCGTGGACGCCCCAATCGCCGTGAGCCACCTCCCTGCCACCGGGCAAGCGATCATCTGGGAACCATGTCAATGTTTCCCCAGAATCAAGGTGCTCGCCAGTTATGAGAAAGTGAAGACTATCCGCATCCGAGTAACCGAACAGGTTGACCCAAGTCTTCCTTGTCTCGATGAGTCCATCAGGAGACATCGCGTGTTTCCCGAGAGTTTCCTCATCTGGCCGGATTGAGCGCTTCATGAAACCAAGCTGAGGAGCATTTAATCCGCCAGCATTCCGGTATTTCATCACATCCACTTCCTCATACGAGGGATTCATGCCTAGCTTCACTTTCCAGTCCAAGGCCATTCTGTTAGTGGCACCAGCTGGACGGAAGAACGGCATGATATCTGTGCGAGTGAGAGTCTTGTCATCCACCACAAACATGTCAAGGAAGTTGACTTTTTCTCCCGTGAGAAACTCGTGCATTTTTTCACGAGCTTTGAGCCAATCGGCAAGGGTGTTACCTGTGCCAGTGAGGATGAGAGGTTGGGGTTTAGCTGTTTGCATGACCTCAACAACAGGTTGTGTTCCGAAGTTACCTTCGATGAGTTGCTGAAGTCCTCGTGAGAGAACTTCTGGGTCGTGAGGGTAGCCGTTCGGTTGACGCATTTGCCGTTTAATTTCGAACAACTGACCATCCAACTTTTCGTACATCTCGCCTGCGACAATAGTTGCCATGACGATCCTTTCTTTATTTTCCTTGGCTGACATCCCTTTGACAGTAGTCGTTTTGGTTAATTACCAGGGAATTCTGTAAAGAGTAATAGCACAAATAGACATAAAAGTCAATACTAATAAAACCCTAAAAATAGGGCATAATTGAACCATGGAATCAATCCTCAATTTCGGCCGTAAAATCATCCCCACAAAGCTCTTCGCTTTTTTTCAACCCGCATATCATTACACTCTTGCACTTCTTGCGGCTCTCATTTACCGATTCCCATCGAGGAAAATAAAGGTAATCGGGGTCACTGGAACAAAAGGCAAGAGCACAACAACAGAGGCAATCAATGCCTTTCTTGAAGAAGCAGGATACGCCACTGCCCTTTCAAACACCATTCGATACAAAATCGCTCATGATTCGATGGACAATAAATTTAAAATGTCGATGCCGGGAAGATTCTTTGTACAGAGGCTCATTCGCAAGGCGGTAAATGCAAAGTGCGATTTCGTCATCCTCGAAATGACATCCCAAGGGACGCTCCAGTATCGTCACAAGTTCATTGATCTCGACTGCTTCGTTTTTACAAATCTAACTCCAGAGCACATTGACTCTCATGGATCATTTGAAAACTACGCGGCTGCAAAAGTGAAGATCGCCTGCGAAATGATTACATCAAAAAAAGAAAATAAGACGATCATCGCGAATGGAGATGATAAAGAAGCTTATCGATTTCTTGCCTGTGAAGCTGACAAAAAAATTACCTACAGCATCAAGGACGCTGAGCCGTATGAAGTAAAATCAGAAGGAATCGATTTCACACTCAGTGGGAAAAAGGTTCATTCTCCCCTCTCTGGATTATTCAATCTTTACAATCTACTCGCGGGAATTGCTTGTGCAAGAAACTTTGGCGTTTCTAATGACATCATTGTACGAGCAATCGAAAAGTTTGACGGGGTAAAAGGAAGGGTTGAGAGAATACACGCCGGACAGGATTTTTCTGTTGTGGTGGACTACGCCCACACTCCCGATTCGCTCGAAAAGCTTTACCAGGTTTTTGAGACATCCCGAAATATCTGCGTACTTGGAGGAACAGGGGGTGGAAGAGATAATTGGAAAAGAAAAGAAATGGGGCGAATTGCAGATTCGTATTGTGAAGAAATTATTCTTACTGACGAGGATCCATACGATGAAGATCCGAACAAGATCGTCGCTGACGTTGCCGAGGGAATAAAAGATCAGGAGCCAACTATTATAATGGATCGCCGAGCTGCCATAGCAGAAGCTCTGAAGCGAGCAAAAACTGGTGATGCCGTTCTCATTACAGGAAAAGGAACTGATCCCTACATCATGGGACCAAATGGAACAAAAACTCCATGGAGTGATTCCCAGATTGCAAAAGAAGAAATCGAGAAACTGCTTACTTCGAAATAAGACTGTTATATAACCGATTGGATTGAGTACTTGGTATTCAAAATTTTCTTCGTCTTTTCACCAACTATCCCCTCTTCTCCTTTAATCCCATATTTTTTCTGAAAATTTGTAAGGGCATTCAGTGTGCATGGGCCCAATTTACCAGTTCGAGGACAATCATTTTTTGTCTTCCCTTCACCAGGATACACACCATCAAGAAGCATCGCGGTTTGTAGAGCAATTACGTCATCGGGCTTTGACTGGGATGACGTCATGATATCTTTCCATGCATGAGGAAGGACGAGTGTATCGTAGGCAAATGAGACATCATTTCCACTTCCAAAAAAGTCTTGGAGTCCGAGATATGTCTGGAATGCGAGATCCTTGAGAGTCGTGTCACGGACACTTTCATTGAAAATCTGTGGCTCATAGATGTATCCATATTCAATGAGCATACTCGCCGCATCAGCGGTGTTGTACGCACCGATGGCAATGAGGTCCGGTTCTTCGACAACGCCGGAGTTTTCGTTTGGAAGATTGCTCACTGGATTATATTTTGAAAGACGTTTGAAGACAGTGTTGGCAATGGCTCGAGTCGTCGTACTATTTGCATATATTCTTTCTGGAACATAGATAGCAAATCCCGAGTACGTTCCTGGTTCGGAAGTATTTCTTCGTGGATAATCGTTGAAATGAATATGAATGGCGATGTCAACATTATTTTCATTTCCCCATTTATTAATTCCGTAGAGGCGGTACGCAACATTCTGAGGAGCGGCATTGTGATAGACTTTTCCGGTTGTTTTCGCGGCACCCTCCAACGAGACGAGATGGAGCGTATCCTCCTTGTTCATCTTAAAAAATGAGATGATGTCACTCCAGTTCGCCTGGAAATATGTACTAAAAATAGGATCCCATTTCTCATTATCGCGAGTCATAATAACTTCATAATGACCATTCTTTACTAGAAAATCACGGAGGTTTCTAGCGAGTTGCACATTGAGTTCTCTTTCTGTGACTCCACGGTATTCAGTCCCTCCATAACCAGGCTCGTGCCCCGGAACAATGAGGATGCGAATCTTTTTCTCAGAAGTTACATTGTCATAGCGGGTTCGAAGATCTGCAATAGTCACAGGATCATGAAGAATAACCGCTGCAAGGTTGCGCCCAACAAAACTGTACGCACTATCAAGATACTCAAGTGTGCGTGGAGAATTCTGTATAAGCCACGGTGTGACAAGAAGAACAGTAGCAATAAAAGCGATGGAGATGTATTTCATGAACAAGGTATGATATAAGAATTGTATGCCAGAATTGCCCGAAGTACAAACAACAGCAAGAGGACTCGACCGCGTCGTGCGGGGGCTTTCCATTTCTGACGTCTGGACGGACTACAAAAGCACCTATTTTAGAGGATCAAAGAACATAAAGGATCCAAAATATTTTGTATATTTTAAAAAGGAAATCACTGGGAAAAAAATTCTCCAGGTTTCGAGACGAGCAAAAAATGTCCTCATCCATCTGTCCGATAACCTCACCATTATTGTGCACATGAAAATGACCGGCCACCTTCTCTATGGAGATTACGACCGAAGCGATCCATTTAACCGTTTTATCCATCTCATTTTATACCTTTCGAATGGAAAAAATATCGAGCTTTCTGATATGAGAAAGTTTGCAAAAGTTGCAGTTGTCCCGACAGACACAATTCACGATTCAGAGCATCTCAAGGGGATCGGCCCGGAGCCTCTCGAAAAAGCTTTTGATTTCAAGAAATTTATCGAAAGAATATATACAAAAAGAAACGGGAAAATTAAACCAACTCTCATGGACCAGAGCATCATTGCTGGAATTGGAAATATTTACGCCGACGAAAGCTTATGGAGAGCAGGAATCCATCCAGAGCAGCTTGTAAAAGATGTCCCCACTCCCGCATTAAGAAAGCTTTTTAATGCCATAAAGACAACTCTCGCAAAAGGAATTGATTTCGGAGGAGATTCGATGTCGGACTATAGAAATATTCATGGAAAGCCCGGAAAATTCCAAGAACAGCACAATGCCTACCGAAAAACCGGCAAAAAATGCTCGAAAAAAGGCTGCCCCGGCTTCATTACCCGCATCGTCGTTGCGGGCCGAGGTACACACTTTTGCACAAGTCACCAGAAAATTCAAAAAATTTAGCCTTCGTCTACATCAGAATAATTTAATTTACCGAGCTCTTTTTTAAGGTTTTCTTTTGCAATTTGTCTAAAAGATTTATTGGCTTCTGATTTAATTTCGAAAGGAATGGCTTTATTAAGAATAATATTATACAGAAAGATTTTTACAGCGGACGAAAGGTCAAGCCCCATTTTTTCCAAAATTTCCTGGGCCTCTTCCTTTGTCTTTTTCTCGAGTCTAATGCTTATTGTTTGAGTCTCGGGGGTCTTCATGTTTTTTTGTTGAGTCAAGTATATACAATGTATGAACAATGTAAACATTTCAGAGCTGAGAATATAGGATGACCCCCGCCGCGACGGAAACATTGAGCGATTCTTTTGTGCCCTTCATTGGGATTTCGGCAATTTGGTCACACGTATCCAAAATATCTTTTCCAATTCCCTCAACTTCAGCTCCAAGAATTATTAAATTCTTTCTCACTAATTTTATTTTTTTGTAATTTTTAGACTTTTCGTCTTGCTCAATCGCAATAATTTGATATTTTTCTTTCTTAAGCTTTCTTATGAGAGCCTTAATATCTTTGACTTGTTCCCATTCTATGACTTTCTCTGCTCCTAAAGCAGCTTTGGAAATATCTTTTCGATCCCTCCCGAAACGATCAATAGGAGCTGGAGTGATGCCGCAGAGGTAGATTTTTGAGACACCAGCTGCATCTGCCGTGCGAAAAATAGCCCCAACATTATGGGTACTTCGGATGTTGTGGAGTGCCAGACAGATTTCGCTTTCCTGTGGTATCATAAAGACACTATATAAGAGTTTAATTAAATATCAATACCATGCTTTCACTTTTTCCATGGCTCCTTACATACCAGGAATTCTCCCCATTACTCCTTCGGCTCACTCTAGGAATTGTCTTTCTTTTCTGGGCATACCGACGAACCCGCCGCGAGGACAAAGAAAGCAAGGGAATGAAAATGGCTTGCGTCGCATTTGAGGCCTTCCTCGGAATCTGCCTCGTAATTGGTTTCCTGACGCAGCTCATTGCCCTTCTCACCACGCTCGTCTTCCTCACTCATCTTGTTCGTAAGGTTAAAAACCGAGCATTTCTCACAAATGGTATCAACTATTACTTCATCCTCCTCGTCATTTCACTGTGCCTTCTCCTCACAGGTCCTGGTGCGTTCTCGATCGATATGCCTCTTTAAAAAACCATGTTCGCAAGCTTTCATCTTGTCGCGCACAATATCATCTGTATCGCTTCAGCAGTCGCCCTTGCTGGACTTTCTCTCTTCGTCTTTTTGAATGGATCGCGACGCCGTGCAAACATCGCCCTTGGCCTCACCGGTGTCGCTGCTCTTTTCTTTGTCGTCTCACATGTAATCGGGGTCAACATCACCGATCCTCTTCTTTCACGAACTATCCTCATGTTCAATCTCTCAATGCTTTTTGTTGGAGCATTCAATCTTCATAGTGTTCTTGCTCTTCTTGATCAGGAATGGAAAGACCGTTATATAATCGCCATTTCATATGGAGTTGCGATTGGCGTCACGATCTTCTTTTCATTCTATCCTAATCTTTTCTTCCTTCCTTCAGAACCAAAAATGTATTTCCCAAATTATTATGTTCCAGGAGTATTTAATTGGATTCGGGTTGTCTACCTCTATGTCCTCATTGTTCCTTACATAACCTACAAAATGGCAACGGCTTGGAAAAAGACGGTGGAGCATGACCAGAGACTCCAGTACAAATATTTCACCTATGCCATCATTGTCACCTACCTTGTTGGTCTCATCCCAAACTTTCTCGTCTACAACATACAGATTGACCCTCTCTGGGGCATGGCATTCGGCCTTATGTTCGCTGTCCCGTTTCTCTATGGTGCCGTAAAATACGGCCTTCTTAACGTAAAAGTGATCGCGCAGCAGGCCTTTTTCTATTCAATTATTGTTATTGTAGTCGGGGCAATTGTCCTCATCCTCAATTATCTCCACACATTTATCGTGGCAGCATATCCAGGATATCCTTCATGGGTTACGGCTCTTGTATCGGGAATTCTCGTGGCAACAATCAGCACCCTCGTCTGGAAAAATCTCCGTACCACAGATATTCTCAAGTACGAATTCATTACAACAGTCACCCACAAATTCCGCACGCCTTTGACCACCATAAAATGGGCGACAGAAAATCTCAAGGCTGAAAATCTTTCAAATGAAGGTCTAGCCCAGATTGAATATATCAAAAATTCAAACAGCAAGCTCATCGAGCTAACAGACATCCTCGCAAATGCCTCAGAAACAGAAAAGGGTGATTACGATTACCAGAAAACATCTCACGACATCTCCGCTCTTGCTGCAGAAGTAATTGCTTCCCTTTCTCTCCAGATCACGACAAAAAAATTGTTTGTTGAAACAAATTACACGCCGGGACTCACAGCTCCCTGTGATGAACTCCGAATTAAATTCGTTATCCAAACTTTTATTGAGAATGCAATTCATTACACTCCAGAATCAGGAAAGATTTCAGTAACTTCTTTCAACGATAATGGCAACGCCGTCTTCTCGGTCAAAGACGACGGAATTGGAATGATGGAAAGCGAGCTCAAAATGATCTTCTCAAAATTCTACCGCTCCGACAAAGCCCGTTCCTCCGACACTGAGGGCATGGGAATCGGCCTCTTCATATCAAAAAAGATCATCCAGCACCATGAGGGCAAAATCTGGGTAGCCTCCGAAGGGGCGGGTAAAGGAAGCCAGTTCTCATTCTCATTGCCTCTCAAAAATTGAACTTTGGCCTGAGTATGCTATAGTTTTGCTCGCAGTCATATATGCGCCCATAGCTCAGTCGGTAGAGCATCTCCCTTTTAAGGAGTGGGTCGTAGGTTCGATTCCTACTGGGCGCACAAATGAATACTCGGAAAAATATCTTCCTCTGGGCACTCTACGATTTCGCAAATTCTATTCTTTCAATAGTCTTTTTCTTCTATTTTGGCCAGTGGATTGTAGTCGATCAGGGTATTGCCGACATTTATCTCAATCTCACTTTTACAGTTGCCGCTGTACTTCTTTTGTTTACTGTACCGATTACTGGACTTCTTCTCGATCGATTTTTTAGAAGAATAACCGGGTTGCGAGTAAGTACTGTTCTTGCAGTTATATTTTATATCGGATGCGCTGTAAGTGCTATGTATGATAAGGGATTTTTGGCTCTTGGATTATTCACCTTCGCTAATTATTTCTATCTTCTTACCTTTACTTTCTATACTCCCCTTTTAAATGACATTGCCTCCGAAGGAAAAAGAGGAAGAACTTCTGGAATAGGAATTGCTGCAAATTATGTCGGGCAATTCGTCGGACTTCTTGTTGTACTTCCTTTTTCTTCTGGCCACTGGAGTATTTTCCATTCTGCTTTCAGAGTTGAGACTCTTTTCCCGGCAATTATTCTTTTTGCCATCCTTGCTCTGCCAATGCTCATATTCTTTAACGAACCAAAAAAAGTTCGTCCTGAGCTCAAAATAAAGAACGAGGTTCGGAATCTTCTTACAAGCACGAAGGCGCTTTTTCTTTTCCCTGGAATCGCCCTTTTCATGCTTTCATATTTCTTTTTTAACGATGCAGTCCTTACAGCTGCCAATAACTTTTCCATTTTTATGGAGCAAGTTTGGCATATTTCAGATGCAATTAAAACATATATCATGATAGGTATTCTTTTAACGTCAGCAATGGGAGGAATGATATCTGGACTTATTGCCGACAAAGTTGGCCACAAGAAAACTCTTCTCTTCCTCGTTGGCGGATGGCTTTTTATTCTTCCTTCAATTGCCTTCGTCACCAACTTTACTCTTTTCATTATCGCCACAACTCTCATGGGTTTCTGGTTTGGAGCAAGCTGGGCTGTCTCAAGATCAGTCATGTCGTACCTCGCTCCCCTTGGAGGACATAACCTCGCCTTTTCATACTTCGGCCTCGTTGAGAGGGTTTCTTCTTTTGCAGGACCTATTGTCTGGGGTCTCGTAGTTTCGGGATTTATTTCACTCGGAAGTGACCGCTACAGACTTGCAACTCTCGCAGTCTCAGCGTTTATTGTTTTTGGATTTATTTGTCTTTTGAAAGTAAGGAGCGACAAGGTTGCCAAGCAATAGAATCCATGATATAAGTTCCTCAGAAACGCACACGGAAACAACAAACGTGTGCTAGAACGTGTGCTAGAAAGAATTGAATGAAAAAACTGAATTGTCGGAATGGATTCTCGCTCGTCGAGCTATTCGTCGTCCTCGCAATAATTGCTCTGCTCTCGGCAACCCTCATCCCAATGTATCGGGCTGGCCAGTCAAAGACTCACAAAAAAGCCTGCATCATGAACCTCGTACGGCTCAATGAAGAAGTTGAAACCTGGTATCGCCAAAATAGTCCGATCAAGGTCATGCGGGAAGAAGACAAAAACAGGATACTTGATAAATATCCAATCTGTCTTGCATCCAAGGAAAAATACAAGATCAATGAATTTGGCATTCCCCCCACTTGCTCCACTATCGGCCACAGTTTACCTCTGGCAGCACCGCTGCGTGAAGAAAGTGAGCGATAACACATGGTTCTCCAAGAACCTCAAAGCCCCGCGATGTTTCGGGGCTTTTAGTTTGCCTACATATTGTCATCTCTTTTAACAAACACAAGATAGAACGCCGGGACGAGAAAGAGCGTGAGGAAGGACGAGAGCGTAAGGCCAAAGATGACAGAGCTGCCGAGGGCCATCCAGAACTCATTTGAGAATGTTACAGGAAGGATACCCATGATGGTACAGATTGAGGTAATGAAGATTGCCTCGAGACGGGACTTACCGGCGTCAGCGACAGCATCTTCGAACTCAATTCCACTTTTAATATTTATATTTATCTTATCAACAAGGATGATGGCGTTCTTGACCACGATACCAAAGAGGGCCAGAACTCCGATCAAAGCTGGGAAGCTCAATGGAACATCAAAGATCGCCATACCCATAAATACCCCAATCAAAGCAAGAGGAATCGGCACGAGAACAATGAGAGCTTTTCTGAATGAATTAAATTGAATAACGAGAGTAGCAACAATGAGAATGAGAGCAATAATCATGGCGCGAAGAATGGACATCACTGACTCAGCGTTCTGCTCATTTTCACCACCAAACACAATCTGATATCCAGAAGGCATGTTGTAGTCGGCAATCTTTTTCTGGAATTGAGCGAGAACGAGCTGACCGTTTGTTGATGAGTCAACACCGGCCGAAAGAAGAATGGTTCTCTTCTGATCGATTCGGGTAATGACATCAACAGCAGGCTTGAGTTCAATTGTAGCAACATCTTTGAGGAAAACCGGCTGTTTTCTCATGTTGAGAATCTGCATGTTCTGAATAGCAGCAAGGTTTGGAATGGTCGATTGGTCAAATGTCGCAATGAGCTTCACTTCTTTTTCATCTTTGATAATTTTGGTAAGTTCAATTCCAGCAACTGCTGTTCTCAAAACCGATCCTACGTAGGCGGCATTCAAATCATGTTGTTCCATTCGTGTGGGATCGAGAACAAATGTGTACTGAGGAACAGAATCCTTCTGAGAAACTCCGACATTAATCACCCCGGGAATCGAAGCGAGTTGCGGTCGAAGATCTGCGACAATTTGTGTAAGCACATCGAGGTTGTCCCCCATTATCCTCCCTTCAAATGCCGCTCCAGCAGGAGGACCTCCTGCGGGAATGGAAACTTCGATCGAGAGACTCGGATCCTGTATTTTTGAAAGGTCATTTCGGATAATATCGGCCAGTTCGTATGATTTCATCTTTCTCTCTTCTTTCTTTTTGAGAGTAATGGTGATCGAGCCGAGATTTGAAGAGCCATTTCCTCCTACAAATCCCCCATTTGCACTCGGTCGTCCAACGATAGTCGAGAAATTTGAGACATCCTCATATCCAAGAAGCTTCTCTTCGACCTCACGAATGTGAATATCTGTTTCGGAGAGACGTGTACCGACAGGAGCCTTCATATCAACATAAATGTATTGCTGATCTGAAACCGGGAAAAATTCCGTCCTCACTATACCAGTAGCGACGAGACCAACAGCAAAAACAAAAAGTACAATGACCGAGCTAATTACTCTTTTTCTACGCTTTTTGTCGAGAATGTAATACTTAAAATATTTTTCATAAATAGGCAAGAACTGATGAAAATTGACAATTCCATGAATCAGTTTTGATGAAAAACTCGAGTGTTGCTTGCTTCCCTGCTCGTGAAGCTTCTGTCTAATGAGGTCATCACTCTTCCATTCCCTCTCCATTTTCAATGCATTTTCACGAAGAATTCTCTTTCCATCTTTTTCATACCACCAGATGAGGTAACCTTCGATAACGAGGGCGATAACTCCAAGGACAATTGCAAGAATGCTTCCAATATAGAACATCACACCCGCAACGAGGATGATCACTGCCTCAATGATGAAGAAAAATCTTTTTGTAAGGCGAATGCGCTCAAGAACAGCAGCTAGAGGATGGTTCACCATAAGGGCAATGAGAAGCGAAGCAGTGAGGGTAATGGAAATGGTAATTGGAATTGATTTTAAATATTCCCCCATGATTCCTGAAGCAAAAAGAAGTGGGAGAAATGCCCAAACTGTTGCCAAAGTCGTTGTCGTAAGAACCCACTTAAAATCATTGAGAACAAGGAGAACGGCTTCCTCTGGTGTGAACTTTCCTGAATTGAGATACTGTTTTGTTGCAGAAACAACCACGATTGCATCATCAACGAGGAGACCGAGAGCCAAAATAAGAGAGAAGGACGAAAGAAAGTTTAGAGTGATTCCTAGAGAAAGAAGTACACCAAATGTAACAGAAAACACCAGAGGAATGGCAAGTCCGGCAACGAAGGCTTCCTTGAGTCCGACAATGAGGAAAAGAATGATTGCGACAAGAAGAACAGTAAGGAGGAAGTCGTGGCCCAATTGATCAAAGTCCTCACGCACCTGCGAGGCAAGATCAAATGAAACATCGTACTTTACTCCAGGAGGAAATGTGGCGATCGTTTTTTCGACCGTGGCTTTTGCAGTGTCGACGGTATCAAGAACCGAAGATCCTTGTCGTTTGATAAGAGAAAGGTTTACCGAATTCCTTGGTTCTGAACCTCCGATCGAGAAACGAGAGTAGGCGGTCTTTTTGAGAGCTGTCTCACTCACCCGAGCAATGTCGCGGAGAAATATTGTTGCACCACTGTCAGTATGCCCGACGGGAATTGAAGCAATGGTTGAAGCGGTAACTGTTCTTGCGTCAGATCTAATCGGCACGACAAATTTTCCAGTCTCAAAGTTTCCGGCTGGAATAGCTGTGTTTGTTGCGATAACAATCTGATTTGCATCCTGGCTTGTTATGCCATAAAAAAGGAGTTTCTCAGGAATGTAAGCAATTTCGAATTCCTTTTCATCACCTCCAGAAACTTGAATCTCCCTTACGCCAGGAATTTTTTCGAGTTCATCTTGAATCTCCTCGGCATATTTCCTAAGAGTAAATCCATCGTACGGACCAGTGATCGAAATCGACCAGATAGGCGTATCGTCGAGAGAAACCTCTATGACTTGTGGATCCTCCGCATCAGTTGAAATCTTTGACTGAATATTTCCAAGCTTGTCGCGAAGTCTTCTGATCGAGTCGTCCTTATCCTCCTTTGCATTAAATTCAACCGTGATCGAAGAGAGCGAATTGAGAGAGCTCGAAGTAAGTTTCTTCAAACCCTTGAGACCGGAAAGTTCCGCTTCAATTTTCTTTGTAACAAATTCCTCGACATCCGAAGGAGAAGCTCCAGGGTACAATGTGCTCACGATGGCAATAGGAATTTTGACTTCAGGATTTGATTCTCTTGGCAGGCTCAAAAAAGAATATATCCCCCATCCTGAAATGATGAGAATAAGAAGAATCACCACACGGAAATTCTTTATAAAGAAGTAAAGCCACATATTCCTCAGTTCCGGACGGAACTCGAGGCGATCAAGATAGCGACTGTCGGATGAATGCTCGTTATTATTACTCATAGTTTATTGTACGCGAACGACATCCCCCTCATTAAGCTCGTAGACTGGGGAAATGATACTCATACTGTCATCGAGTCCGCTTTTGACTTCAATGAAATCTCCCTTCACCTCACCAAGAATTACAGGAACTTTTTTGACTTTTGATTCAGAATCAATGGTAAAGACATACGCATCACCAGGGACAATTTTTACATCCTGAATTGGCAAAATATATGTTCCAGACGTAGCAGCTGTCTCGGCAATAGAAGCCATTGAATCGGCCTTAATGAGAGCTTGGACACTTTCCCCTACGACGAGATTTGCTGTCTTTGGATCAGTAATAGCAATCTTTATCTCAGCCTTCTTATTGGCCTGACTCACACTCGGTGCAATACTTATAACTCTCCCCTTGATAGATCCTCGGATGGTTACCTCAGCGTCTTTCTGAATACGTGCCAGATCTTCCCCGCTTACGTACGCCCTCACCTGGAGCCCTCCCGAACCCACCACGGTTGCAATGAGCTGTCCTGGAGAAGCAAGTTCTCCTGCTCTGAGAGGAAGCGCCGCGATAGTTCCCGAAAGTGGTGCTGTTATGATCGTCTTTGCGAGCTGGGCTTCGAGATTCTTGACTCCCGCTTCCGCAGAAGAAATTTGTGCTTGACCGGGAGAGGTGTGAGAACTTCGTGCATTTGCAAAAGCAGACTGAGCACTTGTGAGACTAATTGTTGCGGCACTCATAGAAGTACGAATCGTGCCGACCGTCTGTTTCCATCCAGCAATAATTGGCAGAGTCTCAACACTTGAACTATTCGTAATACTCACAAGAGCTGTTGAAACAAGATCAAGGAAACGATTCACGGCTGCTGCATTTTTCTGAGCGAGAGCCAGAGCAGCATCAATCTCGGCATCAGCTGAAGTATTCGTCAAAGAATCAATATTTACTTTCCATGAATAAAAAATATTCCCCACATCGGTCCACTGTGTACTTATGTTATTGTAAATTTTCGAATCAGTGATAAGAGAGACGAGCTGCACGCTTCCTGAGTCCCTGTTAAAGAGAAACTGGCCGATCTGGATATTTACTGCGTCATCCGCCTTGAGGTATGTATCACGAATCCGATCAAGAGCTGACTGTCGAGCAGAATCGACAGAAATCGTTCCGGTATCGTACTGTCCTTTGGCAAGAGCAAGTGTCGCCCGAGCTTGGTCAAGTTGGGCGCGAATGTCGGCGTTTTGAAGCTCAGCAATCGCCTGCCCCTTATTTACCATATCGCCGATAGATACATACGTCATCGCAACCGGGGCAGAAATCTGACTTTTGAGATCAGCCTGAGAAACTGACTCAACAACCCCATCAGCAGAAACAACTGAGGCATCACTTCTAAAGTCCCTTACTTCAGCCAAAACTACACCTTTTGCCCCGTAGGACGACATAACAGGAACACTGTTCCGTGAAGCAATTCTTCCTCCAATTATAGCAATGACAACAACTCCTAGACCGAAAACAACACTTACAACTGAGTGCTTCTTTATATACGTGAATATGGACATATTTCCATAATACATTGGCAAACCGAAATTCGCAATTAAACTCTGACCTAGAGGCTCAAAATAAGCGTTTCGAGTCCTGTCTCCAGTTCGTGTTTTCCTCTTCTTGAATCATGGTATACAACAACCAGTTGCTGCAACAATTTGTGCAATTCTTCTTTCGTATATACCCCAAAAATAGAGTTCAAAATCATCGTCTTTACTTTCCAGAAAAGCATTCCGTGAAGTGCTTCAGGTGCATCGCCTTTATCAATAGCCTTTCGGTAAAGAATCCAGAGATTTTTCTTGTCTCTTTTTCCAAGAGCTTCGGCCAGAGCAAAAGCATTGTAGGGTTCCTTAAAAGCTTTTTCAGCAAGAATAAATTCCTGAGTTTTTTCAGATTTCTTTTCTATTTTCGAAATGGTGGCTTTATCAAGTTTCCCTTCAAGAATAATAAAAATATTTTCAGATTCTGAAATTTCCTTTATTTTTTCAATAAAATCTTCCTTACTAGCTTTATCAACAACAAGTCGGTCGAGAAGAACGATGTACTTGTGTTCAAAAAGTCCCTGCCCTCCTATGTATTCCTGGAGACGTGCTACGTCAAAGTTCTCCGCATCCATTTTAAAAAAAGATGCATCGGGCTTTTTCTTTTGTAATGAGGCAACGAGATCGTGAGCTTTGGCTCGCGCTTTGTCGACATCAGTTCCATGAACAAAGTACATCATAGTAAATGTAGTGGGTTATTTCAGTTCTCCCCAATTTTTCCCAGAAGCAGCATTGGCTTTCAGAACAATTCCATAAATATCTTTTGGATCGACGACAGTCTCCATCATTTTTTTAATTTCGGGAATAACTTTTGAAGCGACGCTCTGCTTTATTTCATAGACAAGTTCATCATGGACCTGAAGAATGACAAAAACAGAATCCGCCAGATTATTTTCCTCTATATATGTATCGATCTTCTTCATCGCGATCTTTACAATGTCGGCATTCGTTCCCTGAATCGGAGCGTTGATAGCCATTCTCTCCGCCATTGCCCTAATAAATGAAACTTTTGAATTGATTCCCTCAAAATATCTCCGACGACCAAAAAACGTCTCTGTGTAGCCTTTTCGAGCAGCCTCGGCTTTGACTCTGTCGAGGTAAGTCGCGAGACCCGAGAATTTTTCAAAATAATCGTTATAGAACTTCTGTGCTTCTGCCCTCTCAGTCTCCTTACCAAGATTTTGCCGGAGCGCCGTCACTCCCATTCCATAGAGAATTCCGAAATTGATAACCTTTGCCTTGCGGCGCATTTCGGAGGTAACTTTGTCGAGAGGAACTTCAAAGACTTCCGAAGCGACCGCAGCATGAACATCCTCACCCTTTGTAAAAATCTCGATAAGTTTTTGATCTCCAGAAAGAAAAGCAGCAACGCGCAACTCGATTTGGGAATAATCAAAAGCAGCAAGCTCAAAGCCTTTTTCAGCAATAAACGCCTTGCGAATCACTCTTCCTAGATCAGTTTTTATGGGAATATTCTGGAGATTTGGACCCTGAGAGGCCATTCTTCCTGTCGTCGAACCAGCCTGGATAAAGTGCGCATGGAGACGGTTGTTGTCATCAACAAGAGTCGGGATTGTGTCTATATATGTCGAGAGAAGCTTTTGAAGTTCCCGGTATTCAAAGAGAAGAGGCACAATGGGATGCGCATCACGAAGTTTTTCGAGCTCGGACTCACGGGTCGATCGAGCTCCCCCGCTCGTCTTTTTGAGGCCTTTTGCAGTGAGGAGCATTTTGTCAAAAAGAATTTCCCCGAGCTGCTTTGGCGAGTTCACATTAAATTCAATTCCTGCATATTCCCAGATCTTTTTTTCAAGCTTCGCAAGCTCAACATGATAGGTTTTTGAAAGATCCTTCAGAAAATCAACATCGATCTTCACTCCTTTCGCATCCATTTTATCAATGAGGGCAATGACCGGAAGTTCTATTTCTTCGTACACTTTATACAACCCCTGCTTTTTGAGTTCAGAAAAAATGTACTCTGTCGCCTTTTTAAAATCATCAGTCTTTGTGTATGCAAAAATTTCTTCAAGTCCAGGATTTGTTAGATTTGAATTGAGTACCCAAAGAGCGACGGAAGTTTTCTTGAGCTCCTCCGGATCAATATTTTGACTCAAGATATTTTGAGTTTTTTTCTCCTCTTCTTTTTTAACTTCTCTCGCAATTCCCGCGTCATCTCCAGCAATAGCAGCTTTGAGTCGCGCTCCAAGAGTCTTGAAATCGAGCTCATGAAACAGCTTCCCCACTTTTTCAAAATCAATCGCTTCAGCAAACCTTTTTTCTGGCAATGAAAAATCAATCGGGGCATCACGGCGAATAGTCGCAAGCATTTTACTAAATTCTGCCTCTTCTTTTCCATTCTTTAGAAGCTCAATAATACGCGGACTGATTCCAGCTTTTTTAAATTTTTCAACACCTTTTGATTTTTCAAGCTCGGCATACATTTTCTCAATCGTTCCAAATTCTGTAATGAGAGTTGTTGCAGTCTTTTCTCCGATTCCAACGATCCCGATAATATTGTCGGATGCATCTCCTCGAAGTCCTTTGTAATCCGGCAGAAGCTTTGGACCAAATCCAAATCGTTCCTTCACTCCTTTTTCATCGTACAAAATCGTATCCTTTATCCCCTTCTTGAGAGTATAGACCTGGACTTTTTTACCTGAAATGAGCTGCATAGTGTCCATATCTCCGGAAGCTACAATGACTTCGATCTCTGGATTGTCGAGTGTCTTTTCAACAATCGTCCCGAGCATGTCGTCCGCTTCAAATCCGGGCTTGTCATACATCGGAATATTCATTGCCTTAAAAATATCTCTTGACCTGTCGATCTGAGCCGAGAGCTCGTCATCAGTCTTTTTTCTCTGAGCCTTGTAGCCTTTATATGCATCGTGCCGGTAGGTCGGCCCCGGAAGGTCGTAACAAGCCACGAGATAATCTGGCTTTAGCTCCTCTATTATCTTTATGAGCATCGCTACGAGACCATAGAGTGCTCCAGTCGGCTCACCTTTTTGCGAGGCAAAATCAGGCAAAGCGTGATATGCGCGGTGGATGATAGCGTGGGAATCGAGAAGAACGAGGCGTTTTGGTTGTGATTGGTTTTCAGGCATGGATAATGAATACATTGTACATGAAATGGGGGTGAATTAAAGCTTTTGGAATTTCCTTGACTAATTAAAAATAAATTATAGAGTTAAGCAAGAGTACAAATCACCAACCCAAGAAAGACGCCTTGTATGAAAATTCCAAATCAAGAAATTCCAGAAAAGATGTTTTTGATACTTTGTGGAGGATCGAATGTCACCGGTTTTGGAAATAATAGTATCAGCAGAAAAGTGGCAATGATGGGGGACTGCAATCTTTGGATTGCAGTGGAAAAAAATACGATCACACAAGAAACAAACCAAGTCATGGTGTTCGGTAATCGAGAGCGGGCAGTAGAATTAGCAGCTCATCAAGCCATGATGTACGCCATGTCTCAGAAACATGCTAGTCCTATAGACGGGGTAGACATGGACGAATCAGGATTCAGTATATTCCTCCGGTCGGGGAATTGGATGTCCTTTCTTCCCGACAGCAACGTCCTACCCGCACTCCTCAAATTCCAGCAAACATTTCTCGAAATGACTCAGAGATGAGGGAATAACGGAACCCTAAAATTGCAACAGAGTGCCCAGTTCGCGCAAGCGGATCGGGTACTTTTTATTTTTCAAATTCAAACTTCCTAGTACTTTCGTCGACAAATTCGCAATGTATTTTGTGATGATTCTCAGGTAAGATGTCTTTCACATTCTCTGGCCATTCGATGATGATTAGATTGTTCCTATTTTCCATGAGTTTTTCAAAATCAAGCGCCTGCAAATCTTTTCCCTTCTCAAGTCGATACGCATCTATATGTATAAGTCTTTTAAAAATAGAGTGCTTTGTCTCGTATATTTTTTCGATGACAAATGTCGGACTTGTTACAAATTCCTCGATTCCAAGTTCTCTCGCAACTGCCTGAGTAAACGCTGTCTTCCCTGCTCCTAAGTTTCCATAGAGACCAACAATGAGTGCCTCGTCTTTGAGTTGCTCCAAAGACGCGAGCCAGTCATGAGCTAGCTTTTGAGTTTCCTCGAGGGAATGGGTGATGAATTGTTTCATTGAATAAGAAAACTATAGCATATATAAAAGGGGCTCACACCTTGCGATGCGAGCCCCAATTCTAAGATGAAACCAAACCCATACAAACTGTAGAGTAGAAACCCCACAGGTAATTTCAAAGAAGAACATCAAGCCCTACCTAATTGGAGAGAAAGAAAGAAACAGGTAGGAGGTGGGAACTGCAACTAAAAAAAGTCTACACCTATCCTTATTTTTTGTCTATACCACAAAGAAGAAAGAGCCCGCCGATTGAATCGATGGGCTCCTCTGAAACTGACTGGGATCAGTGGTGATAATTACTTCCACCTGTGTATTTATAATTTGTGGAAGGACCGTTATTAAACGATCGTTGATAGCCAGGATACTGGCCAGAACCTCCACCACCTGTTGAGTAGTAGTTGTCCTGCTTCTGCCAACCCCCAGAGTTGTAGGTCAGTCCACCATAGTTCACAGTCGCCACATTCGCGTAGCCACCATATGGCGGACACGGAACGGGTGCCTGAAAACTTTCGGATTGGTTTTGCCATGTGTAAGTTGAACCAGATGCCAACTGACCATTGATCACCGTCGCACCACCCTCTGACCCCTGCGAGTAGTTGTAGTCGTACGCCGCACCACCGTTCCAAGCAACTGAGGTGTTCACTTCAACATTCCGAAGTGGCTTCGGTGGAAGCACTGACGCGCCGATCGGTGTTCCTGGCGTCGCATGCCATGCAGCCATCCCGCGGCTGAGGTCAAAGATTTTGACCTTGGACTGAGGACGGTACTGCGGAAATGGTGGATTGCTGTACGGCTTCGGGGGCTGCTGGGGTTGCGAAGATTGAGGATCCTCTTGCCCACCAGAGGGCGGCCCAGGAATAACAATCTTGGGCGCAGGCCCGTGCCCGACAAACCGCAGATCAACCTCCACTCGGTTGGTTGCTTTCGGTCCCATGTAACCAATGTTACCCTGAACCCCATGGTCGTAACCTGAATTATCTTGAGGCTGTTGGAGTACCGCCGCCCGGTGACCGCTGTTGGTCTTGCAACCAACGAATGTAACGGCCAAGGCGATAACGACGAGTGTTTGAATCATTTTTTTCATGAGATGAGCTTTCGGTATGGTTTTTTCGGAGTTTTCTGTTTTCTTACACCCACCCGGCACCATGCCAGTTGTGTGTTTCTGGTACTATTATAGCACAGATGAGTCCATTTAGTCAAGTAGGCACCTTCTTCCCCACCCACTTAGGTGCTATAATGAAAGCCAAATGAAATTACTTTCAACAACAAAAAAATACATTGCAAATCACAAAAAAATAAGCGTCGTAGCACTTATTATTATCCTCGGTGGAGGCTACTATATTTACAAGACAGCATTTGCAAGCACCGCTATCCCTCAGTATGTGCTGGCTCCAGTAACTCGGGGGAAAATCACTCAAACCGTCACAGGAAGTGGTCAGGTTTCATCTGAAAACCAGCTCGACATTACAAGTGAAGTTTCGGGAAAGATAACCGGTATCAAAGTAAGTGTGGGACAACAGGTAAAAACCGGAGACATCATTGCAACACTCGACGCACATGACGCTCTTGTTGATCTTCAAAATGCTCAAATTGCATATCAGAAACTCGTCAAGCCTGCCGACACAGCAGATCTCAACAGTGCAAAAAATAATCTCACAAAATCCTACAGTGATGGGTTTAATAATGTTGCAGCAACATTTCTCGATGTACCAGATATAATGAACGGACTAAAGGACATGCTCTACAGCAATACTGGATACCTCAGCAACAATCAAAATCAAAATTTCACACAAACCGGAAGAGAATACCGACAAACTGCGGGAGAAATGTATGACAAAACAAATATAAAATACTCAGTCATCCTTACCCAATACAACTCCCTCAATAAAAATAGTTCTCGCGAGAGTATTGATGACTTAATTGCCAAAACTTATGATTTCGCCAAGGATGTCGCTCAGACGATCCGTGAAGCACAGACAGCGGTCACATTCATAACCGTCTCCCAACCAGACTATTCCCCTTCTGTAGCAGTCACAGCAGCTGCAAACATCAATACATGGCTCAGCGAAATAAACTCACATGTATCTGCTCTTCTTTCTTCACAAAACAGCATCGAGAGTGGAATTGATGCAATTACGACCCTCGAAAAAGGTGCTGATGATCTCGATATCAAAGCACAAAAGCTCTCGCTTTCGGAAAAACAGAGAACGTATGAGAAATATTTTATCCGGGCTCCTTTTGACGGAGTGATTGGGAGGATCCCTGTCAAAGTCTACGATCAAGCTGGAAACGGAACTATTATTGCAACTCTTTCAAGTAGCAAAAAGATAACAACAATTCCTTTGAATGAAGTTGATGCGGTCAAAGTCAAAAAAGGAAATCGAGTAGAACTGACATTTGACGCAATCGCAGGACTCGAGGTGACAGGAGTTGTAGATTCAGTCGACCTTGTTGGAACACAGAGTCAGGGAGTAGTAACATACAATATTAAAATTATCTTTGAAGGAGGTGATGAAAGAATCCTTCCTGGAATGAGCGTTGACGCTACAATTATTACCGAAGAAAAAACAGGCATCATCGTTGTGCCAGCCGGGGCAATCAAAGGTAAGGGTAAGGCAACGTATGTTGAAGCGTTTGATACAGGAGCAGCCGCACTAGCTACAAATAGCCGCACAAAAACAACTACTATAAGTTCCGCGACTCCCCCACAACAAATTCCAGTAACTGTTGGACAATCTGACGATGCGAATACGGAGATACTAAAGGGCCTCAACGAAGGACAGACGATTGTCATACGAACAATCACAACTGGAGCTGCATCTGCTTCAACAGCCACACCCACACTCTTCTCGGGATTTGGAGGGGGTCAGAGAAATATAATTCAGAACGCAAACCGCACCCGCTAGTCTTTCATTATTTCTATCATTCATGATTGAGGTCAACAACATTACAAAAACATATTCAAATGGAGATAATGAAACTCATGCCCTTCGCGGAGTGAGCTTTACTATTGAAGATGGAGAATTTGTTGCAATCATGGGACCATCGGGATCAGGAAAATCAACTCTGATGCACATTCTTGGAGCTCTCGACACACCAACCTCAGGAAAATACAAGCTAGACCGACACGACGTCTCAAAACTTTCAGATGATGAGCTTGCAAAAATCAGAAGGGACAAGATCGGTTTCGTCTTTCAATCCTTTAACCTTCTTTCTCGGGCAACTGTTCTTAGAAATGTAACTCTCCCTCTCATTTATGCTGGAGTGAGTCCTCATGAAAGAGAAAAGAGAGCTATTGAAGCACTCAAGGATGCTAGTATGGACGAGAACCGTTTTGATCACAAATCAAATCAGCTATCGGGGGGACAAGTCCAACGTGTAGCGATAGCCCGAGCTCTTGTAAACAACCCATCACTCATCTTGGCAGACGAACCAACAGGAAACCTAGATACCCAGACTGGAAACGTCGTTCTCGGAACATTCCAGAGACTCAATAAAGACCACGGGAGAACAATTGTCCTTATCACCCACGAACAGGACGTTGCTGAACACGCCGATAGAATTATCCATATTCGTGACGGACAAATAGTGAGTGACGGGCGAGCACATACAAAGCGGACTATTCATAAAAAGTAACATGACAACCAAAGATATTCTTCACGAAACATTTTCATCTCTCACCGCAAATAAGGTGCGCACTGCACTAACCATGCTTGGAATCGTGATTGGGATCGGCTCGGTTATCTCCATGGTTTCGATCGGACAAGGGGCACAGGCTTCCATTCAGTCGAGTATCGAAGGCCTAGGCTCAAATCTCCTCACTATCTTTCCTGGAGCACTCCAGCCTGGAAGAGGAATAGTTTCTTCTGGACGAGGGGCGGCACAGAGCCTCAAAAATGAGGACATAGAAGTTCTTTCAAATATTCCTGATGTGAATCTCATTGCCCCAGAACTCGATCGAAGATTCCAGATTGTCTCTTCTCTCGGGAACAATACCAATTCAACTGTCATTGGGACCGTCACTGACTACGCAGAAATTCGAAATCTCAACCTTAGCTCTGGAGTATTTTTCAGCGATACACAAAATAGCAGCTTAGCAAAAGTAGCAGTCATCGGATCGACAGCTGCGAGTGACCTTTTTGGCACAGACGATCCCCTCGGGCAAACACTCAAAATAAATGGGGTTATTTTTAAAGTTATCGGGGTACTTCAATCTAAAGGAGGATCTGGAATTGCAAATCAAGACGATATGGTGTTCGTTCCCTTGGCGACAATGCAGAAAATTCTCACTGGAGTCGACTACCTCTCGACCATTGCCATCAGCGTAGCGGACAAAGATAAAATGGAAGTGGTGCGAAGTCTCGCCACTGATGCTCTCATCAAAAAACATCGAGTCGATGAGGCAGATTTTTCTATCATTTCACAAGCAGATATTCTTGGAACTCTAAACCAAGTCACTGATGCATTTACCCTTTTCCTTGCAGCAATCGCAAGCATCTCTCTTGTCGTCGGAGGAATCGGAATTATGAATATGATGCTCACCACAGTCACCGAAAGAACTCGAGAAATCGGTCTTCGAAAAGCCATTGGAGCGACTCGTCACGACATCAACATCCAGTTTCTTTCAGAGGCTGTAGCATTGACCCTCATCGGAGGGACAATTGGGGTCATTCTTGGCTGGGGTATTGCCACACTTGTTTCATCTCTTGGTATCATACAGACACAGGTATCCCTTATGTCAGTCCTTCTGGCATTTAGTGTTTCGGCACTCATCGGCATCGCATTTGGCTACTATCCTGCCCGAAGAGCATCTCGACTAAATCCGATCGAGGCGTTAAGATATGAGTAAATGAAAAAATTCCACGTCGTCATTATCGGAAGCGGTTTTGGAGGAGTTTTTGCTGCAAAGCATCTGAAGCCTTTTATCGAAACTGATCTTATAGAGATCACCATTATCAACAGGAAAAATTACTTCCTCTTCACTCCCCTCCTCCATGAAGTCGCGACAGGAGGCCTTACACCGACAAGTGTCATCGAACCTGTGCGACAGATTTTCCGTCACGAAAATATTGAATTTGTCGAAGACGAAGTGACAACTATTGACCCAATTAAAAAAGAAGTTGGAACAAAGACTCATATTTTTGCCTATGACTATCTCATTGTCTCTTCTGGAGCCGAGACCAATTACTACGGAACTCCAGGTGCCGACAAAAATGCATTTACCCTAAAAAATCTCGACGATGCTCTCGCTATCCGCCGCCACCTCATTGCCTCATGTGAAAAAGGGGCTCTTACGGAAGACAAAGCTGAAAGACAAAAACTTCTGTCGTGCATCGTGGTTGGAGCTGGAGCAACAGGGGTTGAACTCGCTTCTGAAATTATAGAATTTATGAAAGAAACTCTTTGTTCATACTACCGTTCATCGGGGATGAGCAAGGATGACATGAGTGTACATCTCGTCGCAGCAAGTCCCGACCCCCTTTCACAATTCCCTCAGAACCTCCGTATCATTGCCCAAAAGGAGCTCGAACATGACGGGGTAAAAGTAATGACGAGCATGAAAGTGACCGGAGTCGAACCGGGAAAAATTATCTTCAGCGATGGAAAAACTCTCGAAGGAAATACTATTGTCTGGGTTGCTGGAGTAAAGCCTTCGTACATAGAGATTCCTGGCGCTCCAAAGGAGGAAAAGTCTGGACGAATCAAGATAAATGAATTCCTTCAAGTTGTCGGGATGGAGCATATTTTTGCTCTCGGGGATGCCTCCGGAACTTTGCCAATGCTTGCTCAAGTCGCCGTTCAACAAGGAAAAGCTGCTGCAAAAAATATCATGGCGGACATCGAAGGCCAGGAACTCACGCCATTTGTCTTCAAGGAAAAAGGACTTCTTGTTTCCCTCGGACAATGGTACGCGGCAGGAACTATTTTTGGCGTCACTCTCAAAGGACCTCTCATGTGGTTCATCTGGAGAACTATTTACCTTTTCAATTTCCACTCATGGAGAAAGCGCGTGAAAATCGCTTCTGAATGGACCATCAATCTCTTCTACCCTCGAGATATCAGTCAGTTCTAGGTAGCCTATATTGTAATTAATCCTGAAGAAGGTGCGGCTTGCTTGGATCAAAAAGCGGGATGATTTTTATATTTGGATCAAACGGTTCAGGAATATAAATTTCTGTAGGGCTGCTTGGGTGTTCTTCGAGTGCTTTTTCGGCATCAGCTACTTTTGCCTGAGCATCGAGCACTTCCTGAGTCTGGTGATCAATGGCTTCTGGATCTCCAACATGTTCCTGAACTTCGAGCTCCTCTTCTGCATGAGCTACATCCGCTTGAGCCTGGTCGAGGACAGTCACCGTACTTTCTACTTCGGCAATTGATTGCTGAATTTCTTTTTTGTACGTATCAATCTGCTCCTGAGTTAGTCCTGAATTTTCAGGCGTGAGCGTTTCAATTACATCTCTCACGTCCTCAAGATAATCCTGGATCTTTTCGAGATAACTATTGACCGTCTGAGTGCTCGGTGGGGTTCCAGAATCTATCGCCTTCTTCCACTGACTGAGGAGCGCATCAACCTGCTTTTTTTCATCGGCTATAATTTTCTGCTTTTGAACAAATGGTATATCGCTTTTCTCCACGGCATTTTCTGCCACACTGTACGCATCATTCAAAGCTTTTTTGAGTCCTGCTTTTGATTTTAGAACCTGAGCTTTCCATACATCAACTATTTCTGGATGTGGTGTTCCCCTCAAAGTCGCGAGTTTCGTTGTCTGCCACTGTGCATTAACCTCTGCATCGTAGAGTTCCTGTTCAAGTGCCGCTCTTTCCTCTTCTGTAAGGACAGTGCTTTTTTCTACAGGTTTTGCGTATTTATTTCTTTCGTATGTTTTGTCCCCGAGGGTTTGGAGAATGAGGACCACGAGAAATGTCGCTGCCACAAGTACCACAATGCTTGCAAGTTTTTTGGAGTTCATGGGTATAGTATACTACTTTTTCAATCCCCTTTCCCGATGATTATCGTGTAAATACCTGACCCTGTCGCTTGAGTATCTGCTCTGGTTCAGGGGTTTCTTTCTCAAGGTTTGCAATTATTTTCTCTGCAATATCCTGTGGTTCCATATAGTCTTTGAAATCCTCAGGTTTCTTTTCATCAAAAAGATGAGTTTTAATTCCTCCAGGATATACCCCGATTACAGAAATATTTTTATCTTTCAGTTCATCTCTAATTGAATCCGTTAGCCCTCTCGCTGCGTGTTTGCTTGCTGAATACATACTTATGAGCGCTCGGCCGGTGAGAGCCGAGCTTGAAACAATATTTACAATCATTCCATACCCCTGTTTTTTCATCTGGATAATTGCCTGTTGTGATCCATATGCCATTCCAAATACATTTACTTCAAAAAGTTCATGGGCTTTCTTCATATCTATATCCTCAAATAATGCTTTTGGCATCCAAATTCCTGCATTATTTATCCAAATATCGATTTTCCCAAATTGTGAAATTGTTTTTTCTGCAAGTGCTTTAACCTCAGATTCTCTTGTAACGTCTGCAACAACTACAGTTGCTTTAATCTCTTCGGCAAGTCTAGTTAATTCTTCCTTATTTCGTGCTGAGACTACAAGTTTTGCTCCCTTTTCTGCCAAAATGCGCGCCATACATTCGCCCAATCCCCTACTCGCCCCAGTAATAACAATTATTTTATCTTTCATGGGATAAGTATACCTCGATGTGCAATTGACTCCAAAGCCCTTTGTCGATAGTGTTATCTTCATGTCACCCATCAAGACATTCATCCATGAATTCTTTGTTTTTGGAATAAAAGAGGCGAGGGCATGCATTTTTGCCGGATCATTTTTCCTACTTCTTTTTATCTCAAACCACATTCCCCTTTTTGGAATTGCTCGCTATGATTTTCTTTTTGTGGCGGCAGTGGTTATCCAGATTATTCTTTACTACACAAAACTTGAGACAAAAGACGAAGTCAAAGTCATCTTTCTTTTTCATATTGTTGGACTCGTGCTTGAACTGTACAAGACGAGCTCTTTTGTCGGATCGTGGAGTTATCCCGAAGCTGGATTTCTAAAGATCGCTACGGTGCCGCTCTATAGCGGATTCATGTATGCGGCCGTCGGTAGCTACATTAGCCAGGCTTGGAAAATAATTAAGATCGAACTAAAAAATCCCCCGCCCTATGGCCTGAGTGTTTTTCTTGGAGCAGTTATTTACCTCAACTTTTTTACCAATCATTTTATCTACGATTTTAGACTATTTTTAATCCTTGCTGTATTTATTGTCTTTTGGAAAACAAGAATCTACTTTACTGTCATAGAAAAGAAACGCTGGATGCCTCTTTCTGTTGGATTCATTCTCACAGCTTTTTTCATATGGATAGCAGAAAATATCTCGACATTTTTGGGAGCATGGAAATATCCAGACCAAGTGCACGTCTGGACTGTTGTCTCAGCCAACAAAATTACTTCATGGTTTCTTCTTGTAATTATTAGCTTCATCATCGTCTCATACCTCAAGCACTACAAAAAAGACGTGCTCAAGAAAGCGTAGCTTCTTTTGTTAAAAGGAATATAATAGAAATATGAGTAAATTTGATACCAAAAAACTAAAGGAATTGAGCCCTATTACCTGGGGAATTGTAGCTCTTGCGGTGCTTCTTATTGTTGGAGCAATCTACAGCGTCATTCGTATTTCCCTTCTTTCGGGACATGTTATTGCTCTTACCAAACACATCGAATCCCTCGAAGCAAACTTCGCCTCAACAACTGCACAGATACAGGCCGATGTCCTGAAAAATCATCTCACCCTTTCAAATGCCCTCACAGCAGAACAACAAAATGTTGGAACAATCAAAGAGCAACTCGGAGTCTACAAAGATCAAGTCGGAACAATTACCGGAACCGTTACAACTCTTCAAAAATTAAGCAAGACCGACCCACAACTTCTCGCAAAATATTCAAAAGTATTTTTCCTAAGTGAAAATTACGCCCCAGCTCGTCTCACTGAAATCCCCGAAGCCTACAAGTATAGCGAAGGAAAAACTGTCAATTTTCTCACCGAGGCATGGCCATATCTCCAGAGAATGATCGATGATGCTGGAAGATCTGGAGTAAAGCTCTATGTTTCATCTGCATACCGATCCTTTGACGAACAAAGGGCACTGAAAACAGACTACAAAGTCACCTACGGTTCCGGCACGGCCAACCAGTTCTCTGCAGACCAAGGATATTCGGAGCACCAACTCGGAACTGCCGTCGATCTCATTACGACTGGACTTGGAGGTCAGCTTGATGGATTTGATGGAACTGCTGCATACAGCTGGCTCCAGGCAAACGCCTACCGCTATGGATTTATTCTTTCATATCCAAAGGATAATAAATACTATGTTTTTGAGCCATGGCACTGGAGGTTTGTCGGGGTAAAACTTGCAACATACCTACACAATGAGCATTTCAACTTTTACGATCTTGACCAGAGAAAAATAGACGAATTTCTTGTAAGTATTTTTGACTAATAACGAGTAGACATTATCCTTTACCCCTTCGCCTCCCACTCGAGTATGGCCTTTTTTCTCTTAACTCCCCATCTATATCCCCCAAGTTTACCCGTAGAAGTCACAACTCGATGACATGGTATGAGAAATGCGATTGAATTTTTGCCACAGGCCGTCCCTACAGCCCGAACAGCTTTTGGCGTTCCAACTGCTTCTGCAATGTGGGCGTATGAGCTCATTTGTCCAAATGGTATTTCACAAAGCGCGTCCCAGACTTTTTTCTGAAAATCTGTTCCTTTCATTACAACAACCACCGGCTTTCTCAATTTAAAAATTCTTTCCGCATATTTCTTGGTCGTTGCATCATGCTTTTTGAGTTCGATTTTTGGCCAATGAGAACTAAGTTTCCTTTCCGCTTCTTGTATTGTTCCTGTGTCGAGAAATGAAAGATGGCATACTCCCTGCCCGAGTATTCCTATGACGCACTTTCCGAATGGAGTCTGGTGGACTCCGTAGAGTATTGTTTCTTTAGTTTCCATTCAATATGCTATTTCTTGAAAAATCTCTCAACCGAATATTTTCCTCCCCCATTTCCAACAAGCGAAACGAGACCTCCGAGTGTGACGAGCGGCAAGCCCCACATTTCAATTCCTGCAGATCGTGTGAGGTAGATTGCGACGATCATGATGATAGAGAGAAAAGAAGCGATAATTGAAACCCATAGTCCAAGAACAAGAAGGATTCCTCCGATGAATTCCCCGTAAGCTACAATATAGGTCAGAAAATGCGGAATGTGCATGGTGCTGAACTTGGCAATAATCATTGGCATATTGGAAATCTTGCTCCAGCCAGCATTAATAAAAATTCCTCCAAGGATGAGGCGAGTGATGAGGAGCGCGATATCAGCACGAGCAAGCATTATTTTGTTTTTCATAATGGAAATATTGTAGCATAGCTGGACTAAAAAGTTGCAGTGGGAAGCGTTGACAAATCTGTTTACAGAGGCATAATGCAGTTAGATTCGTAACTCACCAAACAAATTAAACTCATTTACCGAGAAAGCTAACGTATGCCAGATTCTAATCGTACACTCGTCCTTCTTACTCACGCAAACGCAAATCACGACGGTTCTGAAATATCGACGACAGGAAGAAATCAAGCTTCCCTGTGTCGACATGAGCTTGGTTTCCCAGAATTCGATTTCATTTTCAGATCGCCCGCACCTTGCGCTGCGAGTACAGCGAGAGTCGTCGCTGGAATTAGTGAGAGAGAACTCACCGATATGTTGCCATCTCTTTTCCTTGTTAAAGGAAACTGGGATGATGACCTCATTCGTGCTGAACTCAAAACACATTCTCCTCCCCTCAATTTAAGGATGCTGTTCGAACAAAATGCAAAGATGCGACAAGTTCTCGAAACAAAAGTCAGCGAGTCAAAAGAGAACATCCTTCGTATCGTCGCCAAGAAACCCACATGGAAAGCTCTTGTCGTCGGTCACAATCTCCTGATTCAAGCCTTATGTATGTCATTTTTTGACACCGGGGAAAAGGACTGCACCCTGAACGTCCAGCTCGGGGAGTGCGAAGGATTTCAACTCACCTTGGATACTCAAGGAAGTGTCCTCGTTTGGGATGAAATTCACCTTCGGCAATCGGAAATCAAGTGAGGAAGTCGGTTTAAAGCAATACCGGGGCCACGCAGAAATGCTGGTCCTGGTTTTTTATTTGATTATTTCAGCGTATACAATCCCGCCCCTTTGAGCTCGTCAAGAGTTATTTCTTCATAATGAATTCCCTTCTTTTTCAAGAATGAGATACGCGGCAGGAATGGCTTTGTTGCGGAGTTTCATACACTACTTCGAAAATTCTGTGAATGCTCGCATGAGTGGAATCCCAAGTGAAATAGCGAGAAGAGAAAGACTTGCGATCCAGCCATAATCTGCCATTCCTGTTGCCTTACAAGCCAGAATACCTACCGCAATAATGCATGCTGCCCAAACTACTAATAATGCCTGACGACGTGTTATTTTCATAAAGTAAGTATAGCAAAAATCGATTTAATTTATAGGGCTATCTTTATTTAACTTCCTTCAGCAATTTCTCGAGCAAATGCACAGGCATTCCATTTATACTATCTCCAGTTCCCTCAATCCTCTCAATGTATGACGCAAGAATAGGATTATCATGATCAAAACCACCAGCCGTGAGATACGCCTCGCCTGTTGCGATAAATTCTTCAAGTACTACGGGCGGAACTTTTTTAAAAAATGTCTTGGCTACATCAATGCCTTCGGTACTTTTCTTCGTCACCGTATTAAATACAACAAGAGCTGATATTGTCTCAGCAGGATATCCTTCATTGTATTTTTTAAAGAAACTTTCGGCTTCTTCTTTTGTCTCTGGTTTTTCTCTTAGTTCTCCGTCGCAAATAACAACTTGATCAGCAGTAATGATGAGTGCTGGTTCGGTCACTCGGGACTGGAGTGCTTTCGATTTCTCACGAGCAATGAGAATTGGTAATTTATAGAAATCATCGGCACGAATGGCTTTCTCATTTATATCCGGCTTCATTACCTCAAATACATAGTTGTGTTCTTTCAGAACAGCTTGGCGATATTTAGAAGATGAACCGAGAATTAATTTCATAAAGAAAGTATACCATTCAACATTATTGGCTTCATCCCTAGTATTTCTTGCTTGTACGAGAGTTCCGAAGACACCTGATTGAGTATATAAATTTTCTTTTTTTGATAAAATGCCACCCCTATTTCTATGAGCGTATTCCCTCCAATGTATCCCTCGATTCCCCTTTTCTCATGGTTAATAACAAGTATTGCATCAGCCCAGTCAATCTTTTCATAATGATCTCTGATTGCTCCTTCCTTCATATTCCAAATCTCGTGTCCTGCAGGAAAAGCATCCATTCCCCCATTACCCTCAATATATTTTCCAAAATAGACTTTCTTTCCTCCCCCAAATTGCTTTGGAACTTCAAGGGCAAGTTCCGGAATCTTTACTTTATGACCAAGTTTCACAAGCTCATCTCGAGCCACTTCCATTTCCTTATAAAATCCGATACTTCCGCAGAGGGTTATTTTCATCTACTTCCACGCTCCAATGATGAGCCCAATTACGATAAATGTCACAAACTGTGCACCTGCTGAGATAAAGAACATTTTCCATGCGACTTTTGATGGCTTCCCGCTCCAGAGTGCCCCACCCGCTGTCGTAGTCATTACAAAACCAAACCATGTGCAGATAGCGATTCCTACCGCAGAAGCTGGAGCTGCCCAGTTAATGATGTGCCATGAAAGAACGCCAGCAGTGATAACTGAGAGAACAAACTGAATGAGATACATTCCCCACATATTTTTTCTCATGCTCGCCTTTTGCTCTTCTGTCATGTGCTCGACACCCATGATTTTCATCCATGTCTTTCCAAAAAGAGGTCCGTACCACACAAAACCAACCACCATGCTCGCAACACCGCACACAAGAACTGCCCAATAATTTATCATGTAAATATGTATTAAAAATGAATAACGGTTTAATTATACAAGAGGTGGTAAAAATTGCATTTTACCCCTTTCGTGCCTTATCAATAGTAGCGACGTCTATCTTTTTCATGGTCATCATCGCATCAAAAGCACGCTTTCCCTCCGCACCACCAACCGCGAATGCTTCCATGAGCGTTCGCGGCGTGATCTGCCATGATACTCCCCAGCGATCCTTGCACCACCCGCACTCGCTTTCCTGACCACCGTTCCCAACGATGGCATTCCAATAACGATCAGTCTCCTCTTGATTGTCCGTTGAGATCTGGAATGAAAATGCTTCACTCTGCGGAAACATCGGACCGCCATTGAGGCCCATGCACGGAATCCCGCAGACCGTGAACTCTACCGTGAGCACATCGCCCTTCTTGCCGCTCGGAAAATCGTTCGGTGCGTGAAATACGCCGGTCACTTTGCTATCCGGAAACGTAGCTGCATAAAATTTCGCTGCTGCCTCTGCGTCCTTTTCAAACCAGAGACAAATGGTGTTTTTGGGTATGGTATTCATATATGAGTATCTTATAGTACTTGCAGATAATTTATCAAATACAGGACAACCACGATAACAATCTGAATAAAAAGCCCGAGCACCAGCTTTTTCTGTCTGCCCTGTTCTGTTGCGCGACGAAACACCTGAGGGATCAACGACGCCAGATACAAGATAACTGCCATGACAACAACAATGAGAAGATTGGGTCCTTCAGGATCGTTGAAGAGGGCGAATAACAAACGGGAAAGAATGAGGGCTGTTACTGCCAGGATTACTTGAGAGGTCTTTTTGGAATTGGTATTCATGGAGTAATTGTAGCAGATTTGCTTGGCTGGCCGTGTGGGACGAAGTTGGAACTATCTTTTCTCTACCAACTTCTTAAGCTCGTTTATAACGGCTTTCTCCCATGCTTTCATCGAATACCATTTGATA
>CAYQFS010000002.1:0-145650 GCA_964416985.1 uncultured Candidatus Saccharibacteria bacterium | reverse complement strand
GAGAAATAATTTCTCAGAATTTTTTACGTATGGCATCAATTATCTTTTTCTTCGTCTCGCTCGCTTTCATCATTACAATGGTGGTGATTAAGTCAATGGAGATACAAAAGGGTAAAAAGTACATCTTTTCCCGTCTCGCTGAAAAGACCGATCATCATTTTCAAAAAGTCTACACTGCGATCAAGGATGCTATTTCATACGTCAACAAGCACAACCTCATTGCACTTCTTCAGATAATTGCGTATCATATTCTCTCATGGATCAGAAAAGGTTATCTCAAGGTCCATGCCAAGGCCCATGCCCATCCTCACTCCAAAAAGGTGATCGACATGGTGAAGGGCAAGGGAGAGGTTCACAAGGGAGGAGCATCCTTCTACCTCAAAAGGATTTCTGAGGAAAATTAGAAATACGCCACCTTAGCTCAGTTGGTAGAGCAACGCTTTTGTAAAGCGAAGGTCCCCAGTTCAAGTCTGGGAGGTGGCTCCGGCATAGATTGCACAAGTAGCCCTCAAAGGCTATTTTTGCTATATTTATGGCATGAAATCCTTTACCAAAGGCTCTGTTACCCAAATCGTAATCCTCATCATCGCCCTCATCGTTGTAGGAGGTGTGTATAGTTTTTTCATTAAAGAAACGCCGAAGCTTCCTCCAAATGGAAATCCTAATGCAAGTCCAATTATTACTCCAGTAAAAAATCTTTCAGAAAAAGAAACGCTCAAGGTTGCGCAGGACTTTGTTATGAGAGAAGGATTGAAAGGGGATGCTGACCTCGAGTGTCTCGACTTTGATGGAATTAGGGAAGGGAAGTCTGTTACATACACAGTGAGCTACACCGCAAGGGAGGGTTGTATCGATGTTCCTCATGGAGGAAATCAGGAAATACTCATCGTAAAAGTTGGCCTCGAAACAGGGGTTGCTTCGGTGTGGGAACTTTACTCAAGCGATGTTCTTGGAATCACATTTCAGTATCCTTCAGGCTCGGTCATTAATGAGAGCCACCAATACACTGCCCTTGGTCCGGATACAACAATTCCAGGCGTCTCATTTTCTCTTCCGGCAGAATATTTTGAGAGCACAAATCTTTCAAAAGACAGCTACATTGCCATTGAAACAAGTGAAAAAAGCTGTGATCCAGTTGATTTTGTCGCAGGATCACAAAGGGAAACAATAAAAGAAAGCATCGTTGGAAAACAGTATTCAAAAGTTATCTCAAGCGAAGGAGCGGCCGGAAATATATATGATGAAACTATCTATACAACTCTTTCGCCCTACTCTAATAATCTCTGCTACGCTTTCAGACTCTTTGCTCATAGTCTAAATATTGGGGCTCTTCAGGAAACAAAGCCGAATATAAAAATGTATGACAAAGCAGGTCTCGAGAACCTTTTGGAGACAGTTATTGCTTCTGCTGTATACCGTGAATTGGGTAGAGCACCTGCTACGCCTTCCATTTTCTCAATCACTCCATCAAACGCGAAGGTTGGTGACATTATCGATATTAAAGGAACGAATTTTGCCGGATTTGAAGGTGATAAAAATGCCTGGATCAAAAATTCTGCAGGCGTCAAGGGAATTGTCTATGGAATGATTCCAGACTCAACGAACAGCCTCATCCGTTTCAAGCTCGAGAGCCATTACTGTACAAAGGATAATTCATACACAGGAGACGGTTGTAGAGAATATCTCACAATTACTCCTGGAGACTACACTCTCTATGTGAATCCTTGGGGAAAAATGAGTAACGAGATAAACTTTACAGTAAGGTAACTATCGGACCGTTGCTCCAAATGTTTGCACTGTCGCAAGTTCTATTTTTTTGTGCAATACATCAACTTCTTCGCTTGTGAGAGTTCTGTCGAGTGACCGGTAGGTAATACGGTAGGCATAGCTGATTTTCCCCTCCCCGAACTTTTTTGCATTTTCGTACTTATCAATCAAAGCTACTTCCTCAATCATGTCAGGCACGAGTTCGCGTACGAGGTCAAAATAGTCATTTGGAATAAATGTGTTTGGAACGATAAAAGAAATATCACGAACCACTGCTGGGTATTTGCTTACCTCGACAAATTTTTGTCCGAGTTTCAGTTGCTTTGTAACACGAGGATCCTCTGACCACAGAAGGCGAATGTCTGGAAGCTGCATACTGATGATCGCGAGTCGTTCGAGACCAAAGCCGAAAGCCCAGCCGTTGTACCCCTCCACTCCAAAGTCCCTGAGGACAGTTGGCCGTGGCATTCCTCCTCCAAGAATTTCAATCCACTTTCCATTGATTTCTACTTCAACCTCAAGAGATGGATCTGTATAAGGGAATGTATCCACATTAAATCTAAATTTAGTTTCTTTTCCAAAAATGCTCTGAACAATTTCTGAAAGTACTGCCTTGAGATCATCAAGCACGAGAACTTTTTTGTCATTTGGAACGAGGTAGAGGCCTCCCATCTGGTGGAAGATGTTCATATGATGGCGGTCGATCTCGTCTTTTCGGTATACTTTTCCATAGCACATCACGCCAAAGGATTCCTTCTTTGCAATTTTTGCCTGAATTTCTGGCAAATTAAGGAAGTAGTACCACATCACTGTATCGTGAGTTCTGAGGACATTCTTTGGGTTAATGTAATAGGTATCCGATGTGCTCCGTGCGGGGTGATTTGCAGCAAAATTAAAAAGGTCAAAAAGGATGTTTGTGGGAATGACTTCAGGAATATCGATATGGTCAAAATCCTTGAGGACAGGAAGGGTAGTAACCCTTTTCATAATTTCATTCAAAGGGCTACCAGGAGTTCGGGAAAGGTCAGGCATTGCGAGGTATCTCTTGATGCGTTGGGCTTCGATGTCGTTTCTTTTATTAAATTCCGCAAGAAGAGCCTTTTCCTCGTCTCGGGGAATGATGTAGTTTTTCATGGGGTTAAGTGTAGATAAAAAGGGGATAAAAGGCAACCCTGAAAGGAGCTGTCGTCGCATGACGGCAACCTTTTAAATATTAGGTCCATAGACATTGACAATGATTCTTCTGTGTTTTTATAAGTAAATAAAAACCGCCTCTCCGGGTGAGGGAGAGACGTTGAAGAGTTGGTCCAATTTTAGGTTCCTGGAGGTAGGCGTTGTAGTGGTCGCTCGTAATGCAGGGGAATTGAGTTTGGGGGTTCAAACTTTACATCAGAGGCGACTAGCTGCAGCCTCTCAAGTCTGCATTGTAGATCTGCAAGATGATTTACTCCTGTTGCCTCGGTTTTAGTCATGGCTGCATCGAGAGAAGCGCTCACGATAGCAAGAATGTCATGGACGTGATTCTGTATTAACTGCGAAGTCAATTTAGGGCTGTGATTGAATGCCTCACACGTTTTCTCTTCTGGTTCCCAGATGGATTTCCTTAAGGAAGGGTTTGGAGACCAAGACAGTGTATTTCCATTGGGGTCGTGTAATCTAATATCCATAATTCACTTTCGGTTGGTGGTTCTTCTATATGGAATAGTGTCATTTTCTTTATTCACTGTCAAATGAATTACCCACTCTATTTTTGGTTAAAAACCCCTTCCAACTTATATCCAAATTTGCTATAATAACCTCACAAATTTACAACAAAATGGCCAACAAGGAAGACAAAAAGAAGGATAATTACGGAGCCGATTCGATTCAAGTTCTCGAAGGTCTGGAGCCGGTGCGAAAGCGTCCCGGAATGTACATTGGAACCACAGGTCCCGATGGTCTTCATCATTTGATTACCGAAATTTTCGATAACTCTCGAGACGAGGCCATGGGAGGTTTTGCAAACCATATCGAAGTGGCGCTTCTTCCTCACAACCGAATCCGTGTTGTAGACAACGGCCGAGGAATTCCGGTCGACGTTCACAAGACGACAAAAGTTTCAGCTCTCGAAACCATCATGACCGTTCTTCATGCCGGAGGAAAGTTTGGGGGAGATGAAAGTGGGTACAAAGTCTCCGGAGGACTTCACGGAGTGGGAGCATCGGTTGTGAACGCTCTTTCGGTCTATACTCAAGTTTGGGTTCATAAAGATGGAGACATTTATACTCAAGAGTATTCGCAGGGAAAAAAGAAGTATGCTGTAAAGAAGGTGGGCAAAACAAAAGAAAAGGGAACTATAGTTTCCTTTGAACCCGATGTCGTTATTTTTAAAGAGGTTAAATTCGATTTTAATCGCGTTGTCCACTCTCTCCGTCAGCAAGCATATCTCGTAAAGGCCCTTCGAATAACAGTTATTGATGCTCGGGAATATATCGGAGATGAGCTTTCATATACAAAAGAAGGAACTCTTGATATTGATCCAGAAATCATGTATCTGAGCGACCTTGGAATGCAGGTTCCTTCTCAGACATTCTATTTCGAAAACGGGCTTACCTCTCTTGTTAAATTTAATAATCAAATTCTAAAGCCGATTCACAAGAATATTTTCTATATTGAAAAGAAAGTGGAAGGAGTCGAGTCAGTTGAAATCGCTCTCCAGTATGCCGACGATATTTCTGCACGTATTTTGCCGTTCGCAAACAATATCTATAACCCAGAAGGAGGAACGCATATCACAGGATTTAAGACTGCTCTCACGAGAACTCTCAACACCTACGCAAAGAACAACAACCTTGCAAAAAGTGGTGATGAGACATTCACCGGAGATGATGTGCTCGAAGGTTTGACCGCAGTTATCTCTGTAAAGCTTCGGGAAATCCAGTTTGAAGGACAGACGAAGGCTAAATTGGGATCGGTTGAGGCACAAGGTGCTGTTGCAACGGTGTTTGGAGAATCATTCGCTTCATTTCTCGAAGAAAATCCTGATGATGCAAAAGCAATCGTCACAAAAGTAGTTTTGGCGATGAAAGCCCGTAAGGCCGCAAAAGCTGCAAAGGATTCCGTACTTCGAAAAGGAGCACTTGAAGGAATGACTCTCCCTGGTAAGCTCGCTGATTGTCAAAGTAATGACGCTTCAGAA
Organism: uncultured Candidatus Saccharibacteria bacterium; assembly: GCA_964416985.1. GTDB lineage: Bacteria > Patescibacteriota > Minisyncoccia > Phycocordibacterales > PALSA-1337 > CAIOGI01. Next base: position 140,705 of record CAYQFS010000002.1, on the reverse strand, counting down.
TCAGAACTCTTTATTGTGGAGGGAGACTCCGCAGGGGGAACAGCAAAAACAGGACGAGACCGAAAGACTCAGGCCATTCTTCCACTTCGAGGAAAGATTTTGAACATCGAGCGGGCGCGGCTTGACCGAATGCTTGGTTCGGAGCAAATTAAAAATCTTGTCCTTGCGTTTGGAACTGCGATTGGGGACACTTTCGATATTTCAAAACTTCGCTATCACAAAATTATCCTTGCAACAGATGCTGATGTTGACGGAGCACATATTCGCACACTTATTCTTACGTTGCTCTACAGATATTTCAAGCCTTTGGTTGAAGGTGGGTACGTCTACATTGCCCAGCCACCACTTTACAAGGTGAAACGAGGAAAGGAAGTTCTTTATTTTTACAATGAAGAAGAAAAAATAAAAGCGCTCGGAAAGGATATTGGTGGTGAAGAGGAAATTATTAATGACAATGGGGATGCGAGAGAGAGACTTCTCGAAGCAGCAGAAGCTCCGACAGACGAAGGTGAAGCCGAGGTTGAAGTAAAGGGCAAGAAAGCAAAGGTAATGATCCAGAGATACAAGGGTCTTGGAGAAATGAACGCTGAAGAGTTATGGGAGACAACTATGGATCCTGAGAAGCGCATTTTGAAGCAGGTAAATATCGAAGATGCACAGGAGGCAGACAAGGTATTTGACATGCTCATGGGAACAGATGTTCCATCTCGAAAGATGTTTATTCAGTCAAACGCGAAGAAGGCAAATATTGATCTTTAGGCAGAAAAGTCGTAAAAAGGCTAGGCCCTTGACTTTTTTACTAAAATAGTATAGAATACATGCATTATGAATAAAAATAATGCTTCTACAACCTCATATATGAAAGTGGCCTTTGTGAGCGTTATGGCTCTATTTGGCGCGATTTTTGCCCTTACACCGGCCTCAGTACAGGCACAGTATTATCCATACAATACTGGCTATGCCTATCAGACTAACTATGTTAACTATGGTGGTACAAACTACTATCCTACCGGAACTCAGTCAGGATATTATGTAAGCGGTTATGCATATCAAGCACCTTACTACTCTCCACTTGTTGTAAGCTGTAATGCAACTACAAACTATGCGTCTATTGGAACAGGTGTTACCTGGGTCGCAAACGTAAGTGGTGGTAATGGATATTACGAATACTCATGGGGAGGTACTGATGGACTTTATGGTTCCCAGAGCACTGCGTATACAAACTACAATTTCCCTGGAACAAAGACAGCAACAGTTTATGTTACTTCTGCTGGTCAACAGCGAAGCGTTCAGTGTTCAAACACTGTTACCGTAGGAGCTCCTGCAAACATTGTTTACAACAATATTTACCAGGTTCCTCCAACTCCTGTCTATAATACTATTTATCAAAATCCAGTCGCAGTAAATCAAGGAATTCAGATTGCATGTTTCGCTGACACTGTATCTACAAAGGTTGGTGTTCCAGTTACCTGGGCTGTTGAGGCCACTGGCGCTGGTGAAAACTTCACCTATGCATGGACAGGTTCTGACGGACTCTCTGGAAATCAGGCTTCTGTCATTACAACATATACGTCTACAGGTCTAAAGAGTGCGGTTGTTACCGCAACTTCAGCAAGCGGAAAGAGCCAGTCAAAGGCATGTGGAAACACAGTTACAGTAAACTCAGCTTATACACCTACTTCAGTTGCAAAGGCACCTACAAAGCCTGCAGCTCCCGTAGTAGTTGCTCCAGCAGTTCCTAATAACAACCTCTCGGCAGCAGCTCTCTTCTCTCTTCAGTATGTTCCGTGGGGATTGGTAGCGGTTCTTGTTATCATCATTCTCTTTATCACAGTTCTCTACCTCATCTTCAATCGAAAGAAGATATAAGGGAAGTTGGAAGACGGGTGTTGGCTCCAAATAGATGTCTAATAAAATAAAAACTCCGGCTTGAGCCGGGTTTTTATTTGCCTATTTTTTCTCTTTAATTTCTTTTGTAATTTTTTCAATTACCTCGCTTGCATTCAACTGCCCAATCTGTCCTGCGTCGCGACTCTCGAGAGTGACCTTGCCCGCCTCAATGTCCTTGTCACCGATGATGATGAAGTAGGGAGCCCGGGAGACTTTTGCTGCACGGATTTTCTTTCCAAAACTTTCGCTTGAAAGATCCATTTCTACTCGTACCATGTTTGATTTTAATGAATCAAAGATCTCGATTGCCTTTTCGTGATGAGCTCCTCCGACAGGAATGATTTTGACCTGTATTGGAGAGAGCCAGAGAGGGAAATTTCCTCCATAATGTTCAATGAGGAAGCCGAGGAATCGTTCATGGGTTCCGAGAGGTGCTCGATGAATGCAGAGAGGAGTTTTGGCTGTCCCGTCAGAATCTGTATAGGTTAGGTCAAATCGTTTCGGTACTGCAAAGTCCACCTGATTTGTGGCGAGGGTAAATTCTCGTCCGATGGCGCTCCATACTTGCACATCGATTTTTGGTCCATAAAATGCAGCTTCGTTGGGAACTTCAATATAAGGAATTTTTGATTCAATAAGAACGTTTCGGACCATATTCTCAGTTTTTTTCCAGAGTTCAGGTTCGTTTACGAATTTGTCTCCGAGCCGCTTTGGATCATGAGTCGAGAATCTCATTACATACTTTTGCACTCCAAAGATTTTGAAGTAGTGCATGTACATTTCATTGACCGCTCGAAATTCATCTCCAAATTGCTCTTCGGTACAATAAATATGGGCATCATTCATCTGAAGCATTCGCACGCGCATGAGACCAAAAAGTTCACCAGATTTTTCGTGGCGATAGCAGGTTCCATATTCTGCAAGTCGAAGAGGCAGATGTTTGTAGCTTCTCTGTTCAGCTGCAAAAATCTTGTGATGATGGGGGCAATTCATTGCTTTGAGGTAATATTTTCCTCCCTCATATTCCATCGGAGGGAACATGCTTTCTTCATAGTAGGGAAGATGCCCGCTTTTCTTGTACATTGATTCTTTGGCGATATGCGGAGTGCGCACGCGTACATATCCACCTTTAAATTCAGTTTCTTTTGCAAGTTTCTCAAGTTCCTCTATCATCGCTGTCCCATTTGGGAGCCATAGAGGCATTCCTGGACCAACATCCTCATCAAAAGTGTAGATGCCCATTTCTTTTCCGAGTTTGCGATGATCCCTCTTTTCTGCTTCGACTTTCATTGTCTCGTAGTCATCAAGCTCGAGCTTTGTGCTAAATGCAAGTCCGTAAATGCGCGTGAGCATCTTGTTATCTTCATTTCCTTTCCAGTATGCTCCAGCAATTCGTGAAAGTTTCCAGCTATCCGGGGCGATTTCTTTTGAAGGATTTTCTGCGTGTCCTCCGCGGCAAAGGTCAGTAAAGTTGCCACAGGTATATAGAGTGATTTTCTCTCCCTTTTTTATAATTTCCTCAATTAGTTCGAGCTTGTAGGAATTATTCTTAAAAAATTCCCTAGCTTCCTTTTCGCTCACTTCTTTGTGGGTAAATTTGGTCCATGACTTGAGATGCCCTTTCATTTTCTTTTCGAGGGCTGAGAGGTCTTTTTCGGAGAGCTTTACTCCCTCAGGGAATTCGAAGTCGTAATAGAATCCATCGTCAATGGCTGGGCCAATAGTATTCTTTGTTCCGGGGTAAATATCGAGAACAGCAGATGCTAAAAGATGAGCAAGCGTATGGCGGAGGTGGGGAAGGTGGTCGGGGTTAGTATTCATGAGTACTACTATATCATTACTATTAAATATGCTCAATTCAATAGTTTTAGAATAGTTAGGTTCCTTTAATCGGGGGCCTGCTTTTTTATTTACATTTTCTAAATTCCATTTCTAAATAAAAAATCTTCTAAAATTTTATCTAAAACAACCAGTAACCACCTACATATTTTTGAGATAAAGACGAAATAAAGTTTTTATGCATTTTGTACACCTTTCTCCATTGCTTAGATTAATTAAACTAAATTATACTGTCCTCAACATACGTACCCAATGTTACAATTATTAAACACTAATAGACAGACTCACATGAATGAAGCAGAACCACTATATTTTACAAAATTTAGAGAACACATTGATCACAAATTTAGTAAGATTGATGAGAAATTTGAAGGTATTGATAAGAGATTTGAGGGTCTTGATAAGAAATTTGAAGCTATTGATAAGAGATTTGAGGGTCTTGATAAGAAGTTCGAAACATACATTCCGCAATACTTCAAGGATTTTCAAGTTCATATCGATAAGAAATTTAATGCGATGGATACGAAGATCGAATCAGAGGTGAATGGACTTGCTGTGATGATAAAGGATAATTTTGTGACCAAAGATGAATTCGAAGATGGATTGAATGAGATAAGAGATACTATGGCGACTAAGGAAGATATCAAAGATATGGCGACAAAAAATGATATCAGGATCGTCATTGAGCATATCGGCTCATATGAAATTCGGGCAAAGAATATAGAAGATATTCTTCTCAAGGATCACAAACCTCGAATCATCGACTTGGAAAAGGAAGTATTTGCTTAGGATTTTACGCCAACACCTTAACCCTCTCTATAATCATGCTCTTCTGGCCATTTCGTTCTGACACTTTACCTTTTACGGCGAGGCATTTATCGACAACAAAGGCTGAACGGAACTCGACGAGGGTTCGAGGGAAGACCACTGATTCCATCGTCCCGCTGAAATCAGTGAGTTTGATGAATGCCATCGCATCTCCCTTTTTTGTTGTAATTGGTTTTATTTCCTCAATAATACAGGCGATTGTCACTTCTGAACCATCCTTCAATTCCTGTGCTTTTTTTATATCCATTTCTCTTTTTGTAATGATCTCACGGTAGCGGTCGAGAGGATGGCCGGAAATATAGAGACCGAGAAGCTCCTTTTCCCAGGCAAGTTTTTCCTTCATATCAGCGTTTGGGACTTCAGCAAGCTTAAGAGTTGGTAATGAAGATGGGTCAGTCATTCCTCCAAAAAGGGAGTCCTGGCTGTCGTTATGCTTTTCCTTTTCTTTGTTGTGAGCAAGGAGAGTTTCGATATTTCCTATGAGAATTCCGCGGTCAATTCCAAAGCTGTCGAGCGCGCCTGATTTAATGAGAGCTTCGAGAGACTTTTTATTCAAATTTCTGTCTTTGACCCGATCGAGGAAATTTGAGAGTGATGTAAAATGACCGTTCTTTTTTCTTTCCTCAATGATGCTTGTAGCTATCCCTTGTCCAAAGTTTTTGATTGTGACGAGTCCAAAACGGATTCTGTCCGGCTCATCTTTTCCTTTAATAACTGTAAACTGACTAAAGCTTTCATTTATATCTGGTGGCAGGATTGGTATCTTCATGCGCTTACATTCACCAATTATTTCCGCAATCTTTTCTACATCTCCGGATTCTGCTGTGAGGACTGATGACATGTAGATAGCAGGGAAGTTGGCTTTCATGTAGGCGGTTTGGTAAGCAACTTTTCCGTAGCTTGCAGCATGCGCCTTGTTAAATCCGTATGCGGCAAAAGGCTCGATAAGTTTCCAGAGCTGGTTTGCGGTTTTTTTACCCATTCCTTTTTTAACGAGTCCCGCAAGGAGTTTTTCCTTCTGCTCTTCCATTTCTTTTGGAATTTTTTTACCCATAGCTTTTCGGAGCTTGTCAGCTTCAAGCCAGGAGTAGCCTCCGAGATTGATGGCGATCATCATGACATCGTCCTGATAGGTGATAACTCCGTATGATCGGTCAAGAATATCCTTCATTCGAGGATCGAGAAATTCGATCTTTGAGGGGTCGTGTTTGCGCTCGATGTATGTTGGGATCATTTCGAGAGGGCCTGGTCGATAGAGGGCGACCATGGCGTTGATGTCGTGGATGGTTGTTGGTTTAAGGTCGACGAGGAATTTTGTCATACCTGTTCCATTGAGTTGGAAAAGGCCAATGGTTTCTCCCCGCGAAAGCATCTCAAATGTTTTTTTGTCATCAAGAGGAACATTTTCAATATCAATATCTTCCCCCACAATTTTTTTGACTCGCTCGACTGCGTCGGCAAGGATTGAGAGATTTTTAATCCCAAGAAAGTCGAATTTCAAAAGTCCTACACCGTCTTCACCAACATCATGCATATCGTACTGAGTGATGATTTTTTTTGTGCCGTCTTCCTTTCCTTTTGTATCGTACTGGAGGGGAACGTGCTCGGTAAGAGGATCAGGAGAAATGACGACTCCCGCAGCGTGGACAGAAATGTGGCGGGCACAACCTTCAATCTTCTGTGCCATATCAAGAATCCTTTTTGCTTCAGGGTCTTTTTCATATAGTTCCTTGAGTTCGGCAGTTTCCGCGAGAGCTCTTTCGATTGTCATCGGGAAACCTTGCGCCCCCATAGGGATGAGTTTAGAAATTTTATCCCCGACTTCATAGGGAAATCCCATGGCTCGGGCCACGTCTCGTACAGAACCTCGTGCCATCATGGTTCCAAATGTACCGATCTGAGCCACATTGTCGTACCCATACTTTTTTCGGGTGTATTCGATTACTTCATCGCGGCGGTTATCGGCAAAGTCCATGTCGATATCAGGAGCTGAAGGTCGTTCAGGATTCAAGAATCGCTCAAAGGGTAGTTTGTAGTCGATTGGATCTACATTTGTAATTCCTGTAAGGTATGTGACAAGAGATCCAGCGACCGAACCTCGAATGTTAGTAAGAATTCCATGGTCATGTGCGTAGCGAAGAAGGTCATACACTACGAGAAAGTATTGCGCATACCCTTTATCTTTAATGACCTTGAGTTCATATTCAAGTCGCTTCAAAACCTCGTCAGTTTTTTTCATTCCTTTTTTCTCAAGGCCTTCATAGGCGAGCCGCTTCAGTTCATCATCATGCGAAAGGCCGCTTTCAACGATGAAATTGGGAAAGTACCATTTTCCAAGAGTAATTTCGAGATTGCACATCTCTGCGATTTTCAGAGTGTTGGCAAGGGCTTCCGGAGCATCATGGAAAAGTTGCTCTGCCCGCTCTGGTGAAATGAATGAAAAATTTTCTTCCTCCTCATCGTTTCCGTTCCCATTGCTTTTGTCTGATGCATCTCCTGCTGTGTTGACGAGCATCATGGTGTCGCGAGCAGCCTTGTCTTCTTGGTTCAAATAGTAGACGTCATGAGCTGCCACTATCTGTGTATCAGTTTCCTTTGCGAGCTTCATCAAGACTTGCATGAGAGGTTCATGACCCTGGATTTCTGGATGACGGGTGATTTCGAGGAAAAAGTTTTCTTGGCTGTAGATCCTTTTGTAATATGAGATGAGTTCTTTTGCTTTGTCGATATTTTTTGCCTTCGCAGCTTGGGCAATGTCACCAGAAAATGATGGACTTATGCAAATGAGATTATCAGGATATTTTTCGATGAGTTCTTTGTCAATTCGAGGTTTGTAATAGAAACCTTCAAAGTTTGAGTCTGTGACGAGATGGATGAGATTTTTGTAACCGGCGTAATTTTTTGCAAGCAAGACAAGGCGAGTGCGGCGATTATCGATTCCCGCCTGCTGATCCTTTCTTCCTCGTACAGCTACATAGAAATCGACTCCAATAATCGGCTTCACGCCTTTTTTGATACATGTTTTGTAAAATTCAATTGCTCCATAGAGGTTTCCGGCATCAGTGAGGGCAAGGGCAGGCATGCCGTATTCCTTTGCCTTAGCGACGAGGGCATCGATTTTTGGCAGGGCGTTCAAGAGGGAATAATGGCTGTGGGTGTGGAGGTGGATGAAGGGGGAAGTGGAGTTTTTTGGGTCTGAGGCGGACATAGAGAAAGTATATCAAACAATGGCTCAATGGTGGGGTAAAATTAGCTTGACTTGTTACAATCAACTGTGTTATAATCCTTTCAGTTATAAAAGTACTTTTACAACGGATTTAGAAAATATGGCTGCGGAATAAAGTCTATTTAATTAAGTAGATTGTACTTCGCAGCCATATCAGTAGCTTGAGATTGTGATTCTTCTGCACTGATGCAGAGAAACAATTGATAGTGAGCATATTGGTGCGAATAAAACCATGAGTACTAATACTAAATGCGGTCCGCGCCAATGCTTTGTCTTTGGCGGCAAGATAGCCCAGATACTCTTTGATGATCCCGATGTGGATCGGGATCTACTCCAAGGGGTGATTAATGATCAAGAACATCACTTCTGGTCTGAGTTTTTTGGTCTCTACAAACAGCATTGTGTGAGAACCGAGGATTCGGCTGCTATCACGCCTGAGATGTCTCCGATGGCTCCCAAGTGGCGTCGAGATGAGAATGGCTATATCTACTTCAGTGTCATTTCGAATGGATATAGTCGTCGGGAGTGGGACAAGTACGGCCGACATAAACACTGGTGGACGCCTCACCATGATCATTACTCACGCCACGTGCTTTATCGGGCATCGGGTAAGCAAACCATAAACCTCGTGTATCGTGTAGTGGTCTGTCCAGCCCAAAAGATTATTCGGGAGACAGATCTAAAGGTTGAAAAGATTCGTCGATTCGCACAGTCCAAGGGTTGGAAAACTCCCCACTGGGAAGTTGGCTGCCTCATCGTCGATGCTTTCAAGAAGTATCAAGAAATTGAGAAAATGGGTTTCTCGTCCATCGTTTTGATGCACAAACCTGCGGTGTACCTAAAGGATCAAAGTATTGGGTTTCCTCCCCAAAAAGATCGCTGGTCGTTTGCTGTGACACATTCATCTATCACCACTGGTTGTGCGTTGGATGCGAGTCTCGTAAGTCCTGATGATACATTCAATAACACCACTTCCTTCGCCTACCTCGAGGTGGGACCAACTCCCGTCCCCTGTGAGAGCTAAATAAGCGGTCATTATTATTTAAATCCGTAACGGTTTCAAATTTCTGCCAGCAAGAGGCAACTCTCGTTGGCGGATTTTCTTTTTTGAGATAAAGACGAAATCAAATTTTTGTGAAATTTGCTATTGCTTTTATGGAGGCAGTTGGGATAATTGTGGGATGGGGAATGAAAATATCAAAATCGCACTATTCCAGAAGAAGGAAGTAAGAAAAACGATTCATAATAATGAATGGTATTTTGTAGTTGAAGATGTAGTCCTTGCCTTGATCGATTCGAGCGATCCTAAACAGTATATTAAGAGGATGAAACAGCGAGATCCTGAATTAGCTAAAGGGTGGGTACAAATTGTACCTACCCTTGACGTACCCACAAAAGGTGGTGTACAGAAAATGCTTTGTTCAAATACTGAAGGTATATTTCGTATTGTTCAATCCATTCCTTCTCCTAAAGCCGAGCCTTTTAAAAGGTGGCTTGCAAAGGTAGGGTACGAAAGAATGCAGGAAATCGAGAACCCAGAACTTGCTACAAAACGGACGAGAATGTTGTACAAACTAAAAGGCTATCCAGATGATTGGATTGAAAAGAGAATGAGAGGCATTGCCATTAGGGAAGAATTGACTGATGAATGGAAAAACAGAGGAGTACGTGAGAAAAAAGATTATGAAATTTTAACAGCAGAAATTTCAAGAGCGACTTTTGGCGTAACACCTGAAGAATACAAGAAATTAAAAGGGCTCGAAAGAGAAAATCTCCGAGATCATATGGATGATTTTGAACTTATCTTCACAATGCTTGGTGAGCGTTCGACTACAGAAATTCATAGGACGGAAAATTCAAAAGGAATTCCTAAATTAAAATCAGATGCAAAAGTTGGGGGCGAAATAGCTGGAGAAGCTCGGAAAAAACTTGAAAAAAGACTCAAAAAATCTCTTGTTTCAAAGAAGAATTTTAAAGATTTGAATGAAAAAAGACTCAGAGCCTAAATATCTTGTGGGGATTGACGAAGTTGGTCGCGGACCTATTGCTGGACCTGTGGCAGTTGGGGCTTTTGTTTTTCTTAAGCCTGAGGCAAAGAAATTTTTTAGAGGAGTTAAGGAATCGAAGCAGTTAACAGAGGAAAAAAGGGAAGAATGGTTCAGGGTCATCGAAAAGAAAAATAACGAAAAGTTCGTTAATTTTTCCGTATGCTTCCAGAGCGAGAAAGTAATCGATACAAAAGGTCTTTCTTTTGCGATTAGAAAATGTCTCGAAAATTGTCTCAAAAATTTAAACATACATCCTAACGAATGTTTGGTATTGCTCGACGGAGGTCTCAAGGCGCCACCTCATTACAAACATCAAAAAACAATCATAAAAGGAGATGCAAAAGAGCAGGTCATTGCCCTGGCCTCCATTTGTGCAAAGGTTCTTCGAGACAGAAAGATGCGTGTCTGGGCCAAAAAGTACCCACAATATGGATTTGAGGTGCATAAAGGATATGGGACAAAGGCTCACTACAAAGCACTTCTCGAGAATGGACTGACGGGCTTGCATCGGCACAGCTTCTTGCAAAAAAGACCCCTTTAGGCTAGTATGTAGGAACTATGGTAAATCGAATGAGAGCCACTCGGGCCCACCGAGATAACCGCCGATCACATCACGCTTTGGAAGATGTGCGCCTTTCAAAGTGCGCCAACTGCAGTGCAATGCACGTCCGCCACACTCTCTGTACAAATTGCGGGACGTATCGAGGAAAAAAGATAGTAGATATGACAGCAATCGCAGCAAAGAAAGTGGCTAAACAGAAAACAAAGGAAACCGCTTCAGCACAATAATTAAGAAAAAGTTCCACGTTCGCTCGCTCTTCAAAAATCATCATGGCAAATAGACATCTCTCACGATCAGTAGTCCTCCAGTCACTCTTCGAGTGGGACTTTCGTGGCCAGCATGATAAAGAGGCAAAAAATATAATAATACGGAATGGCAAGGAATTTGCTCCAGGAATGGGGGATACTTCGTTCGTTGAGGGTCTCATGGCAAATGTTCTCTCAAAGCGCCCGGATCTCGACAAAATCATCGCAAAAGCCGCTCCAGACTGGCCTCTCGAGAAGATCTCCATTGTTGACCGAAACGTGCTCAGAATGGGGCTCTACGAGCTCTTGTTTGCCGATCGGGAAGAGGTACCTGCAAAGGTGGCGATCAATGAGGCAATCGAACTCGCAAAAACATTTGGAGGGGAGAATAGCGGAAAGTTTGTAAACGGGGTTCTCGGATCTGTTTACAAAGAGCTTGGAGAGCCAGGCAAGGATGCTTCTCCAAAAAAGAAAAAAAAGATCGAAGATATTCCGTACGAACAGATGCCGATTCAGAATCTTGGAGGGGCGGTCGTCTATGCAAAAAAGGGGAAGGAAATATATCTCGCTTTTGTTCATGATATTTTTGGACATTGGACCCTTTCAAAGGGGAAAATTCCACAGGACGTTGATGTGAGAAAAGGAACCATTGCAAAAGTAAAAGAGGAAATGGGACTCGACGTTTCCATTATCGAAGATCTCGGAAACAACGAATACATTGCGAGTGATCCTGAGCTTGGAAAGATTAGAAAGCAAGTTCATTACTTTTTGGCAGAGTCAAAATTTGACGAGATTAAGCTTGCAGATAAGCCCGGCCTTGATGATGCAAAATGGTTCAAACTTGCCGACATCCTTGAACTTAATTTTTATAATGATATAGTGCCGATTGTCACTAAGTCAGTCATGCTTCTAAACGGTCCAGTCGACGCGGAAGCAACAGAGTAATTTATGCCAGATTTTCAAAAATTCTCAGAAAAAATGAAGGTGACGTTTAACGACATCAACCTTTTAAAACAAGCTTGTACCCACAGGTCTTTTCTCAATGAAAATAAAGCTGCTGGCCTCGAGCACAACGAGCGCCTCGAGTTTCTCGGGGACGCTGTTCTCGAGCTTGTCGTCACGAGCTACCTTTTTAGAAAATATCCTGGAAAGAATGAAGGGGATCTCACGTCGTATCGCTCGGCCCTTGTGAACACTCACAGTCTTTCGCGTGTCGCTACTGTTCTCGGTGTAAATGACTACCTCCTCCTTTCAAAAGGCGAATCAAAGGATACTGGACGTGCCCGCTCTATTATTATGGCTGACTCTATTGAGGCGATTATCGGTGCTATTTATCTCGATCAGGGTTACAATGGTGCTGCGAATTTTATTTCCTCAAATCTTCTCGAAGTTATCGATATCGATGAAATTGTCGAAAAGAAACTATGGCTTGATGCAAAGAGTCGATTCCAGGAACGTGCTCAGGAAGAAACAGGCCTCACTCCTTCTTACAAAACTTTGAAGGAAGTTGGTCCCGATCACAACAAAGAATTCACTCTCGGAGTATTTATCGGTGATGTTCAGATTGCGCTTGGATCAGGACTTTCAAAACAAGAGGCAGAACAAAAAGCGGCAGAAAAGGCACTCGAGGTAAAGGGTTGGCAGTAGGTTGCAATTATTATTGTTTGGGAGTAAATTGAATCGAGCGGTAAACAATGTACAAAGGTTTCTATGAATAAAATCCCTAATGACTTTCAATTCAAGATGCCTCCGAATGCATCTCAATTGGAATCAAGTCGAACTATGACCCTAGCTTCTGTAGGCATAGTTGCTGGGCATGGTGGGTGTTGTTGTCACGATTTGGATGTTTGCACATGCGAATGTCATGAACCTGAAAGCGTGGTTATGCACTGTGCTCCATGCTGCGAGACAGCTTCATGCGGGGCCAACATTCATCATGGACGGATGGAACATCACGTCAGTAATTGCCACACTTGCCAACTTCATTGTCACAAATAGTGCAACTTTTGCACCACACGATCGGACCTTCGGGTCCTTTCTTTTTTCTTGTAAAAATTTAAATTTAGGAGTATTCTATGATCTGACCTCGTGATCCTCGCTCATATGAAAAACTGGTTGTACATCCCTCCACCGTGTACTGAACCGCCGCCTGCAGCAATAGTCTTTACAGACTCTGAAAAGTGGCGTACGTTTGCACTCGAACGTGTCCCCAATAAAAAGTCAGGGTTGGTTGAGACTCCCTTGAAGGTCAAAAAGAAAAAGGCGTCCAGATGAAGTAAAAGGGGCCCGCGCACTAACGGGCCTCTTTCTTTTTGCCAATATGGTAAAATATCTCCATGTATCTCAAGTCGCTCGAGATTGCCGGTTTTAAGTCGTTTGCTAAAAAGGCAACGCTCAATTTTACATCCCCAATCTCCTCAATCGTCGGCCCAAATGGCTCGGGCAAATCAAACGTGGCAGAAGGCTTTCGTTTTGTCCTCGGGGAACAGTCGATCAAGAGTATGCGTGGAAAAAGAGGGGAGGATCTCATTTTTAATGGAGGAGGCGAGGGATCGAGAGTCAATCGAGCGAGCGTTAAGGTTGTTTTTGATAACAGTAAAAGAGTTTTGAATATTGATTTTGATGAAGTGGCTCTCGAGAGAGTTGTTCACCGCGACAACAGTAACGAGTATTTTATAAATGGATCTCCAGCAAGGCTCAAGGATATTGTAGAGCTTCTCGCAGGAGCGCATATCGGTGCGTCAGGCCACCACATCATTTCACAAGGAGAAGCTGATAGAATTTTGAATGCAAATATCCGTGAGAGAAGGGAAATGATCGAGGATGCACTCGGCCTCAAAATTTATCAGTACAAAAAGATAGAGAGCCAGAGAAAGCTCGAGAAAACTGATGAAAATATGAAATCAGTCGAGTCACTTCGACGTGAGATTGCTCCCCATTTAAAATTCTTGAAAAAGCAGGTTGAAAAAGTTGAGAAAGTTCAGGAACTCCGCGAGGAATTGAGAAAGCTTTACAGAGAATACCTTAAACGTGAAGAAACCTATTTAGCGCAGGAAAAGAAATCTATTCTTGATGAAAAAAGTCCACTGACAAAAGAGCTCGCCGAACTCGATCTCGAAATTGCCCATGCAAGAAAGATTCTCGAAAATTCAAAAAACCGGGATGCAAAGAGTGATGAACTCATCACTCTCGAGAGTTCGCTCCAGAAAATACGTGGAGAGAAGGATGCCCTCATGCGCGAACTCGGAAATATTGAAGGAGAGATTTCCGCAGCTCAGAGAATCATTTCAAAAGAAAAGGAAAAGCAGGCAAAGGATGAATTTAAAACCGTGTACCTCAAGGATGTTGAAGAAATTGCGAAGAAGATTGATTTTCTTGAAACAATCGATGAAATCAAAAAGCTTCTGTTTGGTTTCATTTCCCAGCATCGAAATAAGGAGGACTCGGCTCTAGTAGCAGAAACTGAGCGCGAGCTTCTCGTACTTCGAGATAAGAAAAAAGATCTCGAATCTTCACTCAAAAAATCAGAAGCCGAAGAAAATGACCTTACATCAGAGTACCAAAATCTTCGCTTGAAAATTGAAAAAGAAAAAGACTCAAATCGTGATGCAGAAAAAAATGTCTTTCGTATCATTGCCCGACAGAACGAACTTCGGGGACTTTTGAATGGAATCAAGACTCGTGAGGACGCGCTTACTATCGAGGAAATTTCTTTGAAAAGGGAAATTGATGAGGCGTATTCTCTTGTTGGAAGGGAGATAATGGAGTACAAAACATTTGAGATTACAGGAGAAAAAGAACCTCGAACACATCAGCATGATCGCCAGAAGACTATTGAAAAAATAAAAATTAGAATTGAAGATTCGGGTGCTGGAAATGGAAGCGACATAATGAAGGAATATAAAGAAGTCGAGGAGCGCGACGTTTTCCTCGCTCGGGAACTCTCTGATCTCGAAATTTCAAAAAAGTCACTCAACGATCTCATTGCAGATCTCGATGCCCGAATTGATGTTGAATTTAAAGAGGGGATTCTCAAAATAAATGCTCAGTTTCAGGAATTCTTTTCACTCATGTTCGGTGGCGGCTCTGCATCTTTGAATGTCATTCGAGAAAAGAAGAGGAAGAAGCGATCAGATACAGATCTTCCGACTGACGATGACACTGAACTCATGCTTGCAAAAGAAGAAGAGGAGGAAGGCGACGAGGGGATTGAGATCAATGTAAATCTTCCTCGTAAAAAGGTGAAGGGCCTCATGATGCTCTCCGGTGGTGAACGAGCTCTTACCTCCATTGCTCTTCTCTTTGCAATTTCTCAGGTCAATCCTCCGCCATTTATTATTCTTGATGAAACTGATGCGGCGCTCGACGAGGCAAACTCACGCAAGTATGGAGACATGATCTCGAACCTTTCAAAATATTCGCAGCTCATCTTGATCACACACAATCGCGAGACAATGTCACGGGCAGGAGTGCTTTACGGAGTGACAATGGGCTCTGATGGAGCGTCAAAACTTCTTTCTATTCAATTTGATGAGGCGGTCAAAGTGGCGAAGTAGGAATCTTTCCTAAACCGCAATAGCGTAATCAAGAGTTTTTCGATCGAGATCTGCTCCCATTACTTTAAATTTAATTGAATCACCAAGGGTGAATTTCTTTTTTGTTTTTTGACCACTTAAAGAGTAGGTCTTCTTATTAAATTCAAAGAAGTCGTCAAGTGTATCTCCGAGATCTCGGATTTTAATCATTCCTTCTGACTTTGTCTCTTTTTCCTCAACATAAAGACCCCATTCAGTCACGCCTGAAATTGTTCCTTCAAATGTCTTGCCGATTTTGTCGGACATATATTCGACTTGTTTTAATTTCTTTGATTCACGTTCCGCTCCGGCTGCGTTAATTTCTCGTTCGGTTGACTGGTCTGCAATTTTCTGGAACTGGTTGATCTCGGTATCTCCAAATAGTAAGTGCTTCAAGTGCCGCTCGAGAATTCTTTGAACGAGGAGGTCGGGGTAGCGACGAATTGGGGAAGTAAAATGTGTGTAGTAGTCAAAAGCCAGACCAAAGTGGCCGACATTTCGGGTTGAATAAATAGCTTTTTGCATTGAGCGGATCATGGCAGTACTAATGAGTCCTTCATGAGGAGTTCCTGCAACTTGTTTTAAAAGACTCTTCAAATCATGTGCACTTACTGTGCCGTCCTTTGTTTTCAGATTGTAGCCAAGAGCTTTTGCAAAAACAGAAAGATCCATCATTTTTTCTTTGTCAGGAAGATCATGGATTCGGTAAATCGAGCCAGTATCCTTTTTGCCTTTTTTTGTAATGGAATCATAGATGAATTTTGCTACCTCGCGGTTTGCAAGAAGCATGTACTCCTCAACGAGTTTGTGAGTGTCGAGTCGCTCCTTTTTGTAGACTCCGATTGGCTTTCCATTTTCATCAAGCTTAAACTTGATTTCTTCCTGCTCAAATTCGATTGCACCCTTCATGAACTTTTCTCTCTGGAGATTTTTTGCAATGATGTTTAGAATATTTAATTCCTTAAAATATGTTCCTTTTTTTGCATTGAGAACTTCCTGGGCATTTTCGTAGGTAAAACGATGCGCTGAATTCATAATGGTTTTTCCAAACCATCTTTCGAGAACCTGACCGTCTTCATTCATGATAAATACAGCGGAGAAGGAGAGTTTGTCCTCGTGGGGATTTAGGCTACAGACGTCGTTTGAGAGTACCTCAGGGAGCATGGGGATTGTGCGGTCGACGAGGTAAATAGAACAGCCGCGTTTAAGGGCTTCCTTGTCGAGAGCTGTTCCTTCTTTTACATAATGAGAGACATCAGCGATGTGAACGCCGATTTCGTACGTTCCATTTCCCATATCCTTAAATGAGATCGCATCGTCAAAATCTTTTGCATCAAATGGGTCAATGGTCACGGTCAATGTCTGTCTAAAATCCCTTCGCTTCAGAATTTCATTTTCTATATCTTTGACTTTATTTTTTTCAATTTCATCTGCTTCTTTTTCGACAGGGTCAGGGAAGCCGACTTCAAATCCTCGTTCAAGGACGATCGATTCCATTTCTGCATTGTTGTTTCCTTTTTTCCCAATGACTTTGATTACCACACCCTCCGGATTCTTTTTTGGATCTGTCCATGAGCCGAGTCTAAATTGCACCTTGTCTCCAGCGGTTACCTTTGTAGCTTCGGAACCGGTGAGCATGACGTCAACATACATTTTTTTGTCATCAGGAATAATGCCAGTTTTTCCATCCCGGACTTCAACTGTTCCTACAAATGTCTCGCGAGCGCGAGCGATGATCTTTGTCACCTCACCATTTCCACCTGGCTGGTTTTTCTTTGTATCGTCGACAAGGACTTCGACTGTGTCTCCATTGAGGGCAAAATTGAGCTTATCTGACTCTATAACGATGTCATTTTCCTCGTCGTTCGGATCTGCCACAAATCCCATCCCTTTTCTGATAGTAGTTATCGTACCTTCGATTTTTCGATTTTTCACCCGATTACTATACCCTATATTGCCTTTTTTTAATAGGTCTGATACTATAGCCCCCACATGTTAATGATCAGATTACAGCGCGTAGGACGAAAGCACGAGCCGGTATTCCGCCTCGTTCTTACCGATTCAAAGAACGGCCCAAAGAGCGGAAAATACCTTGAGGTTCTCGGCTCTTTTGATGCACGTCTCGAAAACAAGATCGAGCAGTTCAAGATTGACCGAGTCCACTATTGGATAAGCAAGGGAGCTCAACTCTCTGACACAGTCCACAATTTCCTCGTTTCAAAGAAGGCAATTTCTGGAAAGAAAATTAACGCTCTCCCAAAAAAGAAGCCCATCGCAAAGGCCCCAGAAGCAGGAGCTGAGGCTCCAAAAGCAGCCGCTCCAGTAGCACCAGTTGCTGCCTAGTTTCCTCTGTGGGGATAACCATGTTTTGCGCGTGTACCCGCTAGAGGTACAATTATACCGTACCCGGATTATCAGACTTAAAAGAAAGAACATCATAATGAATAATGACCAGCAGTTTTTGGAATATGTTATCAAAGCTCTCGTTGATAACCCTCAGGATGTAAAAATTAACAGAACAGTGGACGAAATGGGCGTGCTCATGACCCTCGAAGTAGGTGCAGCTGACATGGGAAAGGTCATCGGCCGTTCAGGAAACACCGCAAAGGCTATCCGAACTCTTCTCCGAGTCGTCGGAATGAAGAACAACTCTCGAGTCAACCTTAAGATCAATGAACCGGAAGGGGGAATGAAGCCTTCAGAAAAAGCCTCAAAGACAGTGGATGAAGCAATGGCAGATCTCAATCTCTAGTTTCAATTAAATACATTTAAAAATATCAAAGGCCACCAAGGGGTGGTTTTTGGTTTGTGTTGTGGACAAAAGGAATAGGAAGAGTAGGATTAGGTGAATGGTGTGCCGCTCCACAAGCCAGTGACCATGAATTTTAAGTGGCAGCCGGGGTGGAGGTATGAAATAAAATAATTATGAAAAATTCACCAAAAGAACCATGGCAAATTGCCGCAGCACGATATTGTGTTGAAAACTCTGAAAAAGGATTTGATCAAAATAATTTGAAATTGTATATCCAGTCAAAATATTCAATAAGTGATGGCCATTTTAATCAATTTATTGAAGAAGAGCTCCAGATGCCTAGTGGCCGAAAGTTCTCAAGATCGGGAAGAAGTGGTCTCTGGATGCCTCCACTAGATCTGGTATCTAAAGTAACAGATTATGATGAACTTAAAGAGGCCAGGGAAAGTAGTAAGAAGGCAATGTATATTGCAGTCGGGTCCTTAGTTATCGCAACACTTGTTGGAATTGCTCAGATAACCGTTCAAATCTGCTACAGGTAAATTAAACAATAACTTTTTATGCTAATTAGTAAGATGTAGGTATTTGAAGCAGAATAGACAAAAAATATTTAAGTAGTAGGATTCAGGTATGAAGATAGGCGATATTGAGATCACTCCAGAAGATTTTCGAGCGATATTTATCATAGTGAATGAAGGTATTAAGAGAATTTCTGTTCCTAAAAATAAAAAAGATAAAGTTGGCATAGTTATAGCAATTAAGACTGAGAACGAAAAAGAAAAGGTCAGACTAGAAAATGACTTAATGAGTGGGGTAAGGGGGTATTTAAAATTGTCGGATTTTTCTGATAGTTTTTATGTAATAAAATATAGTGAAAATCTATGCCAGAAAATCTCAGATATAGAAACTGCTGCTGATTACTTGAGAAGGTCAAGGGCTCATCTTATTGTTTTTGGAAGTCTAGCAGAACGTAATTTTAATGGTGTAAATAATTACGTTTTTAAATTACGAGGTGTAGTTAGACATCTTCCAATTCCAGCTAACCATCCTGCCAAAAAGAAATTAGAAGAGGACTTCACTAAATCTTTACCTGGAAGATTTCATTTTCCTGAAGATAAAGAAACATTTGGTTTCGAGCTAACTAAGGGACTTATTGGATATGCAATAAAATTGATAATTGGTTCGGCTGCATTGGTTTCGGGGGATTCTATAATTAGTTGCAAACTTATTAAGGAGGTATATCATGAGCTATCTTCTCAAGACGAATCGAATCCTCTTGTGGCAGAGCTTCTGAAAATAAGCAGAAGGAGGTTAATTCAAGCTTTGAATCTGAGGATTGGCCAGTATCATGACTTGTACGCTCTTAAAAGAGATAATCAGATAATACTGGATACTGAACCTTTCTTGAAAGATCTATTAGATTTAGGTGCTGATGATCCGACTTTTATCTATGGTAAAGCCGTTCTAATGTATAAACAGGGATCGATTACTCCCGCCATAGACTTCTTAAAGAGTATGTCATATTCATGTGGAAATGATCCTTTGTATTACTATAATCTTGGATTCTTGTTGGCCTATAAAGGAGAAATTGATAGTGCTTTAGAGGCCTACAAAAAAGCATTTCATGGCACTTTACCAATCGGAACCTTAAATGATATTGACATCTTTCTTTCTGAAGAGATTGAAAGTAGGCCAGACTTGATTCAACTGCGGTTCTTCAGGGGTTTGATTAATTATAAAGGCAAGGCAGACTACATACTTGCAAAAGAAGATTTTATTAGATTTCTTGAGCTGGATGTAAATAAAACAAACCCAAAGTTAATTGAGCTGTCGAATAAATTATTGTCCAAGATAGATTCGAGTGTTGGTAGACCTCAATAAAACTTATGGAACCCCTCGCATCCCTCATCCGCCCGCAATCTCTCAAAGACTACATCAACCAGGAAATAAAAAATCCCGCAGCATTTCTGCCTTGGGATTGAAAGGGAACATTGTGTCCGATAGAGCTTAACTGGACGGTGCAGTCTTTGGGCGCCGGCGTAAGAGAGTGTAAGCTTCTCGTTCAGGGGTTTCACTCATGTCTTCGCCGTACCACCCATTCTTTTCGTAGGTGGCGATAATACGTGCACGATCCTTTTGCTCAAAGTGGCATCCACCAATCAGGATGGTACGTGATGATGGACGTTCTCGAACACAGCCATCCTTGATTTCACCGAATTGATCATCTGACCAAATACGTTCCTGAATCCAAGGTTCGTCGTGTCGACGTGTGGTGTCAGGTTTCAAAGGAACCGTGATGACTGCTGTGGGTGGTAGCGCTCGAAACAGCCAGTCAGTGTTAACAGAAAGGTTTGCGAAATTAGAGGGCTTCATAGGTTTGTGCTCACTGTATTCTACTTGCCTTACGGCGGTTGATGTTTTCAAAGAATCACTAATAAACGTATAGTATCATATATCATAGCTAATGTCAATTAGTGAAAGTTTCTGAACCCTTATATTTACATATTATTAAATTTATGTTATTATCACAATTATGAATTTCCACATCATCACCCTTTTCCCAACCGCCTTTGACTCCTATCTCGGGGAGTCCATTTTGAAGCGCGCCATTGAAGACAAGAAGATAAAGGTCAAATTTTATAACCCTCGCGATTTTTCGAAGGGAACTAGCTACGCTGACCGAAGAGTTGATGACAAGCCGTATGGTGGAGGACCAGGAATGGTCATCGAAGCCTTGCCAGTGATTAAGGCAATTGCAAAAGCCAAAGGAAAGAAAGATGCACGAATTATCTGGCTTACCCCATCTGGAAAACAGTTCACGACAGAACTCGCACAGACCTTTGCCAAAAAAAGCAAAGACATCATTATCATCTGCGGAAGGTACGAGGGAATAGATGCACGAGTAAAAAAGGCTTTTAAAGTCGAGGAAATTTCGATCGGGCCATTTGTCCTTACTGGAGGAGAACTTCCGGCAATGATTCTCATCGATACAATTTCACGACAAATAAAAGGGGTGCTCGGGGACCATGCTTCGCTTGAGGAAAGCCGTATCGCATCACCCGATGTCTATACACGCCCAGAAGTAGTAGAATATAAGGGAAAAAAGTATCGAGTGCCGAAGATCCTTCTTTCAGGTAATCACAAATTGATTGATGAGTGGAGAAAACAACAGCAGTAAAAGCATCGCCGTAGCAATCATTCTCTTTTTGCTTGTCGGGATCTTTTTTCTTCTCTCTCGTTTTTCAAGCGACACAAGTTTCTTTTCTCCTTTTTCATTTATAAAACCACACGCAGAGCTTTCAGTTCTTGTTGTCGGGGATATTATGCTTGATCGAAATGTGAGAAACAAAATAGATAAAGATGGATTCGAAAAGTTTTTTGCAGGGGTAAAGGATGCAGTCTCGAATGCAGACATTGCAGTGGGAAATCTCGAAGGACCATTTACTACTTATCCATCGATTACAGCAAGTCTTGAAAATAAAGATCTAACATTTACCTTTGATCCGAAACTTGCACCGAAGCTCGCTAGTCTCGGCTTTGATATATTGGGGCTGGCAAATAATCACACGCAGAATTTTGGGCAGGAGGGAATGGCGATGACTCGAAAGTATATTCGTGATGCGGGGATGTTCTATTATGGTGATCCTGACAATACTGTTGAGACAAGTATCATTACTGCAAAGAACAGCATCAGTATTGGCTTTGTTGGTTTTCATGAATTTGGTTACAAAAACTTTGATCACATACTTTCGGAAATAGATACTCTCAGGACTCAAACAGACGTTCTCATTGTTTCTCCACACTGGGGAGTTGAATATCAAAAGGAACCGACAGAAAAAATGCAAAACTGGGCGCATCAGTTCATTGATCACGGAGCAGATGCAGTTATCGGCGCTCATCCGCATGTCATTGGGGACACAGAGGAATACAAAGGAAAGAAAATATTCTATTCTCTCGGCAACTTTGCATTTGACCAATATTTTTCAGAAGCGACTATGAATGGAATGGCGGTGAAAATGCAAATCGAGAAAGATGATGGTGGCCAAATAAAAATAGCTTACGTATCAATCCCTATTAGAGCTGATAAGAATGGAACAGCAGTATCGACTTCTACACAACTTTTCCACCGTTAACGCAGTTGAAATGAAGAAGAAATCAAATTTTTGTTGATTTTGCCATTGCATATAATTTTTCATAAGCATAAAATTTATTCATTATAAAAACTAATAAAATTATCATGAATGAACAAGAGCCAAAATATTTTACAAAATTTAGAGAGGGGTTGGATGGAAGGTTTAAACATGTGGACAAGAGATTCGACAGAATCGATGAAACCCTCGACAGTCACCAAGAACAGATTGCTCATGTATCAGTTCAGGTAGCTGAAGTAGCTCTTGATGTAAGGAGGGCTACAACAGACGTAGGTAGTATGAAAGGGGACATTGTCATTCTGAGAGAAAATATGATTATGGTAAAAGACAATCTCGAGGAGATGAATAAAAAAGCTAAAACTAAAATTAAGTTTAAATGGCCAGAAAATTTGCTTTAATTGCTTGACTTCTTTCTCCAATCTGATAGTCTAAGCACCAACTTCGCAAGATTGTGTTACGCCCGAATGTGAAGGATTATAAGGCTCAAAACTAATCCTCCTCTTGCAACTCAAAACTCTAACCGCCCGCTAGAGAACGAAAACGCTATTGACAAGCGTTATTTTGTGTTTTTGAGTGTTTTCCTGGAGGAAAAAGGTTTAGGTCAATCCGCACGCAATAAGTAGGTAATTATTAATTTTTATAAACATACAGATGCAAACGACCAAAAAGTATTTCAGCCGTTTCAAGGAGAACCTCACAGCAATGCCGAACCTTGTCGAGTCACAGTCGACGTCATTCAACTGGCTCGTAGAAAAAGGCATCGCGGAAGTCCTCAAGGAATTTTCTCCGATCAAGGACTACGCTGAAAAGAAATTCGAGCTCTCATTCACTAGCTTTGAACTTTCAAAGCCAAAGTATGACGAGCACTATGCCAAGGTCAACAAGCTTTCATACGAAGGCCAGATCAAGGTTAAAGTAAAGCTCAAGAATAAATTGCTTGATGCAGTAAAAGAGCAGGAAATGTTCCTCGCTGATTTTCCTTTGATGACAGATCACGGAACATTCATCATCAATGGTATCGAGCGAGTGATTGTTCCTCAACTCGCACGATCATTCGGTATTTTCTTCACACTGAACGAACTCAAGGGCAAAAACTTCTTTGGAGCAAAGGTAATTCCTGCTCGAGGAGTTTGGATGGAAATTGAATCTGATACCGACGGCACAATTTACGCTCGAATTGACCGAAAGAGAAAATTCCCAATTACGTCTCTTCTTCGCATCCTTGGCGCAAAGACAAACGAAGAAATCCTCGCATTTTTCAAGGGAAATGAACTCGCACTGAAGACCATCGAACTTACTCTCGCAAAGGATCATGCAAAGACTGTTGATGACGCATATATAGAAATCCACAAAAGACTTCGAGACGGAGACCTTGCGACAGCAGATAACGCACGAGAATTCATCGGAAGCATTTTTAATCCTGATCGATACGATCTTTCACCAGTGGGACGATTCCGATTTAACAAGCGATTTGAGAAATCGATGGAGGAAAAAGATCTCGCACGAAAAACAGTTTCTGCAGACGATATTGCAACTATTATTTCTCACATTGTTCTTTTGAACAATACTCCGGAAGCAGTTGAGGACGACATTGACCATCTCGGATCACGACGAGTGCGATACGTCGGAGAACTTCTCCAGCAGAAATTCCGAGTTGGTATGACTCAGATGAAGCGAAATATTCAGGACAAGATGTCGACTGTTGAGCCGGATGTCACACTTCCTGTCAACTTCGTATTTCCACGACCTCTTCAGGCCCGAATCAAGGAATTCTTTACCACAAACCAGCTCTCCAACTTCATGCAGCAGGAAAACGTCCTCACAGAGCTTGAACACCTCCGAACGCTCACAGCACTCGGACCGGGAGGACTTACTCGAGAGCGAGCAGGCTTTGAAGTGCGAGACGTTCATCCATCTCACTACGGACGACTCTGCCCAATCCATACACCAGAAGGACCAAACATTGGTCTCGTACTTCGACTTTCAACATTTGCGCGGATCAATGACTTCGGAATGATCGAAACTCCCTATGCAAAGGTCAAGGATGGAAAGGTTACTGGAGAGATTGTATATATGAATGCGTTTGAGGAGGAAAATTACCGAATTGCTCACGCGGCTATTCCGTATGATAAGTCAGGAAAAATTACAGAAGGAGAAGTAGAAGTTCGAATCAATGGAAAGCCAGGTCTCGCAAAGGGAACTGATGTTGATTATATCGACGTTTCTACAAACCAGGCTTTCTCTATTGCAACATCTCTCATTCCATTCCTAAACCACGACGATGCAAACCGAGCACTCATGGGATCAAACATGCAGAAGCAGGCAACCCCTTGTCTCATTCCCGAAGCTCCTCTTGTTGCGACAGGTATTGAAAAGAAAGCTGTAATTGATACAGGACGAATTATTTGTGCTCCTGAAGATGGAGAAATCGTAGCTCTCGACTCAAGAAAAGTCGTTCTTCATGGAAAAAAGAGCGGAAAGAAGCATGAATATTCTCTCATCCATTTCTCCCGAACAAACGGATTTACCGCATTCCACCAGCGACCGATCGTAAACCTTGGAGACAAAGTAAAGAAAGGAGATGTTCTTGTTGATACATCAACATCAGACGGTGGAGAAATTGCCCTCGGACAAAACATGCTCGTGGCTTTCATGTCATGGTCTGGAAACAACTACGAGGATGCTATCATCCTTTCAGAGCGAGTTGTAAAGAATAGCAAGTTCAGCTCTATTCACATTGAAGAGTTTGTAATTAACGTTCGAGATACAAAGCTCGGTCCTGAAGTTACAACATGCGATATTCCAAATGTCGGAGAAGCAAAGCTTAAGAACCTTGCAGAAGACGGAATTGTCAGAGTAGGAGCAGAAGTTCGACCAGGAGACATTCTTGTCGGAAAAATTTCTCCAAAGGGAGAAACTCAGCTCACTCCAGAAGAGCGACTTCTCCGATCTATTTTCGGTGAAAAGGCTCGAGATGTTAAAGATACGTCAAAGAGAATGGAAGGAGGAAAGAGAGGACGAGTTATTTCTGTCAAAGTTTTCTCACGAGAGAAGGGAGACAAGCTTGAATCTGGAATCATCAAGAAAATTTATATTGAAGTCGCTGAACTTCGAAATGTATCTGTCGGAGACAAGCTTGCAGGACGACACGGAAACAAGGGAGTTATTTCAAAAATCCTTCCAGAAGAAGAAATGCCATACATGGAAGACGGACGACCTGTTGATGTCATCCTTACACCACTCGGAGTTCCATCTCGTATGAACCTCGGACAGATTCTCGAGCTCCACCTCGGACTTGCGGCAAACACTCTTAACTACCAGGCCATTGTTCCTCCATTTACCGGAGCTACTGATGTTGAAATTAAAGAAGAGCTCGTCAAAGCGGGATTTGACCAGTCAGGAAAAATGAAACTTCGAGATGGACGAACTGGAGAATATTTTGACCAGCCAGTTGCAGTTGGTTACATGTACATTTTGAAACTTCACCACATGGTCGAGGACAAGATCCACATGCGATCTATCGGTCCTTACTCTCTCATTACTCAGCAGCCTCTCGGAGGAAAGGCACAAGGTGGAGGTCAGAGATTTGGAGAAATGGAAGTCTGGGCGCTTCTCGGTCACGGTGCTGCATATACTCTCCGCGAAATTCTTACTATCAAGTCTGATGATATTCAGGGACGTTCTCAGGCATTCGACTCTATTGTTAAGGGTGAACGCTTGAAGCAGCCAAACCTTCCTGCATCATTCAACGTGCTCTTGAAGTCACTTCGAGGACTAGCGCTTGATGTCGAACTTATCAGAAAAGGCGATGTCGAAACTGATGCGGAATAATTATCAAAATCAATAACCAAAATATATGAACCAAATAAACCCAAAAAAGCATATTGAACCTCTTGATTTTGATATCGTAAAGCTCGGTGTAGCTTCACCTGACAAGATTCTCGAGTGGTCATTCGGAGAAATCACAAAGCCGGAAACGATCAACTACCGAACTCAGAGATCTGAGAAGAGCGGACTTTTCGATGAAAAAATATTCGGGCCTGACCGTGACTATGAGTGTTACTGTGGAAAGTACAGAGGAATCCGATACAAAGGAATCATCTGTGAAAAGTGCGGAGTAGAAATCACACGATCAATTGTACGACGAGAGAGAATGGGACACATCGAGCTTGCAACACCGGTCTCTCACATCTGGTTCTTGCGATCAATGCCATCGAGAATCGGCCTTGTCATGGGAATGTCGACAGGAGATCTCGAAAAGGTAGTGTATTTTGCCGGATACATCGTTACAAAAGTGCACGATGAAGAGAAGCAGAAATTCATGAAGGAGCTTGATAGTGAATACAAGACAAAGGTAAAGGCAGCTCAGGACGACAAGACAAAGGAAGCTTTGAAGGAACTTGTCATGAATGCACGACGAGAGATTGAATCGATCGTTCCAGGATTTGTGATGGATGAAGTTCAATTCCACAAGTATTCGATGAAGTACGGAGCCCTCTTTGAAGCAGGAATTGGAGCAGAAGCAATTTTTGAAATTCTAAAGAAGACGGATTTGAGGAAACTTGCGGCTGATCTAGAAAAGGAGCTTGAGAAGGCAGGATCACTCGAGAAAGATAAGCTTGCAAAGCGACTCTCACTTGTCAGATCAATGATTAAGTCAGAAATCCGACCTGAATGGATGTTCCTCACACGAATCCCTGTCATTCCTCCAGCATTGCGACCAATGGTTGCTCTCGACGGAGGACGATATGCTACATCAGACATTAACGACCTCTACCGACGAGTCATCAACCGAAACAATCGACTTTTGAAATTGAAGGAAATTGCGGCTCCGGATGTTATTCTCCGAAATGAGAAAAGAATTCTCCAGGAAGCTGTTGATGCCCTTATCGACAACTCTATCCGACACGGATCAGCTACGGGTGCCGCCGCAGCTCAGGCCCAAAAGCGCGCCCTCAAGTCTCTTTCAGACAACCTCAAATCAAAGAGAGGACTTTTCCGACAGAATCTCCTTGGAAAGCGAGTAGACTATTCAGGACGATCTGTAATCGTCGTTGGACCTGAACTTGCTCTCGACCAGTGTGGACTTCCAAAGCACATGGCTCTTGAACTTTTCCGACCATTCGTCATCTCAGGACTTTTGAAGAGGGAACTTGCCTACAACATTCGCGGAGCAGGACGACTCATTGACGACGGAGCAAAGGAGGTGTGGGAAATTCTCGAAGAGGTGATTGAAGGAAAATACGTGCTTCTTAACCGAGCACCAACACTTCACCGACTTGGTATTCAGGCTTTCCGACCAGTTTTGATTGAAGGAAATGCGATCCAGGTTCACCCTCTCGTCTGTACTGCTTTCAACGCTGACTTTGACGGAGACCAGATGGCCGTCCACGTTCCTCTTGGAGTTGAAGCCCAGCTCGAAGCAAAGGAAATCATGGCAGCTGACAAGAACATTTTGAAGCCAGGAAACGGAGATCCTACAGTGGTCGCAAAACTTCTCGATATCGTGCTTGGATGTTTCTGGATTACAAAGACAGTTGAAGGAGAAAAGGGAGAAGGAAAGATTTTTGAATCTCCTGAAGCCGCAGTTATTGCCCAGAACTTTGGAGAAGTAACGTACCGAGCAAAGATAAAGATTCTTCCAAATGAAAGCAAGAAACTCGCTCAGTTTGAAGGAAAAATATTTGAGACAACTGTTGGACGAATTCTCTTCAATGACATGCTTCCGATCGATTATCCTTTCATCAACAAGGAAATCGACCGAAAAAAACTTTCAGCTATCATTGACGACCTCATTACACTTCATGGAGTTGAGTCAATTCCAGCAATTCTCGACGGAGTCAAGAAATTTGGATTCAAGTATGCTACACACTCAGGAACAACATGGGGTATTGATGATGTTGTCATTCCACAAGGAAAGAAGGATGTCATTTCAAAGGCAAAAACTCATTCAGATGAAGTGATGCACCAGTTCAATGAAGGTCTTCTTACCGACGAAGAGCGTCTTCGAAAAAATATCGAGATTTGGCACAAGGCAAAGAACGATGTCGAAAAACTCATTCCTGGATCACTCGACAAGATGGGATCTGTCTATGACATGGTTACATCTGGAGCTCGAGGATCTCTCTCACAGATTACACAGATGGCGGGTATGAAAGGACTCATTGCGTCAACATCAGGAGAGACAATCGAATTCCCGATTCTCTCATGTTCAAAGGAAGGTCTTACTCCAATCGAGTACTTCATTACAACTCACGGATCTCGAAAGGGACTTACAGATACAGCCTTGAACACTGCGAAGGCAGGATACCTTACACGAAAACTCTTCGTTGTTGCTCAGGATGTCATGGTTAATGAAGATGACTGCGGAACAAAAGAGTCAATCGTCATTCACAAGCAGACAGCTTCAGGAATCAATATTCCTATGTCAAAAACTATCCGTGGCCGTGTTATTGCAGAAGATATTGTTACGGCAGATGGAAAAACACTTTACAAGAAGAATCATCTTCTCTCAAAACAGGAAGCTGTCGAGGTTGAAGAGGCTGGAATTACAGCCGTTAAGGTTCGATCACCGCTTTCATGTAAGAGCGTTCGGGGAGTGTGTGCTCAGTGTTATGGAATTGACCTCGGACGAAACAAGCTCGTAGAAATCGGAGAGGCAGTGGGAACCGTTGCGGGTCAGGCGATCGGAGAACCTGGAACACAGCTTACAATGCGAACATTCCACGCCGGAGGAACGGCATCGGTCGGAGGAGATATCACTCAGGGTCTCCCTCGAGTCGAGGAAATCTTTGAAAAGAGACGACCAAAGAATCCTGCGGTTATTGCTACGGTAAGCGGAGTTATTACAGAAATAAAAGATCTTGCAAAGGAAAAATCAATTAAGATCGTTCCTGAACTCGAAGACCGAGCAAAAGGAAAGAAAGCGGTCAATGAAATTGAATACGTCTTCAACTACAAGCGTGTTCCTCTTGTTAAAGTGGGGGACAAGGTCAAGAAAGGAGATTTCCTCACTGACGGATCTGCTGATATTGACGAAGTGTTTGAATTTGCTGGTCCGGAAATGGCAAAGAACTACGTCATCAGCGAAGTTGGAAAGATTTACGAACTTCAGGGAGAAACAGTAGCAAGGAAACATATTGAGATTATCGTAAAACAGATGTTCTCTCGCCGAAAAGTTGTTACTCCTGGAGAGACAAATCTCACCGAGGGAATGATTGTCGATGATGCACAGCTTATGGAAGAAAATGCAAAGGCAAAAGAAGCTGGAAAGGAACCAGCCAAAGCGGCTCAAGTGGTGATGGGAATTGCAGATGTTTCTCTATCGCGAAAGAGCTTCCTCTCAGCAGCGTCATTCCAGCACACCACTCGAGTTCTCATCAACAGTGCAATTCGAGGCAGCGAGGATGATCTTGTGGGACTTATGGAAAATGTCATCATCGGTCGCCTCATCCCAGCAGGATCAGGATTCATGGGAAGTCCAAAGCAGAAGATGGTTGAGACAGTGCAACCAGCACTAGGAGAAGAGGAGGTGTACTAGGTAGGAAAAGTTGGGGATAGCGAGGTATAAATAATCAAAAAATAATAGATTGCCAAAAAAGCCCTTGAAATAAGGGTTTTTTGGTGGTTTCAAAAACTTTATTTTTTCTTCATCTCGGTTTGCTAGGCTTTGGGGATGAATAAAGAAGAAATACGAATATTCCTGGATTCTTTCCAACAGTACCAGACAAGAACTTTGGTAATCGTTGATTTTGGTAATGTAGAAAAATGGAAGGAAAGTCTTGGTTGGAAAATAGGAATACAGGAACTAGCTAAATTAGTAAAACACCTTACTCTAGGGAACAAGTTCTTGAGAAGATTTTACTATGGTTCTGATTATGGAGAAAATGAAGGATCAACTTACATGAAGGATTGGTCGTATAATATTATTTCGAGAGCCCAATCAAACGGTTTCGAGGTAATTACAAAAAGAGTCAAATACATTCATGATAATAAGTTTGAAAGTGGATTCGATAAAAAGTGTGATCTTGATGTAGAGATGACACTCGATATTCTTAGAATGAAGGATGAATATGACAGACTCGTTATATTTTCTGGTGACGGGGATCTATCGTGTGTAATGAAGTATCTTTTTAATAAGTATGATAAGGAAATATATGTTTTTGGAGCGCGAAGTCATATAGGGAGAGAAGTCATAGATGGAAGTAAAGAGGGTTTTATTAAAAAGATATTATATGCTAATGATTTTGAATATAGGCTAAATATGGATAGATTTAGATATAGATAAATTCAAAGGCCCCTTCACAAAGAAGAGGCCTTGATCAAAATCCGGTGTAAGTAAAAAACTTACTCTAATATACTACCAAACCAAAATAGATAAAGTCAAGAATATTCTCCCTTCATTTTTGATATACTATATGAACCATGCCATCTCACGGTTCATCGAGCGTTGAAAAAATTAAAGAGCGGCTTACGATCGAGGACGTCATTAGCTCCTACATCAAGCTTGAGAAAGCGGGGAAAAATCTCAAGGGCCGCTGCCCATTTCATAATGAAAAAACCCCGTCTTTTTTTGTTTCGCCAGAGAGGGGCGGCTACTATTGTTTTGGGTGTAATGCCAAAGGAGATATTTTTACATTTGTAGAGCAGTTCGAGGGGCTTGATTTTATGGGGGCACTGAAACTCCTTGCAGAAAAGGCGGGGGTGAAACTTGAGTTTGATCGAAATGCAGATATTCATAAGACGGAGAAAGAAAAACTTCTGGCTCTTATGGAAGAGGCGACAGTATTCTTTGAAAAGGGCCTCGAGGGTTCAAAGGGGGCGAGAGAATATTTGAAGGGAAGAGGAATAAAAGAAGAGACTGCCAAACATTTTCGTATTGGATTCATTCCAAATGAATGGAGGCTTCTTTATACTCATTTAAAAAATAAAAAGTATTCTGATGTCGATATAGAAAAAGCAGGACTTGCAAAGAGGCCAGAGGGTGGAGAGCAGAAACAGCCTTACGATCGCTTTCGTGGCCGAATCATGTTTCCTATTTCGGATTCAAGTGGACGAGTTATTGCCTTCTCTGGACGAATTTTAATTGATGACGAAAAGTCTGCAAAATATTTAAATAGTCCTGATACAATTCTTTTTAACAAATCAACCGTCCTCTATGGAATTGATAAGGCAAAAGCAGATATTCGGACGAAAAACTATTCAATTTTTGTGGAAGGGCAGATGGATCTTGTTCTTTCCCATCAAGCTGGAATCAAAAACACTGTTGCTGTTTCAGGAACGGCGCTTTCTGACACCCTTACCTCAAGGGATAACATTGTAAACAACCTAGGAATCGTAAAAAGGCTCTCAAACAACATTATCTTAGCATTTGACTCAGATGCAGCGGGAAAAAAGGCGGCACTTCGCTCGGCTGCTATTGCCCTTGGCCTTGGAATGGACGTAAAGATCGCCCGAGTTGAAGGTGGAAAGGACCCGGCCGACCTTGTAAAAGAAGATCCTGAGCTGTGGAAGAACGTCTTGCGCAATTCCAAGCCTGTGGTAGAATCTGTTCTTGACGATGTGCTTTCGCAAAAGCTTGACCCGCGCAAATTGCCACAGGCATTGCGGGACAATGTATTTCCATTTATTGCTCCTCTTACAGGCGCGATGGAAAAAGCACACTATGTGAGGATATTAAAAGAGAGAACTGGGCTTTCCGAGGAGTCTATCATTTCTGATCTCAAAAAAGTGGAAGCTTCGCAGAAAGGCGAGGCTCAGGAGGTCAGGGCCGTGCATAATGTACAGACCGCAACAACACGCCTTGATAGTATTTCACGCAAGCTTTTCGGTCTTCTTTTATATATCGAGAAAAATAATATCCAGGGTTTTGATATTGCGGGTACCAGGGCTACCTTGCAGAAAATAAGTGGCGATGAAAGATTTAAGAGTCTTTTACGTCATAGTGAAAGCCAGGCTCAGGAACTTCTCCTTGAAGCCGAAGTCACGTATGGAACAGTACAAAAAAATAATGGGTCCCTAAAAAAGGAGCTCGACGAACTCCTCATAAATTTTGAAGAGGATGTCCTTCGTCAGGAATTTGCCGAGACGATGGCAGCTCTCGCACTTTCGGAGAAAAACAAAGATGAGGTAGGTGCGCGTGAATGTATGAAGAAATGCCAAGTATTAAGTATACGGATTTCTCAATTATCAAGGAATAAATAAATTCATTAATCACTAGATGAAGAAAGCTAAAAAAGTTGCAAAGAAAAAGCCGGCAAAGAAGTCGGTGAAGGGAAAGGTCAGTAAGGTCGCAAAGAGTGCATCAAAAGGAAAATTAAAAAAGCCTGAAAAGAAAGCGGGGGCAAAGGGAAGTGCTGTCCAAAACAAGGCCAAGGATTTTGAATCAAAGGCAAATAAACTTATTCTCAAGGGAAAGGAGAGAGGCTTTGTTACCTATGATGAGATTCTCAAGGAATTTCCGACCATTGATCAGGACATTTCATTCCTCGATGAACTTTATGTAAAGTTCGGTACAGCCGGAATCGACGTCCTTGAAGGAGGTGGTCTTTTGGAAGTGGAACCTGAAGTTGCAGCTCCAAAAAAGTACTCTTACGGGGCACGAAGTGATTCCTCATACGATTCTATCCAAATGTATCTAAAAGAAATTGGGCAGTATCCCCTCATTTCTGCAGGTAATGAAAAGGAGCTTGCACGACGCATTCAGGCTGGCGATATGGAGGCAAAGAACCTTCTCGCTCGTGCCAATCTTCGTCTCGTCGTTTCCATTGCAAAAAAATATGTTGGCCGCTCTCCCGACCTCACGCTCCTTGACCTCATCCAGGAGGGTAACCTCGGTCTTTTTAAGGCTGTTGACAAGTTTGACTGGACAAAAGGATACAAGTTTTCGACCTATGCAACCTGGTGGATTCGCCAGGCTATTACCCGTGCCCTCGCCGACCAGTCTCGAACCATCCGTGTTCCAGTGCATATGGTTGAAACAATAGCAAAGTACAAGCAGGTTGTTCGCCGATTGACCCAGGACCTTGGCCGCGATCCATTACCCGAAGAGATTGCCACCGAAATGGGTCTCGATGTCGAGAAGATTTACAATATTGAAAAGATTGACCAGGATGTTGTCTCTCTCGAAAGTCCTGTTGGTGATGATAGTGACGATGGGAAGTCGACTCTCGGTGATTTTCTTTCTGACGACAAAATTCTCTCTCCCGATCAGGAATCTTCACGTCGCATTCTTCGTGATCAGGTAAATGAAATTCTCGGTGATCTATCTGAAAAAGAAAAGAAGATCCTCGAAATGCGTCACGGCCTACTCGATGGCATTACTCACACTCTTGAGGAGGTAGGCAAGGAGTTTGGGGTTACTCGTGAGCGTATCCGCCAGATCGAGGCTAAGGCCCATGAGAAAATCAGACAGCACGAGAAGATAAATAGGCTCAAGAATTACTAAAGGGGATAGGGGCTCAAAAGCCCCTTTTCTCTTGCCAAAAATCATTCCTTGTGCTATATTTCTCCCTGGACTTTCAGCACCTTGAAGTTGTTATTTATACGGGAAAATCGCAGCAAATTTGTGCTGGGAGTCCATTTTCTAAAACATAAACCAAACTACAGTTACGGATACAATTAGTTATGAAAAAGATCCTCCTTACTACAAGCGCCCTGGCGATTGCCTTGGCGGGAATCACGTCAGCTTCGGCTGTCGGATTTACAGATCCTGCAAACGGTCCCGGTGTTGATCCAGCATGGGGCGTCGATCGACGGCTTCCTACGACCGTTGCTATCAGCGGTGGCGCCATTGAACTTGGTGTTACTCCTGCTGGCTATGATGGGCCGGGCTCGTTCTACAATTATCAGGGCATTCAGCGTGATGCTGGTGGCGTGGTCAATTGGATTGCGAAAGCTCAACTCGAAGTCACTTCCGATCTACTGGGCGGCTTGGCGAATGCCAGTTTCTGGCTTCGCACCGGGCTTCCTGGGGACGAAAATACTGCCGACTATAACATTATCGCATTTCGTAATCCTACTGGTTCGGCCGGCGGATTCTATACCTTTGATGATGTCAATGGTTTGTGGTTGCCTACCCTGGCTCCGGTGACTCTTGGTTGGCATGATTTCGAAATGTCATACCTCGGAGGCACAGTTACGTACAGTATCGATGGGTCAATTGTTCGTACTGATAATGCTCTGGGCAATCCAGCCTATGCAAATTCAGCTACAACGGCGTTCCTCGAGATCTACAATTACGGTGATCGTTCCTACTCGGCGAGGTTTGATAATGTCAGTGTTACCTCAGCCGCTGTTCCGGATAAGGGCTCGACCCTCGCTTTGCTCGGGTGTGGTATTACCTCACTGTGTGTCATCCGACGCAAAACAGTCGTAGCCTGATGCTGCGACCTAAATAACAACAAACGAGAATTAATCACTCCTCGTTGAGTTCCAACCCCCGCTTGGCCATGCCAGGTCGGGGGTTGTTTTTTTATGTTAAAAATTAAGTTGATTTTATTAAGGCTTTAAGATAATGTTTCTTCAGATAAGAAACCGACAACAATTGTTAAAAGGAAATGGAAGGTAAAAAATGAACATAAGTGAAGACATAAATACAGTTATTCTGCGCTTACCAGACAACTGGCATGCGCATTTCAGGCAAGAAAAGTTACTCGAATTTCTTGTGCCATACTTCGTCAATCACGGCTGGCGCCGAAGGGTGGTGGGGGAGCCGAATACTCTCCCCGCTATCCTGACAGGTCCACAGGCGGTCGCCTATAAGGACAGCATCGAAGCGATTGCAAAGACCTTTACACAAGGGCAGTATTTCGAGCTTGTGATGACGATTCAGATTACGGAGTCGACTACTCCAAAAATGGTGCGTGAGGCATTTGCTTGTGGTGTCAGGATCGTAAAGATCTATCCGCGGTACGTCACGACTCATTCAGAAAATGGAGTTCTCGATTACCTCAAGATCTATCCAGCACTGCACGTTGTTGCAGAGCTAGGTATGGTTGCTCAGTTTCATTCCGAGCATCCCTCTTATGATGTTATTGGTCGTCTCAAGGAGTCTGCTTTCAGAGCAATTCTCTCGCTCATCACTGCTGCGATTCCAAGTTTGAAAATCAGTGTCGAACATGTTTCTTCGCGGGACATGGTTGAATGGGTCAAGGATCAGGGAGAGAATGTTGGAGCAGGGGTTACTGTTCAGCACATTTATCTCACGTCAGATGATCTCTCTGGTTACAGCAGACGGAGTAAAGGCAAGATCTGTGTTCACACTGGTGCCTTCAAACCTGGAGCCAAGGATCCGGAAGATCGCGCAGCCATTCAAGAGGTGATTCTTTCTGGTCATCCTCGCTTCTGGTATGCCGGAGATGACGCAGCACATCTCTTAAGTGCAAAACAGGCGCCGAACGATTGTCCGTGCGGTGTGTGGGTTACCATTCCTGCGTTGTCGCTCGTACTCTCCTTCTTTGAGAGTCGTGGCAAGCTTGAAAAGGCTGAACCGTTCCTTTCGGAATTTGGTGCCCGTTTTTATGGGTATGAATTGAACGAGGGAGAACTGGTCCTCCGCCGTTCAGAATGGATCGTTCCTACCGAAGTTCCCGTACCTGCACTCAATGACAGCATCATCCCGTTTTTTGCGGGAGAAAAAATGGATTGGCAGATAGTTGCTTAATCTGTGACCTGTATCTTTCACCCGTCCCGGGCTTCTTAACCGAAGCTCGGGCGGTATTTTTTATGCAAAAAAGGTATAATTCAGGCATGATTACCGACGCCTTTAACACCCTCTACAAAAAGCTTAATAAGGGCCAAAAGCAGGCTGTAGACGCTATAGAAGGCCCTATAATGGTCATTGCAGGCCCTGGAACGGGGAAGACCACGATACTCACGCTTCGAATAGCAAACATCCTTAAAAGGACAGATACGCCGGCAAATGGAATTCTTGCCATTACTTACACCGACGCAGGGGTGAAGGCTATGAGACAGAAACTCCAGGCAATAATTGGGGACAGAGCACATGACGTACGGATCCATACATTTCATGGATTTGCTTCTTCGGTCATTGCAGAATATCCCGATCATTTTCTTCACATAAGCGACATGAAGCAGATGACTGACATTGAACAGGAGTCACTCATTCGATCAATCATTTCCGATCCAAAGTTCTCTAACTTGAGGCCGGCAGGCAAGCCCGATGCGTATCTTCCAGGAATCATAAGATCGATCGATGATGCAAAAAGGGAAGCACTCACACCAGAAATGGTGGAGCAGTATGCGGGAAATGAAATTGAAAGAATTAAACACGATGAAGCATCCATTTCGACACGAGGGGCGACGAAGGGGCAATTGAGAGCGGAGGCAAAGGAGCAGATTGAAAAGTGTGAGAGGACACAACTTTTTGCAAAGGTGTACAAACTTTATGAATCGCAAAAAAGAGAAGCAAAGAAGATGGATTTTAATGATCTCATTATTGAGCTTCTTTTGGCAATTAGGAGTGACGAGCTTCTTCTCCGATTGCTCCAGGAAAAATATCTCTATATTCACATCGATGAGCATCAGGATACAAATGACGCTCAAAATTTTATCGTGGGCCTCATTGCTGAATTTTTCGAAACACCAAATATTTTTATTGTTGGAGACGAAAAGCAAGCGATCTATCGTTTCCAAGGAGCATCTGTTGAGAACTTTCTTCTTTTGCAAAAGAAATGGCCAGCGATGAGGGTAATCCAGCTTGATATGAACTATCGCTCTCACCAGGGAATTCTTGACGCAAGTTTTGGGATGATTGAAAAGAATTATGAAGAGGATGAGTATGCAAACCTCCGTATCAAGCTTACATCAGGAAGTAAAGACAAACCTCAGCCGATTGATATTGTGACTGGAGAAAATGTGGCAGCTATTGAAATGAATCTCGTCAAAGAAGTGCAGAACTTGAGAAAAAAGGAGCCAGGGGCGACTGTTGCAATTATTGTAAGGAGAAACAGGGATCTTGATCGAATCATTCGACTTTTTGAATCAAAAGGGGTGGCTGTTTCATCGGAAAGAAGTATCGACATTTTTAGTCATCCTGTTGGTCGGCTTTTCTTTGACCTCATTGAATACATCGCAAATCCTTCCCGTACAGATCTTCTTTCAAAGACACTTATTTCCGGTTTGTGGGACATTCCATTTCAAAAAGGAGCGGAACTTGTGCGAAATCTGAGGAGCGGGGTTGCTATTGATTTTGACAAAGAGCTTCCTCGAATCAAAACTACTCAAGCACTTATTTTAAGCGACAGCCCTCTCGGTTTCTTAATACACCTTGCAGAAGCTTCCGGTTTTGTGGATGTGATTTCAAAAGATCCTTCTTATGTTCATGTCTGGAGGGGAATTGTTTCCCTTGCTGAGTCGCTTGTTCGTGAGGGGGACATTCATGACCCGCAAAAACTCATTGAACAAATGATTTCCTACCGGCTTTCTGCTGAATCAAGAACTGTCAAAGTTTCCATTGGAGCTCCGAACCTACCGCTTCAGGCCATGACTGCTCATGGAAGCAAGGGTCTTGAGTTCGATCATGTCTTTATACCCTACGCCACTGAGGAAGCCTGGGTAGGGCGACCGCGCGGAGCTTCATTTGTTCTCCCACGAAAACAAACGACTGACAGCGATATTCGCGATGTTCGCCGGCTCTTTTATGTTGCTCTCACACGTGCACGGAAGCACGTGACAGTTCTTACAGCTCTCGAAGAATCTGATGGAAAAATCCTTACACCTTTGCGATTTATCGATGAACTTGAAGGAAAAAATGCTTCTCACACTGCTCTTCCTCGAGTTGGTGCAGACGAAATGTATTCTTCAAAAGACACTCAGGGCATGAGCAAAAAAACATCAAAGCCTTCTCCTCTTGTCGATCTCGCAAAAAGAGTTCTCATCGAGAAAGGTCTCTCTGTTACTGCACTCAATCACTTTTTGGAATGTCCAAATACGTTTTTGTATCAAAGTATTCTGAAACTTCCTCAAGCTCCTTCTGTTGCTGCGGAAAAGGGAAGTGCCATGCATTTTGCTTTTGATTTCATCTGGAAGCAGGAAAATAAATCTGCAAAGTCTCTTGAGAAAAACCTTATTGAAAAAATTAACGAATATTTTGTGAGTTCTCTTCTTTCAATTGCCGAAAAGGAATCTGCAAAAAAAGAATTGCTTGCCGATGTTCCAGCAATTGCAAAGGCTCTTGAGTCACATTTTGCACACGGAAAGGGTTCTGCAGTCTTTACCGAAAGCTGGGTTCAGGGGGAGTTTAAGGGGAAATATAGTGGGGAAGAAATACAAATTCCAATTCATGGAAAGCTTGATGCAATTGTCGACACCGGAAAAGATGTTTATGTCTTTGATTACAAGACTCGCCAAGCAATGTCTGTGAATGCCATAAAAGGTGAGACAAAGACTGACTCAACTGGCAACTATTTCCGCCAGCTTGTCTTCTACAAAATTCTAGTAGGGAATGATCCGCGATGGAGAGGAAGGACAATTCACCCGTCTCTCGTTTTTGTTTCTCCGGATGACAAAGGCCGCTGTCCCACAATTACACTACCTATACAGTCGAGTGATATTGAAAAAGTAAAAGGAGAGATACAGTCTCTTGTTGATTCTGTGTGGAGCGGAAAGATAGTAGAAGGGAAATGCGATGACAGTAAATGTGAATGGTGTGGGATGAGTGGGTTTGTGGAGTAGACACAATAAAACCCCAGGCACCAAACGTGCAAGGGGTTGAGTATTTATCGAACGCTCTCCAGCGTTTCATCTTACTTTTTGGCAGGGATATAACTTACCTGCCACCGATTCCAAACATTGCCCCAGAAGTCGACATATTCGAGCTTCGGTGCAATGGCCGTTCCGTTTTCATTTTGGGGGAGTTGGGTGAATCGGATTTCACCCACGATGCTGTCTGGTTGGTCGCTGCCTTGAGCTAGGTATTTCCATACCCCGGGATACTTCTTTCGAAGTGTCGGCAGAGGATTTTGGCCGACCCTGTAGCAGGAACGGATGTGGTTGGCAACTTCTTGCCATCTTTCGGACCAGCCTGCTTTGAGTGCGGCGTTGTTGCGCTCGTTGCACTCGTGCTGTTCGTGTTCTTGATCGCAACGAAAGGAAGTAAACTCCCAATCGTCCTCGCCCTTGATAGGGTCAGGGGCATTGTCTGCGCAGCCGCTTCTTTCGTAGAGAATCTCGCCCTTCGGTGAAATCACTGCGTAGTGATTCGCGGCCTGATCACCCCAATCGAAGGGAAGTTCGACGAGGCGATTACCGGAGACTGGGTGTACATAACCCTCTTCAGGAATGGGGACGAACGAGTTGTTGGCAAGGGCCTTGAGGTAGTCCCCAAGGTTCCTGATCAGTTCGCACCTTTCGGCACGAAATCCAACACCAACATTGTCCCAACCTTGAACCGGTGAGGGAGTATTGAGCTCCTCATCATTGAATCCAATCAATGTGACCGAGCTCTGATAGCTCAACGACGACACGCCGTGGAACTCACCAACTGCACCCTTGAAACCTTCCGGCAGGACAACAACCTTGCTGTCGTCGCCATCATCATGCCACGTGTTTTCGGCGGCATGAGCGATTTTAACAAACTTCTGTCCATCCCACCGACTGACCCAACCACCGCGTTGGAAGTGACTAGCAAGCTTAACGGTATTATTTTCGATTGCGTTCATGTTTGCAGATTTTCTGCAGTCTCGCGGACTAGCTCACCATGTTGTTACCCAGGTGACTGGCTCGCTCCGTTTGTTTGCTGGAGCAGTTTTCTTGTTTACCTCGTTCGCAATCGCGAGGAGATATTCAAGATGCTGCTCCAACTGGAGAAAGTCAGACATTTCCTAAGATAGTAAGATTTCAACGTTCTCAACTTGTACTATTATAGCACGTTTAGTACCTATTTGTCAACAAACAAAAAACCCTAACAAAATAAGGGTTTTTTGACTAATTCCTAATTTTATCTATCTAGTTCGCCTTTGC
Organism: uncultured Candidatus Saccharibacteria bacterium; assembly: GCA_964416985.1. Classification (GTDB taxonomy): domain Bacteria; phylum Patescibacteriota; class Minisyncoccia; order Phycocordibacterales; family PALSA-1337; genus CAIOGI01. The sequence continues at coordinate 100,608 of CAYQFS010000002.1, read as the reverse complement.
TTCTGCAAGGAGAGCATCGATAACTTGCTGCACGTTCTCAAATGGTTGAGCTCCTTCGAGAGGAATATATTTTCCTGAAGGTGTCACAAGAACGCTCGATGGTGTTCCTTGGATACCAATATTTACTCCTTCGAGATACTGAGCCTCTACTTTCTCCTTAAACTTTCCGCTCGAAAGGCAGCTGTTGAAATCATCGACATTGAGGCCGATATACTGAGCGATTTTTGGAAGTTCCTTTTGATCGAGGCCATTTGGGGTGTCTCCGGTGACTGAAGGAGTTACATCGTAGAGGCGATTTGTATATGCCCAGAATTTATCATTACCTCCGAGAGAACCCGCGCATTCGAGAGCTTGCGATTCATGTCCTGCATTTGGGTGGAGGATTTGTCCATTTGCTCCTGGTTTGTCGAGAGGGAAGCTACGGTAGACCCAGGCAACATCTCCTGATTTTCCGTAGAGGTCAATAATCTTTCTCATAGTTACGTGGAATGATTTGCAGAAAGGACATGACGGATCAGAATATTCGATGATCTTTACTTTTGCATTTGGATTTCCGAGAATGTGATCTGACTCATTGACTGGTTTGATTTTATCCTCGAGGTTAATTGTTCCTGACTCTGTTGTAATTGGCCGTGAAGATGAAGGATAGCGGGTAAAGATAACTGCTGCTGCGACGATCGCTCCAGCGATGATGATGGCTGTAGGAATATTTAAAAGGGCTGTTTGTTTTTGTTCCATGGGGGTTAAATGATTATGGTACAATTATATCACAATAAAGTAGACTCATTAATCTCTCTTACCGCTCCATCAACCTTTTCCCCCACAACCCCATCGTCTAGTAAATGCACCCTCCACATCGACGGTGACGCTTTCTTTGTGGGTGTCGAGATTGCCAAGAACCCCAAATTGAAGGGCCTACCTGTCGTGACTGGCGAGGAAAGGGGAATTGTCTCTGCACTCTCATATGAAGCCAAAGCCTTGGGAGTCACTCGTGGGTTGCCCATTTTTAAATTAAAGAAACAATTTCCGCAGGTCATTATCCTTCCGGGAGATTATGCTTCGTATGTAAAATATTCAGGAATGATGTTTGATATTGTGAGAAGGTATGCAGATGAAGTTGAGGAGTATAGTATCGATGAATGTTTTGCTGAGCTCACAGGACTTGATCGTCCGCTCAAGATGACGTACGAAGAAATTGGGAGAAAAATTAAAAAAGAAATAAATGAGGAAATGGGGTTGTCGGTGTCTCTTGGGCTTGCTCCCACAAAGGTACTGGCGAAGGTAGCATCAAAGTGGAAAAAGCCAAATGGATTTACTATTATAACTGCAGAGACTGCACCCGAATTTCTAAAGACCGTCTCAGTGCATGATGTCTGGGGAATTGGGAGGAAAACATCTGAATATTTGAATAAAAAGGGAATAAGAACAGCTCTTGAGTTTGCACAGAAGCCAGCTTGGTGGATACAGGAAAATCTTTCAAAACCATACGAAATTCTGTGGCAGGAGCTCAATGGTACTTCCGTCATGGAAGTTGATCCACGAGCAAAGACTGAGTATTCGTCAATGCAGAGAACGAGGACATTTCATCCTTTCACTAACGACCCCGACTTTCTCATTTCTCAACTCTCAAAACATATCGAGGATGTGTGTGCAAAAGCTCGGCACTACCATCTTGTTCCGAGGCGGATTTCATTTTTTCTAAAGACGAGGGAATTTGGCTACCATTCTCTTTCACTCTCTCTTCAATCTCCCACAAATGCTCCCGAAATGCTCATCTCCCTTATTCTTGATCATTTCAAAGACGTGCATAGAAAGGGGGTAAAGTATCGCACAGCAGGAGTGACCCTTTCTGAGCTTGTGCCAAGTTCTGCCGCTCAATCAGATCTTTTTGGTGGAAGTATAAAGGCGGGAAAGTTTGAGTCAATTCATAGGCAGATAGATGCGCTCGAACATAAGTTTGGGAAAAAAGTGGTTCACCTTGCTTCTACTCACAAAGCTCTGAAGAGAGATGTTAAAGGAACTGACGCAGATGATTTTGATCGCAACTTAGTATTCCTGTAGAATGGCATTTATGCCCCGTTTTTTTCGCTTCAAAATTATCAAAAGATACCGTCGAATTAGAAGAGTCCGTCGGACTGTTCACGGCACTGAACTTTTGTATCTTGGTGAGCCGAATCCGATTTCATTTAAAAATAAAGATGAAATGAGAAAATGGTACAAGGAGAAAGCCAAGGAGCTTTTGACAGAGCGAATGGAACATTACTCACGGCTGACTGGCTGGAACTATTCAAAACTCTCTATCAATAATGCCCAGACGAGATGGGGATCGTGCAGTCATTCAAACAAAATTAATTTGAGCTTGCGACTTGCGATGGTGCCTGTTGAAATTATTGACTACGTTGTTGTCCATGAGCTAGCGCATGTTGTAGAGAAAAATCACAAAGCATCCTTTTGGAACGAGGTAAGAGAAATCCTGCCGGATTATGCAGAAAGGAGAAAAATATTGAGGCAATTTGAGAGAAGGATAATCAGAACGGCAAAGTAAATGTCATTGCACCTTCTTCTTTCTTTTCCCAGCCCGATGTGTTGAGAGGGATATCGAGAATTTTTCCGGTGGTAAAATCTTTGTATTTGAGCTTGCCATTTTTGAGTGCAAAATCGTAGAGTTCTTTTGTAATTTTTACGTCCTCGATACAGTATTTGATAATCTTGTCGATCTCACCATTTTGCCACCAAGTGATGGCTTCGAGGCCATGTCCGCTTTTATTGCGCCCTAGTGTTGCCTCTGCGAGAGTGTCGAGTTTGATGCGACGGCCGAGAGCATTTTTGACTTCAGCCATGATGTCGAGACTTTTGATTTTTGTAAGGTCACCTGAATAATATTTATTCAAAAGAGGAATGTCAAAATGATCACCGTTAAATGTAATGAGCATATCAGCTTGTTCAAGGATCGGCCAAAGTTTTTTGAAATCCTCCTGAAGGTAGCTCGTGTATTCGTCAGTCAAAGAATCGTGAATGCAGATAACAGAAATATCGAGAGCCGCGGGGTCATTTGAGCCAACATCCTGAAAAAGATTTCTAGTCTCAATATCAAAAGTAATTTTCCTCATGGTCGTGACAGTCTAAAGAGTGTAGGGTTTTTCCTCTCCTGATTCGAGATTTTTAATTTTGAGCTTGCCTGTTTTCACTTCTTCATCGCCAATGCAAATGATCTCGGGAATGTGAATTTTATTTGCATTTTTGATCTGGTCGCCGACTTTGCGAAGAGAATAATCGACTGCAATACGAAGACCCTTTTTCCTCAAAGCCTGAGCGACGTCCTGGGCATACTCGAGGGAATTTTCATTCATCACACATATATAGATGTCGGCAAAAGAGAATTTTGTGAGCTTTTTTCCGTACGTTTCCATGAGATCCTGAATGACAACATCACCAGCTCCAAAACCAACTGCTGGAACCTTGTCACCTCCAAAAAGTGAAAGCAAATCATCATATCGACCTCCACCAAAGACAGACCTTTTGTTCTCGGGATTTTTGTCGAAGATTTCAAAGACGATGCCGGTGTAATAGTCAAAGCCACGCATGAGTGTCTGATCGAAGCGAGCATTTGTAATGCCGAGCTTTTCGAGGGAAGCGATAACTTCACGAATTTCGGCAAGGCCTTCATGCTCTTTTTTTGTTTGAGGAAGGTTTTTTGTAAATGCCTCAAAATTTTCCGAGTTTAGAAGGGTGATGAACTCTCGAGTTTTATCTCCGAGGATTTCCCGTATGCCATTTTCAAAAATCTCTCCAGGAATTTTCCTTTTTTTATCAATCAGTTTTGAAAGTTTGTGAGCTTTGTCTTCATCAAGGCCAAAAACATCCCTTGTGACATAGTTCATGACCTTGCGATTGTTCACTCGTATTTCAAAATCTGCAGGTGATGGTACAAAATGCACCATTATATCGTATGCCATTTGCATGACTTCGACTTCTGCTTGAAGGCTTTCAACTCCAAAAATATCGACATTGAGCTGCCAGTGTTCGCGAAGCCGTCCTCGCTGTGGCTGTTCGTAGCGGAAAAGATTCGGGATTGAAAACCAGCGAAGAGGGAAGCCGAGCTCGCGTTTTCGGGCTGCAACCATGCGAGCAACTGTCGGAGTCATTTCAGGACGAAGGGTAACTTCGCGGTCTCCACGATCGGTAAAAGTATATGTTTGATTGGTAATTATTTCCTCTCCTGATTTTGCTCGATAGAGATCGGCAGGTTCGAGAACTGAAGCACTGTATTCCTGGTAGCCATACTTGTGAGAGATTTTTTTCCAGATCTCAAAGATATGATTTTGCACGGCCATATCCTCGGGATAAAAATCACGGACTCCCTTGTACGGATCAGTTGGTAGTTTCATGTCAATATTGTATCAAAGATGCCTCAGTTTGTCATAATAAAAGGCATGTTCACGCAACTCATGAACATGCCTATAGAAGAACAACGTGGAGACGATTTGGTTACCATAAACAGTATGGCATCCGGGGATGGCTAGGGTGTTGTCAGTTTTCTTACTTAATTTCCTTGTCTCGTACAATTGACAAGCTTGTACAATGCACACAGCCTGCTTAGCTGTTTCCGTCACTATTTTAGTTGCTTGACAACGAAGGCCTTGCCATACACTATTCAATCACATATCAGGTATGAATTCAACAACTATCATTGCATATAAAAAAAGAGGCGGAACACCACTTGAATGCCTCGAAAGGGTTCGAAAAGAGCAAAAAATTGACCCCAAGACTCCTATGACCTATGCCGGCCGCCTCGATCCAATGGCTGAAGGTGTGCTCATCATCCTCATTGGAGATGAATGTAAGAATAAAGAAAAATATCTTGGACTTGATAAAGAATATGAAGTTGATGTTCTTTTTGGAGTAAGGACCGATACGTTTGATGGACTTGGGGTAATCACTTTTATCAAAGACGACCATTTAGTAAAAAATAACGAAAAGTTCGTTACTTTTTCTGACTACGTAGGAAAGTTTAAGCAGAAATATCCCGCCTACTCATCAAAAACAGTACAAGGAAAGCAGCTTCATGAATACGCTCGAGCTGGAGAATTGCCAAGTGAAATGCCGACGAAAAAAGTTGAAATATATTCAATTGAAAAAATCAACGAAAAGGAAATTTTAGGAAAAGAAATAGCCAGGCAAATAATTAAAGACATTAAATTAGTGAGAGGAGATTTTAGACAGGAAGAAATAATAAATTGTTGGGAGAATTTCGCCAAAAGCCATTCTGACCAACAATTTAAAGTAATAAAAATAAAAGTTGCGTGCTCGAGTGGAACATACATGAGGTCTTTGGCAGAGAGAATGGGAAACGATAGTGGGGTAGGAGCAATCGCACTCTTGATAAAAAGAATTTCTGTGGGAGAATATAAATAGTGTTATACTAGTTCCAATGGACTCCAAAAAACTCATCTGGCTTGGACTTGTAGTTGGTTCTGCTGTCGGTGGTTATCTACCTCTCATCTGGGGAGGCTCAGCATTTTCCTTTTCTTCTATTATATTGAGTGCAATTGGGGGAATTGTAGGAATTTTTGCTGGATATAAACTCTCAAATTGGTAATTACATATCCTTCCTTCGTGCCTTTGCTCTGTCAGTATCTGTGAGAAACTTCTTTCGGAGGCGGACATTGAGGGGAGTGATTTCGAGATATTCATCTTCTCGCATTGTTTCGAGACCTCGCTCGATGTCGAGTTTCCAGGCAGGTGTAAGCATGATATGCTCATCATTTCCAGATGATCGCATGTTGCTCATGGCTTTACCCTTGCATGGATTTACATCCATATCATCTCCCTTTGATGTATCACCGACAACCATTCCTTCATACACTTCAGTTGTAGGTTCAATGAAGATTCGTCCTCGTTCCTGGAGATTCCATAGAGCAAAGGCGAGGGCCTTTCCTGTCATCATTGAGGTCATTGAGCCGGTTGCATGCTTCTCAATTTCACCAGCATACGGTTTGAAATCAATAAATCGGCTCGCGAGAATTCCTTCTCCTTTCGTATCAATCACAAAAACTCCACGATATCCGAGAAGACCTCGTGTTGGAATTTCAAATATCATTCGTGTCTGGCCGTCTTTTGATTTCATGTCAATCATCTGAGCCTTTCTTTTTCCAAGTTTTTCGATAACTGCTCCGGTGTATTCGTCATGAATATCAACAGTCAGTTCCTCAAATGGCTCGCTCTTCACTCCATCAATGTCCTTGATGATAACCTGTGGCTGAGAGACCTGAAGTTCGTAACCTTCTCGTCGCATGTTTTCAAGAAGAACAGCAATGTGAAGTTCACCTCGTCCATAGACGCGGTAGTATTCGTTTGATGAAAAATCAACCTTGAGTCCGACATTTATCTCGAGTTCCTTTTCGAGTCGTTCTCGAATCTGTCGTCCTGTTACAAATTTTCCTTCACGTCCAGCAAATGGAGAGCTGTTGACGAGGAAGTTAAGGGAAATTGTTGGCTCGTCGATCTTAATTGCTGGAAGCGCGGGAGTTTCTGCGTTGTCGGTGAGAGTTTCTCCGATATAAATTTCAGGAAAACCAGCGATGGTTACAATGTCTCCGGCGCTTGCTTCTTGAATTTCAACCCTCTTTTTTCCTTCAAATGTAAAGAGCTTTGTTACTCGTCCTGAGTTTACTGTTCCATCAATCTTTTTCTCAAAGACTGTCTGGCCAGTTTTGATTGTTCCGTCATAAATTCGCCCAATGGCAAGTCGCCCGAGGAAATTGTCATATCCGAGGTTAAATGTTTGGAGAGTAAGGGGGGCCGTTGCGCTGTGATCCTTGTTTGCTGGTGGAACATGCTCGAGAACCATGTCGAGAAGTGGAGTGAGATCTTTTCGTGGATCCTCAAGTTTCTTCATTGCAACTCCTTCGCGGCCAATTGCATAAATAGTAGGGAAGTCGAGCTGAGAATCATTTGCTCCGAGCTCCATGAAAAGTTCGAGAACCATGTCATGACAGTGCGCCGGGTTTGCTGCGGGCTTGTCGATTTTGTTGATAATGACAATCGGCTTCAATCCAAGCTCAAGAGACTTTTTGAGAACAAAACGAGTCTGAGGCATTGGTCCTTCCTGAGCATCAACCACGAGAAGAACAGTGTCGATCGATCGGAGCACTCGCTCAACTTCTGAACCAAAGTCGGCGTGACCGGGAGTATCCACAATGTTAATCTTTGTGTCCTTATAAATGATCGAAGTGTTTTTTGCGTAAATAGTAATGCCACGCTCCTGTTCGAGGGCGTTTGAGTCCATTGTACCGTCGTCACCGTGACCACACTGGGTCATAATGGCATCAGTAAGAGTCGTCTTCCCATGGTCCACATGGGCAATAATGGCGATGTTTCGTATATCCATAGTATTCAATAAAAAAAGCCGGAGGCCTTTATGAGGCTATAGTAAAGCATAAAAATGGGGTAAAAGTCAACTTCCTGATGAATCTATATAAAAGAAAGAGCGGCAGTCGTGATGACCTGCCGCAGCTTTGTGTAATTTTCTTAGGTGATTTGAGTCAGGCGCAAGCCGATGACCGAGGCTGAGCACCACGCAGAAAGATCTCTCTTGTTCCTTGTCCAAGGAAGTGGGTCGGGATTCTGATGGTCGAGGAAGTCAATTCTGGCCGCTTGATTCTGGAGGATTGGGGAGTCCGTTCCATCGGACGTCCTGTCGGTACCGCTTCAGGTCCCTCAATTTCTGCCATAATCTTGGCAACCCCTCCCTCTCGACGTCCAAAGGTGCTTAGGCAATAGTCGATCAATCTTGGCTCATATCCCATGGACTCGAGTGAATCGTGGAGTACGGCTGCGATCGGCTGATCACCGTTGATCCATTTTATCCGATGGGGGTGTAGAGCATCGAGTTTCCTGAGCTCGGGGATGGTATTATTCATGTGATCGTGGAAGCGATCTCTCACCGTGCTAAGGCTATCATCCTCCCTTGGTTCTAAACCGAATTTAAGCCTTTGTTTTGTTCTCATCATTGCTCGAGTGAGGGCGGTGCGTAGGCCGACGTTGTAATGCTGAATCGTCGCCCCCTTGATGGATAAAGCAAGCTTAGGCTGCTCCTTCCCTCGAGGGAAACCGCTGAAAAGAACTTCACGGAAGTTTTTTGAATAGAATACAAGCACATCGCATGCAAGTGCAGCAAGTGTCGGTTCGTCAGGGAATAAAACACCCTTTTTTTCGTTACCTGATGTAGCTGTCAAACTTTTACCGAGAGCATCCTCACCTTGCTTGTGATGCCTGATGGCTGCACTCGTGCTCACGTGGACGACAATTTTGTTGTTATGAACGAGCGTTGCCTCCACAAGATCAAGCTGAAGGTCTTTTCCGGATCCGCCCGTGCCCGATGCACAGATGAATCTTACACCTTCCTCTGCGAGCATTTGTAGAGCAGTAATTCCCTGTAAAGCGCCTCTTTTGAGGTCCGTTATCATCTTCTGGGTTTCAATCATAGTTATCGATCGGTTGCCGTTTTTAGCCTTGCATATACCTCTCAAATCATTATTTGGAAGAACAAAGCCAGACGACAATATACCACACTAATTCAAAAAAACAAGCAGGTGGGATTTCTCCCGAGAGAAAACCTTGACAAAATGCGACTTTATCAAAATTTTATTTATTTTTAGGTATTTCTTTATTGCTCACCTGGTATCCTCGAGCTATGAAAGAAAAGATATACGACATCATACATAATGAGCGGATGCTTCATGATATTCAGTCGATTGTGGAGCTTGCTGATTCACTCATCATGTTCGGCTATCACCGATCAGCTTCGGATATTCACATAGATCCAAGTCCAGAGGGAGTGATCATTCGATTTAGGATTGATGGGGTACTCATATATATGGATACTCTCGATATGGATGTTCATGAGGAACTCATTGCACGAATAAAAATACTGGCTGGGCTACGGACTGATGTTCATTTTGTACCACAAGACGGAAGGTTCAGGTTTTCTCAGGAGATTTGTGAATGTGATGTTCGAGTGTCAATTGTCCCAACACATTACGGAGAAAATGCAGTTCTGAGGCTTCTTGTGGGAAATCGGGACGAGCCAACGCTTTCAAAACTTGGCTTTTCAGAACATGACGAAGAAAGAATTCTCCGGAGCCTTGGTTATCACCAGGGAATGATTCTTGTTACCGGTCCTACTGGTTCAGGAAAAACTTCGTCTCTTTATACACTCGTAAAGCTTCTTGCAAGGGAAGAGCAGTCGATCGTGACTCTAGAGGATCCGATCGAATACGCGATATCGGGAATTCGCCAGATCCAGATTAGGGAGCGTCATGGCATTACATTTGCAAATGGTCTGCGCTCCATCGTACGGCAGGACCCTGACATCATCATGGTCGGAGAAATACGAGACACTGAAACTGCTCAGATCGCTACAAATATTTCTCTCACCGGTCACCTTTTACTTTCGACACTTCATACAAATTCGGCTCTTGGGGCTATTCCACGCCTCATTGATATGGGGGTTGATCCCTACCTTGTGGCATCGACTATCTCGCTCGTTATTGCCCAGAGGCTTGTTCGAAAAGTGTGTCAGGAGTGCAAGGGAATTGGTTGTACATTGTGTGGAAAATCTGGGTACAAAGGAAGGGTGGTTGTTGCTGAGACTCTTGTCATCGATGAGGAAATGAGAAAGTACATTATGTCTCGTATTTCACTTTCGGAAATTGGCAGGTATGCAAAAGTTTCCGGGATGATGACGATGTACGAGGATGGAATGGAAAAAGTCGAAAGAGGGATTACGACAAAAGAAGAAGTTTTGAGAGTCCTGCATGAATAATTAAACAAAGTCATGAATAAAAAAGAACAACTCGCCTTCATTCACAGATCGGCGGTACTTATCGAATCGGGAATTTCTCTTGGGGAAACTCTTTCTATTATTTTCAATATGGAAAAATCAAAGAAAGGCAAAAGAATTTTGGGAATCATGAGGGATAGCGTCGAAAAAGGAGTTTCATTTTCAAAAAGTATGACCCTTACCAAAGTCCGATTTGATCCGACTCTTGTTTCAATGATAAAAAACGGAGAAAGCTCGGGGACGCTTGCGCTCTCTCTTCGTCAGGCCTACCACGTAATGGAAAAAGGAGGGGAACTCAAGAAAAAGATGCTTGGGGCGCTCATGTATCCGTCTTTCATTGCCACTGCGACCGTTGCTATGACCCTTTTTCTAGTTATGTATATTTTTCCAAAAATCATTCCTCTTTTTTCAAGTATGAATATAAAGTTACCGTTTCTTACACGAGCAGTGAGGGCTCTCTATCTTTTCTCGCTTCGGTATGGTTTGTGGGTTTGCTGTTCAGGAATTCTACTTCTCATTATTTTTCAAATTCTTTACAAGAAGAACACAGCTTTTCGATGGTTTTTTCAAAAATTATTTTTACGAATTCCTGTTGTCGGAGAAAGTATTAAAAAGTACTTCGTGAGTACCTCACTTCGATCAATGGGAGTGCTCCTTGAAAATGGTCAGTCGCTCTCATCTATCCTCGGACAGGCGGCTGGGTCTCCTTCGTATGAACCGTACCGCGCAGGATGGCAGAGTTGCCATGAAGAAGTTATCAAAGGCGTTTCTCTGTCTCAGTCAATGAAATCTTCTCCTCAGATTTTTCCTGAACTTGTCCCGAGTATGCTTTTTATTGGGGAGAGAACCGGCTCTCTTTCTTCGATGCTTACTCATATTTCAAAAATGTACGAGCAGGAGCTCGATAATTTTATAAAGCAGCTTTCAACAGTGATCGAACCTGTGCTCATGATCGGGATGGGGCTCATTGTGGGCTCGGTCGCTCTCTCCATTATTCTTCCAATTTATGAAATTACAAATCATCTTACAAAATAATTTTCCAAATGTGAGAACGTCGGGCTTTCTCATTCCTGAAGCAATGATTGCCTTTTCTCTCATGACACTTTTTCTCATTTCAGCTCTCGTCCTTTCGGCAACTATGCAGAAACTTCGAGAAACAGGAGTGAAGTCACTCGAGGACGTCAAGAAATCAATTAACAATGCAGATTATTTTCTGGCTCATCATGCCTTTGCTTCCACTACCCGCTTTTCGGAAACTCCCTATGGAAATGATACGAGGCAATTTGAGATTGGGCCCCTCACCATACTTTCTTCTGATACGCAGGTGGGGTGGGGAAGAGATAGCTGCAATCCAAGAATTGCTTTTAATGAACAGCAGCAAAATATCCACTTGTATTCTCAGGGGGTTGATCTCGGATCTGGAAACGTGAGTACTGATCTTGAGGCAAGAAACGGTTTTGTATATCTCACGGCCGACTCCGCAACTGCTTCTGACCCAGACATATATATAGTCGATGCACGAAATCCAACATCTTCACACATCATCTCCTCTCTCGATACTGGACCAGGCCTTTCACGTATCGAAGTTGCCGGACCATACATTTTTGCTTCAAATACAGGAGGTACAAACCAGCTTCAGATAATCGATATTTCGAACAGGTCTTCTCCAATTCTCAGGTCTAAATTCAAACTACCCCTTCCGTTTGCATCATCGACTGCTCCTGCAGCAACTGCAATTTTCTACAGCAAGGGTCTCGTATATATAGGTACGAAAAAATGGGACGGAAATGAGTTTAATGTTATTGATGTCTCAAATCCGGCTACTCCGAAATATCTTGGAGGTTTCAAGACCGATACCCTCATTAACGATATATACGTCCGTGATGGCCTTGCATTTGTTGCAGCTTCTGACCAAGGGCAGATGAGAATTCTTGATGTGAGGAATCCTTTGGCCATTTCCCAGATTGAATCTTTTTCTCCGACCGGCTGGGAGACTCAGGAGGGGAAGAGCCTCTCATATTTTGAAGGAAAACTCTCTCTTGGAAGAACCACAGGAGGATTTAATGTTCTTCTTAATCACGAACTTTTTTCCTTCTCCACCACATCGCCCCTTGCAACAGCTTTTTCTCACGATATTCCCGGAGGTGTCTATGGAATAGTCATGCAGCCGGAGACTTTGTTTGTTGCTACACGCCTTGTTAACAAAGAATTCCAGATCTGGAAAAGAGATTTGTCCGCAAAGATTTTCGAGTATCCTCTTGGATTTTTCCCCCAGGCCATGACCTGCGACGGAAATGCTTTCTATTTTGCCTCAGGAGATAGAAAAGGGTTCGCGGTATTACTTTCAAACTAACATTTCAAACCATGAATATATGAATAAAGGAATCACTCTCATCGAAACACTGGTCTACATTGCCCTTCTCTCGCTTCTCATGGTTGGAGTCATTTCCTCGGTGTACATGCTCATTGGCTCGGAGGAGAGAGCTGCCAGCCAGAGTGAGCATGAACAGGAGTTACTTTTAGAAAAATATCATGAATAACATTAACAAAGAAATATATGAAAAAAGAAAATAAAATAGAAAAAAATGAAATGGATTTTGTTGTACCAACACTTTGCTTTCTTCTCGTTGGAAGTCTTTGTTTCTATGGAGCCATCGTCGGGGCAATTGTCTGGCTTATCACACTTATTTAGATATGAATAACAGAGGATTTATTGCACTGACACTGGTCTTAAGCGTAGCGGGAACTCTCCTCGCTCTTGTTCTCGTTTCATCAATCGATTCCGCACTCTTTTTTGACCAGGCAATGAAAAAGGAATATCGAGCCATGAATTACTACTACGCCTACGACTGTCTCGATCAGGCAATCCTTGCTCTCGCTCACGATTATTTTTTTGAACCAGCTTCTCCAATTCCAATTTCGCAGTTTCATTGTTCAATTCTCTCTGTTGAAAAAGATGGTGATCTAAGGAAGATAACTGCAGTCGGAAATTATATGAACGCACTTGTGTATCGAAAAGCGACAGTGAGGCTTGGGGTGCAAGGGGTGGAGGTTATTTCAATAGATTAATTGAAAATATGAATGGAGAAAGATTGGAAGAGATTTGTAAAAGAAAGATATGAGGAGTATAAAAAGATTGGATATGTTGAGTGTCCGGCCTTTGGAGGTGAAAGGGTTTATTTTACCCAAGAAGGATTCGATCATCTCTTGATGAAAAAAGGTAAATTAAGGAAAAGATCTGAGCAAATGAGAAAGATTCATCTTTTCGAACATGCGTCATTGATCATTCAGAAGACCTTGCAATATTCGGGTTATATAAAAAATATTCGAACTAAAAATAAAGGCTTGCCAGGCTCAGTAGCAGAATTTTGGGAACTTCGGAAAAAAATGGATGAAAAATTTGTCTATGTTATTATCAGAAGAATTAATGATGGACCAAAACATTTCTTTTCTGTAAAGGATAGAAAGCACAACGAAAAAGACCCATAACAGGTCTTCTTCAGTCAACCTTGGAGGGGCCCCTACATTTCCCTCAACGCCTTTGCACCAATTGCCCAATACTTGGGTCCGGAGGCCGTAGCCCAGGGGGACTTACTACATCAGAGATTGATACCTAAAGTCTACCAAACCAACCCTCTTTGTCAATCAACATTTTAGACGCTATACTTAACCCAACATCTTCATATGGACATCATTCCTCAACTGGTGGTCAACAGCATTATTGCCGGAGCGATCTACACAATGGTCGCCCTTGGTTTTAATTTAATCTACGGAACAGTGAGGTTTTTTGACCTTGGGTATGGAGCACTCACGGCAGTTGGAGGATATGCCGTCTTCTATTTTTATAAAATTCTCGGTTTCAATCTCTATGCATCTATTGTGATCGGAGTAATAATTGCCGGACTCATTGGCTACATCATCTATCGTCTCGTCTACGCACCACTTCGCGAAAGAAAATCTTCAGGAATGGTTCTTCTGGTCGGTGCGCTCGGAGCCTTCACGGCACTTCAGGCAATTATCGCCATCTTTTTTACAAGTCAGTTTCAGACATTGACACAGAGTGCCGGAGCCGGGAGAGTTTTTAACATTTTAGGAGGAATTATCACTGAAGTTCAGCTTGTTATTCTTGTTACCGGTTTGGTCATCATGGCGATTATGGCGTGTGTCCTTAAATTTACAATTTTTGGAAAAGCAATTAAGGCAGTAGGGGATGATGAGGAAGTTTCAAAGATTGTTGGAATTGATACAAAAAAAGTTATTGGCAAAGTTTTCTTCATCGGCTCTGCGATCGCAGGCCTCGCTGGAATTCTCGTTGGATTTGATACAGGAATCGAACCCACAATGGGCCTCTCACTTCTCTTGAAGGGAGTTATTGCTTCCATCATCGGGGGAATTGGAAATATTTATGGAGGAGTACTTGGTGCATTTTTCCTCGGATTCATCGAAAACTTTGGAATTTGGAAGATATCAGGAGAATGGAAAGATGCAATTGCATTCGGAGTGCTCATTATTTTCCTTCTCTTCAGACCGCAGGGAATATTGAAGAAGTGATTATTCTTTTGAATTGTCCCACGTGTTTTGCCACATAATCTTCATCATCTGTGAAAATTCTTTGCTATGAACAGTAAAGGCAATTTTTTCAGCACCACCACTTGCAAAAAGAACTTTATCTCCGTAAATCCAGTAGCTCATTTTTACGTCAGTTCCTTTTGGTAGATATCGTACTTTCACAAGATTTTCTTTCGAATCATTTTTAAGCCATTCGTGTTTTTTAGTCTGAAGTTTTCGATCGGCATGTTTCTCGACTGCATAAATGAAAACCTTATAAGCGAAACGCTGCGTACCGTGCCACTTAAAAAATGCTTCATCAATGTCAATCATGTCCGTGGTTGGCCAGAGCATGTATGTTTCCTTATGCTCCTTTACCCATGGCGTGTCGCGAAATGCCTGTTTGATTCCCAGGATTCCTGAATAAAATTTAATTTTTGGCTGAGCAACACTATTTTCTGCTTTGTGGTTTTGAATAAATGAAAGAAGGGAAGAGTGAGCCTTTTTGAGTTCCTCCATTTTCTCCGCATGGACTCGGGTAAGCTGTTCAGTATCTGATATTCCAAATGTTTTACCATGGTCACCACTATACTCATTTATGAGACTTTTGGCGATAAGAGGGGAGAGGGCATCATAGACGGTCGATTTTGGCATATTGAGCCGTGCGGCAATATTTGCGACAGAGGAATCTCCGTGCTTAACAATATCCAAAAGCACCTTCTTTGGTACAGGTTTGAGGTCGAATATTTCAAAAAAATCTGGGATTTCTTTATTCATAGATGAAATAAGCTTGTGTATCTTAATTATTCGCTTTTCGCCGAACTATGGACAAATTATACCAGTACGCTATACTTTGTGCAATATGAAAAAAATAATCATTGCAGTCGTAGTAGTTATTATTATTGGTCTCGGTATTTGGGGCGTTGGCAAAAAGACTAATCAGCAGGCTATTTCTGACAAAGAACCTATTAAAATTGGGGCGGTTGTTTCTCTTACAGGCTTTGCTGCGCCGTGGGGAGAATACGCAAAGAATGGTATTGATCTCGCTGTAAAGACGATAAATAGCAATGGAGGAATTGAGGGCAGGGAAGTTCAGGTTATTTTTGAGGATGATCATACAGATGCCAAAGATTCTGTCTCTGCCTACAATAAACTAGTAAGTGTTGACAAGGTTCAGGGAGTTATTGGAAGTATTTTTGATTTTACCAGCCAACCACTTCTTCCTCTCGCACTCTCAAATAAAATTGTTCTCATTACTCCCGAAGTATTCAGAATCCCTGGAGCTTTTGAGCCAAATGAGCAGACATTCAGCATGTATCCCGAATTTAGTAAGGTACTTCGTGAACTTAAAAGCTATCTATCTGTTGCAAAGCCAAATAAACTTGCAGTTGTGCATTTCCAGTCAGGATATGGAAAAGAAATTGCAAAAACTCTCGATGCTGTTGTAAAGGAAAATGGTCAGTCGGGCATTGTTGATGAAGAGTATACTCAGATTGGTGGAAATGATTTTCGTACGATGATTGTCAAGCTCAAATCGCAAAAAGTTGATGCGGTATTTCTCGACATGGTAGGGGATGATCCATTAAATTTCCTTGTCCAGTCAAAACAATTGGGTTTCAAACCAACAATCATTAGCTACAACGGGATTACTGATGCCTTTGCAAATGAAAAGGACAAGAGTCTTCTTGAAGGTGTAGTGGTTCTCAATTGGGAAATTCCGAGCCCAGCTTTTGCTTCTCTATATAAAACCACATACAATACTGAGCCGACAAAAGCTGCTGATAAGACATTTGATGCAGTCTATGTGCTCGCGCAGGCGATTGTTCATTCGACCAACTCTGCTGACGTTGCTTCATATATCGAAAAGAATCAATTTACTACTCCAAACAGTACGATTAAATATACAAGTGGCCACGCTGTAGAAAGTATACCTGTCGTTGTAAATGTAATTAAAAATAGTGTGCAGATTCCTTATACTCAAAAATAGTGTAGAATTATGAGGTCATGGAATACCTCATCCACATCGCCATTCTCATCTGTATCTACGGCATCCTTGGCCTTTCATTAAATCTTGTTGTCGGGTACACCGGTCTTCTCTCGGTCACCCAGGCAGCCTTCTACGGAATCGGCGCCTATGTTACTGCCATTCTTCTTACAACAGTTGGAATGAATTTTTTTCTCGCTGTCATTATCGGGATGGTCATCACCGCTACTTTGAGTCTTGCTATTGGATATGTTTTGTCTAAATTTAAAGACGACTACTACGCTCTCGGTTCCTTTGGATTTAACATCATTATCTACAGCATTTTCCTGAACTGGCAATCTCTTACCCGAGGCCCCTTGGGAATTCCCGGTATTTCTCGCCCATCTCTTTTTGGTTTTACTTTTTCTGACAACCTCTCCTTCCTCATTCTTTCTCTCGTTATTGGCCTCGTGATCTTCGGAGTATGCACCTACATTACCCAGTCTTCTTTTGGAAGAGTGCTCAAGGCTATTCGTGAAGACGAGCAAGCCATCCAGATTTTTGGCTACAATACGCTCTGGTACAAGCTCGCAATCTTTGTCATTGCTGCAGTTCTTGCTTCTGTCGCAGGTGCTCTTTTTGCAAGCTACATCACTTTCATCGATCCTTCGACCTTTACCTTGACCGAGTCAATCTTCATCCTCGCCATCATCATTCTTGGTGGTCTTTCGAACAACAAAGGGGCAGTTCTTGGTGCTGTGTGCCTCATTCTCTTACCTGAGATCCTTCGTTTTGTCGGGTTTCCATCAGATATCGCTGCCCAAATGCGTCAAGTGGTCTACGGTCTCATTCTCATACTGCTGATGCTTTACCGTCCGCAGGGGCTTGTGGGGGAGTATAGGTTGTAATCGAGGGGTTGCAAGTTCAGGATGGAAGGGTAGAATATGGATATGAAAAAAATAATATGGGGAGTAGTGGCGTTAGTTATAACATTCATTGTCATTTGGGGTGTGACAAGGAAGTCTACCACTCTCACTTCCTCTGAACCAATAGTAATCGGAGGAAATTTTGCTCTCACAGGTTCTGGAGCTTCGTGGGGTGAAAATCAGCTTAAGGGTGCACAACTAGCGATAAAAGAAATTAATGCCGCTGGAGGTGTTCTTGGAACTCAACTTAAACTGGTTGCTGAGGATAATAAGACTGAGCCGAAAAGTTCTGTTTCAGCAGTGAGTAAGCTCATTTCCTTTGATAAAGTTTCTTTTCTTTTGACGGGGTGGACATCAGAAACAGAACCCATTATTCCGATAATCAATCAAAACAAACTGATTACCATAACTGTTGCTGCAGGAGCTCCTGGTTTTACTAAGAAAAGTCAGTATCTTTTACGTACATGGCCTTCAGATGGAATAGCAGTAGAAGCTCTTGTTCAAGATCTTCAAAGAAAGGGGATTAAAAAGGCAGCAAGTATAAGTACAATAGGGCCTTATGAAAGTTCTCTTACTGCAGCTTTCAATGAATACGCACAAAAGGCGGGGATTATTACAACTGAAACAGTCACTGTAATTTATGATACATCTGATTTTAAAACACACATTGCAAAAATGAAGAAAGAAGCAAGCGAAGCGGTTTTCTTTGTTATGGCACCAGGACCTCTTGAGCGTTTTGTAAAGCAATCACGAGAATTAGGCCTCAATGTCCCACTTCTCTTTCCTACAGATGTGGTAACATTTGGTCTTCCAGCGCAGCTTGCGCCTGAGTACATTAAAGACGTTATCTACGCTACGTATGCACCTCCACGGCAGGAATTTGTAGATTCTTTTACAAAAGAATATGGAATAGCTCCAGGAGTCTCAGCTGATACAACATATGATGCAGTATATATGGTAGCAGATGCCTTAAGGAAGGCAGGAACAACAGAAGTAGAAAAAGTTTTACAATCATTTGATTCACGGGACGGGGTTTCAGGGAGAATCATATTAAATGAAGACCGAGATCGAAGCGGGGCAGAAGTGATTCTCATGACATTTGACGGAAAGACAGCTATACCAATAAAATTGAAATAATACTATGAATAAAAAAATAATATGGGGAGTAGTGGCGTTGATTGTCCTAGTACTCATTGTCGTTTCTCATAAGACTAAGGAAAAGCTGCAGGAGACGATTAAGATTGGCGCTGCTCTTGCCCTTACTGGTGACGCAGCTCCCTGGGGTGAAGAATCTTTCAAGGCAGCTCAAATGGCTGTCAATGAAATTAATTCAAAAGGAGGAATTCAGGGAAAGAACTTTGAACTTGTTGTTGAAGATATGAAAAGTTCTTCAAAAGATTCTGTCACTGCAGTCTCGAAGCTTATTAATGTTGATAGCGTAAAAGCTGTCATGGTTACCTGGCTCGATTCATATCAAGGGTCAGAGAGTATCATCCCTCAAAATATACTCCTTATTTCTCAGGATGCAGCAATTGAGTCAGTTAATACTCCCGTGAATCATCAAAATGTTTTTTCACTTTGGTACCGCACAGAGGCTAAAGCTCTGGTTACAGTGGATGCAATGAAAAAAGCTGAGGTTAAAAAACTCTACATTGTTTTGCAGAACGATTCGTACTATTCAAAACTTAAAGAGTTTTTGGTTAATGAAGCAGAGAGACAGGGAATACAGATTGTTGGACAGGAGCTTATAAATCCGGATAACGACGGTAGAACAGTTATTGCTAAGATTAATGAAGAAAAACCTGACGCTATATTCTTTGGTTCATATGATCCGAAATTGAGTTTTGGTTTTATCAAAAAATATCGGGAGATTTCTGGAAAGAAAATCGCATTTTATGGCGATGAATTTATTGAACAAGATCTCACCGACAATAATTTCAACACCTCTTGGCTTGAAGGAATCAAGTATTATGTCCCAGCGACTCCCAATGAAGCATTTTCTGAAAAATTCATGGCTCAGTTTGGACATGAACCGATGTTTAGCGCCGGGACCACGTATGATACTGTATATGTGATAGCCAAGTATCTTCAGGATAATCCACAAGATATCTCAGATTATATGAAGTCAGTTTCATTCGATACGATTACATACGGAAAAGTCACCTTTGATGGAATTGGGGGAGTGGTAGCAGACAAATCTGCGATTATGATGAAGGAGATAAAGGGAAGTAAGGCAGTGGAAATATAGATAGTTATCCCCACGAAATAAAGACGAAATCAAATTTTCATCGCTTTTTGGCTGTTTTTGCCCTTTACATCACTATGTACCCCGCTAGACTTATCTTATTCCGCAAAAATCGGACAGTTGAAAATGACTGCTGAGGACGGGAAAGAAAGAGAAACCGACGTCGCCGACAAACACCTACTCCTAGAGACCAAAAAACTCAAGTAGCAACCACTACTCAAAAAGTGTATACTTTTCTCATGCCCCTCCTCTCCACAAAAGACCTCTCGAAACACTTTGACGGAATTACTGCTGTCAACAAACTTTCCATTTCTTTTGAAGCAGGGAAGATCACTTCTATCGTCGGCCCGAATGGCTCCGGCAAATCAACCCTCATCAATACTTTGACTGGTATTCACAGCATCGATACTGGCGAGATGATCGTCCTTGACTCAACTCGTCTCTCAAAAATCAGGTCGCACGAAATTCCTTTCTATGGAATGACCCGTACCTTCCAAGATGTGAAGCTCTTTGAACAGATGCCAGTTCTCGACAATATTCTCGTAGTACTCACCGAACGAAGCATCTGGAAATCTCTCTTTGAACGGCACGGTGCCTTTCATCTCGAAAAAGCCGAGGAAGTTTTGAAAAAAGTCGGTCTTTGGGAAAAGAGAAATGAGCTTGCAAAGAATCTATCCTATGGTCAGAGAAAACTTCTTGAGATTGCCCGAGTTCTTGCCATGACTCACAGCGGAGCAGGGGACATTGGCATTGTATTTTTTGATGAGCCGTTTGCCGGACTCTTTCCTGAAATGATCAAAGTCGTCGTTTCTGTCCTAAAGGAACTTCGGACGAGTGGCAAAGCTGTCATTCTTGTTGAGCACAATATGGATCTCATTCGTGAACTCTCAGATCATCTCTATGTGCTCGATGCAGGGCAGCTTTTGGCGGAAGGGAGGCCAGAGGAGGTACTTGCGAGGAAGGATGTGGTGGAGGCTTATTTGGGGGAGTAATCTCTGCTATAATAGTGTCACACCATGATTGACACTCTAGTCCAACTCGGCCTTACTCAAAACGACGCTGCCGTCTACACAGCTCTCGTTGAAGTTGGTCCTTGCTTTGTTGCTCCCTTGGTAAAGGAAACAAAAAAACATCGCCAGATTGTTTACAACTCTCTCGAAACTCTCCTCAAGCACAATCTCATCTCTGTCAGTCAGAAAAATGGAAAAAACTTCTATGTTATTTCCAACCCCCATCATTTGCTCGCAGACATCAAAAGAAAAGAAGCACTTGCCGAGAATCTCATTACATCAATAGAAAGTAAGAAGAAAAACATCTTTTGCAAAGAATGCGGGAGGGCGATGTAAAATAAAAACCACGCCCTGGGAAAAGAGATTTCCTCGAGGGCGCGATTATGTTCGACGGGTTTGGGTTCCAATGAATTCTCGAAATTCCAACTGACTAGCAATGAGAGCAGTAAGCAATTCCTCGCTCTGCACAGCTTGTAGACCAGCTGGAATGTAGACTATCAGTTGGTCGCCTTTAGATGTGCCAAGGAACTGTACGGATTGACCGATTCCGAGATTCATTTCTCGTAACTTTTGAATGAGTCCCTCGACTCTATCCTTGAAAGGACTTACGGTTACAAGTTCTATTTCTTCACCAGCCCGTATCTGTTGTTCGGGTGTTGGTTTCATAGTACAGATCTCCAGTGCTCTGATAATCCTATCAATACCCAAATATTTTGCAACAACCTCTCATTAGTGCCATAATTATCCCATAACTATGAAAAAGGAACTTCTTCTTGAGCTCAAGGACATTCACGTCCACTACGGCGGCGTGAAGGCTCTTGATGGTGCTTCTGTCTCGATCGATGAGGGAGAAGTGGTTGCTCTCATGGGACCAAATGGGGCAGGGAAGTCGACTATTCTCAAGGCAATTTTTGGCCTTGCGCCTATTGAATCAGGAAAGGTGCTCTGGGAAAATCAGGTGATAAAGCCAATATCGCACGAAGTTGTCCATCGAGGAATTTCTTTTGTGCCGCAAGGAAGAAGGGTTTTCAGGCATCTTACCGTACAAGAAAATCTTGAGATCGGAGGATGGATGATACGGAGCAATTCAGAAAGAAAAGAAAGGATAGCAAATGTACTCGAACTTTTCCCGGCACTCAAGGCCAAGCTCAGGGCAAAATCAGGAACACTCTCCGGAGGGCAGGCACAGATGCTTGCCATTGCCCGCGGCCTCATGACGGATCCAAAAGTCCTCCTTCTTGACGAGCCATCACTCGGCCTTGCTCCAAAAATTGTCAAAGAGGTATTTGCAAAAATAAAGGAAATAAATGATAGACGAAAGATGTCGATTGTTGTTGTCGAACACAATCTCAAATCGCTTCTCGAGATAACAAATCGTGCGTATATACTTGCAAAGGGTAAAGTTGTCGCTCATGGAGAGCCGAATCACCTCATTGGGACGGGAATTCTAGAAAAAGTCTTTCTCGGCAAGCTTGAGTAGCTACTTCTTCCTCAGCACAAACCCTTCATCAGTATCCTTGACGATATATCCTCTCGCCTCGATTTCTTTTCGGAGGGCATCGGCCTTGTCCCACTCCTGAGCTGAACGCGCCTCCTCTCGAGTTTCGGCAAGAGCTGTGACTTCGGGAGGAATCGACTGGCTTTTTGTCATGTCGAGAACTTTTGAAAAACCGAATCCAAGCACTTCATCAAAATCAAGAAGCATTTCCATTTTCTCCTGGGGATTTTCGTGCGGATCGCGTATCATTTTCCAGACGAGGGCAATGGCTTCCGGCATATTGAAGTCATCGGTAATTATTTTTTCAAACTCAACAGCATAATTTATATCGGTATGTTCGCCATGATCATGGGTATGGTCGAGGACAGAAGGAGTAGCATTTGAAAGGTCAATGAATGCCTCCAAAAGCCGCACAAAGGCCGTCTGAGCAGCTTTTACCGCTTCAAGGGTGAAGTTTACAGGAGAGCGATAGTGTGAGGTAAGGAGCCAGTATCTGAAAGCAAGAGGGGAAATACCTGCTTCTACGAGATCGGAGAGTTTGAGGAAATTGCCTTTCGATTTTGCCATTTTGTCGTCATTCACATTCATGAAGGCACCGTGTACCCAGTAATTTACAAAATGCTCTCCAGTAGCGGCCTCTGACTGAGCAATTTCATTTGTGTGATGAGGAAAGACAAGGTCAATTCCACCAGTATGAATATCGATTGTTGATCCGAGGGCCCGAGTGGCCATTGCAGAACATTCAATAGACCAGCCCGGCCGGCCTTTTCCAAATGGAGCATCCCATACGACCTCTCCATCATCTTCATTCCAAAATTTCCAGAGAGCAAAATCGCGAGGATTTTCTTTCTCATATTCATCATTTGAAATTCTCTCTCGGACATCAGCATCGAGTTTGATGTGTGCAAGTTCGCCGTATGACTTGAACATTCCAATGCTAAAATAGACACCATCCTTTGTGGGATAGGCAATCCCTTTTTCAAGAAGATTAGAAATCATCTCAATCATGTCCTTCACATACTCGCTTGCACGCAGAAGACGGTGAGGTGTCCGTATATTTAGGGCGGTAATATCAGAAAGAAAAAGCTCCTCGTATTTTCTCGTAACCTTTTCAAGGGGAACATTCTCAGTACGACTTCTCTTGATTGTTTTGTCATCAACATCTGTAATATTCATGACTTGGGTGACGTGATACCCCTCATATTCAAAAACTCTTCGAACAATGTCATACATTGTAAATGTTCTTAGGTTTCCAATATGAACTGTATCGTAGACAGTTGGCCCGCAATTGTATATTCCTACCTGACCTTCTTTCTGAGGCTTAAATTCCTCTTTAGCGCCGGAAAGGGTGTTGTATATAAGCATTCCCATAGTATATAATACCTTTACTACTTCGCATATATGAATACAAACCAACAGAGAAATCTCGTTCGTACAACCCTCGGGATCATCGGTATCCTCGTGGTGTTTTTTGTGGGGAATTATCTTGGACAACGGAGCGCGCTAACAGCCCACGGTGAGGTCACTATTCCAAATGGAATAAATCTTACTGATGAACAATTTGAACCTTTTTGGAGAGTCTGGCAGGTTTTGAGCCAAAAGTACGTTGCAGCTACGACGACCGATTCTCAGGAGAGAATTTGGGGGGCAATAAAGGGGCTTGCAGGTTCACAGGGTGATCCATACACTGTTTTCTTTCCTCCGGAAGAAAATCAGCTCTTCAAGAGTGATATCGCAGGGAATTTTGAAGGAGTTGGAATGGAAATTGGTCTCAAGGATGGTGTCATGACCGTCGTTTCTCCTCTCAAGGGAAGTCCGGCAGAAAAAGCAGGTGTCAGAGCTGGCGACAAAATTATAAAAATAAATGGAGAAAGCACCCTCGATCTTCCTGTCGATAAAGCCGTAAAACTTATTAGAGGACCAAAGGGCACTACAGTCAAAATTATTTTTGTTCGCGAGGGTACAAGCGAGCAACTTGAAAAAAATATTGTCCGGGATGTTATCGATATTCCAACAATTCAGACCGAAATTAAATCTGGAAATAGTAGTGCATCAACAACAGCCTCAGGTGGGTCTGGGCTCAGAGAAGATGGCATCTTTGTGGTAAGACTCTTTAGCTTCACTGCCCAGGCTTCAAATCTCTTCCGCCAGGCTCTCCGAGATTTTATCCAGTCAGGATCACACAAGCTCATCATCGATCTTCGAGGAAATCCTGGAGGATACCTTGATGCAGCTTGGGATATGGCAAGCTGGTTCCTTCCCGTAGGGGATGTGGTGGTGACGGAGGATTTTGGAGGAAAACAGACAAATCAAGTCTATCGAAGCAAGGGCTACAACATATTTAACAATAGCTACAAGTTCATTATCCTTGTTGATGGGGGATCGGCTTCGGCTTCAGAGATTTTTGCAGGAGCTCTTCAGGAACACGGTAGGGCACGACTTATAGGAACAAAGACATTTGGAAAGGGATCTGTTCAGGAGCTTGTGCCGATTACCGACGAGACATCTCTCAAGGTCACTATAGCTCGATGGCTCACCCCAAATGGCCACAACCTCTCCCATGACGGACTTGTTCCGGATGTTGAGGTCAAAATTACCCAAAAGGATCTCGATTCAAAAATTGACCCTCAAATGAATAAGGCAGTTGAAATTTTGAGAAAAGAACCGTAATATACCTACTATGAAAATAATAATGCTTAAAGATGTAGCCAAGGTTGGAAGAAAGTATGAAACAAAGGATGTAGCTGAGGGATATGCTCTAAACCTCCTTATTCCAAAGGGACTAGCCATTGCCGCAACTTCTGATGCCGTAAAACGCATTGGACTAGAGATCCTGAAGGATGAAGGGGAAAAGAAGCTCCATCACGAGCTTCTCATGAAAAATCTTAAAGAACTCGATGGTGCAACGATTACTATGAAGGAAAAGGCAAATGATAAGGGTCACCTCTTTGCCGGAGTTCACAAAGCCGAGCTCATTCCTGAAATTCAAAAACAGACCCGAATTCAGGTTGACGAATCTCACATTGTCCTCGAAAAGCCTATAAAGGAAATTGGAAAGCACGAGATAGTCATAAAGGTGGGGGACAAGAAGGCATCGTTTACTCTCGATATTACCAAAGCATAAGGTAAGTAAGAAAAAAGCCGGATGAACCGGTTTTTTCTTTTGCTTGTGTTACTTTACGTGGACAATCTTCTTTCTCATGAGGGAGTTATCGAAGTGAACTTTTCTTTTTGTTCCAAATTCGATCTTTCCGTCCTTGAGGGCGAAGAGGGTGTGATCTTTACCCATTCCTACATTCTTTCCGGGAAGGATATCTGTTCCCCTCTGTCGGACGATGATTTCTCCTATTTTTGCATCTTGTCCATGATTAAGTTTGACCCCGAGGTATTGAGGTCCGGAATCTCTACCGTTTTTGGTTGATCCTCCTGCTTTTTTGGTTGCCATAGTGAGAGTCAGTATATAGGAAGAGGCTAAAAAATGCAATAGCCTTTACTTAGGTGAAATAGCATTGTCTAGAAACCCTTGTAAAATAAGGGTATTTTGCCGATTTTGCTCTTATTACCCTTGACATTCCTTTTCAAAAATGCTAGTATTATCTTCATCAGAGGTACGGTCGATTGAGTCATATCAATCAACTGTACCTCTAAAAAATTATATGATTGAAATATCTACAGGTGTCGTATTCCTCTTGTCATCGATGTATGGTTCAGGTACTCCTTCCGCACAAGCGACAGCTGCAAATATGGTAGCCGCTGACCCGGAACAGATTGCTCAGGTGACTGTACAGGATCGCAAGACCGTTGAAAATTATGTCCGAAAAGAATATGCCGATACCCCTATCCTTGTCGAAATTGCTCGATGTGAATCCACATTTAGTCAGTTCGATAAAGACGGTAATGTTATTCGTGGACGAGTCAACAGGCTTGATGTCGGTGTGATGCAGATCAATGAAAAGTATCACGCAGAAACTGCAAAGAAGCTTGGCTACGATCTCTATACCACTGAAGGTAACGTGGACTACGCAAAGTATCTCTACGAGAAACAGGGAGCGGCTCCTTGGAAAGCCTCATCTAAATGTTGGGCCTCAAAGGATCTTACAATTAATAAATAATATCTCAAGACGAAACCCCGCGAAGCGAAAGCCTCCGGGGTTTTGTTGTTGATGGGGAAAATAAAATAGTGGGTGCCAACCTTGCGATCAGCACCCACTCCCAGATTTGGCCATCGACAGGATGACCACAGCTCAGGTCCACTCAGTGACCCTATAGCTCTACGACTATAGCATAGAAGGAAAGGGGAGGCAAGGGGTCATTCCCTAGGGTACTTTAGCGATGATTGGTGCGAACTCACCAAAGTCGAGCCTTCGCCACCCCACTTTTCGATTTCCCTGATGGAGGTTTATGAGGATTACTGCGTAACCTTGTGACGATATATATAGACACAGCACTGTCCTGTATAAGACGGGAGAAACTTTTTGTTTCAGGTCTGCAATATTAAACAATACTCCTTCCAGAATCCCATCGGGGTAGATTTCCTGGGGAAGTGTTTCCAGAGGGATATTGATAGTCACTTCAGGAAATTCATTCAAAGAACCAGAATGAAAAGCCTTTATCGTTCTGAGTTCTGGGACATTGGCGGGGTGTGGTTCGACCCATAGACTGTCGAAGATCACTGTTTGATACATAACTGAATTCCTTTCTTTTGTAGCAGTCTAACATATGCTATGAGATAATTTCAATTATGAAACCAATCTCAATTCCCCTCGGATTTTATTATCACTTTAAACACGACCCTCAAAAAGACTTCAACAACCATGCCTACGAGGTCATCGGGGTAGGGATGGATACTGAATCGCAGGCTTTAAGTGTCATTTATCGACCACTATATAAAAATACATATCTCAAAGCCGATTATTGCGTACGACCATTTGAAATGTTTATTGGGGATGTTGAGGTAAAGGGAAGAATAGTAAAAAGATTTAAAAAAATAACTGACGAAGAAATTATTTTAAAGTTGGAGAAAATAAGAACGAAAATGTATTTAGTGAAATAAACCTTTCTGGATCTAAATGCGCTAGGGGACCTAGTATAGTCGTGTCGGACAATATATCTTTTACGACTAGAATATAGAGGTACACAAAGAAAAAGCCCTCAGGGCTTCCTAAGGGCTTGATGTTCCTACCTCATTAACCTTTGGCGAGGCATTATCGATAACTGTTGGCTCGCCTCTACTCATCTTATCAAGACTATCGAGTGCCACCTGCCAAATATATTTTTTAAAAATATTCCATAAATAAACTGCCGGAGCTTTGAGATAATTATGCCAGACTGTTGAAACGATTTGCTGTACGTACGTGAGGTTGCTTTGAGTTGTTGGAGCTTCTATCGCCTTTCTGATGTCAAAACCATAGTAGCCGAGAACAATGAGTGCAATGATGATAATGATGATCCATTTAACGAAACCGTGCTGAGTATTCATATAAATACATTATATCATAGGCCTCAAATCGCATTTAAACAGGTTGTTTATAAACTAGAGGAATGAAAGTGGGTTCAAATAGGCCTTTGGATCGGCCAGAGGATATAGGACTCCTGAACAATATGAACTCGAAACAAGGTTTGTTATACGTACTCCCTGGGTTGCATACACACCAAAGTGGAGATGTGGACCTGTGGTAGCTCCGGTGTTTCCGCTGTAGCCAAGGATTTCTCCCGTCACGAGATTGTCTCCCATGTTTACACTAATGACTGAAAGATGTCCGTACAAGGTGGATAGACCATTTGGATGCTTTATCATGACCCATTTACCGTATGCACGACAACGACCGCCTCCGCCAAGATCCATATTTCCAGCGCCAACGACTGTACCGCCGAGAGCAGCTTTGACGGGAGTACCGATAGAGGCAGCAAAGTCAACTCCAGGATGGGTTCCAGCACTATAGATCTGGGGATTTTTTGTAGCGAACTTTGTATTTCCAAAGTACTGGGTAATCGTAATTTTATCGAGAGGGTAGTTCAAAACACCTGTTCCTGTGTGGGGAATGCTTGAGGGGTCGATGGCAATTTTCAAAGCGGCTTCAAGAGAGTCCACTTCCCTCTCAAAAGCTTCTTTTTGCTGCTTACGTGTTGCTAGAAGTTTGTTGTACGCCGCCTCATTATTTCTTGTTTCTTTGAGAATAGCATTTTTTTCATTTGTAGTTGCAATGATCGCCCTCTGTTGTCCGCTTAAATCTTTTTGCAGGGCTATAAGTTCTGTCTTTTTTCGCTCAGTCATTTTCTTGTTATCTTCAAGGGAGGCTTTGACACTGGCGAGGCTATGAATTCTCTCCCCTATTCCCGATTGGAGAATATTGAGCTCTTCGGTGGCATGCCAGGCTTCGGTCAGAGTCTCCGCCCCCATCAAACTTTCGAGAAGTGTATTTGAGGTAATGCGATCGATACTTGAAAGTGACTGAGAAATGACTCGCTTGCTGTCGGTAATTCGTTCTCCTTTATCGGTAATTGCAAGAGAGAGTTGCTTGATCTCGAGATTGGTTGAGTCGATTTTATTTTGGGTAATTTTTAAGTCCGTCTCAAGTTTTTTCTTTGAGAGATCGAGAGAAGTAATGGTGTTCTTTAATGAACTGGCTTCTTTTCCAAGAGCATCGATCTCAGTCTGATATTTTGAAATCTCTTGTTCAAGTTGTTTGATCGTCTCATTTCTTTGGGTAATTTTTCCTTGAATTTCTTCAATGCTCTGAGCATTCACGTACGAGAAAATGCCAAAAACAACAATAGCCAAACATAGTATGAATATGTGCAGCCTAAATTGCTTCATAAGCAGAGGTAAGACGTTTGAGAGTTTCTTCCTTGCCAAGTAGTGCGGAAATGACGAAAGGATCCGGTGATTTGTCCTGTCCTGAGAGTGCAAAACGCATAGGCCAGAGGACATTTCCTTTTCCAGTCTTCTCGGCGAGAGGCCAGATTTGTGCCCTAATATAAGCTGAATTAAATGTTTCTTCTGAAATGCTTTTTATGATATCAATAACAAGTTGTAGATTATTTTTACTTGCTGAAATATCAGTCTCTTGTTTCCACATCAATTTTTCTTTTGGATATTTGGCAACTCCGTAGATAAAAGAAAGCTCACCTTTGAAAAGTTCGGGAATTTGGGCAAAGTGTGAGATTTTTTCCTTGATGAGAGGAATTAATTTATTTTTCTGATCAGATGAAATGTCTTTTGGCCAAAATTTTTCTGCATGTTTGAGAAAAGAGACATCGTCGAGCTTCTCGAGGTATTGTTTGTTGAACCAGTTTAATTTTTCTACATTAAATATTGCCCCAGCTTTTTGGACCTTTTCGAGAGAGAAAATTTTTGCAAGTTCATCCATTGAAAAAATTTCCTGCTCGGTTCCTGGGTTCCAGCCGAGGAGCGCCAGGAAGTTCACAAAGGCTTCTGGCAGGTAGCCCATATCTCGAAATTCAGTGACAGAAACAGCCCCATGACGGCCAGAGAGCTTTGACCGGTCTGCGGCCAAAATGAGCGGTATATGGGCATATAACGGCCTTTCCGCCCCTATTCCCTCCTGGATGAGGATCTGGCGGGGAGTATTGGCAATTCCATCATCTCCACGAATGACATGGGTTACTCCCATTTCATGATCATCGACAACAACAGTTAAATGGTAGAGAGGTTCTTCCATACTTCGTGCGATGACAAAATCTTTGAGGTCGGTGGTGTCGATTGTTACATCTCCGCGAATGAGATCAGTGAACGTAATTTTTTTGTTTGGATTTTTAAATCGAATCACCTCAGACCGATCACCTTCAGTTTCTTTTGAAATGTATGCCGAGCCGTTGTCGAGCATTTTTTTAATGTATTTTTGGTAAATTTCGTTTCTTTCTGATTGACGAAATGGACCAGAATCGTAAGTGATCCCAAGCCATTCAAGGCATTCAATTATATTTTCTTCATATTCTTTTTTTGATCTTTCTTTATCAGTGTCTTCAATTCGAAAGACCATCTTCCCTTTGTTGTGCTTGGTGAAAAGATAGTTGAAAAGGGCCGTACGGGCGCGGCCTACATGAAGAAAACCTGTAGGTGATGGAGGAAAACGGGTAATGATGTTCTTGGGCATGTAAGGGTAATTATAACACAAAAGCACTCAGTTTTTGAGTGCTTTTGTCTGACTGTGAGTCTGTTATATTATCCCTTAATCTCTGAAACTGTAGAAGAAACTCGGAATGGTTTCATGATGATGTTTTCTTGAGCATCCTTCAAAGGCATATCCTTTGTAGCGTCGAACTTCTTGTCTCCATCATCTGAATGAAGCATTGCGTAGTAGAGCTTTCCTTCCTCTGTTTTCTTTGCAAGAGTGATCTTTCCTGGGTTGATTCCCTTGTCAAAGTAAGCTGAACCGATGATAGCTCCTGGCATTCCTCCATTATCCTCATGGATGACAACCCATCCTGGTGCTGCAAGCTGAGCTGAGGTAACGTAGACGATATTTCCAGGATACTGGTCGGCTACGATTACTCGATTAACATCTCCGTTTGAGGCATTTTCCTCCATAGTAGAAGTTTCTGTTGTAGTTGGGGCAGATGAATTACCCTTGAACATGTAGTAGCCGAGGATAACGAGAACAATGATGATAATCACTGTTACAATCCACTGCCATGCTTTGATTCCTTGGTTTTGTTCCATATAGTTATACGTAAATTACTAATAATGATTGTTATTGCTAATGAGTGAATACTAGCATATTTCTCACTCGTGTTCCAGTGCTGTCTCAAGGATTACATCGGCAATTTTCTGAGCAGCCTCGGGATGGCTCCATTCCTTGGCCGAAGCCTTCATTTTATCCCTAATAGACTGACTATTTATGATTCTGTCAATCTCAGAAATCAAAATATGCGAGCTCAGGTTATGCTCCTCAATTACAACACAGGCTCCTGATTTTGCATAGGAGAAGGCATTGTCGGTCTGGTCGTGGCTCACCTCCCGTGATAGAGGAACAATGATTGAAGGAATTCCCCATGAAGCAATCTCAAATATTGCTGATCCAGCTCTCGAGACAATGATATCTGCAACTCCTGCAGACATACGGAGCGCGAGGTCGTTCAAGTACTCAAAGGGGTGATAGCGGTAGGCATTCGGCTTGTCTTTGAGGACTACACTCATAGTCTGTTTTACATTTTCAAAATTACTTCTGCCTGCCTGGTGAATAATCTGGTAGCGTTCAATGAGTTCAGTTAGTGCGTCAATGACAGCATCATTGATCCTTTGAGATCCTTGCGAGCCTCCAAGGATGACAACGACTGGTGTCGTTTCCTCAAGATTGAGGAATTCGCGCGCGCCATTTGAGAGAGGATCTCGGACATCCTTTCGCACAGGGTTTCCGGTAAAGGCGATTTTTGATCTGTCTACCTTGGAATTGAATCGTTCGATCGCCTCAGGATATGAGACGGCAATCCTACGTGCAAATTTCGCTGCCCAGGCATTTACTCTTCCTGGACTGCTGTCGGATTCGTGGATAATGACTGGAATTTTTAACAATTTAGCTGCAAAAATAGCTGGAAAACTTGCGTATCCTCCTTTTCCGAATACGACATCTGGATATATTTGATACATCTTAATTGTAGCGGAAAGAGCTCCCCAAGCAGTCTTGAAGAAATCAAGAAAATTGAGAATAGAAAAATATCGGCGCATTTTCCCTGTCGTGATACCTACAAATTCTATGTCATTATCAAAAAGGGATCGAGGATTGTACCTATTTGTCGACATAAAGTAGAGCTGTGGCATGAGAATTTTCTTCTCCTTTGCTCTTTCGCGAATAGCTTCAGCAATGGCAATAATTGGATAAAAATGTCCCCCTGTTCCTCCTCCAGCAAAAAGTATTTTCATAAGTAAAATAGTATATTAGAGAGTTTTTTGGTATTTGGAAATGTTGGCGATGATTCCTGCAGCCCCGAGGATGATAATGAGAGCCGTTCCGCCGTGGCTTACAAAAAGAAGCGGCATTCCTGAAAGTGGAATGATGCCAAGCATCGACGAAATGTTCATGAATGATTCGACGATAGTAAGTATAGCAATTCCCATTACCACAAGTCCACCAAAACTGTCAGGGCTTCGGGTGGCAATTTTGAATGATCTAAAGGCAAAGAGAAGGAAGAGTCCAACAAGGATGAAACTACCAACGAATCCGAACTCTTCTGCTTGAACTGCAAAGATCGAGTCTCCGATTGGTTCAGGAAGATAATTGAACTTCTGAATGCTCTGCCCGTAACCTCTTCCTGCTATTTGACCTGAACCGATGGCAATCAAAGACTGATTAATCTGGTAGCCGCTTCCTTGGATATCGGCTGTTGGGTTAATAAATGTCATAATTCTGTCGCGCACATATGGCCTCGTATATGCAACTCCAGCGACTACCACAACAAGGGCAAGTATCATAGCAGCGATGTAGCGGATCCTAGCTCCTGCAGCAAAAAGCATTGCGATACCAGTTCCTGCAATTACGATGAGGGTATCTGTGTCACTCTGGCTCAAGAGGAGGAGCCCAAGAATTCCCATGAGAACAATGTAAGGAAGCATTCCAAGTTTGAACGTTGTAATTTTTTCCTTAACGCTTGCAAGCCAGGCTGCAAAGTAAATAATAAAAGCGATTTTTAAAAATTCTGAGGGCTGAAACGTTACAAATTTAAGATTGATCCATCTAGCCGCTCCTCCGTGGGAGAGAGAAAGTCCAGGAATGAAGAGAAGAAGATTTAGAATAAGTGCAAAAATAAAAATGTAGAAGGAATATTTTCGCAGATTCTTGTAATGAATAAATGACATTACCCAAAATGCAGCAATCCCGATGAGAAGTCCGATACTCTGGGTAAGTGCTACAGACTGAAAGATTTCCCCATTTCGAGCAAGAAGTCCAAGAGATGCAGAACTAAATACAAAAAAACCTCCGATCGTAAGGAGTATGACCGAGGCTAGGTAAGCCTTATCTATTTTCCTGTGTTTCTGGGGATGCTCCATGGTACTCATCGTGTGCGTTTAATTTGAACGATTCAATATCTTTTCTTACAGTATCATAGTCTGGAAGGTCTGTTATTTTTGAAATTCCAAGATATGAAATGAGCTCAAGTGAAGGCTTGTAAAGAAAACTTCGTTGGTCTTTGGGATTCTCAACTTTTTCAATGAGACCTCTGACAAGAAGATTTCTCAAAATGAACTGGGAATTGACCCCTCTCACATAGTCAATTTCTGCCCGGGTAAGAGGCCCTTGGTAGAGAATGATGGAGAGCGTTTCGAGTCCGGCTTTTCCGAGGTCCTTTGTAAGTTCTTCCTTTGTTAGGATTTCAATGAGTCCGGAAACGTCCTTTGATGTCCCGAGCGTCACCTCGTCTTCCCATTCAATAAGTGTAAGGCCAGTTTCTCTTAGGTCTTCTCTAAGCTCAATCAAGGCAGTCTTAATTTCATTTTCTTCAACCTTCAAAATACTTGCAAGGCGCTTCAACGACAGTGGTTCTGCCTTGTAAAAAAGTACAGCTTGGATTTTTGAGGACAATGAAATAGCCATAGGATATAGGATGGTGATTTTTTAATTATATCACACGAAATCCTTAGTTATATCTTGGAACACCGACTGATTGTGTTTCCATGTGTATATCTCCGTAGGTATCATCCTGATGTGCCTGAATGACTCCCTGCTTTACTAGTTCAAGCATGGCAAGAAAACTCACAATAACATTTACCCTCTCTGCCTTGTGCTGACTTGAAAATTCCTTGAAACTCATACGAAGCCCCTGAGTTATCCTTTTAGTAAGATTGTCAATCATTTCTTCTAGACTCACAACTTTTTTAATGACCGCCTTGGGAATAGCTTCTTTTTTGGGGAGATGTTTAACAATGTCTCGTATAGCTTCCGCGAGGGACAAAAGTGTCATTGATTCGTGAGGTGAAAATACTGGCTCAACAGGCTTCATTTGGCTTGGCAGAAAAATCATTTCATCTCCAAAAAGTTCCTTTACATGAACACTGGCATCCTTTATTCTTTTATAAATTTTGAGGCGAATTTCGAGATCGTGTATTCCCTCCTCTTCCTCTTCAGTCAATGTAAGTGATGGTAAAAGTGATTTTGATTTAATGAGAAGAAGAGTCGAGGCGACGAGGATGAATTGGGCTGACTCCCCCATCGGAAGTTTGTCAAAATTTTTGATATGCTCAATAAAATCATCGGTCACCTTTGCAAGTGCGATGTCTCCGATAAAAAGTTTTCTTTTTTCTACGAGAGTAAGGAGGAGGTCGAGAGGCCCTTCAAAAACTTCAGTCTTGATTTTGAAGTGAGAATTCGGGATGAGCTTTTTGACCCCTGCCTCGGCGGACATGTGGTAAGTATACCAAAAATATGAGGGAATGGGTAATAAAAAAACCGGGACCAGGAGTGCGTGACTCCCAGTCCCTGAAAAGGTTTTGGTGATTAGATTTTTCTGCCTAGGCTCGCATTCCGACACATTGAGATTGCCGAGTCTGGTGCCATGGCGCCACACGATTTGAGTGAGATTTTATGCGCTTTGCTGCCTCCGATGGCTGGTAGTCAGCACTCAGTCCCCATACGCGCGCCCACCCACTGTGGCCGATGATGAGAACGATCTGAAGTCTCGAGCCGATTAGTAATTGTGTATCACCCCGGTATGCTTCGTCAGAGATCCATGAACCCCTGATATGTCTCATGAATTTCCGATGGATTTTTACAATCCGGTTATCGAGGTCAGTGACGCGTGCCGTACCGCACCGGCCATCGAATTCAATGATTTCTGCTTGATGGACTCCACTTTTTTTGCTCATGAGTACATGTCTGTGCTTTTGTTTGTTGAGCGATTAGAGTCAACCTCCATTGAGGTAACCCCGCTCGTTTCTGGGGGTTACTATAGCATGGAGGGAGGAAGTGTCAAGGGCTATATTTGTACCTAGAATAATTTTCCTCCAATCATGGCGCCTTCCTTACTAGGTGTTATAAGTATTACCTTACCTTCTCCGTCAGGTACCCCAAGAGTGAGTACTTCTGATTCAAATGGACCTATTTTTCGAGGGGGAAAATTAACCACGCCAAGAACTAATTTTCCAATGAGTTCTTCTTTTTTATATAGAGCAACGATCTGGACTGAAGAATTTTTGATTCCGATTTCAGGACCAAAATCAATCCTCAGTTTGTATGCCGGTTTCTTTGCTTCTGGGAAATCATTTACTTCAATAATTTTTCCTGTTCTAATATCTAACTTCTGAAAATCTTCTATAGTTGCCATAAATTTAAATTTTTTCTAATGAATAAACATCCAAAGCTACTTCCTCATACGGATGCACCTTTTTTATTGCCTTAATTATCTTCTGTAATTTTTCTCGAGTGCAGGTTACTTCTATTCTTTCTTCTGTTACCTCTTCCAATGTTCCAACTTTTCCAATATGTGGTTCTGCACCCTTTTCGGGTGTGAATCGTCCAATTCCCTTCACAGAAAAAGAACAGTGGCTGTAATTACCAATTTTACCTCCGCACGCCTTTCCGATTGCTTCACGAACAATGTCGCAATGAGATTCAGGAACAGTGACGACAAGTTTTACGTTTTTAGAATCCATGTTTTTTGATGAAAGAAAGTACAGATTGTGTTAATTCTTTCTCACAACCTTGGAAATCATGATCACAATTTTTGAATTGAGTAATCTCAGTGAGTGAGTTTTCCTTTTTCATGAGATCCAATGCCTCAACGACCGTCAACCCTGTGTATTCTTCCTTGTCTCCAATTGCAACAAAAATTGGAATTTTGATTTCACTGTAGGATTTTAGTTTTCTGGTGACGAAAGGCAATCCTTCAAGAACCTTTGAATTTCGGCCAAGAAAATTGACTAGAGATTCAGCACTTTTGGGCATAATTCCAGTATGAGAACCATAAGTATCTTTAGCAAGAAAGACGTCCCCTTGCCCTCTTTCTACCATATGCTCTGATATTGTAAGAAGCTCCTCTATTTTTTCCCTAATTTTCGTATTATCTTTTCCATTCAGGGTTCTGTGTGATCCATAAGAATCTGCGGGAGCAAAAAGAATAAGGCCTGAAATTTTATCAGCATAAGTGCCTTTGCTCATGTAGTAGACAACCTTTTCAGTTCCGAGACTATGCCCAGAAAGAATAATCTTCTCATATCCCCTAGAAAGAACAAGTTCAATCCAGGCATTTATATCGAGAATACACTCTTCAAATTTTTCTACAGCAGCACCTGTTTTCTGATAAGCGTCATATACGCCAGTTCCTCTATTATTCGTGGAAAGTACAGAGATGCCTTTTTCAGGAAAAACTTTAGATATTACTTCTATAAAATGCTCTTCGTAGAAATTACTTGCCGTACCATGTATATTAATTAGAACGGTCTTACCTTTTTCCACGTCCAAAAAAAGTCCATGCAGCCAGATACCGTCTTTTGTTTTTACTGTAGCAATTGGGTAGGTCATATTTTTAGAATCCATATCTTAATTGCATCAGCCAATGCCTGTTCATCTCCAAAATATCCATGATTTGCATCTCCAAGTATTACTGTTTCTACGTGTGGACTTTTTGTGCAGGCATTAGTAATTCTTTCCATTGTCTCTTCTATAGACACCACAAGAGAATCATCTTTTCGACCCATGATAACTATGAGTGGCTGGTGTATTTTGCCTAGAGTTTCAAGCCTGTCTGAGGGCTTATGAAAATTAAACACAGCAACAGGAGAATCATCTCCAAATAAACTTAGATAAGTTGCTCCACTTATAGGATACTCATCCCAGACTTGAGTTGAGAGAAGTTCATTTCCCCTTCCTGAAGTAACTTTGTCAGTTGCTTCCTTGATATCTTTTTTAAATCTTTCTGAATCACTACGAACTAAGCCGAGCATATCTGAAGGTGACAATAGGAGAACTGAATTTACTCGACTATCTGCTGTAGTTGCTAGATAATAGGAAACTTTTGGGCTACCAAGGCTGTGGCCTGATAAATGTATCTTGGAAAAACCCCAAGTTGAAACTGCATCTATGGCAGCGCCAATATCTAAAAGGCAGTCCTCGAACTTTTCATACGCATTTCCAACTTTTACGAATTTCTTTTTTCCGTCAACTGTAGCAGTAAGATCCTTGATACTTTCACATCCCCTATTATTAAAAGCAAAAAAAGCAATTCCAGAGTTTGTAAGAGTTTCGGCAATGTTATCAAGAAACTTATTCTCATAAAAATTACCTGCCATTCCGTGTACATGCACGAGAACAGTATCTGAACCAGTATCTGGCTCATGAAGAAGACCAACAAGCTCGATGTTGTCTTTTGTCGTAATGCGCTTAAGCGAGGTTTTCATAATGAGGATATTTTACCACTTTCCTTTTACTCCTCCCCTTTTACCTCTATCCCCAACTCCTCCAACTGCTCCTCACTTATGCTTGACGGTGACTCCATCATCAAATCTCTTCCTTCTCCCGTCTTTGCAAATGCTATCACCTCCCGGATGTTTGGCTCATTTTCGAGTATCATCATCAGTCGATCGAGTCCCCATGCAATTCCTCCGTGTGGAGGTGTTCCTGAGCCAAGAGCCTTCAACATGTGACCAAAGTTTGCCTCGATGCGTTCATCGGAGTACCCCATGATCTGGAAAACTTTTTTTAGAGCTTCGGGTTTGTGATTTCGCACACTTCCACCTCCGATTTCATGACCGTTCAGAGTAATGTCGTATTGGACGGCAAGAATCTTTTCGATATTTTTAGCAGTCATGAGATCTGCCTCATGTTGTGCCTGAACTCCTGAGAAAGGGTTGTGGGTAAATGTCCACGCACCAGTGTCAGTTTTTTCAAACATTGGAAAATCAATTACCCAGCAAAAGGCGAGAAGATTTGGATCTTCTTTGTTTTCCCGGATATCAGGCTTGTCAGAATTGTACTTTGTCATTGCCTCGGCATAGGTAAGTCGAGGAAATGGAATGCTCTGAATTCTTTTTTCAGGGTAGATAGTTTTGACAAGTTTGATGAGCATCTCTTCATTTAATTGAATGACATCTTCCTGAGTCGGAAAACTCATTTCGAGATCGAGCTGGGTAAATTCGGGCTGGCGGTCTCCGCGGGTGTCTTCGTCTCGCATGCATCGGGCAATCTGGAAATATTTTTCGATTCCAGCAGTCATGAGGAGCTGTTTGTATTGCTGAGGGGATTGTGGAAGCGCGTAAAAAGTTCCTTTTCCAAGACGTGAAGGCACCACGAAGTCACGAGAACCTTCGGGAGTAGACTTGCTCAAAAGCGGAGTCTCAACTTCGATAAAGCCCTTTTCATCGAGATTGTCTCTAATGAGTTTGATAACTTTGTGGCGATTTCGGACGTTCTTTTGGAGTCGAGGACGTCGAAGGTCGAGGTAACGGTACTTGAGTCTCACCTCTTCCCCAATTTCTTTTCCATCTGAAGTGACATCAAGTGGCGGTGTTGTAGCTTCATTTAAAACTGAGATCGAAAACACCTCAAGTTCGATGTCTCCGTTCAATTTATCTTTTTGAATATTTTTTTCTGGCCGAGCATTGACCTTTCCTTTGACGCTAACCACCCACTCTGGTCGGAGAGTTTTTGCAACTTCGAGAGCGGCAGTCTGGCTTGGGAGCACCACGCCCTGCACTTTTCCTGTCATGTCTCGAAAGTCAAAGAAAACCATTTTTCCTTGGTCACGTCGAATATCAATCCATCCCGAAATTGAGACTTCCTTGCCTGCCTGCCCTTTCAAATCTTTGATGTATGTTCGTTCCATATATTTGTAATTAAAAGCCAACCCCTATTACTTTCTTCACCTCAGCCAGTTTTTTGTCCGCCTTTATTTTGGCTTTCTCTGCACCTCCCTTCAAGACCTCCAAAACTGCCGGAATATCCTGGGCGAGCTTCTCTCTTTTTTCACGGAGTGGCTTAATGAATGCTTCAAGATCCTCAATCAAAGCTTCTTTGAGTGCCTTGTATTTTCCTTTGTTTGCGTCGTAAAGAGGTTTAAGCTCGGCCTCTGATTTGAGAAGCCTGTGGATATTGTAAACATTTGTAGGTACATCTGAACCTGAATCTGTAACAATGCTCATCACGCCTTTTGTAATTTCATCTCGGGTGGCAAAAAGAGGAATGGTGTTATTGTAACTCTTTGACATCTTTTGACCGTCAGTTCCGGGGACGATGGCGACACTCTTCATGATGTAATCTTCGGGCAGTTTAAAAGTCTCTCCAAAAATAGTATTAAATTTTTGAGCTGTATCTCGTGCGTATTCTACATGCTGCTTTTGATCTTGCCCTACTGGAACCACGTCGACATCATATAGAAGAATATCTGCTGCCATAAGGAGTGGGTATAGAAACTTTCCTGCACTAATCTCTTTGTTCTTTGCCTCCGCATCTTTAAAAGCGTGTGCTCGCATAAGGTATGGCATAGTTGTAATTGTTTCAAGAATCCAAGCGAGTTCAGTGTGTGCTGAAATATCGGACTGTTTGAAAAGGATGCACTTCTTTGGATCAAGACCGATGGCCATCAAATCAATGATGAGATTCAAGATGTTTTCCTTCATTTCTTTTCCGTTTTGAATTGTATTAAGAGCATGATAGTCAACAATCATGTAGTAGCATTCATAACCCTCATTCTGAAAGTCTACCCACTGTTTCATTGCTCCAAAATAGTTACCTATATGAGGTCTGCCGCTTGGTTGTATACCAGAGAGTGATATCTTTTTTGACATGATATGTATGATAGCAGAAAATGGGCAAAATAAAAGGCGCCGACAAGCTAATGTGAATTGCTTGCCGGCGTTTGCCCTTGGTGGATTGGCTTTATGCCACCACCATCTCGTGGAGTCGTACTGTCGGGATTGGTGAATGATTGATCGTCTTGATTGTACTTCGTGCGATATGTATCGGTGCCTCAATTTCGTCATTTTCGACGATTACATGGGTAGCGTTGATACCAGCAAGTACGCCCGTGACAGTATCTTCATTTATCCGTCCGACAACAACAGTTATGGGATGTACTTCAGGAAGGTAGATCGCGAGGAGCTCCAGGGTTTCCTCTAAGCCTACCGTCAGACTTGGCTGTTTCATTATTTGCCTTTGGTTAAGGTTAAACGACAATGTACTGCTGACTCCAATAGCATAGCACAATTGACAGAATTGTCAAGTCGTGTCGTGGAGCTGTTTTCGAGCTTGTTGTAACCCTCCTATAACCCCTCCTTCCTCAAATCCTCCACTAACTTTTGTGCCTGCTTTGAAAGTTTCTTTGGCATTTCCACTTTTGTGACTATGAGCAGATCACCTCTCCTTCCATGTTCTGCCGGAACTCCCTTCCCTTTAACACGAAGTATTTCATTGTGAGTTGTTCCTGCAGGAATTTTCATTTCAATTTTTCCTTCAAGCGTCTCTATCTCAATTGTATTTCCAAGAAGTGCCGTTGTGAGTTTCAAAGGTAATTCCATGACAAGGTTGTAGCCCTCCTTGCGGAAGGTTTTGTGTTCTTGTACCCAGATGCGAACGATGAGATCCCCTTTTCCTCCTGGACCATCTTCTCCCTTTCCCTGTACCCGAAGTCCTTGCCCGTTTTCAATTCCTGGTGGAATGGTGACCGAAAGTTTTTCCTTGTGAATTGAAATTTCTTTTTCAATTCCAAAAATTGAGTCTTTGAACGAAAGCTGCACATCAACGGTAATGTTTGCTCCTCTCCGTGGTCGGCGCCCTCCTCCGAAGAATTCCCCAAAAATATCTCCGAGGTCAAATTCGAATGCCTGCCCATTGCCTCCCTGTCGTGTGAACTGCGAGAAATCAAATCCTCCGAATCCTTGTCCTCCGAAGCCTCCCTGGTTTGGATTAAATCCTGCTCCTGCTCCAGCTGAACCGAAGGTGTCGTACTGCTGACGTTTTGCATCATCAGATAGCACTGAATACGCCTCACTCGCTTCTTTGAAGATTTTTGATGATGCTTCGTTTCCTTTTGTCTTATCAGGGTGATGTTCGTGGGCCAGTTTTCGAAAGGCTTTTTTAATATCGTCCTTTGACGCGCCTTTTTCAACCCCGAGGATTTTGTAATAGTCTTTCATTGACGTTTAATGAGGATTATGTTACTCTATTTTTAGTAATAACGCAAGGCATGGTGCTTTGCTGATAACAGCTCTATTAACTAATGTTGCTCTGGCTCTTGAAAGGAAGCCTCAATATGTTCCCCACGTTCGGTCTATTACTTGCATTAACAGGAGGAGTGCTAGCTCTTATCTCCTTCTGTTCCCCTCTCTTCATTAAGATTAGGAGTGGCACCTGCCAGTTTCTGATTTTGTTTTGGGGAGTAGTCTTGGGAGCAGTTTTATTTCTTCTCGGAGCAGTAATTTCCGGTGTCCCTTAAAAGGTAATTATTATGAACCATGAACACGTAAGTATTCAGATGCATCTCAACTCTTTCATTCCTGGAACACTTCGGGCAATATGTGCTGGGATTGATGCGTGGCTCGAATATTCGGGGCGACGCTTTCTTGAAGAAGCAACCATTGTAGTGACTGACTCGGTTGAGTTCGCACACGAAGCGGCTGAGACAAACACGATCGTCGTGCTTGTCAGCTCTGGAGTGGAAACAGTTCCATCTAAGATTCAGGTGACGCACCCGAATAAAGAAGAGATTCATCGCGCAATCTATTCTGGATGTGCTGCTGCATTCACTTAATCACCCCCCGTTGACCCTCCCGAGCACCAGCAACATCTGCTGAATACTCAGGAAGGCTGACGGGGGTCTTTTTTATCTACTTCTTCTCCTTAAACTCCGCATCTTTTACATCCCCTTCTGCCCCTGGTTGCGCTCCCGTCTCTCCTGGTGGTGTCTGTGCCTGAGCTTTTGAGAGTATTTCACCTATCTTTGAAAGCTCGTTTGAGAGTGCCTCTGTTGTTTTCTTGAGATTTACTGGATCAGTTCCTTCTTTAGCAGTTTTTACATCTGCAATTTTGTCCTCGATAGACTTACGAAGATCTGCAGGAACTTTTTCGCCAGCATCCTTCAAAGATTTTTCAGAGGTGTAAATGAGCTGCTCAGCGATATTCTTTGCCTCAACCATCTCTTTCTTCTTTGCGTCATCAGCAGCATGCATTTCAGCTTCTTTTTTCATTTTCTCAACTTCATCTTTCGAGAGACCTGAGGAAGCAGTGATCTTGATGCTATTTGCCTTGCCTGTCGCCTTGTCCTTTGCGGTGACGTTTAGGATTCCGTTTGCATCGATGTCAAACGTTACCTCAACCTGCGGTACACCTCGCGGAGCCGGAGCAATACCGTCGAGAATGAATCGTCCAAGAGATTTATTGTCGGCTGACATTGCCCGCTCTCCTTGAGTAATGTGAATTTCCACCGAAGTCTGGTTGTCAGCAGCAGTCGAGAAGATCTGCGATTTCTGTGTTGGGATTGTTGTATTTTTTTCAATAAGTTTTGTGGCAACACCTCCCATTGTTTCGATACCAAGAGATAGAGGAATGACGTCGAGGAGAAGAACGTCCTTAACGTCTCCCGCAAGAATACCTCCCTGAATAGCAGCTCCAACCGCAACCACTTCGTCTGGGTTAACTCCCATGTGGAGTTCCTTTCCGAAGAAATCCTTCACCGCCTTTTGCATAGCGGGC
The DNA here is from genome assembly GCA_964416985.1 of uncultured Candidatus Saccharibacteria bacterium. Lineage (GTDB taxonomy): Bacteria > Patescibacteriota > Minisyncoccia > Phycocordibacterales > PALSA-1337 > CAIOGI01. Next base: position 57,938 of record CAYQFS010000002.1, on the reverse strand, counting down.
ATTCGCGTCTGTCCACCCACGAGAATGACTTCATTGATGTCTCCAATCTTGAACGGTGAGGCATCCATTGCTCTCTTCGTAATGGCCATAGCTTGATCAATGAATTCACGTGTCAGCTCCTCGAGCTTTGCTCGAGTCATTGTGACAAGGAGGTGCTTTGGCCCATCAGCTCCTGATGTAAGGAACGGAATATTTACTTCTGTCTGAACTGCTGTTGAGAGTTCGATCTTTGCCTTCTCTGCAGCTTCATCGAGTCTCTGAAGAGCAAGTGCGTCTTTTCGAACATCGATCCCCTCCTGTTTTTTAAACTCTTCTGCGAGCCAATTGATAATTTTCTGGTCAATATCCTTTCCTCCGAGATGAGCATCTCCGTCGGTTGATTTTACTTCGACGACATCATCACCTACTTCAAGAACAGAAATATCAAATGTTCCTCCTCCGAAGTCAAAGACTACGATTTTTTCATCTTTCTTTTTGTTGAATCCATAGGCGAGGGCTGCAGCTGTTGGCTCGTTAATGATTCTCTTTACATCGAGTCCTGCGATCTTTCCCGCATCCTTTGTTGCCTGTCGTTGTGCATCGTTGAAGTATGCTGGAACAGTGATTACAGCCTCGGTTACCGGCTGCCCAAGTCGAGCCTCGGCGTCTGCCTTTAGCTTTTGAAGAATCATGGCAGAAATTTCTTCTGGGCGATACCATTTGTCACCCATTTTTACTTCGATGCCTCCTGTCGCAGATTTCTGCATTTCAAACGGCACTGATGTTCGATCTTTCTGCACCGCTGGATCGTCAAAGTTGTGACCAATGAATCTTTTGATCTGATAAATTGTGTTCTTTGGGTTCGTTACGCCCTGTCGTTTTGCAAGAAGGCCAACCATTCGATCCCCCGTTTTTGAAAGGGCAATGATCGAAGGTGTTGTTCGTGCACCTTCCGCGTTTTCCAATATTTTAGGAGTACCAGCTTCCATCACTGCAACAGCAGAGTTAGTGGTACCCAAGTCGATTCCAATGATTTTAGACATGCGATTTTAATTAAATAATAATTGAATTAAATTGACAGATTTTAGTGAAAGTGGTAATTTTCGATGAGATGATAGCTAATGCTCGTGATGCAGCCAGGCTGTTAGTAAAAGCTGATTTGGCTGATAAGGGAATTAACGAGGAAGCTCTGACAGAAATTACCCAGTTTTTGAGAGAATGCCCGAGTGAGACTTATGCATTCTGTCACATAATTAGGAACTCTTCAGATGCTTCAAACTCAGTTACTCCCTTTCGAAGGATAGCGGATGTTTTACATCATGTCGTTAAGGTTAAGCAGTGACACCTCTGAACATAACAAGTCACTCGATTGGCGGCCAAGTAAACGGCCGCCTTTTCTTTTACCTAATTTGTCAAATTTAATGTACTAATCTATAAACACCTCTTTTGCGAGCACTACAGCTAACTGTAGTGGCTGAAAACTAGTAAGCAACGGACGGCGCCCTTGTTGGTTGACTATTAAAAAAGAAAAAATTATTAAATGGTGAAAGAATTTCTGAAAATGCAGGAGTGTAAGTAAAGACAGTTTTAGATTTAGAAATAGGGGCAGGAAGACAAGCAACCTCTGCCTTTTCAGAAATAGGTGTAGCTGAAACAACTTGTGCCTTTACTTCCCCATCAATAAGAGCAATAAGAAAAACAACCTTGCATTTCTCGCCAGTTGGAGAAGACAAAACCTTGGTCACAAATTGTGAGCGAAGTTGAGGGGTTAACATGGCGTGATTATATCAAAAATGAGGGTCTGGCAAGTATTGACAAGTTTCCAATTAATACTTAAAGTTTAGCCTGGCAGTGAATTGAACAAAAGAAAGAGAAATTATGAAGCAAGAACCGAGATATGTTGTTTTGGCTCAGCACCTTGAACCTGGAGAAGGAAGTTCGGTCCGTTACGTCGATCTTGTCGAAATTGCCCCAGAACAGCCGGCAGGCCTTGAATCTTGGGAACCGGTTGTTGGTCAACCTATACCCCGCGAAATCAGAATCATTTATGATGGGGATAATCACGATGATTACAATAAAATTCTAGTCATTCCGAATAATGAGGAACTACAATTCCTCCGAGCACTTCAAAGTTTCGATGCTTCCGTCGTTGGGGGCACTGAATCGCTTGTTACGTTGTTTGGGGATCTGTGTGCTAAGGTCATAGATGGATACCTAAGTGACCATGCCTCTGCGGAATAGGAATCACTGAACGCCAGTTTGCGAGACTTGTTAATACTCTCAAACAGCGCCCCGATCGGCGCTGTTTTCTTTTACCTGCTCCTCGAATTTGCTATACTGGCTCTATGGAAACCCTTATTCACGCCGATATCTTTTTCTTCATAACGAGCATTGTTACAGTTCTTCTCGCAATCATTGCTATGATCGCAGGAATTTATTCAATCAAGATCCTAAAGGACATCCGGGAAATTTCTCGAATTGCCCGAAATGAGAGTGCCGAAATTGCAGAGGACATACAGGAGATCCGTCAAGAAGTCCGCCATGAACTTCGAAAAGGAGCACCTATGGCCGTTTCCCTTTTCAAAATTGGGAAATCATTCTTTAACAAGCGTAATAAGAGATAGGGAGATAAAGGCGAAATAAAATTCAAGAGTTTAATCAAAAAGTCCCCACGAGGGGATTTTTTGTACTTGACAGAAGTGTGATTTTATCAAAACTTTATTTATTTTTAATCAGGATTTTATCTCAGTTTGGTATAGTCCATGATAGGACGATTTTTTCTCCCTATGGGGATGCCAAGTGGTTTGGAACTCCTTCTCGCTAGCTGGGGTTTGCGGGTTCGACTCCCGTCATCTCCACATCAACCGAGCCAGAGGACTCAATTTCCTCTAAAACCCTTTTAAGGACTGTATATTTTGGTGTTCGATAACCCTCTTTTTTGTCGTACTCTAAATTCACCTCAAAAAGGAATGAAAAGAACTTCTGTTGCCCGAAAACATCGAACTCCGCCCAAGTAGGATAAGGGTTTTTAAGCACGCCCATTACTTTGTCCAAGGCTGTTCGATAAGGTACGCCATAGTCGTACTCGGCAAGGCTATCTGACTCCAATTGTTCAAGTTCGGCCGCCAACTTCTCGATTTTCTTTTCGTATTGAGCAATCACTGACGGGACCTTGGCTTTACCGGCACGCTCCATATAGTTTTCAATATCAGCCTCACATTCTTCTTTTCGCTTGGCATACGTTTTCTTTTCCAAAACTGACTCTTTTTCATCAGTTTCTTTTGCGTCAATGAAAACAGCTTTTGCGAGCTCGATAATATCGTCGTCGGTTGTCATCTTCTGCAAGAGCTCCTCGAATTTATCTTCGAGGTCCTTCCTTCGGATAACAGAACTCTTGAGCGGACACTTTTTATTCTGACAAAAGTAATACGGGTACAATTGTTTTTTGCCTTTGGACCATGCGCCAGTGAGTTTACTCTTGCAAACTGCACAGCTCACTAAACCACGCAAAGGAAAATCAGGGTTAATATCTTGTCTTACTTTTACAACATTGTAGTTACGGGTGATTTTCTTTTGGACCGCCTCAAACAATTCAGGGCTGACAGTCGGTTCATGTATTCCTTGTCGTCGAGACACTTCCCATTTCGGGTATTCTAAAAAGCCTGCGTAGAAAGGTTGCGTGAGAATACTCTTAACCGTCTCAATATATTTTTCAGGGTGTGCCTTCCCGAGCACTTTCGTCTCTTTGAGAAAACGTGCCCCATCAATAAATTGCTGAAAACGACCGGAAAAGAACCCCTCAAAAAGCTCTCTGATGTACTTATTTTGCTCGTTAGGCTCATCACGCTTACCAATGCTCGTTTTACTCTTTGAATAGCCCTTAAGCGAGTGAAAAGCCCAATAGCCACGTTCAAGACATGCTCTCTGCTTTTCTATCACCTGTCGTCTATTCTGTTCGCGTTCGAGCTGATTATGTGCCGCTTGAATTGTCTCGACAAAGACACCTTCGGGCGTATCGTCAAAGACAAAGTTTGAGCACAGAGGTAAAGCGTTGCGAGCCTCAAGAGCCGTCCTAAGCTCAAAGTGAAATTTTGTGTCACGAGCAAAGCGCTTGAGGTCATCAAAGATAACTACGTATTTTCTGTACGGGTGTGCGTCGAGATATTCAATAAGCTCACGCATGTCGGGACGCTTCATGAAATCGCCACCACCCGAGAACGTATCCCGAAAAACTTTCTCGATTTTTAGCTTGTGATATTTTGCGAGTTGTTCATTTCGGGTCTCTTGGCTATCAAGCCCACTACCCTCAAGCTCTTGTTTCTTTGAAGATACACGACAATAGCTAAGGGCAAACTCATAATCCTCAATCTTGAGCTTTTTACCAAACAAACCCATTTTTGAGGATTTAGTACTCATGCGTATGTCTTTTTAAGCTCATTAAGGGTGTTCATAGCCCTATAGAAACGCTTTTCTACAGCAGTCTCATATCGAGCATAGACATCGGAAAGTAGTGTCACTTTATCCGATGGCAGGACCACCTTATATCCAATCTTTTCATAATAGGAAACACCCTCGCCAAAAGGTATCGTGGGGTCAATAGCACTTTTCATAAGCTCGTTTTCTGCCCGAGAGACACGAGCCATTTTTATATAAGCCACAGTCAAACGTTCAACCAGAATTTCCTCAACGAGATTTTCAGGCTTATAGAAGTCGGCAAACTCGTTGAATATGCGTTCATGGTCTATCTTCTCGTACTCCGTTATGGTTTCTCTCAAAATTCCATGACGTACGGCGTTGTAGCGAGAAATAGCCTTACCCTCGTCGGTTTTAACACCGCCCAAAAGAGCGTTTTGTTTGTTAGCCTCGTGCTGTTTGTCTGATATGTCGCTCATAGCTTTTTCGTTCTTGTTTAATCATTGTTTCGACCAATCCGTACAGATACCCAAGTATCACTTTCAATCGTTCGTCGGAAATGTCTCGTTTCTTGAGATACTTCCGAGCTTGTTGTGGAGTAAGCACTTCATATTTTTCTTGTGAGCAAACTCCGTTTATCGGTCATCTGTCTCGGGAAATATAATGGCTCCGCTACTCGGTCACCTTATTCGAGTCAGGGTAATTTCTGACTCTTTTTCTGCTCTATAAAAAGAACTTTTCCATCTTGCCTTTTGAGGGTGATGGTCTGGTTTGGAGACTCATAAATTTTCTTTCTCAACATCTCAAAAAGCCGTTCAGGGTTTTGCTCAACGCTTTTCCATTCGATACGGTCAATCTTGCCTTTCTTCAAATGCGCTGTAACAGTCTCAACGTTCACATTCGAGAGTGCGTTCAATAGCTCAATTTCTTTCTCATCGAGTTTGCGATTAAACTCAACAACCTTTTTACCTTTATTTTTAGGAAAGATAATGGACCGAACAATGTATCGAAAATCAACGGAAATAAATGACTGCTTAAATGGCTCGATAAGCTGTTGAAACTCAATGTCGGTTGTTGTGGCTATGGTCCCTCTGCCATCTGATAACACAATCAAAAATACATCTTTGTAGTGGTGCGCCATATTCACCCAGAAAGCAAACTCCGTATATCGTCCTTCTTTATCTTGGACCTGAAATAGGTCCGATTTGAGACGTAAAATTTTGTCGCCTTCCATGCCGTACTCTTTGAGTGTTTGGAGTATGCGTATCCAAATAACATCAAGGATACTAAACTTGCGCCACGAGTCCGTCTTACCTCGCTCATTCAAGAGCAAGCCTTGTTCGTCCCAATAATTTATAACTCGATATTTTTCATCAGTATCAGAGACACGATAACGAGGGACCTGGAGAAGTAAATAGTAATTTTCGTATAACTCTTTATCTTTCTGTACGAAATTAGCGAAAGCAATGTCGTACCAGTCACCGCATATAACTATAGGTTTTTCCTTCATACCCCATATTATACGTAGAGGTATAATTCAATGCAAGGGTCCGAGGCTATCTATGATAAAACCAAAACATGCGAACCTGCATTACTTGAACGCAACTTTTCAGATTGCCAAACGACAATATCAATATCTATGGACAATCCCACTTCTTTCACCTGTTTTTCAAATATAGCTCTTGTTACCTTATGTTCTTCCACTCCGGCTAATTCAAGCTTAAAGACCTCATCAATAGCCTCAATAGATTTTTCTGTTGCATTACCCTCTTTGTAGTAGCTTATAAGTTCGCTGTAATACAGCTTTATGCTTTCAGTTCTTTCTTCATCTGAAGAATATTCAGGCAAGAAGTTTTCACATATCAAAGCAAAACCACCCTTCTTCAAGTGCTTCTTAATAGTTTTTAAGAAATCTATCTTTTGACTATGTTCTATGTGGTGATAAGCAGAGCTGGCAGTAACGCAATCAAATTGTTTACCCAAATCAAGCTTTGTAACATCTGCATTGATAAAGGACCATTTATCAAACTGCTTTTGTCCCGCCTTCAAGAAAGTATCATTCACATCAACACATACGGCATTGAGCCAGGGAAAAGCAAAGCTTAAGTGATTTACAAAATTACCAGGACCGCTACAAAGGTCTAGCAAATCAAGAGTGTCAGCTTTGTCAGGAGTAATGGCATATCCTTGTGTTTTACCTAGTCCGCCAAAAGGTAAATTACCCTTTCTTTTTGCAATTTCTCTCATGAGTAAACCAGAGGCAATGTACCACATCGCTACTTCATTTTTCATACCATCAGGACCTTCAAAGTAGGTGTCGGCTGATGTATAGAGTTTTGTGTCTTCAATTTTCATTATATTTTCTTAATGGGAGAAACCAAATATCGTACCCTATCTTCAAGGGCCCCTCTCTCTGAAATCAAGTAGTTTTCATCGCCATTTATCAAGACTTCCGGTGCTGGTCTTTTATTCAAAAATTCAAGATGTTGCGTTGCACCATAAGCCCCAACATCTTTTACGATTACTAAGTCTCCGATTTTTATATCTGATGGTACCTCAACCTTTTCAGGTAGAAGATAATCTTTTGAGAGAGTAGTACAACCACTTAACATAGCTTTTGTAGCTCTGAAGTCCGTCATAATCTTGTAGTCCCTCATAAAATTTAATTGATGAGTTCGCGCCCTCTTTGTCGCTGAAGGCATATAAACAAATGAGCTATCAGTAGCGACGTCTAAAACAGACCTGTTATTCAGGACTCTTTTTACCCTAGTCGCAAGAACTCCAATATCTGCGAACAAATCACGACCTGGCTCAAAAGATAACTTTACGTTTTTAGGGACCTTACTTTCTGAAATAAGAGTGGTTAAAAAAGCAAAATAACTATCCCAATCAAAATGCTTATCCTCTGGTTTTTTAGCGGTGTAGTCAAAACCAAAACCACCGCCAAAGTTTATTTCCTCAACGTCAGGGAAATGAGACTCATAGAGCTTTAGTGTCCTTTGTGCCGCTTTTTTCATCTGTGACAAACTACTTCCTGTACCAGCGTATACATGAAATGAGTGAGGTTTTCTATTGTATTTATGTAGTATTTCTAATAAAGCAGGTAGCTCTTTCTTCTTTATTCCTGTTCTCTGATTTTGCCAAAAGGTAAAGTCCAACCTAAAGCTGATAGGATAATCTGGGTATTTTTCCAATGTATACTGAACTTCCTCAAGCGAGGCGAGATTTACTCTAATTCCTTTGCTAACCCAAAAATCAATTTCTTCGTTAGAAAGAAATGAGGGCGAAACAAGCATATTTTTCTGAAGACCCCCTTTCTGAAGCTGGTACCATTCTTCCTCGGTTTGAAGTAAGAGTCCGATTTTTTCATTCTTAATTTCAGAAAATAAAGCCGGATTAGAATTAGAAAAATATGAGATGTAAATTTTTATTCTTTCATTTAATTCGTGATGAGAAGCAGATGTAAAAACCCTCTGTATATTCTGGTCAAGAACCGCTTTGTCGTAGATAAAGCAGGGAGTACCAATGTTCTCTACAATTTTTTGGACCTTTTCCGAGTTCATCGTATTGAGAAGTATTGTGCCATAAAAACGGCCACTTTACAATGTTTTGCATTTAAAAAAAACATACCTCATTTAAAACAAACTCAACTTATTCTTAACTTATTTAAGACACTTTTTATCCTTTAAACTAGTACTTTTGTTTAAGATTTAGTGCCAATTATTAACTACTATTAACTACTTGCGATAAACCATTTTCCCGAGGCTTTAGCGCCTTCAAATCGAACTTTATTTTCCTGCTTTAATTCTTGTAACATATTATTAACCGTCTTTTGGTCAAGCCCGAGTGCGTCTTGAAAATCAGCACTTTTTGCTCCTTCAGGATTTTTTATAAGATGAGTAAGAATTAGTTCTTTATTTTTTTCGCGAGAAAGCCCAACAATCTTTGTATACAAACCTGGTCTCTCTTTGTATTGATACCATTTATGAGAAAGAATATATTTTGCCCCACTGGTCCTACCCACTTTTTCAATAATTCCCAAACTCAAGAATTTCTCTTTTGAACTGACATCTGTAACCTTTTGATGTTCTCTAATACTCTCTAGCTCACAAATTTCTTCAAAGGAGAGAGTAATTTGTTTGTCATTTGTCACTTTCTCTAAAAAGAGAATAAACTGTTCATCTTTCACCTTTGCTGGTATATGCAAACTAACCCAATCATTATCGCTACCGCTAAAATCTGGGACCCCCTTACCCTCACGAATAGTATTACCGAAAATTGTATCCATACCTTGCCCCGCCCTTTCTACCAAGCCCGCCATTTGCAACACTTCTGCAATACGACGGTTACGCCAAGCGGAACGATTAAGTATATTTTCTGCTGTAATGCCTTTTACAAAACCACCAGGACTTAGTATTAAAAATTGTTCGGGCGAAGCTTTAATAAACACTGATTGTGACTGAATATTGTAGTCTCTATGTGTTACTGCATTTAAAACAGCCTCTCGAATAGTTTTCTCATTAAAAGCAAAAACCTCTCTTTGTATAAAGCCCTCTTGGAAAGGGAACCTTATGTTTCTTGCATTGATAGTCGCCCAAATATCATCAAAGATAGAGAAGAAAGGAACTCGCCATTCTTTACGAAAGTCATGCCCTATTTTTTCTTCCTGCCTCCATTCAAAGATAATTTCTGCACCAGGCAATAATTCGCTTATTTTCTCGCTTTTGGCAAAAAGAACAAGACCAGCATAGTTTATTCCTTCATCTGAAAGAACGTGAATTGAACTCAATACCTTTTCCATCGAGAAATTAAGGTACTCATCATTGTTTTGCTGTCTTGCCCAAAGAGCTTTAAAAGTATCGACTGCTGACGGGTCCATATCATCAATTGCTAACTTTGGAACAATCTGTGTTGAAAAATCTGATTGCGTTTCGCTGTGAATTTCTCTTATCTTTTCTTGAGTCATTTCTACTAAAGAACTACCTGCCCGCATAGGATATCTATAATCACCGCCAGAACTAATTATTGTTGCTATAGGACGACTTGGAACATGAAAAATTAAAATGCGTTTATCATCAATAATTGTTTCTTCAACATCTACTCGTATTTTTATGATTTGCAAAATTTTATGAGATAGTGAGTCTGTATTACCTTCAAAAGCCTTCGTGCCTGTTATTTGCTTATCATTCGTTACTCCGAGGATTAGTTTCCCGCCACCTTCGTTAGCCAGGGCAGCACAATAATCAGGCAAATCTTTTGATTCACTGAAACTATTCTCCGCTTTTTTGAACTCTAAATTTAGTCCTTCTGGTTTAGTAAGCCATTCTTTAAATTGTTGGTCGGAAGTTTTTAACATAAAGGCATTTATAATACGATTTTATCATTTTAAGGCTTGATTCACTAGTTAAAGAAAAATTAAGCTTTCATTACCCGCTAATTGCCCGCTAATACGGGCAAAAGCTCTTTTTGAAAAAAATTCGCGCCAGTACAAGAAGAAAGAGAAATACATACAATTCTAATATGAGAATTGTGGTACTTAAAAATAAATTTTTCCTACAATTTCACCGTTATTTTCCCGTTATTACGGTGATTTAAGAATTGATACCATTCAAAAACAAAGATTTTGATGGTGTTCGATGTTTTACGGTCTATGTCCACAGGGAAAAAAGATTGTTCTTGACTTTATGTACAAGATCGCCTATGCTTTATCTATCTAGCGAGAAGGGGAAACCACGAAGGTAAACTTCGCAAAAAACCGCATTAGTGCGGATTTTTTGTACCTACTTCTTAACCTCCCCAATCTTCACCCTCGGCGCCTTGAGCACCTTTCCATTAAGCTCATAACCCTTCTGTATGACTGTGGTCACGAGATTACCCTCCTTCCCGTCTTCTATTGCTTCATCTCGCATCGGATCAAATGGCTTTCCAAGAGGATCAATTTCCTTCAAACCGAAATCCTCAAGGGTTTTCTTGAGCTGATTTGCAATGTACTCAACACCCACTCGCCAATTTTTATCAGCCTTTTCCCAAGCCTCCTTGTTTCCCATTGCCATATTAAAACTATCGAGCACTGGAATGAGTTCAGAGATCAAATTTTCATTAGAAAAACGAGCAAAGTCCTTCTGCGCTTCCTGGTCTCTTTTTCGTGCGTTTATAAATTCAGCCTTGTCCCTTTGCCAGCTATTTAAATATTCCTGCTTTTCTGCAAGTGCCTTTTTGAGCTTTTCTTTGAGGGATTTTACTGTCTCAAGTGCTGATTCCTCAGCAAGAACAGAGTCATCAAGGTTTTCATCAGCTTCGATTATAACTTCCTCATTATTTTCTTTAGTATTTTCGTCCATAGTAAAAATAGTATACGGTCCGTAGAGTCTTTTTGCAAGAATTTTCTAAATAGAAAGGGATCGAGCATCTACAAGCCTCGATCCCTAACCTCACTCCTTGGCAACTTCGTGAAAGCCTCTTTCATCCTCATACCCTACGGGCGGAGTCATCCAGTCACGAATCTTTTTGATCAATTCCAATGTTTTAAATAGTAAGAACATGCGCAATTGTCTTTCTATCTGTACAACTTTGGTTTACGTCGGTTTACTGGTACTAAGTATACTCCTATCAAAAGATAAAAGAAAAGGCCGGAGTGGATAACCTCGGCCGTTTCTTCATGAGTTGAATAGCTACTATCGCTTGCTCCACTGTGGAGACTTTCGAGCCTTCTTGAGTCCAAACTTTCGTCGTTCCTTTGCTCGCGGATCTCGTTTCAAGAGTCCAGCTTTCTTGAGCCTTCCTCGAAGTTCCTTGTCATATTCAATGAGGCCTCGGGCGATACCATGTCGAATCGCATCTGCCTGTGAGCTGATTCCTCCCCCCTTTACAAGAACAGTAATCTTGAACTTGGTAGTAGCAAGCTTTGATGTTGTGAGAGCTTCGTGAGCTGTGATCTGGAGTTCTTTTGTAGGAAAATATGCCTCGACAGTCTTTTCGTTAATTTCATACGACGTCTTTGTGGCAGGAGTCATTCGAACGCGGGCAATCGAAGTCTTTCTTCGGCCAACAGTTTCAATATATTTATCGTGAGTTTTTGTAGCTGTAGTCATAAAAGTTATTCAGTGATAGTTAAATTCTTCATCATGGCCTTTCGGAGGCTGTTTGAAGGAAGCATTCGGTAGACAGCGAGTCGGAAAGGCTCGGCAACTCCCTTTCGGGCAATGAGAGCTGAGAGCTTTTCGGTATTGATACCTCCTCGGAATCCTGTGAATGTTACGTACTCCTTGTCATCCTTCTTTTTTGCAGAAATGTAAGCCTTAGCGCAGTTGATGATTTTGACCTTGACGTCGGGAGCGGCATTTCGCACGAACTTTACAGAATTTTTGCCCATGAGATATACAGCTGCTTGCGAAGCAACTCGTCCGATCCTCTTACCCTGTGCGTCAATTGTATATATCATGGTGGTTATTTAGTATTAAACAAATTCAATCATAGCCATCTCTGCCGCGTCAAGCTCTCGGCGAGGAAGGCGAATGATTCGTGTATATCCTCCTTTTCGATCCTTGTACTTTGGAGCAAGGGTTTCAATGAGGACCTTTGCCTCAGGTTCTCCATGAATTTTGCTTACCAAAAGTCGTCGTGATGCGAGAGTTCCTGACTTTGCCTTGGTCACAAGCTTCTCGACGTATGGTCGGAGAGATTTTGCCTTGGCGAGAGTAGTTGTAATGCGGCCTTCATTCACCAAATTGCGCGCCAAAGATCGCATAAGAGCGTCTCTCTGGTTCATTTCGCGTCCGAATTTTCGTGTTGATGAATGGTGTCGCATGGAAGTTCTTTAAATTATTTAAGCGTAATGTTGTACTGAGCAAGAGTCTTCTTGATCTCCTGGATCCCCTTGCTTCCAAGGCCTTCGATATCGAGGATGTCGACTTCCTTCTTTCGAGCAAGACCTCCGATTGTTCGGATGTTTGCGTTCGCAAGAGCCTTTGTTGTTCGAGGAGAAAGGCCAATAGAATCAATTCGAGTCTTGAGGAACTCAACATCAAAATCTCCTTTAACCTCTCCCTTTGCAGAATCTTTTGATTCGCTTGGAGTTTCAGCAACAACTTCTTCTTCCTTAAATCCAACAATAGCCTTGAGCTGAGTAATCATGAGGATGATAGACTGCTCGAGAGCTTCGTTTGGAGTGAGAGTTCCATCAGTTTCAATTGAAATGCGGAGGCGGTTGAAGTCTGTTCGGTCTCCGACACGCATGTTCTCGACTTCGTAATTTACCTTTTTGATAGGGGTAAATGTGGCATCGAGAGCAATTGTTCCGATATCAACACGATCCTTGTGAAGCATTTCCTTTGGAACAAGGCCGAGTCCCTTTTCAACAGTGATTTCCATGTCAAGCTCTGCTGATTTGTCAGTGAGCTGGGCAATAACGAGATCTGGGTTCAAAATTTCAACCTGCCCAGGTACTTCGATGTCCTTTGCAGAAACAGTCTTTACTCCCTTTGCTTTGAGAATGAGAACCTGTGGCTCCTCAGTAATAAGTTTGATTCGGAGTTTCTTCAAATTCAAAAGGAGTGTGATGACGTCTTCCTTAACGCCGCTCATTGAAGAAAATTCATGCTCGACTCCCTTGACCTTCACCTTTGTGACCGCAGCACCAGGAAGAGACGAAAGAATAATTCGTCGGAGTGAGTTTCCAAGAGTGTGACCGTAGCCTGGGTAAAGGCCGTCAATTTCATAAATGCCGCTGAATCCTTCCTCTCGGATGATCTTAGGCTTTGATGGAACTACGATTGTGTGGTTTGTCGACATGGTTTTATTTAAAAATTAATGGCTTTGATAATGATTGTTAAAAATTAACGGCTGTAGAACTCGAGCACTGCACCAACATTGAAGAGGAGCTCGCTCTGCTCCACGTGCGGTATGCCGTCGACGGTAATTTCTTTCTTGTCATAATTGAGCTTAAGCCATGCTGGGATCTTCACTGCCTTCAATCGCTCATCAAGAGTTGCAAAAAGAGGCTTCTTCTTGCTTCCCTCTCTGATACCTACTACATCCCCAACCTTCACCTGGTATGAAGGAATGGTTACAATACTTCCATTGACCGTAAGGTGGCCATGGGACGTAAGTTGGCGCGCTGCCTGTCGTGTCGGAGCAAAACCAGCTCGGAGAGCGACGTTATCAAGACGTCCTTCAAGAATTCGAACAAGAAGCTCTCCTGAGTTACCCTTTTTTTCGACAGCCTTCTTTACGTAATTTCCAAACTGCTTTGAGGTAATACCGTAGCTAAATCGCGCCTTCTGCTTCTCAATAAGTCCGAGACCATAATCGCTCTTTGCTCGAGGTCGTCCCTTTCCGCTCGATTCATTTCGCTGTCCAAGGCGGATAGCATACTTCTGAGTCTGTGTCTTTTCAAACACAGGCGCTCCGAGTCTTCGTGCAATTTTATATTTTGGTCCGATTTTCATATATGATAAATAATTTAAGGGTTATACGTTATACTCGTCGCGGCTTCTTTGGCTGCGGTCCGTTGTGTGGGACAGGAGTTTCGTCTTTGATCGAGTTAATGAGAATTCCCTTTGAAACGAAACCTCGGATAGCTGATTCTCTTCCAGAACCAACACCCTTTACAACCACTTTTATTTCTTTAACACCAAGAGCCTGAGCCTTGATAGCGAGAGTTTCCCCAACTTTAGCTGCTGCAAAAGGAGTTCCTTTCTTTGCACCCTTGAAACCAAGAGACCCGCTCGAGGACCACATGAGTGCGTTCCCACTTACATCGGTAAAGAGGACCTTTGTGTTGTTGTAGGTTGACTGAACATAGAGAATACCGACATCAACTCGCTTTTTTGCGGCAACTTGCTTTGCTCCCGCATCAGCTGCAGCATCTTTTGGCTTTGTTTCTGTTGTAACGATTCGATTCTTTCCCATGATAGTGGTAGTAATGATGTTATGTTATTTCTTTTCCTCCTTCTTTCGTCCTGAACCCATGGTCTTTCTGACGTTTCCTCGGATAGTTCGTGAATTTGTCTTTGTTCTCTGTCCTCGTGAAGGGAGTCGTCGAGCGTGGCGGCTTCCGCGGTATGTCTTGATGTCTTTCAGTCGCTTGATGTTGCTTGCAACTTCTCGCTTGAGGTCTCCTTCTATTCGGAATGATTCTACAACTTTTCGAATTTCATTTTCCTGATCGACTGAAAGTTCCTTGACCTTCATGGCTGGATTTACTTTGACTTTATTTAAAACAAATCTAGATCGTGCTCGTCCAACACCATAAAGCTCAGTAAGGGCGATTTCGAGCTGTTTATTGTCTGGAATTGTGATACCGAGGATACGCATTATAGTGTAAGTATTAAAAGTGGGTTAATTGATTAGCCTTGTCGCTGCTTGTGTCGAGGGTTTGCCTTGCATATAACATACACATAGCCCTTTCGTCGGACAGTTTCGCATTTCGGACAGATTTTTTTTACTGAAGCTTTTACTTTCATGTGTATTAAAGTCGTTTGCTTATTCGAGCCCTTCCTCCGTACGGATCAATGATAAGTTCTACCTTGTCTCCGATCAAAACCTTTATGCGGTGCATTCTCATTTTTCCCGCAAGATACGCCATCACGATTTCATCTTTTCCATCAAGCTTCACTCGAAAGAGGGTGTTTGGCAGAGCTTCGGTCACAACTCCGTACGCGAGGTTCGCGTTAGGTGTGATTGGAGCGACTGACCCTCCTATTTGTGGCTTGTTTTTGTTTAAATCCATCAATTTTGCGCGTTTGCACATACTATCAGAAACACTGGGTAGAAGTCAATACCAACGAATTCCACCCCCAGTTTGCATTTCTGCGATTGGGTTTCGTCTTATGTAAGGTCAGTATAGCACTACTCTGTTTTCACCTCAAGTGTGATTTTACTTGCTGAGTTCGGGAATGATCTCATCCAGAACGGAGTAATGAGAACTTGGGCATTTCCAATAGCCGGATACCTAGCAAAAACAGGATTACTTGCCTCAAGAGTTATACCCCTGAGTTCATTTTTAAGTGTATTTTCTGGAAATGTTCCAGTAAGTTTCAAGGGGCCTTTGAGTAGGAAAATGAGAGTGGTTCCTTTTTTAGCTGAAAAGTCCTTTGCATTAATAATAGAGAATGAGAGTTTGTCGAGGCCTTCAGTTGAATAGGTTGGTACTGGGAATCTTTCAAGCTCTTTTGCTCCAATAGCCTTGAGAAGGGTATCCGACTTGAAGGCGATACTGTACGCAGTTGCCGTGACTGAAACCTCAGCGGTACTCGATGCCTTACTAGTGACATCGGTGACTTGATACTCATATATCGAGGCACTGTCGTACACGATTGAACCTTCAGGGTGAGAAGTCGCGATCTGTTGGGCGAGTTTTGCCTTGAGGGATGCTTCGAGTGTATCAACCGCTGCCTTTCGTGCTTCTGGAGAAATTATTTTTTTATTTCCTAGGAAACCTCCGACTACATCTGTTTTTGTTCGGCCATAGACCTTGGTATATTTGTCTCCACCCTTGTATGCTACAACTTTGAGGTCACCAGTGAGGTCTGAAAGAAGCATGTTGTACTGTGCTCCAGCCTGATCTGCAATGATGGAGCTTGAGATACTCCCCGGAACAAGTTTTCCTGCAGTAGTTTTTGCAGCGGGAATCGTAACAGTTGCAACTGTGCGATATATAAGTCCATTTGTATTTGATAGGCGTGTTCCAGCTACTATTTTTTGTGCAGAGCTTTGTTCGTTATAGAGGTATGCTGTCCCTTTTGCTTTTGTTTGAGTAAATGGACCATCTGTTGCCGGTATTGGTGAGCTTGCAGTGGCCTTTTGTGTTATGACGTCATAGGAAAGATCAGCAGAATTCACTGAAGTAAGGGCTTTCTTCGCGGTGAATGTTCCATCGACCTGAATATTTATGACTTTAGGTACAATAGTCACAACCGCCTTCGAATACAAAAGGGAAAGTGCTACCGCAATGACGGCAATGCAGAGAAAAACAATTATAAATGTAATGAGGGTTCCAGACGCCCTTCTTTTTTTCCTCTGTTTTGGGGCAGGTCGTTCCTCGTACTCCACTTCCTCGCGAACGACTTTTTTTGTATGAATGGGGATTTTTACTCCTCGATCCTCGTCTACCTCCTCACTTACTTCCCTTCGGGCACGAGTGCGACCTCCAGACCTAGCGGCTGTTTCTTCTTCGAATGAAATGTTGCGTATCGTTCTTCGTGAACTCGGCACGATATCTTGCACCACTTTTTTTTCTGATCTCATTGCCATAATTATATCATACCATTAAGGGCCACTGCATAAATTCCCATAAATGAACTTTTCTCAGAGGTTTTTTCGAACGCTACAGCCTTTTCCACAAGAGTATAGTTGAACGGGAGAACCTCAAATTTTGTCTCGATGAGAGTCATCTTGAATAGTTCTGCATTTGAATGAGCCGAAAGATACACGAGCCGAGGAAGGACAGTTTTCTCACCTATTGTTCCAAGCACTGAAAGGAGCGTACTCTGCCATTCAGCAAGAATTGGTTTGAGAATTGCATCAACACGATGATGTTCTGTATCCTCGAGTTTTCCATTTTGGTGAAGGGCGAGAAGAGAATTTCCCGATTCCTCACTCGTGCCAAGAGCAGCTGAAAGCCTTCGCAAAAGCTCCGCAGTTCCAAAAGGAAATGATGCGAGGTAGGAGCTGATTCCCCTTTTGACGACTACAATATCGGTAAGTTCGCTATGGACGTGGAGTGAAATATATTCATCCCGGTTCCCTACGATTGTCCTTAGGGCAGAGTACTGGAGAAGAAGGGCTGAATGAAACTCCTGCTCTTTACTTCGGAGAACCTTACCCACGATTTCCTCCATTTTTGAAAGGATATATTTTGAACTCGTCGTTACAGCAAATGAAATCTCAAAACTCTTTGCCTTTTTTCCACGATAGTCCTGGACAGTGTAGCCATTAAGACGTACATCAAATATTTTTTGTTCAATGAATGTCAGATCTTTCTCGTACTCAGCACTTAGATTTCCCTCATGAAATTTCTTGATCAGTGAGTCGCGTTCCTTTTCGACCAAGGTATGCACCGAGGCCTCGGTCACTTCTGTATCTTTTTCATATGCAATTTTTACTGTTTTCGACTGCGAGACAATCCATGGTGAAGACATCACATAGTGTATTGTCTGGAGTGAATGACCTCCGTAACCAACCTCCCCTGCTCGAGCAAAACCTTCTGTTGAAATTTTGAGAGCAACTTCCTCGAGTGCCTTGAGCATAAGCGTCGTAAGGTAAGATCCATCAACCTCGTTTTTGTGAGGAAGTGTCCGTGAGAAAAGATAAATGACGTGGGGAATTTCGTTCTTATTCAATGAGACAAGAGAGCCGCGGACAACTCCGCTCTGAACATCGATGATGAGGGAAAGATCTTTGTGAACTTTACGAGAAAGCAGGGAGAACATGCATAAAGTATAGCATGTGTTCAATTACGCGAGAACAGCCTTGATTCTTCGCACACCTTGAGACACTGCCTCTTCCTTCTGTATCTTAAATTTCCATGTTCCCTCTGGCCCAGCGAGTTCCTTTGTGTTGGTGACATGTGGTCCTCCACAGAATTCCTTTGAATATGCTGACCCGAGGTCATTTCCTACAAAATAAATAGAAATCTCGTCCCCATACTTTTCTCCAAAGAAATGCCGTGCCCCTGTCTTTTCTGCTTTTTCTCGTGGCATTGTAATGTGCTGCACCGGCAAAGCCTCCCGTATTTTTTCATTTACAATTTCTTCTACTCTCTTTTTTTGTTCATCTGAAAGTTTTGTTCCGGCAAAATCAAATCTCAATCTTTCTGCGGTAATGTTTGAACCCTTCTGATTTCCTTCATTTTCTCCGAGAACATCATGAAGTGCTTGGTGGAGGAGGTGGGTTGCTGTGTGGTAACGGACAACCATCGGGTCGTTTGCATCCCCAAGTCCACCTTTGAACTTTTGTTCGGCACCAGAGCGAGAGAGGGATTGGTGGTTTTTAAATTCAGTCTCGTATCCATTGATGTCAACAGTTAGTCCTTTTTCTTTGGCTAGTTCGCGAGTTACGTCAATCGGTAAACCGTACGAAGAGAAAAGCTTGAAGGCATCACTTCCAGAAATTGACCCCGATGTAGCTATCCTATTAAATTCACGAATACCATTTGTCAGTGCCTCAGAAAACTTTGTCGATTCGTCGAGGAGTACTTTTTTAATGTGGTCCTTTTTTGCAGCGAGTTCTGGATATGCAGATTCGTATATTGAGACGAGAGTGTCAACAAAACGAGATATTCGAGGTTCGTCTAGCTTGCGGTCCGTAGTATTTATAATTGCACGGCGAATGAGGCGACGAAGGATGTAGCCTCTGTCCGAGTTTGATGGAGTAATTCCATCACAAATGAGGAATGTACTTGCCTTGAGATGGTCGGCAACAATACGCTTGCTCTCGAGAGTTGCTGCAGGATTCTTCATGAGAGCCATCATTGGCTTCAAAAGATCCGTATCATAAATATTGTCTACTTTCTGTAAAACCGCCGCGAGACGCTCAAGTCCGGCTCCTGTATCAACATTTTTCTTTGCAAGTTTTTGGACAATTTTTCCATCAACTTTCTCGAATTCCATAAAAACGTCGTTCCAGATCTCGACTACCTTTTGTTCGCTGTCTGCTTTTTCAAATTCCTCAGGAGTAAGATCGCCCAAGCCATCTACTGTAATATCATAAAACATCTCGGAGCATGGTCCAGTCGGCCCGGTCCACCCATCTTCTTTCCCTACCTTTACAGCCGGCCACCAGTTTGCGCTCGCATCTTTAAAATATATTCTGTTTTTTGCTACGCCGACTGACTGCCAGATTTTTGCAGATTCGTCATCCCTCTGAGCGTTTGCATCTCCTTCAAAGACCGTAACGTAGAGTCGGGATGGATCGAGCCCAAGCCCTTCCTCTTTTGAAGTCAAAAATTCATAGCTCCACTTGATCGCCTCTTCTTTAAAGTAATCTCCGAGTGACCAGTTTCCAAGCATTTCAAAGAACGTCGCATGTGTTTTGTCTCCGATATCATCAATATCGACAGTGCGGAGGCATTTCTGGACATCGACAAGCCGAGTTCCTTGCGGATGAGATTTTCCAAGGAGATACGGAACAAGAGGCTGCATGCCCGCAGTATTAAAAAGGGTGGAATTTGTTACCCCTTTTTCATCGGATGTCACGAGAGAAGCTGAAGGGATTGTCGTGTGCCCCCTTTTCTCGAAAAAGCGTAGAAATCGTGAACGTATCTCGGATGAATTCATGCAAGGAGTTTAGCATAAAAAAAGAAATCCGCCACGTGAGCCGTGTGGCGGATTCTGAGGGGTGATTGATTTTGCGATTACTCACCACTGAACCTTCGAGAAGCCCCATGCCTCCAGGATGGGTGAAGAACGAAGATGAGAAAGGGTGCAATGACTACTGCGACCACAATAAGAAGAACTCCAATGAACATAAGTTTGGTTTGGTTGACCGAGTTACTATTGGTGCGTCTCGCTATACAATACTATTATATAGAAATATGTCAATTGATTAGAGTAGTGGAGCTTCTGCCGAACCAATGAAAAATAGAACGCAGAGAATAATTATGACGAGAAGTATAATAACCCCAATCACTTTAAGTATAGGATGCCCCTCCTCTTTCTGTAGAACTGGGGCGAAGGATTGAGATGATTTGATCTGTTCGAAGCCCTTGGTTGCCTCCCCAAAAGCAGCTTCGACATCAGTGGCGTTCCATCCGCCTGCGGTCATAGAGGTCAAGATGCTTTCCTTTGTCGCGCCCTGACGCAATTGTGTTCGTATATAATCAACTATTTGAGGATTTATCATTGAGGGTTTAATTAACTAAGCTTGGCAAGCCACTTTCGGTATTTTGCATCCATGTCTTCGAAACTCTTAGAATTGTCTGAGATCTTCATTTTACCATGAACAAGAAAGATTGAAACGTCGAGATCAACCAACTTTGAGGAACGAGGGACTTTCTCGAGCCGAGCAATCCTCGTCTTTGCTTGCCTCAGAATCTTCGGGAGTGGCATTGTTGCGTCTTTAATAAAGGCATTGGGGCTCAATTTTTTCCCAGTCGCCATTTTCATAAATTTATTGACTGAGTATCGAGAGCCGAATTTCCAAATTTCTTGCATTTCTTTTCCAATATTTGGGTTATCCACGATGTATCCGTACTTTTTGAAAAAATATTCCTTCCACTGCTCGACACCAAGCTGAGCAAGACCGTAGCCATGATAGTAGGCAGAACTATTCCATGAATAAATATGGGGAGTATTTAAGATAGAAAGAGATTCTTCTGAGAAACACATGTATTTCTCGAGGGTTTTTCTCGCGGTTTCCATAACAAATTCAGGAGTGATGTCTTTTGCTTCATAGATGGCCTTTTCAAAGAAAATAATTCTACACATATGCATCATCTCGAGAGGGCGAATGACATGAAGAGCTCTGACCTTCCTTTCATAGAGCTCGAAGGGGTAGGGTCTTCCATCTTTTGACTTTGCGTACCTCATTTTCCATTCAATACTGCTTGAAATATCATCCATAAACATGCTCTGAGTCTCTGCCCAGGACACAGTCATTGGTGCATATTCATGATTGAGACAGACCTCCTTTTCATCGACATTTGAAAACTGCGCAGCATGCCCTCCTTCGTGAAAAAGGGTGTTAATTGCCTGGACTCCGGAACCAACCTGGCCCGGAACAGCATTGCAGGTGAAATTACTCCTTCCTGGAATGCGTTTCCCATTTTTATAAAAAACTGGCGCAGGAGCGTGGCAGAAACCGTTATTGTATTTTCCCTTCCTGTCGACGAGATCGAGAGTGAGAGTTCCCTTTCTAAATTTCACGCCGAGAGCCATAAACGATTTTCCCCAGTACATGAGAGCATCCTCAAACTGAAAATACGGATCCTCCTCCTTGGTAAAATTCCCCGCAAGCATGTAGCCAAAATTCCACGGCTTTCTGAGGCCAGGTTTCTCTTTTTCAAGTTTCTCAATATTCTTGAAGGCGTATTTCGTTTTCTCGTAAATTTGATTAAAAATAGAAAAAACTTCTTTCTTTGTCATTCCCTCAACTGTCTGTAGTTTATAATCGTAAAAATCCTTGTAGCCGGTCATCTGTGCAAACTGATTTCGTAGTTTAAGAACCTCGACGTATTCATTGATAGTATTGTAGGGGAGTTTTTCCATGCTTTCAAAACAAGCTTTTCGAACTGCTTCGTCAGGATGAGTTCTCATAATTGTCCTCATTTTGTTCTCAGAAGCTTCAACAAACTTTCCTGTTGAAGGGTCGATATAACCCTCCTTTCTTTTTGTTTGGATTTTCATTATTTTCGCCTCAAGATCAGCAATTTTTTCTTTGAGTTTCAGTGCCTCCGGAGGAACCTGCCAGGCATCAAAATATCTTTTCCAGACAAGAAGCCGGTCTTTAATATTTCCTCTTGATGTTTTAATGAAAGCTGCGACCACTGCCGCTAGAAAGGTGTCAGCACTAAAAGAATCCCGGGCGGATTCGGCCCTGTTCATCTCTGCATCGACACTATGATCCCCCATATAGGAAATCCAAAAATTTTTTTCAAAATCCTCGTG
Source organism: uncultured Candidatus Saccharibacteria bacterium (assembly GCA_964416985.1). Lineage (GTDB taxonomy): Bacteria > Patescibacteriota > Minisyncoccia > Phycocordibacterales > PALSA-1337 > CAIOGI01. The sequence continues at coordinate 35,943 of CAYQFS010000002.1, read as the reverse complement.
GAGTTTGTAGTATGTATCGTTTAGATAGTCAAGGAGCTTCGTGGCCGTCGCAAACTTTTTCTGTGATCTTTTCATATCGGCAAGTATATCAGGCTACAAGCCTTCCTTCAAAATACCGATACTGAATCTGGTTTGCCGCCTGAGAGAACTTTGTTGAGCGAATAATCTCGAGTGCTTTTTCTTCGTAGGGCTTGAAATCAAGAGGAAGAATGTTAATGAGGCCGCGGGAGATATATCGTGTGTCAAAAAGTGGTGATGAGAGGTAGCCAAGTCTCAAGAGATACCAGGCGGCCGTGAGAAGCGAGCACGGATACTTTTTTGTTTTAATAAAATCCGAGATCTTATCCCGGAGTTCGTCATCTCTAATAAGCCAGCGTACCTCCTCTGCAAGCGAGACAAGCTGTGACTCTCTGAGCATGACATCGGGAGTAAATCCCATTTCCTGAAGCCATCCAGAAAATGTATCGTAATCAAATGATGAATCAGGGAAGGCATAGTCATCAATCAGAACAACGAGGGAAATCGTGTGCTCCCTGTCCTCCTCCTGCTTGTAGAGCGTACTTAAAATTTCAAGTGAAAGTTCATGTTCTTCGCCAATCTTGTTGTTGGTGTAGATGTGAGCATATTCAATCGATACATCTTTATTGGCGTTCATGATAGTTTTTAATTAATGCCCTCGCAGTACCTCAAAATCCTTTTTCAGGGTATCGAGCGTGCTTCTGTTATAGATTGCAACGCACGGATGGTAGAGAGTCACTATTTCAATAGGGCCGTAGGATGCTTGTGCTGTATACACCTTCCCATGAGCCTTCCCTATCGGTTCAAGCTCGAGATCGAGCCCAAACTTCTTCATGATGTATCCCATTGCATAGCGACCAAGAGTAGCAATCACTTTCGGCTTGATAATTTCTATCTGCCGATCAAGGAATGGTCCATAGACCTCTATTTCCTCGGGAAGTGGATCGCGGTTCATTTGTGGTCTGTCCTTTACAATGTTAGTTATATAGACGTTTTTCCGGTCAATTATTACAGTAGCAAGAAGTTCATCAAGAATTTTTCCTGCAGCACCACAAAATGGCCGGCCTGTTTTCGCCTCATTTTTTCCGGGAGCTTCCCCGACAAACATAATGTTTGCATTGTGGCTTCCTTCACCAATTACAGGGAAATAATTGTTCTCGGTGCGGTAGGCATAGAGAGGAGATTTTTTGAGGTTCCAAACTTCATTCTTTATTTTTTCCATCTCATCTATTTTTGCCATGATATTTTTTAATTTGGAAATTAGATACCGCTTACCATTTTTATTTCTTCTAGAACCTTCGTAGATTCCTCAGGACTCATTTTGATTTCTTTTAGGTATTCCGGGTGACTCACGAGATCGCTACAGAGCACCACGCCCTTTGCTAGGAGATTTTTCTTGTGAACATTTGAAAGAGATGCAAGGCAGGTAAATGGATGGAGGCGCAATTCCTCGATTATATCTTGGAGGTTGCCTTTTTTGGGATAATTCCATCCGATCATCTTTATTCCCTGGCATTCTCCGTAGCGAATTGCCTGGTCCGTAAATTTTGTATTTGTTACAAGCCAGCCTTCATCAAGTTTTCTTTTAAATCCTCCGTATGAAAACATATTGCCTCTAAGATCGTCAAAGCGCGCCTTGATGTAGAGTGCTACCTTGAGATCTGACTTGAGACCAAATTCATTATGAAACTTCGCTTCGACCATTATAAGCTTTTCATTGTTCCAGGCAACAACATCAACCTCGTGAGGTACGCATGCTCCGAGAACCATCTGGTCTGTAAGAGTCTCGTATCCTTTTGACTGAAAAATTCTCGCCACGTACTTTTCAAATGGAAATCCATCCGGCCCGAGTTCTGAGAGTGCTCTGCGGAGGGAATATTTGACTGCGAGAGGCATTGAGTGTTCCCGAAGTAGCTTGAATGCCCTCGAATAAATCTCGCTTGTCGGCATCCCATCCCTCATCTCCTTTTCAACAAGGCCTACTATACTTTCTACAATTTCAGGATTTCCACCAGCATTTAAAAGAGAATCAGCCAGTTTCTGCTCCTCAAAAAGCTCCTTTGTTCCATCAGCCTTGGTAATGGTTATGAGGTGGTTCATGGTTATTGGTATTGGAAATAGTATAGCATGGGGCTACTCTATAATCCCACCCCCTAGACAAATGTCACCGTCATAAACAACTAGAGATTGCCCAGGAGACAGTGTTGATTGTGGGTTTTCAAAATTAACGAATTTTTCGTTAATTTTTACTATCTTCTGTAAGGGCTCTCGGTATCGTGATCGGACATAGAGGTTATTTCCTTTTGGAATTTTCCCCTGATTCCAATTTATCTCTCGTAGAGAGACCTCAGTCTGAGCATTCGGAAAACTTCCATCAACCAATTTACATGAAACAGTTATCGTGTTTGCATCAATGTCTTTCGAGATAACGTAGTGTGGCTTATCGTTTGGTGATTTTTTTGTAATGGTAAAGCCGTGACGTTCCCCGACTGTATAAAAAAATGCTCCGTCGTGTTCCCCGATTATTTCTCCCTTTTCATTGAGTACATTTCCCTTTTTCAGGTCAATGTAGTGCGAAAGAAATTCTTTCACATCGATCTTTCCGATGAAGCAAAGTCCTTGACTGTCTTTTTTTTCTGCAGTCGGTAAATTAAATTTCCTTGCAAGTTCACGGACCTCAGGTTTTTCAATATTTCCCACAGGAAAAAGTGTTTTTGAAAGCTGCTCCTGTGTCAGGGTCCATAGAAAATACGACTGATCCTTGTTTGAATCATTTCCGGCAATAAGCTCGTATAAACCTTTATCATTCTTTTGTACTTGAGCATAGTGCCCAGTCGCAACAAAATCTGCACCTTGTTTCATGGCCCAGCTCCAAAACCCGCCGAACTTCACAAAACGATTGCACATCACGTCTGGGTTGGGGGTTCTTCCGAGTTTATATTCTCGAATCATATAGTCGACGACCTCTTCTTTATATTCTCTTTCAAGGTCAAGAGTTACGAATGGAATTCCAAGCTGAGCAGCTACCCGCATTGCATCAAGTCTATCTTCTTTCCATGTGCAATTGATCCAATCTGGCTGCCAAACTTTTATAAAAACTCCAGTAACATCGTACCCTTCTTTTTTGAGCAAAGCAGCAGAGACAGAGCTATCAACTCCGCCCGACATGCCGATGTAGACTTTCTTTCCCATCCCTCTTGCCAAGCCTTGACTTTTCATATAATCTACTATATAACTAAATTTGAATTTGAGCAATAACGCTCATCGACAAGAACTTCTTCCCATTATTAATCATGAATTCGATAAATGCTGCCAACCTCTCTGCGACTTGCTCTGCGGTGTTCCTGATGTCATTAATTTTCTGTATACTTTCTGCGTCACGAAAAAAGACAACTGTCGCCCTTTTGCTCATGGCGATATCTCTGGCGGGTCTGGCCTTTTTAAGGCCGCACATGAAGAAGGCCGATTTGCAAGACAAATCTAATCAAAGCAAGGAATTTATAGAGAAATAATCCTTTCTCCCCTCGCACAAAGCCGGACCCCGCGTCCGGCTTTCTTTTTTGAGCACTACAGTTAGCTGAAGTGCCTCAAATTAAACTATACTGCCCCCTTGTGCTTACATTACCTTAAATACTTATTAATATTCGCCAAATGACCTTCGTATGTCTCCGCAAACCTCATCTCTCCCTTTTTATCAGTCAAATAGAACCAGTATGGCGTCTGCATCGGCATCACAGTATCGATAATTGTTGAGAGGCCAGGGTTTGAAATGGGCCCCTTTGGAAGACCGGCATATTTGTAGGTGTTGTAGGGAGAATCAATTTTCAAGTCTGCCTGAGAAAAATTTCCTGCTTTTCCGGTAATATAATAAAATGGTGCATCAACTTGAAGAGCCATTCCCTTTTCGAGACGTTTCCAAAGAATCCCTGCGACAATTCTTCGAGTCTCGTCATTGTACGTTTCTTTTTCAACAATCGAGGCCATAATAATCACATCTTTCAAAGGCTTCCTGAATGATTTAATTTGAGCATCAGCTGTCTTTATTTTTTCATCAAAACGGGATCGCATAGTCCGTATAACTTCTTCTGAATCAGCATTTGCCAAAAAGAAATATGTATCAGGGAAAAGATAGCCCTCATATTTTGCTGCGAGGGAAACAAAACGAGGAGCATTAAAATCAGTAAGCTGCTTCATGAGGATAAATGCCATGTCGGAAACATTTGTACCTTCAGGGATGGTGACACTCACTTTTGGCTGGCCCTGATCTGCGTGGACAACTCGGTATGCCACAGTCCAAACTGTCTGAGGCTTATGAAAACGATAATCCCCGCTCTTTACTCCACCCTGACCACCAAATAGTACGACTGCAACCTTAAAAAGAAACGGCGATAAAATTACTTTTTTAGAAACTAGATCCTTTGTCAGGCTTGAAAGCGAGGAATTCTTTGCAATGTGAACATCAAACGATTCCTTAGGAAAACCGTATGGCGCTCTCGATGCAAGACCGAGGAGAATTAAAAAGATAGAAACAGAAAGAGTGACGACCGCGTAACTGTATTTCTTTCGGGTAATCCGCATATAAGAGTGTGAGAACTAGATAGGAAGATTGGCTGGAGCCTGGCTCTTCTTTGAAGGAACACGTGTGAGAGTTGGCGTTCCAGCTGTAGAACCAGGGAAATGATACATCGTCGCAAGCTCCTCGGTATTCATGACGAGAATCTTGCTGTCAGCATAGGGACTATAAAAAGCCGAGCGAAGCTTGTAGGCCATCAAAAAATCTTTCGAGATCCTGTTTCGACGGATATTATTGTAATCATGCCACGGGGAATCGAGCTTCGACGTCCATCTTTTTGCCGGTTTAAATCCATTGAGATGTTCAGAAGAAAAATGCTTCATGCCACCGATGATTCCCCCAATTCCGAACGGCGTATCAAAAATATCCTTCTTCGCCATGTACATGCAGCGAATACAAACATCAAACGGCAACTTCGAAATACTCCTCTCGAGTGCCTTGACCACCTCCTGCTCACCAGGACTAATAGTAACTCGAGTTCCTTCTGGATTCTCAGCTGTTATCCCGGCAATCTTTGATTTTGAATCGCGCATGAGGATTTTATTGACCTCTTTAATAGCTGCATCCTTCCATGCGTCTGTCCTTGCAAACCAATGCCCTGGTTTAAATTGCTCAGGAACATGTGCGCGAATAATAAACTGCATCCAGACAATCTGATTTGGACCTACGCTTCCAAGGTATTCGAGAACCGGAACGAGAGGATCGACTTTGTATTCCTCCTTTGGATCCTTGTCGAGGGCATAATCAACGTATGTTTTGATTGGGTACGGATCAGGCTTAGTAAATTCAAATTCAGTTGACCATATTTTATGGATACTTCCATCATAGAAAACACCTTTTGTGTAATCCTCGACTTCATGGATTTCGATCCCTGGATACTGAGCGTAGAGTGCACTCATAAGCGTGATTTTTCTTCGGTCCTCTGTCCAAATCATAAATTTAACCTGTCCAGCGAACGACACAAGTTCGAGAGAGTACCAAGGTCTTGTTTCTCCGAGCCAGAATTGCTTGAATTTACTTCCATCGGATGTATTGTGGATGGAATGTAAAAAAAGTTCCATAGCGAGAGGAGATTTTGTTGTCTCCTTGGGAAGCCTGATTTCGAGGACTGTGTACTTTATCGAAAGAAAATTACGACCTCGAACATAATCAACCCACAGAGGAAAAAAGATTGAACCGAGAATAAAGGCTAGCACAGGAAATGCCACCGTGATGAGGATACTTAGAACATCGGGAAGAAGAGCAGAGTGAAACTGTTCGTAGAGCTGGGGAAAATATTCTCCGAATATGATCATATACCCCTACAGTATACCAGAAGTTTTTTATGCTGTAACTGCCTGTGAGATGGCGCTGTATCTTCCCTCCTTGTCTTTCTTGAAGTATTTCTGGTTCTGGAGATTGACCATGATGGTGTTTTCCTTGACGTATCGCTCCTTCAAAACCTTTGCAACGATCTCATCCTTTGTGAGAGGTCCACTCTTTTCGAGAATTTTCTTTATAACGTCCTTCACTACTCCTGACATGTATCCCCATTCTGCAAGAGCATAAAGTCCACGTCCAACGAGTACAAATCGAGGATCCTTGATGAGTTCATTGTGAGTTGTAGCGACATGGGCCTTCTTTTTGAAAACCTGCGAGATCTGCTTTGCAACTTCTCGGAAATGGATAGGTGAACCATGCTTTCGAATGACGAGGAAGGCATAGTCTCTCATACCCTTTGTTTTTACGTTTGAAGAATGAGCAACTCCCCATTCACCAATTGCATTTTTTCCTATTTTCTTTGAAAGAGAGAGCCATCGTCGAACAACTTCCTGATTTTTGTATTTTTCTGAAACATCTTCGAGGTGTTCGAGGAACTTTCCAACCATTTCTGATTCAGGCAAAAGATCCTGGTCGGTAAGACCTGTATAAAGTTTCTGAAGAGAAGCCTCAACCTGCTTCGCAAGCTCCTCATTTACATGCCATCGATGCTTGAACTCTTCGTCTTCCTTCTTTTTCTTAAAGATATCACCAACTACGAGAAGAAAGTTAATGTGATTCTGGAGTGACTTGTCCTTTGAAACATGTCCAAGAAAATCATCCTCAACAACAATCCCTCCGAGAGAGTGTATGAGATCCTCGAGCTCAGAAAAGGCAGCTCTTTCTGCTTTGTAAGCATCTGACTTTCGAATGTTAGCGATGGCGTAATTTTCGATCTGTCGAACTCGCTCTCGGGTAATTCCGTAGAGTTTTCCAATGGCATCAAGTGTCATTTTTTCAGTATTTTTTCCAAGACCATATCGGCTCACAAGCACGTCACGGGCACGATCAGGAAGAACCGAGAGAAGGCGCTTGATAGACTGCTTTGGTTTGAATGTTGTAGATGCCATGGATTATTGTGTAATTAGATATCTATGTTTTATCACCTTCTTGTATATAAGTCAACTGTTTGGTGTATTAATGATTAATCTCATCTTAAATTGCCCCTATACCGCGATATTGACAAGCCTTCCCTTTATTGCGATGACCTTTTTGATCTCCTTCCCCTCTATCCATTTTGCTATCTCAGGACGCTCAAGGGCGACCTTCTTGATTTCATCATCTGAAGCCCCTGCAGCCATCTCAAACTCTGCACGGACCTTTCCATTGATCTGAACGACGATCTTTACCGAGCTTTCGACCACCTTTGAAGGGTCAAAAACTGGCCAGGGAGCTACGTGCACCGACTTTTTCTCCTTTTGCCCTGCCCAGAGCTCTTCTGCAGCATGTGGTGCAAATGGTGAGAAAAGTTTTACGAGAATTCTGTACGAATCTGGCGAAATAACTGTCTCTTTTTCAAGTTCATTTACAGCAATCATCATCGCGCTAATTGCTGTATTAAATTTCATCTCCTCAATATCATCAGAGACTTTTTTGATCGTCTTGTGAATAATTGCATCAACTTTTAGAGCACTTTCGGCTGTTGGAGAACCAACTCTCTCGGCAAGTTTCCAAACTCGCTCGATAAATCGTCGAGATCCGGCAATGTTGTTGGTATCCCAGGCAATATGCTGATCAAAAGGCCCCATGAACATTTCGTATACACGCAAGGCATCAGCCCCGACGGTTTTTACAATTGAATCAGGGTTAATGACATTACCTTTTGACTTTGACATCTTCTCTCCTCCAGAAGCAAGGATAAGTCCGTGAGATGTTCTTTTTTTGTATGGTTCAGAGGTCGGTACAAGTCCGAGGTCAAAGAGAAATTTGTGCCAAAATCGCGAGTAAAGAAGGTGGAGTGTCGTGTGTTCCATTCCTCCGTTGTACCAGTCAACCGGCGTCCAGTAGTTTATTTTCTCCGGGTCAGCAAATGCCTTTGTATTTTTTGGATCAATGTAACGCAAGTAATACCAACTTGATCCTGCCCAGTTTGGCATAGTGTCGGTCTCTCGTCGTGCCGGTCCTTTGCATGTTGGACACTTTGTAGTTACCCATTTTGAAATCGTTGCAAGGGGCGATTCTCCTGTTTCTGTTGGCTGATAGTTTTTTACTTTTGGTAACTTGAGAGGTAATTCTTTTTCAGGCAATGGGACGATTCCGCATTTTTCGCAGTGAACAACTGGGATCGGCTCACCCCAATATCTCTGACGTGAAAAGATCCAGTCGCGAAGTTTGAACTTGGTAACCCACTTTCCTTGGGCAAATTCTGTAATTTCTTTGTGAACAGTCTGAGATTCTTTTCCGTTGAAATCACTAGAATTAATGAGAATTCCATCGCCAGCATAGGCAACATAGGAAGAAGCAAAAAGATCCCAGGAATATTTAAGATCAGGGCGATTGATAAAATCCCTCACCTCTTTTTTTGAAACCCACTCGATATCATGAAGCTTCTTTTCTTCTTCTGCTACCACCTGTCGTGCATTACTTTGAAGTTCAATATATACAACTTTAAAATGCGCGTGACGATTGACTGCTTTTACATCATGCCAAAACTTTGAATGAAATTTTCCGAGAGTCCTTATGTATTTCCCATTAATATATCCTGTCTCTTCCGCGAGCTCTCTTACAGCAGCCACTCCCTCATTTTCTCCCCGTTCAATTCCTCCAATAACAAATCCCCTCCAGTCATTTGTTTTCCATTTTGAACAAAGATACTTATCCTCAGACCAGTGCTTTACGATACAAATTGCAGCTTCCCTTTCCACAAACGGTTTTCCTTCTTTTACAGCATCAACCCCGTCCTTTTTAATATAGAGTGGCTCGATAACCTGCTTCACGGGCAATTTATATTTCTTTGCGAAGGCTCCATCTCGCTCATCGTGTGCCGGAACAGCCATTACAGCTCCCGTTCCATAGTCAGCAAGAACATAGTCAGCAATCCAGACTGGAATTTCTTCTTTTGTGGCAGGATGTAGAGCACTAACGCCTTTTATTTGCACACCAGTTTTTAATGAAGTCGCATCAGTTCTCTCAATATCCGATTTTGTCTTTACTCCTTTTATATATGATTCAATTTCGGAATTATTTGCAGCTGAAGCACTGAGTTCTTTTACATATTCATGTTCAGGAGCAAGAACAACATACGTAACACCAAAAATCGTATCTGGTCGAGTGGTAAAGACCTTTATCTTCTTGTCTCTTCCCTTTATTTCAAATTCAATTTCTGCCCCCTCGCTCTTACCAATCCAATTTCGCTGTTGGATTTTTATTTTCTCGAGAAATTCCGTCTCATCGAGATCCTTGTCGAGTCGGTCTGCGTACTTTGTAATGGCAAGCATCCATTGTTCCTTTTCTTTTTTCTCAACTTTTGTACCACAGCGTTCACAACAGCCGTTCACAACTTCCTCGTTTGCAAGGCCGATTAAATCCTTTGGACACCAATTGATCGTCATCTTTTTTTTGTATGCGAGTCCTTTCTTCAAAAACTGCAAGAAAATCCATTGTGTCCATTTGTAGTATTTTGGATCCGTCGTATCTATCTCCCGCGACCAGTCAAATGAGAAGCCGAGTGCCTTAAGCTGCTTTCGAAATGTTGCGGTGTTCCTTTTTGTTACGACTGCAGGCTGAATTCCTGTCTTAATTGCATAATTTTCTGTCGGAAGTCCAAATGCATCCCAGCCAATTGGATAGAGTACATTGTATCCTTCTGCTCGGCGCTTTCTTGAAATGACATCCATGGCCGTGTTGCTTCTGATGTGTCCAACATGGAGTCCATCTCCTGATGGATATGGAAATTCGATGAGTGCATAGAATTTCTTTGCCTTGGATGTGTCGCTTGCCTTGTACAGTTTCTTTGCTTCCCAATACTTCTGCCATTTCTTCTCAATTTTGCTGTGGTCATACGGGGTCATAGTGATGAGTATCATATAACAAAACCCCACTAGAGTACAGAAACCTGTACAGATCTAGCGGGGTTTATTTGATCACTTACTGAATGCTTTTGCAATAACAACCACCCAAGCAAGCAGAACCAACGAGATAATGAGCAGACCAACGCCCATCCTTGTACGTCGAGATGTCGTCATAGGCGGAATAGATTTGGGTTAAAGAGCAGAAATACGTCCCCGAAAGAGTACCAGAAAACGCAGTTTTTGCAAGGTGCCTAGATCTTAAACTCCATCACATCCCCATCCTTCACCACATACTCTTTCCCCTCCGTCCTCAAAAGCCCTTTTTCGCGCGCAGCGCCAAATGATCCCGATTCGATCAGTTTGTCCCACTCAATGACTTCTGCCCGAATAAATTTATCCTTAAAATCTCCATGAATAGCAGTCCCAGCCTCAGGTGCAGTCCAGCCACGACCGATCGTCCAGGCTCGTGTCTCCTTTTCGCCAGTTGTAAAATAGGTAATAAGATTCAAAAGTTCGTAACCTTTTTTAATGAGATCATCGATTCCGTCATCCTTTGAACCAAGACCCTCCCTCAGTTCTTTTTTATCTTTATCATCAATGTCTTTAAGTTCATGTTCAATTCCAGCGTCAACGATTACCCATTTTGCTTTGTTGTCAGCAAAAAATGAAATAAGGGCTTTGTAGCGTTCATCATTCATTTCATCAAGATTCTTCCCTCCTGCTTTCTTATTCAAAATATACATAAATGGTTTTGAAGTGAGGAGGTGGAGTGATTTCAAAAATGGCTTTTCAAATTCATTTGCCTCAACAGTCGATGCGAGCTTTCCAGCCTCGAGTGCAATTTTGATCCGTTCAACGAGTCCATTTTCGATAATGGCCTCTTTTTTACCTGCTTTGACTTCTTTGTTGAGATTTGCAAGACGTTTTGTAACTGTCTGAAGATCAGCAAGAATGAGTTCAAGATTAATTACCTCAATATCCTTAATGGGATTTATTTTTCCATCAACATGGATAATATTGTCATCTTCAAAAATTCTTACGACTTCAGCAATAGCATCTGTCTCACGAATATTAGAAAGAAATTGGTTTCCGAGACCTTCTCCGTCGGATGCTCCTTTGACAAGTCCAGCAATATCAACAAACTCCACGACTGCCGGAACAGTTTTTTGGGTCTTTGAAAATTCAGAAAGCTTCCAAAGTCGCTCGTCAGGAACAGCTACGACTCCAACTGAGGGGTCAATCGTCGCAAAAGGATAGTTTGCAACAAGCACGCTCTTTTTTGTAAGAGCATTAAAGAGAGTCGATTTGCCCACATTCGGAAGGCCGACGATGCCGATGGAAAGACTCATAGTGCAAGAACTGTAGCATCGTTAGGCCAATTTCTCAAGAGCGACAATCCTAGGTCTTAAATCCTGCAAAACAATTTGTTCAAAGTTAGTGGCTCTTACCTCGTACCCACCAATGTATACTTCTATCATCTCTATATTTTTCTTTATTCCAGCCATGTTATGGACAAGACCGTCACAGACATTTTCTACCGCCTCGATTCTTATCTCTAGCCGATCTAATCTTTGATCTACTCCATCAAATCTAAGATCTATTTCATCAAACCGTTCATCTATTCTTTTAAATTGATTTGCGGTCGAAAGAGCGAGACTTTCTACTTCTTTCTCTATTTTTACTTCCAATTGATCAAACCTCTTTACAACAAGATTCCTGAACTCTTTAAAATATGGTGGTTCTTTTTCTTCTATCATGGGTATTGTGCGCTAACGATTGATAAAACTAATGCTGGACAATACCTCAATCGGTACTGTAATAAACGTAGTGGTTGTGTTGTGAGTAATAATATCAAAAGCGACAGCAAAAAATCAAGATAGAAAAGTGTAGGAAGTGTGTCTTAACTATTTTTTAACAATCTCCTTCAATTCCGCCTCGTGGTTTTTCATCACCATCATCATCGCATCATTCTGAGACATTCCTCCCTTTGTCTTTTCCTGCACTTCTTGTGCAATTTTCATAAAGAAATCAGGATTCTTTTCAATCAAAGTCAAAAAATATTCCTGCTGTTCCTCAGGCATTCCCTTCATCTGCTTCTTAAGCATTGCTTTCATTAGAAAGTTTCCAAACATATTTTCTATAATTAATTTTAATTTCTGAAACTATACCACACTTTGGGCACCCTTTTTATATATCGTCAAAGGTACCTTGCTCCACGCACCAACAATTGGCGTAATGAATTTCCAGGCGGCAAGCACTTCATCGGTCGAGGTAAAAAGTGTCTGATCCCCCATGATGGCATCGAAGAGCACACGCTCATATGCATCAGGAAGGAGCTGGAGAGATGCAAAATCAGCATACTTAAATTTGAGAGTCTTCGGCTCGACTTTCATGTCAAAGCCTGGGGTCTTTACCCAAAAACGAATCTTAATTCCCTCATCAGGCTGAATGCGAAACGTGAGAATGTTCTGTTTCTCTGGATCCTTTTCATTTTTGAAATAGACATCGATTTCCGATTTGTTTTCTGCAAGTGACTTACCACTTTCGAGATAAAAAGGGACCTTTTTCCAACGCGGACTATTTACATATGTTTCAAGACGAAAATATGTCTCAGTCTGACTGTTTCTGCGTACTCCGTTTTCATTGACATAACCCTCGTACTGACCACGAATTCCTACATCTCGTATATTTTTTGCAGTAATCGGAGTGAGCTGGCCAAGGACTTTTGCACGCTCTTTTCGAATTGAAACAGCGTCGAGAGTTTTTGGCTGCTCCATTGCAATGACGGCAAGCATCTGAAGAATGTGGTTTTGTCCAACATCTTTCAGAGCTCCCACATCATCATAAAAGCTTCCTCGACCTTCAATTGCGATTTTTTCAAAAAGTTTAATGTGAACGGCGTCGATATGCTCTTTTTTCCAGAGAGGCTCAAAGAGAGAGTTTGTAAATCGAAAAGCCATAATATTCTGGAGCGCTTCTTTTGCAAGGTAGTGGTCAATGCGGAAAATCTGCGTTTCATCAAAAAGATCCGCGAGTTTTTTGTCGAGAGCTCTGGCGGTTTCAATATCATTTCCAAAAGGCTTTTCAACAAGCACGCGAGTCCAGCCCTCATTTCCCCCACATGGAACGGTAAGGCCAGAGTTCGAGAGATGAGTGAGAATTGTCTCGTAGAATGTCGGAGCAACGGCAAGATGAAAGAGTTTGTTTGAACACTGATGAAAATTATCATCAAGAATCTTGAGCCGGCCTGCAAGAGACGCATACGAGCGTGCATCGTCAAACATCCCCTGCTCGTAGTACATATGATCGAGAAAATGTTTGATCTCCTCTTCGCGATATTCACCGGGCTTCACCTTCATGTGACTGCGAATGTATTCACGAAACTCTTCACGGGTAAATGAACGGCGAGAAAAACCGACAATAGCAAACTTTGCAGGAAGCTGCTTTTTTACATACAAATTTAAAAGTGACGGAAGAAGTTTTCTCCCCGAAAGGTCTCCGGTGATTCCAAAAATGATAAAGATTGTCGGTGTCATTCTGTAGTAGATGCTCTAGAATTTTTCTCCCCACTTTTCCCACTTTGGATAGAGAATACCGGAAACAAACACACATGGAAGAACAAGAACTCCCACGAGTACCCACAGAAGGAACTTTATCGCTTTAAAGAGGATTTCCCAGATCGTTTCTATGATTTCCATAGTCAAATGCTACTACATTCCTTTGTTGAGATCAACGCCAAAGCTGAACTCAGCAGTGTTTACAAATGTATCCCAGTCCTGAGCAAAAACCTGAGGAACGAGTTCAGCACTCTGGTTCTTGAGTCCAGGAATCTTTTTGACCGCTGTTCCAATTGCCAAAAATTCGATGAGGCCACTACCAAGCTGGTACACATATGTCTTTACACCAACAACCTCATCTGCACCTATTTTTTCTGCTTCTGCATTTACAATTTTGAGAGCGTTTTCGCGAGCTTCATAAATAAGATGTGAAAGTTCCTTTATTTCACCCTTAACGAGAGACTTAAATGCTGATGTTATGCTTCCTACAAGTCCAAGGGAATACACCGACGTCCCGATGAGGATTTTCTCAGGAGCATATCCCATCTTATTGAGATTCCACATTTCTTGTGGTGTAAGGTCGCTTGTTACGACTGAGTCCTTTGGTAAATAGGGGTTGTGAGCTGCCGTTCCGATCATGAGCATTTCCTGGAGACCAGAGCCCATAAGCGGGAGGATGGTCGTCTCGATTCCGACGACAGCATTTGCTCCAGCTTTTTTTGCTTCATTTGTAATTCGTTCAAGAGCAAGATGGCGTGTCTTATTAAAAATATCTGAGAATTCACGAACCTCACCTCTCGCGAGAGTCTTGAGTGCCCCAAGAATTCCGCTTGCAATTCCTATCGAATAGGCAACATTTCCAAAGACAAATTTTAAGGGTTTATATCCTGCATCTTCCTGAGCATAGAGATCCTGACCATCTGCTGAAGTGCTGAATGAATATTTTTCAGGTGTTCCATCATTTCCTTTTGTATGGAGGGATGATCCAACAGAAAGGAATTCAATATTTGTTCCGTGAAAGACGATTTCACTTGTCACCCCCGTAATACCGACTGCTCCACGATCTTGTGCCTCCTTTTCCATTCGCATGAGAGCGGCTTCACGACCCTCCTCTATCAAATGTGTAAACTGAGTTACTTCTCCACCGGCGATTGCCCTAAATGTTGAGCCAATACTTCGTCCCAAACCCAATGAATGCACGCTGTTTCCCACGAGTAAATCACCAGCTTTGTAGCCAATTTTGTCAAGGCAATATATTTCATTGCCTGATAATCCTGTTGTTTTCATAATGCAGTGATTATACCACGTGCTCTCGACAGATACACTTGTCCTTCCCTCCCATTTTTTCGAGGCATTCATTACAAAAAATAGACTGCTTTCTGCAGGTTGAAAGTGAACAATTTACAAATTGCTCACAGGCCTCTGCACAGCCTTCACATTTTCCGAGAATTACTTCCGGCATTCCTTCGCTCCTCATGGTCATCCTATTGTCAAAAACATAAAGCGATCCCTTGAAATGCCCTTGTGGATACTTGTTCATATACGTCACGATTCCCTCATGTAATTGGTAGACATCCTTAAATCCGAGTTCTTTTTTGAGATATGCTGTTCCCTTTTCACAACGCACTCCTCCTGTACAAACAGCCACAACTGTTTTATGTTTCATTTTTTCAATCTCCCTTACGTGTTGTGGAATGTCTCTAAAATATCTGACCGGCATCACCACCGAATTATCAAATCTTCCCGCTTCAAATTCGTAGTCATTCCTCATATCAAATATTACAAAATCCTTCTCCTTGTTTTGAAACCAACTATGAAGTTCATCAGGCGAAAGATACGCTGCCCCAGTCTCACCAGGCCTTGGAAAAAGTTCTGGCCGTCCAAGTGTTACAATTTCATTTCTTGTTTTCACTGAGAGTCTCGGAAATGCGGTTCCTGTTCCTTTACTTATTTTAAATTGAATATCTGCAAACTCAGGAATCTTCCTCGTCTCTTCCATGTAGGTTGTAATGTCATGATCGAGCCCTTCTACCGTTCCATTTATTCCCTCTTTAGCAATAATGATGCGACCCTTGAGGTTTAATTTTTGACACAAAACTTTCTGCAATCCGGTGATTTTTTCAGGATGTTCGAGAGGGATATATTTGTAATAAAGGAGGATGGAATGCATATGTACTAACTATCCTAGCATCTTGCGGATTTGTTGACAAAAAACGCTTTAGGAGTAAAGTTTTGGGTAGACGGTCAAACCCAGTAATGAAAGTGAATCAAAATTATGAGTGCAACAAAAAAGCCGAAACTTGCTAAGACCAAGATTGCATTGGTGCAAACAACTACTGATCCAATGCCCAATCTTCTTAGCAAAGAATGCGGAGCTGGTCTCAAAATCTCCTTCGACGGCATTCTCGGAGAATTTACTTCAGAGTTCGGAGGATCATTCACATATGCCAAGCGCATCGCCATGGCCTATGCAGCCGCAAGCCGGACAAAAAATACCTGGACAGGCATTGGGTGCGTTGATCTTACCGAAGCTTTCCAAATCATCTCATTTGAGCCTGACAAAATGCGCATCGTTGTGAAGCTCACTGAGAAGGCTCAGACCATGGAATTCACCGCTCCGGATTTGAGTTTTCTCAACCAGCCACGGCCAACAGCGGCGGCAATGTTTGGGTACAGCGTACCTCGTCGTTATGATTATTGGTGATAGATGTCTCAATGGTTGTCCTCAGACTCAGAACTCGCACCAGTCTCCCCTTTAGGGATTCTGGTGCGGTTTTTTATTTAAAATATTTACTCCTATAAGTAAAGAGGTATCCTTCCGAAGAAGCAGGGGTATTAAAAGAAACCCGCCAAACGAACGACGGGTTTTGTGTTCTGGCGGGTTATTGATTTACAGGCCTCGATGCAAGTAATTGGTCCAAGGTCAAACCCCTCACTTTAGCACAATATTGGGCTTCGGAAAAAAATAGTGGTTCTTCCTTTCGGTCACTCATGGAGGTACCGACCCACTGCATCGTAAAATCACCTGCGACCGTTAATCTCACAGAAGCATTGTGCAGACTTCCGACCTTTACATACGTGTTATGGTTCCAAAATACTGCCGTAAGCCAATCTTTATCGGCACCAAAACTAAATTCGAGAAGGTCATCCCTCCTATAGATAACTGTAACTTCCTCCTCTTTATCTCCCATCCTCACCTTACCGCGGCAAGTATTGAGATCCATACTTACAAAACATGTTCTTTTTCCTGTGGCTACCTCTATGGCGAGCCGAAGCTGCTCAAGCATGGTACATGTAGTGGCAGTGAGTACGGGACTTTTCTTTTTTCCAAACATAATTACTCCTAGTTCAAGGTTCAGGAATGTCTTCCTAGTTCCACGTTCTGTGGTTCTACGTTAATAATAACATACTAGAACAGTAAAGTCAATATGTCCATAATGGTTCATTAGCTTTGAAACAAATTACGATATGAGATATATCCTACAGGACTCGGTCATAATTCTCACCTTAAATTAAGGTTGGCGAGATTTACTAAAAAATACACTGACAATGGTAGCACTTACTATTATAATTCCAAATAATGGATACATCTTTGTGCTTGCGCTAAGATTATCACCAAAATAAAAAAACTGTGTCGTAGCAATAATACCAATTAGTAAATAAATCCAAGCGAGTATTTTCACAAAAACTCCGGAAACTTCACGGCTTGACGAAATTACTAATCTTTTATTTCTAAATAACTTTACTGAAATAAAAAATACAAATGCTACCGGAAATATAATGAAGATAAGTATTAGTCCCATTTGATTGTATTATAACACAAATCGTTGTGGACCCTACAGGACTCGAACCTGCCACCCCCTCATTGCAAATGAGGTGCTCTACCAGATGAGCTAAGGGCCCAATTACATACTTTCCTAACAGGAGTAATATAGCGTATTTCGTATTAAAAATCAAAGCCGGAACCGCCTTACCTCTTCTTCCCCACCGCAAGCTTTAAAAGATGATCAAGAAAATGAGAGAGCGATGAGCCAACTGAGTAAAGAGCCCTTGGAATAAGGGATTCTGAAGTGAGACCAGGCAAGGTATTGACCTCGAGAACAAAAATCCCTCTCTTTGGTGTGACGATAAAATCGGTGCGGGAATAGTGGCGAAGGTCAAGGACGCTATGAACCTTGCGTGCAAGATCCTCGAGTTCTTTTTTAATATCATGAGAAAAGTTACCGGGGACAATTTTATCTGACTGACGTATCTCGATTGGAGGTAGAGCATAGAGATCATGGTCACGGTACCCCTCGATTATCCCAACGGTTGCCTCAACTCCCGGAATAAACTCTTCGATGAGAGCATCATTATCGAGAGCAAAGACATTTTGAAGTGCCGGTTCAAACGAAGCAAAATCTTTGACAAGCGTAACACCAACGGATGAACCACTCGAAACTGGCTTCACGATGAACGGCAATGAGAATGTACGAAAGAGAGTAGCGTGATCACTTGAAGAAAGTCTGTCAGCTGCACGAGCAACTTTATACTGTGGAGTTTTAATTCCACTCTTTTTAAACACCTCTTTTGCAAGTACCTTGTTCATAGCCACAGCAGAAGCAAAAGAACCAGAACCCGTAAAAGGAATTCGGTGAAGTTCGAGAATATGCTGGAGCTTTCCGTCTTCGCCATATGCACCGTGAAGAGCATTAAAAATGATGTCAGTTTGAGAAATAGCTTTGTGCGGAGTAATAGGAACGCCGTTCTTGTGCCAGACTCCATCGCTGGCAATGACAATATCTTGGACATGATAAAAATCTTTTGGAATATGTTCAATGACAGTCGCCCCTGTTTTGAGCGAAACGTCAAATTCATCGCTCGGTCCTCCGCGAAGAACTGCAACACGAAGTGGGTGAGATGCTTTCATGGAATAAGTATAGCAAACAATTGTATTTAAAAAGAATGGGAAAGATGGAAAAGAAAAAGGCCCGGGCTGACGAACCTTTTTAACCACCACGCGATGGCAACCTATAGGTTCAAACATGCCCGGACCAAGTAAGTTCCTTCTCGCAACACCTCGACGACATCGATGCATGGATGTCTAACATCGGAGGAACCACGAGAAGGAAAAAAACAACCTGCAAACATCATAACACATTCCCCATGTAAATGCAATGCAGCCTTTCCATACAAATTATGGCTTCAAGAAGTTCCTTTTTCTAAGATTTTTATGATAGGCAATACCAAACCGATGCGCCTCAGCATTAAGCTTTAAAATAATATCTTTGTATTTCAGAGCCAATTCTTCATTTCCCAAAAAGTAGCTTGGTTTGTGAGCGTCATTTTTAATGACAGAAACAAGAGGAATGTTCAGACCAAACATTGTGACGATTTCCTGTGCCGCATTCAATTGCCCCAGTCCACCATCGACGACGATGAGGCTTGGCATTCCCCATTCAGCATGTCTGAGTCGGCGAGTGAGTATCTCTTTTAGATTTCCTGTGTCATCATTCACGCTTTTGGAGACTCGAAACTTTTTATACTCGGATTTCTCAATTTCAAAATCATAGGCAACCGTCATTACTCCAACAACATTTTTTCCTGACATATGAGCAATGTCGTACGCTTCGATTCGAAAGCCCTCTCTTTTTGTGCTTGACTCTGTTTTAATGAGAGCCACATCTTCAATGTGACTCAGAGCATAAAGAGTTTTTTTAATTTCGCCTGCCTTTTCAAATTCCTTGTGAGCGGCATACGCTGCCATTTCCTTATCAAGAGTTTTTACAAGCTCCTTTTTCTTTCCTTGAAAAAAGATAGTGAGATTCCTGATTGTTCTCAGGTATTCCTTTTTTGCTTCGGGAGAATCTGTCTTTGGAGAAAGACCGAGGGAGCGGTAGAAAGATTCCTGGTGAGGAATGAGTGCCTTTGCATCCCTGAACGGGAAAATTTTTCTTACAATGCGAAGTGCTTCGCGGAGAAGCGACCCTTGAGGATACGGTCCAAACTGATTTTTTATTTTAAACTTAAGAAGTTCCTTCTTTACTACTTCAAGTGTCCTACCTCGCACAAGAAGAACGCGCGGATATTCTTCTTCGGTAATAATGACATAGTTGTAGCTTTTATTATCTTTTTCCTTTGTATTGAAGTACGGCTGATGCTCCTTTATCAAATTGCTCTCAAGGATGATCGCCTCAAGAACAGAGTCAGTTTCTTCGTATTCAATTACCTCTGCTTCCGTCACCATGTCGACGAGAAGCGGTCCTCTTGTACGAATAAGGTCATTACCAAAATAGCTCTTCACCCGGTCGTGAAGTGATGTCGCTCTGCCAATATAGAGAATTTTTCCCTCCTTGTTTTTAAAGAAATAGACTCCAGGAGCATCAGGAAGTTGTGCACTGTCATATGATTGACTCTTCATGATTTACATAGTATCAATATATGAGACCTTGGCAAGCATGTAGCTTGTCACTGAAACCTTGTGAGGTGATTTATGGATGGAAAAACCTTTTTTGAAAGACTATCGTGCATTGCTCCCATCATACTGTTCTTCCTATTCTTTTTTGGATTCTGGGTGACTCTTGGGACAAAGACGTTTTGGTCGGCTATCGGAATAATTATCGCCCTCCTTGCCATCGTTTTTGGAATCAGTTGTCTTTTTATCCAATCAAAAGAGCGCAGGCTAAAGCGAAACGCAGGGAGGAGATCATGAAACTACTCCTCTATGCAGTCGAATACTGGCCGCTCACCTTCCTTTGGGTAACCATGGGAATAGCTTCACTGTACGAAGCGGGATTCGTCACAACACTTCTCATCGCCATAAGTCTCGCCTCTGCGAAGATTGTGTTGGACTGGGTGACTAGCGAAAGGAGGTTGTAATGAAAAACATACAGGACAGCACACCGCCAGGCTACGAAGAGATGGACTTTTTCGAGAACCGCACCACTGCTGTATTCGGATTGCTCTTTATCTTCATACTCCAGTGTATATGGTGGCTCATGTGCAAAATCCCCTATTGGGTTGGAGGAATCGTCAACTGGACAAAGGAAATATTCTTCGAGTTCCTCGTCCTGTTGTTATGCTGGAGCCTTTCAGATTCCGCCAACAAGGATCAAAATACGGAGACTGGAGAAGAAGGAATATGATGTCGGTGAATATCAGAAACAGGCAAACCGTAAGGAATGCCTGTTTTTTCTTGGAGAGATCGAATTTGACTGATTTGGATATTCGTGCTACTCTCAATTTCAGATTAAGTAGGAAAAACCAATTACGAAAGGCAAAAATGTCCCATAAATCAATTCTGGTAACGGGGGATGGTAATGAAAAGAATGTGGAAGAATTTGGGCTGATGATAACAATGGTGGGTGTTTTGAGTTGCGAATGTATGTGCGAACTTGAGACAGCGTTATCAATGACAATGATACACACCTTCGAACTGGTGTTTGTCATCGTTGATCAGGATAGTCAAATTGACCACGTCGTTCAATTTTACCGCAGGCTTCATAGTAACGAGCGGACCAAGGAGCTAGAAGTTGTCATTGTTTCTCACGACAAAGTGGCAACGATATTTCAGCTCATGACAAAGATAATTGGTGAACAGAGGCCCAAGGTAATAAAGGCTCCATCAGATTTTAATGAGCTTAGACAAACCCTTCACGACGAAGGAATAAGTTTAGTCAGAGTCTGAAGGAAAGTAGCGTACAGCAAGCGCGCAGCAAGTCACAGGACTTCGCTGCGTGTTTTTTATTCTGTACACATTGTTGTTCACAGGTGCCATTGACATAATACATTCTTGATAGTATTTTATTGACAGACAACCCACACAACAACAATCTCAGAAAGCCTAGTTCATGAAAAAATTATCAATCGAAGCTCGCATCCTCATTGTTGAGGATGAAGATTTGGTCGCACAAGGCCTCAGAAGAACCCTTCAGAAGGGGTATGGCGAACTTCCATCTCAGATTTTTAGTGCAAAATCACTTGCGGAAACAAGCAAACTACTTGCACAAGAGACATTTGACCTTATTTTCCTGGATTTTGCCCTACCAGATGGCTTTAGCCACACCCTAGCCACTGAAAACATCATCCCCAAGGAATCTCGAATCATATTGATGTCAGCACATCAGCTAATCCCCGACCTCCTCGACATGTTTCAGGTACAATGGAGAACGGTCGAAATCAAAAAACCGTTCACACACGACATACTTGACCACGCTCTCGCACAACTGGATTTCCTTCCATTAGCAGAGGCTGGAAAGTAAAGAGCGAGTTAACTCAGAATAGCCGGAGTCCTTACGACTACCGGCTGTTTTTTATTTCTTCAAAACCCTTTTCAAATATTTTCCTGTATACGACTTTTCATTTCGTGCAACATCCTCTGGCGTCCCTTTTGCAACTATTTTTCCTCCCTTATCCCCTCCCTCAGGTCCAATGTCGATAATATAGTCAGAAGATTTGATGAGATCGAGGTTGTGTTCAATCACAACAACAGTATTTCCCTTTTCAACCAAGTGCTGGAGAATTTCGATGAGCTTTCGAACATCCTCGTAGTGAAGACCAACTGTCGGTTCGTCGAGAAGGTAAATAGTCTTCTGGAGATGAGCACGATAGAGCTCTGCAGAAATCTTTACACGTTGGGCTTCTCCGCCCGAAAGGGTGGTTGCAGACTGACCAAGCTGAAGATACCCGAGACCAACTTGAGAAAGAGTCTCGAGACGATCACTCACAGCAGGAATATCTTCAAAGAATTTCATCGACTCTTCGATTGTCATGTGAAGCACATCATGGACACTCTTTCCCTTATATTTAACCTCAAGAGTTTCTTTCATAAATCTCTTTCCACCGCAGACCTCACAGGGGACATAAACAGTCGGAAGGAAGTGCATTTCAACGGCAATTTCTCCATTACCCTGGCAAGCTTCGCATCGACCACCTTTTACATTAAAGGAGAATCGCCCTGGACCCCAGCCTCGTGCTCGTGCTTCATCGGATGCGGCAAAAAGATCACGGATGTGCTGCCATGCTCCAGTGTATGTGACAGGATTTGACCGAGGTGTTCGGCCAATTGGTGACTGATCAATGAGAATTGTTCGGCCGAGGTATTCGCCTCCGGTAAAACTTTCAGCATTATAAATCTGTGACGTGCGGTGCCTTCGTTCGAGCTGACCCTGGAGATTTTTGTAAAGAATTTCATACATAAAGGATGATTTTCCCGAACCAGAAACTCCTGTGATAACATTGAAACAACCGAGAGGAATATCAATATTCAAATTCTTTATATTAAATATATTTCCACCTCGAATCATGATTTTACCCTTTGGCTCTCGACGAGTCTCCGGAAGATCGATCTTCGTCTCCCCTCGAAGGTATGAGAGTGTAAGGGAATCTGAGTCATTTTTCTTTGCAGTCAAAAGTTCGTCGAGGTATCCGGAAACAACAACCTTACCTCCGTGAACTCCAGCTCCTGGACCAATATCAATGATGTAATCGGATGCAAACATTGTATCTTCATCATGTTCAACAACGATGATGGTATTCCCGAGATCACGAAGATCAACAAGCGTCTTGATGAGACGATCATTGTCCCGCTGATGAAGCCCGATTGTCGGTTCATCAAGCACATAGAGAGCTCCGACGAGGCCGGAACCGAGCTGTGAGGCAAGACGAATTCTCTGCGCTTCTCCACCCGAGAGCGTGTGAGCACGGCGGTCGAGTGTGAGATATTCAATACCTACATTGAGCATAAACTGGAGACGAGATTCAATTTCCTTCAAGATAACTTTTGCAATTTCCTTTTCTGTCTCAGTCAAAGTAATTTTCTCGAAGAAATTTTTTGCTTCTTCAATCGAAAGCGCCGTGACATTTACAATATTCCTGTCTCCAATTTTTACGAAGAGAGCCTCTTCACGAAGACGGGCACCCTTACATGAAGGACATTCTTCATCACTGAAAAATTCTTTTGTTCCAAGACCATTGCAGGTAGGGCAGGCCCCATACGGTGAATTGAAGGAAAACAGGCGGGGCTCTATTTCTGGATATGAAAAGCCATCATATGGACACATGAACTTTACGGACATCAGTTTTTCCTCATCAGGAAATTCTATTTTAATAAGACCCTGGGCTTCATCAATCGCCTTTTCAAGAGCCTCTGAGAGACGCTCCTTGGCATTTCCCGACTGCTTTTTGTCCTTAAATTCGCTCAAGAATATTTCATCAACAAGAACGTCAATGTCATGCTTCTTGTTTTTATCGAGAATAATCTGCTCACGAAGGCGCATAACTTTTCCATCAATTTTTACACGGTCATAACCTTTCCCAAGAAGGTCGTAGAGAAGCTGGTAGTACTCTCCTTTCCTCCCCACGATAACCGGAGCGTAAATGAGAACTTTCTGAGCACTAACCTCAACTCCCATTACTTTTTTCCCAGACTTTTCATGAGAAAGAACTTGTTTCAAAACGGTATTGAAAATTTCCTCTTTTGAAATACGATGAATTTCCCTCCCACAGACGAGACAGTGAGGTTTCCCGACTCGAGCAAAGAGAATTCGAAGGTAGTCGTAAATTTCTGTAATAGTCGCAACAGTCGAACGAGGATTATTTGAGCGGGACTTTTGGTCAATGGAAATAGCTGGTGAAAGTCCTATGATCTCATCGACATCAGGTTTTTGCATTTGGCGGAGGAACTGTCGAGCATACGAAGAAAGTGATTCTATATATCGTCTCTGCCCTTCTGCAAAAATCGTATCGAATGCAAGTGATGATTTCCCTGATCCTGAAAGCCCAGTGATGGCAATCATCTTGTTTCGAGGCATCTCGACGGTAATATTTTTCAAATTGTGAGTACGAGCTCCCTTAACAATGATTTTGTCACTGTTTTTTCCTTCCATATTGCCTTCAGCATGAAAAGATGTCTTTTTGGATCCAGCCATAATGGGAGGATATTATCACAAATTTGAGTGATTGACAACAGGCATATCTCCAAGCTACCATGCGGGAAGAGATGTTTAACCCACAACCCCTTGAAAAATATGAATGCCAACGCCATTACTCTCAATTCAACCACCATAAGAGCGGCTGAGCCACTTCGTAGAGAACAGATAAAACTCATCGAAATCTGCGGCTTGATCCTCGGACAAGGAACACAAAATAGACTTATTAATACATTCGAGCTTTCACTTTTAAAATTGATCGCTCGACAATTAGCCAGAAGTATATCTTACACCGAAGTCTCTCCGGACATTAAAGCTGAAGATCATATAGTTCTTATTGCGCTAAGGGATTTATGTGATTCTTTTAAAAAAACCCCAGGAATACCACAGGATTCATTACACCTTCTAGACAAGCTATACGGCAATAACGGACAACTGTCGCCAACGCTTTCAGAAAGAGAAAACGAGACCTTGAAATTGATCGCGGAAGGATTTTCCAATAAGGAAATCGCTGTACTGATGAATATCGGAGTGAGAACTGTCGAGACACACCGCGAAAGAATCATGAGAAAGCTTGGTATCCACAATGTCGCAGGCCTCACACGATTTGCTATTGCTCATCATATTATCGAAATCGAGCGTCCACCCTCACCATAACAACAAGCCGCCAGGTCACACTGGCGGTTTGCTTTTATATAAAACTATTTAATGAGACTCGCTACCTCTTTGACAATTTGGTCGAGAGAAACTGCTGCTTTTACGAGAAACTTTTGGGCACCGAGCATCTTGGCTTTTTCGAGATCACTTGGGCGGCTCATATTTGAGAGCATGATGACGGGGATCGTTCTAAATTTTTCTTCCATATGAATCTTTTGGAGAATATCGAAACCGCTAAGTCCCGGAAGAAGAATATCGAGAACTACTATATCTGGAGTAGTATTGTGAATCATTTCGAGAGCTTGATCCCCATTGTCGGCCTTCATAACTGTATAGCCCGATGACTCAAATTTCTTCAAAAGAATTGAGCTTAAAAATTTATCATCCTCAGCCCAGAGAATCTTTTTTCCATTTCCTGCGGAAGCATCGTCACGAGTCTCTCTTGGGACAGTAGCTCCACCTTGATAGCCAAAAACTTTTGCCACTTTTTCCATAACATCCGAAACCTCTACATGAGCTTTGATAATGTAGTCCTTAACACTCGTCGTTGAAGGAATTCTTCTCATCTCGATCGGTGCCCCGGTATTTGAAATAATGATAACAGGAATTTTTGTAATGGTTCTTTCAAAACTTTTTTCAGAAAGAACGTCGTAGCCGTTTTTGCCTGGCAAAACAAGGTCAATGAGAACAAGATCGGGACTTGAATTCTTCATTTGTTCGAGCGCTTCTTCCCCAGTTTTAGCAACCGATGGTTTGTAGCCTTCTGAGGAAAGCTTCTGAGAAATGAGAGTGGCGAGCGAGACATCACTCAAGGCAATGAGAACTTTTTCTTTCATGGCACTAGTATACCATGTTGGTAAAATGGATATGTGGATAGTAAGAGGCTACTTTTCGAGTGGTTCAAGTTCCTCAGTTAATTTTAAGGTTAATTTGCCTCTCAATTTTCCACCAAGGGCTTTCGACTCAAGAAGTGCAATTGTCTCATAAAGACCGAGAAGCTTCTGAGGTGCTTCCTCGAGTCTGCGTTTATTGAGTACATGTCCTTCGACGAGATACCTTTTCAATATCCCTGTCGCCCAGATACGGAATTGGGTGGCTTTCTTGGAATTGACACGATAACCGACTGCAATGATGGCGTCGAGGTTGTAACATTGAACTTTATACCTCTTACCATCCGTAGCAGTATGTGCAAGTTTTGCACATACTGAATTTTCTTGTAGTTCTTGGTCTTTAAAGATATTCCTGAGGTGTTTCGTAATAACACTTCTCTCGCATTCAAACAACTTACTAATCTGCTCCTGCGTCGCCCAAATCGTATCCTTTTCAATATCCGCCCTCAACTCAATATTCCCTTTCTTATCCTCGTAAATTACAATATTATTTGTATGTTCTTTATTCATAATTTTGATTATTAATTAATAAAACAAACAGTGATGTGAAATCACTTTTTGAAAATAGCCTGACGCAAGGACAACGTTAAGACTTGCGTTCTGATGGCATAATTATACCACAAGCCATTACCCCCTCAACTCTTCTTTCTTCTTGCGTATATCTGTCCCCTTTTCTTTCTTTAATTCCTTCTTCTTTCTCTTCTCCTCTTTCTCAAGTTTTGCTTCAAGTTCGAGTAGTTCATCACGGATAAGTGCCGCTGTCTCAAAATCAAGAATCTTCACAGCCTCTTCCATTTCCTTGCTTTTTTGCTTCATGAGAAGTTTCGGGTTTGTGCGGAGAAGTTCCTCGTCAATTTTCACAAGTTCACTCACGGCCTTGTCGTGCTCAGTTTGAAGCTGGTCGGTAATATCCTGTATTTTTTTGATAATGGTTTTTGGAGTAATGCCATGTGCGGTATTGAAATCAGTCTGAATTTTTCTTCGGCGTTCAGTTTCTCTGATTGCGTATTCAATGGAACCGGTACGATGATCTGCATAGAGAATAACGCGACCCTCAATATTTCTTGCAGCTCGACCGATAATCTGAATGAGGGACGTTTCAGAGCGAAGAAATCCTTCCTTGTCGGCATCAAGGATTCCAATCAAAGCAACTTCGGGAAGATCAAGACCTTCTCGCAAGAGATTAACACCTACAATCACATCAAACTTTCCTTTTCGCAGATCAGTAAGAATAGTGATTCGATCGATGGTTTTCACATCGCTATGAAGATACTCGGCTTTGATTCCCTTTTCCTTTAGAAATTCACTGAGGTCCTCTGCCATCTTTTTGGTCAATGTCGTGGCAATAACTCGGAAGCCCTTTTTAATTACCTTTTCAGCTTCATCGATAAAATCAAAAATCTGACCTTTGAACGAGCCATTCTCAATAATTGGTCGCACTTCAACAACGGGATCAATGAGGCCTGTCGGACGAATGATCTGTTCAACAATTTGTTCGCTTTTCTCTTTTTCAAATTTCCCTGGAGTTGCAGAAGTGTAAATAACCTGACCAACTCGTTTTTCAAATTCCTCAAATTTAAGCGGCCTATTGTCTCGTGCTGAAGGAAGACGAAAACCAAACTCAATGAGAGTATTTTTTCGAGAAGCGTCCCCTGCGTACATTCCACCGATCTGCGGAACAGTGACGTGCGATTCATCGATCACTGTCAAAAAATCAGGCGTACCATCTGCCTTGTGCGGAAAATATGAAAGAAGCGTATCAGGCGCTTCTCCAGGAGCTTTTCCTGAAAAATGTCGTGAGTAATTCTCGATTCCATTGCAATATCCAACTTCCTTAATGAGAGCGAGATCGTACTTTACACGTCTCTTCAGTCGTTCTGCCTCAAGAAGTTTTCCTGCTTTTCCAAGCTCAGCAAGACGATCTTCGAGTTCGACTTGAATTGTTTTAAATGCTCTCTTTGACTGCTCATCGGTACTGATAAAATGCTTTGCTGGGAAAATAAAAACTGTTATGGGTTCTTTTCGAATCGTTCGGGTTACAGAATCGAGTTCAAGAATTTTTGAAACCGTATTTCCCTCATATTCAATTCGGTAAAGAACTTTTTCGTTGACAGGCATCACTTCGATGACGTTTCCAATTGCTCGAAATGTTCCCGAGGTTATATCTGCATTTGTCCTTTCAAAATGAATATCAATGAGGCGCCGGATGAGATCTGAGCGAGAAAATTCCATTCCTACGGCAATCTTCATATTTTCCTTTTCATATTCTTCAGGACTTCCCAAACCATAAATGCACGAAACTGACGCTACAATGATCACATCTTTTCTCGTGAGTAAAGCCTGTGTTGAAGCATGACGAAGGCGCTCTATTTCCTCGTTTATCATTGCCTCCTTCTCTATATATGTATCAGTCACCGGCATGTAGGCCTCAGGCTGGTAGTAGTCATAGTATGAAACGAAATAATGAACAGCATTGTCTGGAAAAAATTCTCGATACTCCTGAGCGAGCTGGGCCGCGAGCGTTTTGTTGTGGGCAATGACGAGTGTTGGTTTGTTATGGTTTGCAATGACATTGGCCATGGTGAATGTTTTGCCTGATCCTGTCACGCCAAAAAGGGTCTGATGTGTCAAACCTTTGTCGAGGCCTTTTCCAAGGGCTTCGATGGCCTTTGGTTGGTCACCAGCCGGCTTCATGTCGTTTGCGATTTTAAAGAGGGGCATGATTATCTATAAGAATCTCATATTTAGTGAAATTAAAATACTTGACTAATTACAGAAGATTTGGTTATATTTGATCAAACAACTCTTCGTGCGCCATATGGCTATGGCAACAACACGAAGTACGGATCTTTGTCCCGATACTATGAAATCAACTTGTTTCTCGGTAAAACTTGCAAATGACATTCGCGAACCAGATATGCTCGCCACATTGGGCTCGTTATCAAAATTAATGTGCTTTGTAGAAGTAACCCTGGACGACAAAGGATGGCTTCCAAATTCTAATCACCAGGTGGTATGGGATATTATCATCCCCAAAAAAAATGCTGCTCATTGCACATTTTATCTGACCCGACTTGAGCACGTACCAAGCCTTGTCGGAATGGCTACTGAACTAGTGACTCATGCGAGCACAAGAAACATACTACTCAGTCGACAGCTGAAACTAGAAGACCAGACTGTGTACTTCGGTAGAAAACATGCCCGACTGGACTCGCCCGATGGGGGAATTCAGATCGTTAGCACAATTGTGGATGTCCTGGGGCAACGGACTTCCTAATGTCTCTTTTTCACAACAGCGCATCCTTAGTGGATGCGCTGTTTTTTTAATTGCAATAAAAAAGCCGCTTGGAGGTTATCCAAACGGGCTTTTGTGCAATGAGACTGACCAACGTCAATCGCCGCCACCATTCAGTCCTGGGAAACGCTGGTGCAGATACTGGCGCTTCATAACAGGACGCCAAACTGACCCAGTGAATGTGACAAGTTGGAATTGACCATTAACAATCAG
This sequence comes from uncultured Candidatus Saccharibacteria bacterium, assembly GCA_964416985.1. GTDB lineage: Bacteria > Patescibacteriota > Minisyncoccia > Phycocordibacterales > PALSA-1337 > CAIOGI01. Next base: position 6,524 of record CAYQFS010000002.1, on the reverse strand, counting down.
CCAATGATTCCTCCCTGAAATTCTTGGTGCAGGATCTCGATCTCTTCGGGCAGGCTTTCTTTTCGTCTTGAAAACTGGAGCATCAGCCGGAAATTCTAGGATTTTTTTATTAGAATCAAAGGGAAAGGATTCGACCGTTACTCCTGGTAGATTTTTTCCACTCATAATTTTGGTTTAGTTGTCGGTGTACTAATTTTGCAAATCATTGCAAAACGAGCCCTGGGTTATTCCAGAGCTCGTCTTTAGGATTTATCGTTTATCGAGATACATCACAAAGACCAACTCTGGAAAGAGTCTTAGTTGATAGGGTCTTAATGAATGAATATGATGAAACGATGTTCATGGAGAAAATTATAGCAAAATCTATTTTTTTCGCAATAGCACCTTCTTCACAGCTTCCCTTATATGTCTCTCCCCCATTCCATAGTGCTCGAGGAGTTCATCGGGTGTTCCTGACTGGCCAAATTTATCTTTGACTCCGATAAATTCAATCGGAACAGGATAGTGACGAGCAACGCATTCGGCAACCGCAGATCCCATTCCACCAATAATCTGATGTTCCTCAACAGTTACGAGGGCTCCTGTCTCGTGACCAAGACGCCAGACAGCATCCTCATCGAGAGGTTTAATGGTCGAGAGATTCAAAACCTTGACTCTCTTTCCTTCCCTTTCGAGATCCACTGCAACCTTAAGAGCCTTGTAGACAAGAGCGCCAGTTGCAATAATTCCCACTTCGGCTCGCTGGTTGTGTGCCGGAGCAAAAAGAAGTTGGGATTTTCCAATTACAAAAGGACTTGCATCAGTTGTAATGACCGGCGTTTTTTCACGAGCAAGACGAATGTATGTTGGATATTTTGTTTGAGCAGAAACAATAGTCGCCTTTTTGGCCTCAATGACGTCACAAGGAGAGATAACAACCATGTTTGGAATGACTCGAGTAATGGCAAGGTCTTCGATAGCTTGATGGGTTCCTCCGTCAGGACCGACAGAAATTCCAGCATGAGATCCGGCAATTTTGACTGGGCGATCATTGTAACAAATAGTTGTACGAATCTGCTCCCAATTTCTTCCTGGAGAAAACATTGCATACGAAGTTATGAATGGAATCTTTCCCATTGCTGCAAGTCCAGAAGCGACTGAGGCGAGATTTTGTTCCGCAACTCCCATCTGGATAAATCGATCAGGATATTTATTTTTAAATAGATGCATCTGAGTCGAATCAGTGAGATCCGCGCAAAGTCCCACCACGTTTTTGTCATGATCACCCGCAATCAAAAGTCCCTCTCCGAAGCCTTTTCGGATAGGAACCTGCTCGACATTTAGATCGAGAAGTTTTGGATTTAATTTTTGATCAGGGTTAATCATTACAGACAAAAATTACCGGACAGATTTACATCACAATGATTCCAGTAAGCCAGCACCACGCAAAGACTGAAAAGAGAACAAGAATGACTCCCTCAAGTTTTCGAATCTTAAATTCTTTCTTTGTGTGCTTGTGACTATAGCTCGAATCCTTATTAAAGATGAGAACTCCTCCAAGAGCAAAGCTCACAAGAAGGAAAATCATGAGCCCCATTGAATTGACTTGACCTGTGATGATAAGTGCAAGCGCAAGTAAAATAAAACCTACCTTCAATGTTATTTCAAATTTTTTCATATTATTTTAATTATTATTTAATACTTTTTAAATATTCACCTATTCATGCTCTCCTTTCACCTTTCCTCCCATTGTCCTAACAATATGGAGTGCCGAACGGGCAGTGGCTATTTCCTCCGGCGTCGTCGGAGGTTTGCCGTGCCATTCATATTTACGTTCGAATTCTGGAACACCCTTTGAGGCAATGGTGTAGCAAATGATAACCGAAGGTCGGTCAAAAACAGAGAGGGCCTGAGTCCAAGCACCATCGAGAGCGCGAAAATTGTGCCCATCAACCTCCTGAACATGCCAGCCGAATGAGCGCCATTTATCTGCAAGAGGATTCAAAGGCATGACGTCTTCGGTAAATCCATCAATCTGGATATTATTTCGATCGACAAAAACAGTGAGGTTTTGAATTTTCTCTTTTCCTGCAAGCATAATAGCCTCCCAATTTTGTCCTTCATCGAGTTCTCCATCACCCGTAAGACAAACAAACTGCTTTCCTGAAGTTTTTCCAAAATCCATTCTTTCGGCGAGAGCCATTCCAACAGCCTGTGACAAACCGGAACCAAGAGGACCTGAGGAAGTTTCAAGAGCTGGCAAAAATTCCCGGTGAGGATGACCCTGAAGTTTTGAACCAAATTTTCGAAGCGTTTTTAATTCAGACAAAGGAAAATATCCAGCGTGAGCCATTGTGGCATACAAAACTGGGCAAATATGTCCATTCGAAAGAACAACCCTATCTCGATATTCCCATTTAGGATTTTTTGCATCGTACTTCAGGGCGTGAAAATAGAGGTAGGTAAAAACATCAGCCATGTCGAGAGGGCCCGCGGTGTGACCTGATTTTGCCTCAATGAGCATCTCGACAATTGATTGTCGAATTGTATATGCTTTTTCAAAAAGAGCACGAGCTTTTTCTTCAGTGAGAGGCGACGTGGGTCTCATCTCATAATTGTACCATTAGATTCTCTGAAGTTGATAGAGAGTATCCACAACGTTGTCAGATCCAAAAAGGGCCGAACCCACAATGAGCCGATCCGCTCCTGCATCTCGAAGTTCTTCTGCCGTCGCAAGACTCACTCCCCCATCTATTTGCACAACCATCTCAGGATACTTTTCTTTTATTTCCTTAATTTTAGAAAGAACTCTCGGATCAAAAGCCTGTCCTTGAAAACCGACTTTGGTAATTCCCATGAGTTGTATATACGAGATCTTGTCTTTATATTTTTCAATTACATCTATCGGAGTTTTTATATTTAATGCAAGGCCGATTTCCGCAAGTCCATTCAAAACATTTATACAAGGTGTTAGATCAGGAGATGAATCTGCGTGAAGAACAATTCGTGCAGCTCCAACTGAAAGCCAGTTTCTCATATCATCCTCCGTTGGATCCTTGATCATGAGGTCAAATTCGTAATCAATCGTCTCCCATTCCGGCATTCCTCTTTCTTCTCGAAGGATTGCCTCATAATTTGAATCCGGTTTTTTGTACGGCCATGTCGTTGACGGCACAAATTTTCCATCACAAATATCCACCTGCACACGTGTCACCATGCCAGTAATGAGCTCAATCTTTTCTTCTATTTCTTTAAAATCTTTTGGCAGAATCGCGGGAATTATTTCCATGGTTGTAAAAATTATTGAATATTATCCATTTGCTCAATTCGTCTCGTATGTCTCTCTTCTGCGCTGAACGGTGTCGCAATCCACGTTTTCACTGCTTCTATCGCCTGCTCTTCTGTAATAAATCCAGCACCAATCGAAAGTATATTTGCATCATTATGCTGTCGTGAGAGTCGAATGATCTCGAGGTTGTGTGAATAATAAACCGCTGCGCGAACTCCTGGAAAACGGTTTGAAACCATTGCCTCTCCTTGACCTGATTTTCCAAAAATAATCGCCTTTGTATTTTCCGGGTCGTTTATGATTCTCATGGCCGTTGGAACCATGTATTTTGGGTAATCATCATCCTCAACAAACGTTGCGGCTCCCATGTCTTCAACATCAAAGCCCTCGGTCTTCAAAAAGTCCTTTACTTTGTTTTTGAGTTCAAAACCAGCATGATCCGAAGCGACAAGTATTTTCATGGGGAAAGTATAGCATTTTTATAAATGAAAGTGGATAAACCTTTATTAAGCCGATCTTTTCCCCACCCTTCCCACACCTTATGAACTTTTGTGCTTGCCGAACTTCTCCCCTTTTATTTTGAGGGTGATATAATTGGAAACACATGAATTCGACATCGCCTTATTTCAAAACAAAGGATCTGAGAATTCCCCCACAAAGCCTCGAAGCGGAGAAGGCTCTTCTAGGTTCAATCATGATTCGTCCAGAAGTGATGCATGATGTAACCGATATTATTTTTGAACGATCTTTTTATTCCGACCGGCACCGTATGATCTGGGCGACAATGATGGAACTTCATACCAAAGGCACGCCGATCGATCTCCTTTCCCTTTCATCACGTCTCAAAGAAAAAGATCTTCTCGAACAATGCGGAGGAATGAGTTACCTCACCGAGCTTGTTCAGGGAGTTCCTTCTTCAACAAATGCAAAATACTACGCCGAGATTGTGCAAAAGAAGCATATTATGCGAGATCTCATTACCGCTTCTGAATTTGTGGGAGAACTTGGCTTTGATGAAGCCGGAGAACTCGACGAACTTCTCGACAAGGCAGAGAAAAAGATTTTTGAGGTGACAAACTTCACCGGAACTCACAAATTTGTGGCAATCGGAGACACGCTCTCTGAAGCTTGGGAGAGAATTGATCATCTCCACAATACAAAGCATGAACTTCGTGGTGTTCCAACAGGATTTGTCGGACTCGACAACAAGCTTGCTGGATTCCAGAAGTCCGATCTTATTATCCTCGCAGCCAGACCTTCCATGGGAAAAACTTCTCTTGCTCTCGATATTGCTCGCAAGGCAGCAATCGACCACAAAGTCCCTGTCGGTATCTTTTCTCTTGAAATGAGTTCGCAGCAACTCGTTGACCGTATGCTTTCTGCAGAATCTCAAGTTGATGCTTGGAAACTCCGAACAGGACACAACCTTTCCATTGAACATGACTTCAAGGCAATCCGGGATGCAATGGATCGCCTTTCAAATGCACCTATCTACATCGATGACCAGCCTGCAAACAATATTTTGAAGATGCGCGCTGTTGCCCGACGTCTCAAATCTGAAAAGGGACTCGGGCTCATTGTCGTTGATTACTTACAGCTCATGGTTCCTACACAGTCGCGAAACAGCGACAACATGGTCCAGCAGGTCACCGAAATCTCCCGCTCATTGAAACAGCTTGCTCGAGAGCTTGAAGTTCCCGTCATTGCTCTCTCACAGCTTTCTCGAGCGGTTGAGCAACGAGGAGGCCAGCCACGACTCTCCGACCTTCGAGATTCAGGATCTATTGAACAAGACGCCGATGTTGTAATGTTCATTCATCGTGAGGACAAGTATGACAAGGATTCTGCTCGGCCAAACATTGCAAAAATCCTCATTGAAAAGCATCGAAACGGTGCCACGGGAATGGTTGAACTCTACTTTGATGAAAAGAAGACAACATTCATGAGCGTCGAAAAGAGCGACTTTGGAGATTTTGCAGCTCCGGGAAGCGCTGATTTTTAATTCACACCCACCCATACGATGGATCCTCTTCATAAACTTGCAGAATATTTTAGGGAATTTCCCGGAATCGGTCCCCGCCAGGCAAAACGCTTTGTCTATTTTCTTTTGACCCGCAATTCCTCCGAACTCGAGGACATTTCGCGACTTATTACCGAGATAAAGAAAAGTGTTCGCATATGCTCTCTCTGTTATCGCTTTTATCCTGATGGACGCTCTACAACCTGCCCTGTTTGTAGTGATCCAAACCGTGATGCGACACAGCTCATGATTGTCTCTCGCGACGTCGACTTTGAGGCAATTGAAAAAAGCAAAGTCTACAATGGCTTCTATTTTGTTTTAGGTGGAATCATTCCCATTCTTGAAAAAGAACCTGAGAAAAGAGTTCGTCTCAAAGAACTCGATTCCCGAATTTCGAAAGGACAATTCAAAGAAATTATTCTTTCATTAAATGCAACAGCTGACGGCGAACATACAGCGGATTTTATTCGTGATCACATCGCAGAGAATTTTTCAGACAAGAATCTGAAGGTCTCGGTACTTGGACGAGGACTTTCAACGGGAACAGAGCTTGAGTATGCGGATGGAGAGACAATCAAAAGTGCGCTGAAGAATCGAGGATAGTACTTTTTAACGAACTTTTCGTTATTTTTTACCACCTTACAGTAAGGCGCATTAAGCTAATGTCTGACCGAGAACGTAAACAAATCCCCAAACTATTAAAATAAAAATCAATCCACCAATAGGTCCTACAAAACTCCAGATCATTACCTTTTTATAAATACTTTTCTTCTTGAGATCTAGTTCAGCCTTTCGCACAAAAATAAAAACAATCCCTGAAATGATCCCGAGAGGTACGAGAATAACGAGTATTAATATCAAAAGCTCAACTATAAGATTAAAGATGAGCCACGATGGTGACGGAATCATTTAATTTCTTTACTTCACCCCCTCAATTTTGACCTCAAAGAATGGCTGGCGATGTCCGTTTTTCTTGAAATACTTGCTCTTCTGCTTGTACTTGATGACGTTAATCTTTGCTGCTCGGCCGATCTTGGTGATGACGCCAGTAACCTTTGCCTTCTCGATAAAAGGCGTTCCGATAGTAGTGTCTTTGCCATTATCAACAAGCACAACCTTGTCAAAGACGACTTTGTCGCCTTCCTTGTGGTCTCCAGCTAGCTTCTCAATCTTTACGGTTTCTCCCGCAGAGACCTTGTACTGCTTTCCGCCTGTCTGTATAACTGCAAATTCCAT
>CAYQFS010000001.1:0-273858 GCA_964416985.1 uncultured Candidatus Saccharibacteria bacterium | reverse complement strand
AATCGTAAAGTTCCCCAAATAAATATGTGTGGATTTGTTGCAAACCCTTGGTTGTACCAACTTCAAAACTTAGAATTTCATGGCTACCAAAGAGCTTCTTGGCTCGCTCCTTGCTGGTTTCATCCACATTTTTCATGGGTATATTATACCATTTTTAAAGAAGTTTTTCCATACCAAGAATCATAGTTTTAGATCAAAACTCCTGACAAATAGTTAGTAACCCAAACAACACATGTCTAGGGATGATAGAACGATTGCCTTATATTCTATTCTTATTAACAAACCAATAAATTCCTGAAAACATCAGTACCCCTAATACAAATGGTGAAATGAGTCCACCTATAAATAATGGGCCTGCAAACAACATAGCACCTCCCTCATTGAATGAAGTACTATGTTGAGGAATATATAGGAAAGCTGCTAAGAGAATTAATATGGCAAAAAAGATCGTTGATATAATAAAAGCTCTTTTTGCGATTTGTGTTTTTCCATTCATACAATATAAATTATTAAACCAGCCTCCCCGCCTTGATCACATGCTCCACCAACGTATGCGTATACCCCATCTCATTGTCATACCACGCTAGCACTTTGACCAAATTGCCTCCAACCACCCGCGTAAATGCGAGATCTGCTATCGATGCATGGGAATCTCCGAGTATATCTGACGAAACGAGCTCCTCTTCGGTCACAGTAAAAACTCCCTTCCAGCGTACTGAGGCGGCTGCTTTTTTGAGAATACTATTAACCTCTTCTGCAGTAGTATTTTTCTTTGAAATAAATGTCACATCGACGATAGAACCGGCAACAACCGGCACACGGATTGAGATTCCATCAAATTTACCTGCAAGTTGAGTGGCCACTTTTGTAACGGCAACAGCAGCGCCTGTTGAGGAAGGAACGATGTTCTGAGCAGCAGCACGGCCTTCACGGAGATCTTTTTTTGAAGGACCATCAACAAGAGCCTGGGTAGCAGTGTAGGCATGCACCGTATTTAACAGAGCTTTCTCAATGCCGAGGGCCTCATCGAGAATAGCGATGAGTGGGCTGCCGGCATTTGTAGTACAGGAAGCGTTTGAGGAAATTTTGCATTCCCTGAGCTTCTCTTCGTTCATAGACATGAGGATGGTCGGGGAACCATCATCCTTTATCGGAGCAGAAATGACTACCCTTTTTGCACCAGCGTCGATATGGGCCTGGGCTTTTTCGGTAGAGGTAAATAGGCCTGTTGATTCAACAACAATATCAATATCGAGTTCTTTCCAAGGAAGTTTTGTCGGGTCTTTTTCACTTACATATTTGACGCCCTTCAAGTTGTGATCACTCTTTCCATAGACAGTGTCGTACTTCAAGAGATACTCCATGCTCTCAATGCTTCCCAAGTCATTGACCGCTACAACTTCGATCTGCTCGTTCTCTCGTGCCACCTTGAAAAACGCCCTTCCAATCCGACCGAAACCATTGATTGCAACTCGAATTTTCTTCATATTTTTAAATTAAAATTATGAAGATAGTATACCACAAAAACCCTAGAGAAATGTGAGTGCCTTCCCTCTTTTTCCTGCGCGGCCGGTCCGGCCAATTCGGTGGACGTAGTCTTCATAGGTTGAAGGAATTTCGTAGTTGATGACGTAGCTCACTCCGGCAATATCGAGACCACGGGCGGCAACGTCTGTTGCAACGAGGATCTGTGCATGATTCTGTTTAAAAAGACTCAATGCCTTCTGACGCTGTCCCTGAGTCTTATTTCCATGAATTGACTCTGCCTTGAAACCAAGATTCTTCAAATCCTTTGCGAGTCGCTCGACTCCATGCTTTGTTCTTCCAAAAATGAGAACTTTATCAAATCCAGGCTGAATGAGGAGGTCGTGGAGAACATCCATCTTTGTTTTACCAGCTGGAACCCGAACAACGTCCTGTTCGACTTGTGATGAAGTTTCGCTTGTTTTTACAGAAATCATCACTGGTTCATTCAAAAAGTCCTTGATGAGAGCTTTGATCTCAGGGGACATTGTCGCTGAAAAGAAGAGGGTGTGACGAGGTTTTGGCATGAGAGCAACCATGAACTTGATGTCATTAATGAATCCCATGTCGAGCATTCGGTCAGCTTCATCGAGTACCACGGTTGAATATTTATTGAGGTCGATTATTTTTTGATCAATGAGATCGCGGAGTCGTCCCGGTGTTCCAATGATAAAGCTATGAGCGCGTCGAAGTGAGGAAATTTGGAATCCCATGCTCGCACCTCCAACGCAACAGACTGCGTGCATATTGAGTCCAGTTGAAAATCCCTTGAGCTCTTCCTCGATTTGCTGAGCGAGCTCCCGTGTCGGAACGACGACAAGGACGCGAGCGTTTGATGGATGTGGCTCTTTTCCTGCTCGGGATACGAGAATTTTATTGATGAGAGGAATGAGGAAAGCAGCTGTCTTCCCTGTTCCAGTATTTGCAATTCCAACAAGGTCAGCTCCTCTAAGAATGTGTGGGATCGATTTATCCTGAATCGGAGTCGGAGTTGTGTAACCCTTTGTCGCAATATTTTTCTTCAAGGATTCCTCGATGTGAAAATCGGCAAAAGCATGATCAGGAACAAAGTGTTCGATTTTTTCGGTAATGACTGCCTTGTTGACGAACTTTCGTGGGTCAATGTAGGCACCTTGAGAAAAACCACGTCGAGCTGGTGGTCGACTGCCAAATGGTTTTCTAAATGGAGGCCGGCTTCCATTTCCAAATGGTCGAGTCGCGCCGAAGGGTCGTCTTCCTGATGTTCGTCGGGCATAACCTGACGTATGGTTCGACGCTGGACTTCCATGCGAAGAAGAACGGGGCGAATTGCCTCGTGGAGCACTTGGGTGAGATTTACTATACATAGGTGCTAAATATATAGTAAAAGTTAAAATATGTCAACTTAAGCCTTAATTTTGAGGCTTAGATCGTCTATAAGTGGAACAAGATACTTATATAATTTAGTCCGGGCTTCTTCGAGCGTAAAAAATCCTCCTTGGTCTATTTCCGGAATCTCAAGCTGTTTTCCGGATCGCGGTGGCCACTCTACAAAACAGGTGTTACTTTTAAGCCTTTTCGGGTCACAATCTCCTTCAAACGCCCAGCAATGAACTATTTTATCTAGTCGCACTGCTTGTTCTAATTCAATAAATTTTTCAGTGGTTACTTTGAAACCTGTTTCTTCTTCAAATTCCCTCTTTGCTGTCGTAAATAAATCTTCGCCTATCTCAACATGTCCTTTTGGAATTCCCCACGTATCTTTCTTTATGTAAAAAGGTCCTCCAGGGTGAACGAGAAAGACTTCTATTTCTCCTCTTTCACGTTTTCGATACATCAAGAGTCCAGCGCTTGTAGTTTTATTTTGTGACATCTGTGTATTGTAGGTCAGTAATTTTATGCAATCAAGTCAGCATAAACCCACAAGTCGGGTGGGTACACACTCTTTTTCCAGAGGGAAATGTGTGATAATTATGTAGCAAGGTACCTTGCACTGTAATTATTCCATTTTTCAATCTCGAAAATGACAACGCCTCCCCGATTGTCGACTCCAAATATAAGAGAAAAATTCGCTTCCTTTCGTCGAGGACTTCTTGAGCTTGCTGTTCTTTCTGCAATCTCAGGGAATATTTTATATGGTGATGAAATTCTAGAAAAACTTTCTCTTACAGAGTTCTTCACGAGTGAGGGCACATTATATCCACTCCTAAGTAAATTAAGAAAGAAAAAATATGTGCTTTTTAATTGGGAAGAAACCGACTCCGGACCTCCACGCAAGTATTATTATTTAACCCCTAAAGGAAAAAAGCATCTCGAGGAAGCGCATGAATACTGGAATTTCTTATCTGAGACTATTTCTTCTCTTCAAGATCCAGACAAACCGAATTAAGACAGTAGTGTTTTCCTGTACTTGTTGATTCATCATCAAAAAGATGCCCGAGGTGTGACCCGCACTTCGCACAAGTCACTTCAGTGCGGTGCATTCCATGAGAATCATCTGCCGTTAATTTAACAGCTCCTGGAATAGCTTCCTCAAATGAGGGCCAACCAGCTAAAGTGGGAACTGAATGTTCTGAATCCGCTTTTGCTTTTGATGAAAAAAGTTGATTACCACATACCTTGCATATGTAAATTCCTTCGCGAGTTTCCTTAAGATATTTCCCAGAAAAAGGAGGCTCTGTTCCTTTCTCTCGAAGCACTCGATATTCTTCAGGCGTCAGCTTTTTCTTTATTTCTTCTTCGTTCATGATGAGAAGTATACCAAAATCTATCTGACTTGCATATATTTGATTTGTGTTGTAAAGTAATTCCAGAATGGTGCAAAACCAACTGCATAGTACATACAAACTCCCTGGACCCGAAATCCAGATCGAGGGGCCTGAAGCCTTATGTTGCAGCAACAAGACACCGAAAAGTAAGCACACATGAAAAAGAACACGCTGATAGTACTCCATGAGTTGGGGGAAATACACCCCACACTCGTAGCCTGGTGGAAATCACGGCAAGGAGAAGAACCGATTAAACAAGCGAGGAGCGAAATGTTTTGGGGAAAAATATTTTTGTCTCTGTCATTGGCAATTAGTCTTTTGGTAGGTATGAAATTATCCGAGCAGTACTCTCCACCCACTACCAATGGAACACTCGTGGGATGTGCACTCATCTTCCTCACCACTCTATTAATGGGCCTAGGTTTTTGTCTATCAACGACAAAATTTGGCACCAAGCTCGGGGAACTTTGTAAGCTCTTTGGATGCAACTTTGGAGAGCTTGCAGCAATGAAATTCGAGACGATTGTCGATAAAGCAAAAAATATCCTCAACGAAACGATTCTCGAGCTAATTGAAAAAGAAAAAAAGCATGGCCCAAAAAACACGATAACGCTAGTCGCTCGACGGCAATATGAGGATATTTGTGGGCTCTTGGTTGCTCTCGGTCTACACAGCGGAAAAGTGGACGAGGAGTTCGCTGAGGCAAAAGAGGAGTATGAAAAGAAAAACCTCGCAGGGCTGACACCTGCCACTACGTAAAAAGAATTCACCACTGCCCTTGGGACACATGTCCCAGGGGTGGTTTTTATTTACTTTTAGATGTATCGTTTAATAAAACCGCAAATTCTTTTTGTACTTTCTCGAGCTTTGGATTGATGATAATTTCACAGTACGGATTTCCTGGATGAGTTGCGAAGTAGTCTTTGTGGTAATCTTCAGCTTCATAAAAAACATCAAGCGGTGCTACTTCCGTGACAATTGGCTTGCCTTCCCTATTTGAATCATTTATCTCTTTAATAACATTCTCTGCAATCTTTTTCTGTTCCGGAGTTGTGTAAAAAATGACTGAACGATACTGGGTTCCTATATCATTTCCCTGTCGATTGAGAGTTGTTGGATCATGTGATCCAAAGAAAACCGTAAGGAGAGTTTTGAAATCGACGACTGTTGGATCGAATTCTATTTTTGTACATTCTGCGTGACCAGTAGCACCTCCGCACACCTGTTCATAGGTAGGGTTTGCAATTTTCCCTCCTGAGTATCCTGGAGTCACAGAGTAAACACCCTTGAGCATCTTGAAAACCGCTTCTGTACACCAGAAACATCCACCTCCAAAGATTGCGGTTTCTTTTAGCATTTATTTCCTCATATTGTAGCAAATTACTTTTTGAAAAGCTCTCGAAACTTTTTGTGAGGCATATCATAGTTGAATCCTGGCTCCTTTTCCTGAAGACGACCGTGTATATCTTTATTATATTTTGCAGTGTTCTTTAATTGAACAAAACACACAGCTGAGTAGCGTCCATCTTTTGCAGTTTCTGAAGTTGCAATAACTCGGTGACATGTTGCCTTTAATTCTCCATCTGATCTGAGTTGCATCTGCATCGAAGGAATGATAACAGTTCCGCCTTCTGTAATTGGAATATCAATCCATTTTTTACCCTGACTTAGGCATTGGAATCCTTCATCACTTTCAAAAATATGGAATGTGAATCCGCTTTGGTCAGTATGCGCTACTGCGATCTCTTCATTAATTTCTCTGCTCCCGAAATAGTGAATAAATCTCACGAAAAATGTACTCTCGCTTGCCTCGACCTCTCTTACAAAATCTTTCAGGCCAAATGCTTTCTCCGATTCTTTTGCAAATTCAAGAATACTTGGCTTGAGAAGACTAACGAGGGCTGTGGCTTTTTCTACAAACTCAAGAGCTGTTGGATTTTTTATTTCATCAATATGTTTTTCGAGCCATTCCTTTCCGCCAGTTGTAACGTCAAAATTCTCTTTTCGATCACCTTTGTTCCCGCTTCCATCTTTAATTTCATAACCAACTCCATCTGCATTGTTGCTGTACGGAAGGTTTTGTTTGACCCAGATTGGCAACGCACAAAACTTTTTCCAGGATTCGACTGTTCCATCAACCGCTTTTCGCAGATCTTTTGGGTAAGAAAGTTTTACGAAACCTTTTGATTTGAGCTCTTGTATCTTCATATAATTTAAATAACGAATAATTCGTTGATTTTAGCAATTAGGGAAAAAGGAAAAAGAGAGGGGGTCCTCGGCAAACTACGATTCTATTTCGTCACTCCTAATCTCTTCCTTAAAAAAGAAAGGTAATTTTTTGATGGTTCCTTTTTTAATGGCCGCGAGTGCTGTTCGAATTCCTTGAATATAATCGAACTCGATTGATTCATTTTTTATTGCCTCATCGATTGAAACCCACATGTTGTGGCCAAATTCGGTATCTTCGATCAATTCTCCGGAAACAGAATCGCTGTAAGCAATTGGAAACATGACATCAGAAAAAATCTCGCCCTTCTTGTACATGATTCTCCTTTCACAACCAACAAGACGAAAATCTGCATCAAGTCCTGTTTCTTGTTTCAATTTTCTTTTTGCTGCTGGTTCGATGAGCTCTCCTTTGAGAACAACTCCCCCCATGATTCCAATTTTTCCGTACGAAGGATTGGATGTTCGAACCTGATTTAAAATCTCAATCTTTCCTCGTACCTTTCGAGAGACAATCGTAATAACATTTATTTTAAAAAGACTGGTGAGAGCATTGTTGTGAGGATGCGGATCGGCGACATGCTTGATGCCGTTTTCCGACAGACTGTAGCCGTCTCCAGATTTAATAACCATCCCCTTTTTAACGAGAAACTGGAGGTGGTAATTGAAAAGGTCATTTGGCACTTTGTCAGGCTGCATCTCGCTATATCGGAGGTTTTTGGCGTTTTTAAGCCTCGAAAGGATATGATTCTGGATAGGGGAAAAGTTTTGAAGCATGGTACGTAAGGCCATTCTACCCCCAAAACAAAATCACGCAACCTGTATTGATTGCGTGATCTTTTTCTTTATCGTCGACGTGATGACTTTCTCTTTGACTTCTTTACCGTCTTTCGCTTTGCTGAACGCTTTGCCATTTTCTTTTTCATGTGAGGATTGGATTTAAAATTATGTATAAGAGTTGGATAAAATATTCTCGACTTTTATTTTAAAAATATTTAATCAACATCTTTATTATGCTACATGAAAAAAATAACACAATAGAAAAATCCCAGATAAGTGCATAACTTTTTGGGAAATTTCTTTTCACACCTTTACAATTTACTCAACTGGATTTTTTCCCTGAATGACTCGCACAAGAAACATTACAATTGCCGCAACAAGAAGAATATGAATAAACCAGCCAATGGTGTACACACCGACAATTCCCAAAATCCACAGAACAAGAAGAATGACTGCAATAGTAATAAGCATAGATTTTATTTAATTAATAATTCCTGCAACCCCTATGACGTTCGATCAGGCAAAAAATTACGCTCCATGCTACTATTGATTTCATGAGTGAAGCTACTGAGTCAAAAGTCTGGGATGTGGCCGTAATTGGCGGTGGACCGGCAGGAATGATGGCTGCGGGACGGGCTGCTGAAGCCGGTGCCAAGGTCATTTTGCTTGAAAAAAACCCGACTCTCGGGGTGAAGCTTTTGATTACAGGAGGAGGGCGATGCAATGTTACCAATGCCCAGTATGACGTTCGGGCATTTCTTGCAAAATACAAGGATAGCGACAAATTTCTTTTCTCGGCATTTTCACAAAGAGATGTAAAAGATGCCATTGAATTTTTCAATACTCGCGGCATGGCTACAAAAGTTGAAGCTGAGAACCGTGTCTTTCCGGTGAGTAACAGCGCACAGTCTGTCTGGGATGTTCTCGTTCAATACATGAAAGAAGGAAATGTACATATTAAAACAAAAGCTGCGGTGAATGGATTTGAAACTGAAAATGGTGTAATTACAGCGGTGAATTTGAAAGGTGGAGAAAAAATATATGCAAAGAAATTTGTAGTTGCAACAGGAGGAACTTCTCGGCCAGAAACTGGATCAACGGGCGAAGGATTTTTGTGGCTCAAATCACTCGGCCATACTATCGTCGAGTCCGATTCTGCTCTTGTTCCTGTAAGTGTTTCAGACAAATGGGTCAGAAATGCCCAGGGAGTTACACTCAAAGACATCAAGCTTACGACATTTCAGAATAATCAGAAGCAGGAATCACATAAAGGCAAGATCCTTTTTACTCATTTTGGCATAAGCGGCCCGACAATTCTCAATATGAGTAAGGACATTGGCGAACTTCTTAAATATGGCGAAGTTATCATTAAACTCGATCTCCTTCCCACCCTCGATCATGGGATGTTAAACAGAAAACTCCAAGAATTATTTAAACTTGATGATAAAAAGAAAATAAAAAATTCTCTCGGCTCTCTCATTCCTTCTGCTCTTGTTGACGCTGTCATTGAGCTTGCAAAAATTGATGCGGACAAAACAAACAACGGGGTTTCTCGTGAAGAGCGCCTCAAACTTATTGATGTAATAAAAGGAATGCCGATGAACGTCACCGGCCTACTCGGTTCTGACAAAGCGGTTGTGTCGTCTGGAGGAGTTGTCCTCACGGAAGTCGATTTCAAAACAATGCAATCTCGCATTATTCCAAATCTCTATCTCGTTGGTGACGTCTTAAATATCGACCGACCTTCGGGAGGATATAGTCTCCAGCTGTGCTGGACAACTGGCTGGGTTGCGGGAAATGCTAGTTTTCAATAAGGATAAGTTTCCCCTTTCTTTCCATCCCCTTTATCTCCCATTCTCTTTTGAGCGCCTTGCTTTTTGTTCTGAATGATTCTGAGTAGACAAGTTCTACAGGACGACGGGAACGGGTATATTCTGCTGCGGTTTTTGAGGTGTTGTGGGCATGCACGCGCTTTTCGAGATCATTTGTTGACCCAGTGTAGAGAGTTCCATCTGCGCATTTAAGGATATAGATGTAGTACATATGCAGTTGTGTGACATTGTATATACATTGTAAACAAATGCCACGGACACAAAAACACCCCGTCGCCGACTGGCAAACGGGGCATCTTTGTTACTTTCGACGTGCCGCCTTTCGAGCGTGCTTTATCGCCAATCGCTTCTTTGTCTTCTTTGAACGTGAAGTCTTTCTATTTGTGCTTGCGCTTTGTCTTTTTGCCATAATAAATTCAGTATAACATATTTACTTAATAAGTCTCTATTTTTCCAAATCCAACGTCTGATCGATCCGGATCTTATGAACAAAGTCATGAACGTGGCTCACGAGAACCATTGCCCCTTCATATTTATTGAGAGCTTCTGCAATAACCGGAATATGTCGGAAGTTAATATGGTTTGTCGGCTCATCGAGAATCAAGAGTCCCGGCTTAAGAAGCACAAGTTGCGCAAAAGCCACGAGTCCCTTTTGTCCCTCTGAAAGGGAACCAATTTTTGTGTGAACCATGTCTCCGGTAATGAGAAAACTTGCCGCAACAGATCGGATTTCCTGTTCGACTATTCTTCCTTCGAGTTTTCGCACAACACTTTCGAGGCTTTGATAGACAGTATCCTCAAAATTAAGGGTTGAAAAATCCTGTCGATAATATCCAACCCGTGTTCCATCAATAATCTGAGAACCAAGGGCAGAACCATTCGCGAGAGATTCAAGAAGGCTCGTCTTGCCAATTCCATTTGGACCACGGAGAAGAAGATGGTTATTCCTTCGAAGCCTGATATCTGTTTTTCTTTTAATAATCTTGTGAGTCGCCGGGCTCAGTATCGAAAAAGATTTGATAGTCAAAATATCCCCAATAAGTTCCGGCTGATGAGGAATGGTAAATGGCTTAATGGTTTTGTCTTCCCTTCGTGTATCGACTTTTTCTTCTTCGAGTTCCTCAGCACGCTCACGCATTCTCTTTGCCACGAGACGCATCTGGCCTCCCTTGTTTGCAAAGAAGTTTGCTTTGTCCTTGTTTTCCTGAATTTCCTTGGCAAGCTGGGCATTTTTTCTATTCTCTTTTTCCACACGAGCGGTGACTTGTTCGAGTACATCCGAATAGTTCCCGACATACTGCTCAAGTTTTCGGGTAAAGACGTCGAGATAGAGAACTCCATCGGTAAATTTGTTGAGAAAGTCTGCGTCATGGGAAATGACGATCACCGTTTTTGGATATTTGATGAGAAAGTCAGTGAGATGCTCAATTCCTGCCTTGTCGAGATTGTTCGTAGGCTCATCGAGAAGCAAAAGATCAGGATTTTGGATAAGGGCTGATGCAAGAAGGAGCCGAGCCTGCTGACCCCCCGAAAAAGATTTGATTGTCTTTTCCTTGAAACCGGGAATTCCACTATGGAGATTCACGACTTCGAGAATTTCATCAATTTTTGGATCAATATCATAAACCTTTTCCTTAAAACAGTTCTGGAAAAATTCCCGAACAGTGAGAGTCATTTCTGAACGAGGAATAACCTGCCGGGAAAGCGCGATACTTGCATTGTTGGTAAAAATGCTTCCTGATTCAGGTTTCAATTTACCAGTAATCAAGGCAAAAAGAGTGCTTTTCCCAGCACCATTCTGACCCATGATGGTGATCTTTGATCCACGACGCACAGAACAGCTCACCTCATCGAGGATGGGCTTGTTGTGGCCATAATTAAAGCTCACTTCTTCAAAGCGGAGGATTCCTTCGTTTTTGGACATAAATCTGAGGATAGCACAATGCTGAGCAATTTCAAAGAAAAATCAGAGGGTCAGTAGCTGAAAGTATTCCCTGTATCGGGTATCTTTGCCAATGATTTGAACTGAGCATCTCAACTGGCGTAAGCAGACCTGAAACTTGAATCTGGTTTCCGGCTGAAAGCGAAGGAACTGTCGACAGTGCCCCAAAATCAAGGGCGTAATACGCCCCATCGTCAGTCTTAATTCCATAGGCACATTCCTCGGTATGAGGGCCATCTGAAGTGATGTGAGGAAGACACGTAAACATACCAAGAAGAGTTGCCCTGTGAGAAGTAACATCCGCTGCAAAAGATCTCTCAGTCGGACGGTGGCGTACACCCGAGGTAAAATAGACCACAAAGAAAATTACAAAAAGAATAATGACAAGTATCATGAGGGCGATACTGTCATTATGCTTTTGAACACTCTTTGAAGAAGCCATATAGCTCCATTGTAACCTACTACCTACAAAAGGAGAAGTGGATTATGAAAGATGCTTTGAAACGAGCTTTGTCATTTCGAACATGCTGACAGTTCCCTTGCCTCCGAAGACCTTCTTGAGCTTCTCGTCAGCATTAATATTTCGCTTATTCTTCTCATCCTGAAGCTTTTCAGCCTTGATGTAGACCCAGAGCTTCTTTACAACCTCTGATCGAGGCATTGGACCTTTTCCGACGACTGCTGCGAGGTCTGCGCTCACTGTCATTGGCTTCATAAATGCAGAATTTGTTTTTGTTGGCATGTATTTAAATTATGTAACTAATGGGGGCATTATACCATAGGGCTATAGCTACACAAGGAGATGGCAAACCGTGACAGAAGACGATTTCTATTGGAGAGTTATTCCTAGAATCTTGAGTACGAGAGGTGCAATAGGGTCAGCTGTCAGTCCATATACCATCGTCCCTCCCAAAAGTCCCGTCACTGTAATCGCAATAAATCCGAGTATCGCAAGAATCCTTGAAAAGACTCGATGAGTGAGTATTTTTTGGATAAAAAGACAAAAAGAAATAAATTTTGGAGATTTGAGGCGAGTAATAAGGACCGGCATTAGGAGAGATAAAATTTCTCCTAAAAGAAGAGCTCCAAAAATCCATGTCGTGAAGTCAGCAAATAGTGAGTGCATCTCAACAAGATCCCTTTGTGGCTTAACAATATGTTCTGCTATCTCCCCTGTGTAACTTGCAGCAAAAGCACCGAGTACTCCGATAACGAGGAGTACTCGCTCGATATGTCTCCATGCCACCTTTGGAAACCATCGATGAAATGGGATTACCTTTACTATTGAATAGAGAAACAGAAGGGCTATGGGAAAGTGGACAAAAAGAGGGTGGATGTTGGGGGTCATAAGAATAAGTATACCATTAAAAATCTTGCCCGAAATCTTTCTATGATATAATCTCAAAAATGAGAGAAATCCACCGTAATATTGTCGGAATTTTGATGGTATCAAAGGATGGTAGAATTTTTATTGTTAAATCAAATCCTGCCTACAGGGGATCGTATGAAGAATATTGGGTAATACCGGGCGGAGGAATAGAAGAGGGTGAAAGTACAAATGATGCAGCGATTCGAGAGATACTCGAAGAAACAGGCATAGATATTTCTAAGTATAATTTGGAATTGATAAATAGCACAAGAACTGGCAGCACCGAAAAAACACTGAAGAAGACGGGCGAAAGAGTTTTTGTTAAGATGAATTTTTGGGAATACAGGGTTGTCTTACACGATACAACAGCCGACTTAGTTTCAATTACTCTATCGGAGGAACATTCAGAATATAAATGGTTGTTGCCAAGTGGGTTGTCTGAAGTAAAATTGAGCCCTCCGACAGAAGGCCTTTGTAGAGAATTAGGGTATATAAAATAATTTATTTGGCTGGGATGCTCGGTCTAGAACCTTTAGCGGTGAGACCTTGTAAGGGTATGGTAGCACTTTTACTTGAGGTGAATAGACCCGTCATGGTCGGGGTCAAAATGAGATAAATAAACGTATCTGGCAAGATTGATTACTTCTTTATCGAAATGAGGAGTTGTGTCTTTACGTGCTCAACAAAAATCCCAGTTGGCTCGTATTTTAAAAGTTCTACTCTCAAATCGGCTTCAAAGTCATTAATCCTGTCACCAAGCAGAGCTTTTGAGGCATATGACGTTGAATATAAATGATTAATAACCTCCTCAAGATTCCACGTCTTGATCCATGTAAAGATCAGTTCTTCACAATTACCAAACTGTGATTGTGTAAGAAGGTCCCTAAAATTTCGATTAGAAGGTACATATAAGGAACTTCCCGCACGTCTATGCTCGCCAAGATACTTTTGTACAATCTTTTTTCTCACCTCTTTCCATACATCATCCTCTCGAGTCCATCCGTTGCTACCGGGATTATCAGAAATGTTACTTACAATCAAAAGTGCACCGTTATCATTTATAAGATCGTAAGCTTTTTTAAGTACAAGGTCTCTTTTCATCCAATGAAATGCCGTTCCGATAGTTACAAGACTGAAATGCCCTAATTCCGAACTTATATTTTCTGCACTATTTAAAATCCAGTGAATATTTTTTATTGAGGATTTTTCAGCTTCTTTTTTGCCTTCATCAAGCATTTCTTGCTC
Source organism: uncultured Candidatus Saccharibacteria bacterium (assembly GCA_964416985.1). GTDB lineage: Bacteria > Patescibacteriota > Minisyncoccia > Phycocordibacterales > PALSA-1337 > CAIOGI01. The sequence continues at coordinate 260,193 of CAYQFS010000001.1, read as the reverse complement.
TTGGTCAAGACTAATCACTTCTCTGAAGTTTTTTGATAGTGGAATAGCAAGCTGGCCTGTCCCACAAGCTATATCAAGGAGCCTACCATTCTTATTCATGCAAAAACGTTGAATAACGTAATTAAAAAGTTCTTTCGGGTAACCTGCTCTATATTTTGAGTAATATTCAGCTGTACCTTTGAATAATTTATTGTCCATTTTTTCAGGCTGCGGGAGTTGGAGTCGGACCAACATTCACGGCTTCAAAGGCCGCTGTCCTGCCGTTAGACGATCCCGCAATGTAGGTTAAAAATACCTTAAAATTAGGGTTTATTCAAGATCTACCCACACATCTCAATAACCGCAAGCTCAAGTGGTAACGACTCAATATAGGCCTTTTCAGTGGCATCGTAAGCCTTGAGGAGCGAGACGAGCATGGATGAAGTAATTCCCTTTTCTGATTCACCCGCGATCTTTTCAAGAACTTTCCAGTCATCAGATGAGACATGTTCCTTGAGACTGCTTGAAAGAGCCGGAACATTTTTAATGAGAAGAATGGTTCGCATTTTTTCGAGAGTGAGAGCGACAAAAAGTTTCATGCCGACATTTCCCTCTTTTGCAGAGAAAATAGCTTTCAAAGCTTTTTCTTTGTCGCGAAGGGAAAGTGCGGAAATAAAATCATTGACAAGACTGCCCTTTGGAGCGCCCGTAATTGCCTCAACTTCCTTGAGAGTAACTTTTGAATCTTTTGAAGAACTTAGAACCTTCTGGAGAATACCCAAAGCATCACGAAACGACCCGTCGCCAAGAAGAGCAATGAGATCTGCGACACCCACTTCGAGGGTATATTTTTCTTTTTTTGCAGTTTTGGAAAGAATATCTGCAAGAATTTCCCTCGAAGGTTTTTTAAATGTAAAAACTTGGCAGCGGGAAATAACAGTCTCAGGAATTTTGTCAGTCTCTGTTGTTGCAAGGACAAACATAGCATGAGCTGGTGGTTCTTCGAGTGTTTTGAGAAGAGCATTGAAGGCCTCCTTGGTGAGCATGTGGACCTCGTCGATAATGTAAACCTTGTACGGAGACTCGAACGGAAGAACATTGACCCCATTTCGTATCTCTCGAATATCATCAATCCCGCGATTCGAAGCCGCATCTATTTCATAAATATCATTTGCACTGACATCGAGAGCTTTTGCAAAAATACGGGCAATGGTAGTCTTTCCTGTTCCCCTACTTCCAGCAAAAAGGTAGGCATGGGCAATACGTCCACTCCTTAATGAATCTTGAAGGACACTCACCACATGTTCCTGGCCAACGACTTCGCTCCAGGTCGAAGGTCGGTATTTTCGGTACAAAACTGATGAAATTTCTGGGGTTTTTTCTTTGGCTGCCATAGGGAGATTGTAGCATATATGGAAAAAAGAAAACAAAACACCCGTGTTGCACTTGCAACACGGGGTTCATCTAGGATGCCTTCAGGGGGCACCTTTGACGTTAACACCACGCCCAAACTTCTTCAGACAATCTTGAGTGCCGAAGCATCACCTCCTGCTTTTTGGGCGATGTCCACTTCTTGTTCCGCAGCCGAGGTCTTCGCAATCTGGGCATGCGCCACTGGGATTGCTTTGACGCCGATAGCGGCGATGGCAACGGTAGTCGTCTTCGATTGATTCGCGGCGATAGCCATAGGCGAGGCCGGAGCGAACGTAACGATAGTCGTGACGGCGGCTTCTTGAACGGCGAGTATCTGGCGGCCCGCAATTGCATGTAGCGCAACGTCCTCCTGGCCGAGAGTATCGGGGTTGAAGCCCACGCCAAGATCTTTTTGCACTTCGCTGATCGCAACTTGTCCGACGTCCGCTTCATGAGCCGGCGCGGGGGGTGCAACGAGCATTCCGATTCCAACAGCAAGAAATGCTGCTAGAGGTAGACCAACGAACTTTCTTATTTTCATCGTTTTTCTCCTATGTTACCTGCTTGTTTCGGTTTAACAACAACAAGAACAATCCCTAGGTGGGATTCGAACTGTCCTACTCAAAGATCATTCTTGCTGTGTAAAATACTACTCCTCTTATTTACCAAACACAAGAAAGTTATCCCCTTCTACTTTTTAAGATACTCTTTTATTACTTTGTCAACTTCTGCTCCGCTTGTGGTCTCCATCAATTTCACCCTGAGTTCCTTTGCCCCATCCCACCCGGACACATATGCCTTGAAATGTTTTTTCATAATTGCAAAATTCTTCACATCTCCCAATTTCTTTTCAAAAAGTTTTGTGTGTTCAACAAGTCCCCTTAATCGTTCCTCAACTATTGCAGATTTTCCGGAGAAAAACCATGGATTTCCAAAAATTCCCCTTCCAATCATTACTCCGTCGCATCCACTTTCCTTTACACGTTTGTAGGCTTCATCAAGAGACATAACATCTCCATTTCCAATGATCAAAGTCTCTGGAGAAATTTCATTTCTCATTTTTACAATCTCAGGCATGAGTTCCCAGTGAGCAGGAACATCGGACATTTCTTTTCGGGTGCGAAGGTGAACAGTCAGAGCCGGGAGTTTTTGTTCAAGAAGAAAACCGATCCATTCTCGTATCTCGTTTTTGTTGTAGCCGATACGAGTCTTAATTGAAACAGGAAGACCACTACCCTCACGTGCAGCATTCAAAACAGCAAGAGCACTTTTTTTGTCTTTAATCATGGCTGCACCTCCACCCTGTTTTTCTACAGAACGATCAGGACAACCCGTGTTAATGTCGAGACCATCAAATCTGAGCTTTTTTACGAGTTTCGCCGCTTCGAGCATTTTGTCGGGATGACCGGTAAAAAGTTGGGCAACAATCGGCCGCTCTGCGGCAGAAAATTCAAGATCGCGGAGAAGCACCTCCCGTCCAGGAGAAACAAGCCCATCGGCCGATACAAACTCTGTCCATATCACATGCGGTTTCCCATATTTAGCAAGCATCGCCCGAAACGCCACGTCGGTGACATTTGCCATGGGAGCCAGGACAAAGAAGGGTTTGGGAAGTTTTTGCCAGAAATTCATGAGAGTGATACTAGCACACATTACATCTTCTTCAAGGCGAGGTCGAGAACATCGAGTGTATCCTCATCACGAAAAGAACTACCAAGAAGCACTACCGCATACATTTTTTCTGGAGTTCCAAGTTTAAAAAGAGCAAGTCCCGTTCTGTTTGCCTCCGGTGTGTAACCATTTTTTCCTCCGGCATACACGGAAAGATTTAGAAAATGGGTTGGATTTGTCCACGTGTGGACGCGAACGGTTTTTGATTTGGTATTGGTGATTTCGATAATCTCCGGCATGTTATCTTGGATCCACTGAGTAATGATGGTGATATCGCGGGCCGTTGAAACATTTTCGACTGAGAGACCTGAGGGGTCACGAAAATACGTTCGGTAAGCTCCGATCGAATTTGCCCAGTCATTCATTTCTTTAATAAATTTTTTTCGGTCGAATGCTCGCGCAAGAGCTTCGGCAGCATCATTACTTGAAACCATAAGAAGTGGGTACATCAGTTCATCAACTGTTAGCTTCTCTCCAAGACGTAGTTTCCCTGTATCACCATTTGTGGCAAGCACGGCTTTGGTAATTTCGATCTGTTCGTCTCCAGGCATGAGTCTCTGAGCAACCACAGCTGTCACGAGTTTCGTTACAGAAGCAAGGGGTAAAAGAGTATCAGCATTTTTCTCGACAAGGACTTCGCTGCTGTGTGGTCCTTTTTCATCCTGTTTTCCAAGCGCAGCAACAATATACGATGAAGCGGAAATGACATCCTTCCTGTTGCTGCTTGATATTGATTCTTTCGCACCCTGGATTACCTCACGGCCATTCAAAACTGATTGAGTATCAAAAGAAAATTCCGCACTTCGATATTCAAATGATCTTGAAATGTGAGGAAAAAGAAGTTCGTCAAAAATAATCCTAATGCCAGAGATAATGAGAAACGAACCAATCACTCCAGTTCCAATAGCGGTCAGTATTGAAAAAAAGAAATTGTAGGGTTTTGGTCTTGGAAGCATGGCTATTGTGCGGAATAAAATATAGTGTTTCCATAGCGGAGATTTATATAATCAATTTTTGGGGTAGTTGTTGCCTTCTTTTGTGGAGCAACATTAAACGTACTGTTCCAAAAAGCTACAAAATTTGAAAGTGTCGTTGTAAGTGGAGTCCGTGTATCGAAATAAACTGTAATTTCGGAGGGGGTCGAAGTTCCTTGCAAGTTATTATGCTCTGCATTTTTAACATACATTTCATATTGATTTCCTTCACTAATGAGAACACCGAGTGGAATAATCCCCGCTTTGGCTGATCCAGCTACAAAATTCGCGATCTCTTTAAAATGAGTTGAATCAATAAAATCGGTCCCGAGAATTTCATCTCCTTTGTCAGTTATGAGGTAGTAGCGGATAAAATTATCTGTTGTAGTCGCCCCTGCCTTTGCAAACACATAGCCGTTTTCATCTGTATAAAAACAATTGGTATTCTCTGAATCATCATGAAATCCTTCGCACACAAGGGCTGCTTTTGTTCTTTCAGAGATGGTGACTGCAATAGTAGAAAGATTTTCTCTAGAAATCGATAGGGATTGTATACTCTTAAATTGTGCTATTAGAACTTTCTCAATATCTTTTTTTGGATATAAAAAGATATTCGATCTTGGAATGAGGCCGAAATATGTTCCTTTCAATTCCCCTTCAATACTCTGAATGACTGCTGGAAAAAATTCTGTCGGAATTCCTTTAATATCCATTTTTGAAATTTGAATAAATGGAATCCGCAAAAAAAGGACTGTGCAAGCAAGCACAAGTGTCACGGCAATCACAAAAATAACTATCATACCGATCTTTTTTTTGCGCCTTTTTTCCGCAAATTGTGATGATTGAAGGACTCTAGATCTTTTTGAAAGAGACATTGCTCGCCGTGAGGTTAAGCTGTTGGAGTTATTGAGTCTTTTCCGAAATATTTCTGTAGAACCTCAGGAATTCTGATGCTTCCGTCTTTTTGCTGATAATTTTCTACAAGTGAGACAAGAATGCGCGGTGTTGGAATGGCAGTACAGTTGAGTGAGTGCGCGTAGCGGAGTTTTCCTTCAGGATCACGGTAGCGAATATTAAGCCTTCGTGTCTGGAAGTCATGAAAATATGAGGCTGAAGAAATTTCTCGATACTTTCCTTCCTTTGGAACCCAGAGTTCGATGTCATACTTTTTGACCTGCCCCAAACCAAGATCTCCACCGCAATTCACAACCGTATGATATGGAATTTTTAATGACTCGATAAATTCTTCAGTATTTGTATTTATTTCTTCATGATACTTTACAGAAGTTTCGTGATTTGCCTCGCAAATCACCACCTGTTCAAACTTATAGAACTCATGCACTCGAATGAGGCCATTTGTATCTTTTCCATGAGCACCTGCCTCCCTTCGGTAGCACGGTGAAAACCCGAGGTAGCGTTTTGGAAGCTCAACAATAGGTAAAACTTCTTCGCTGTGCATTCCCATAAGAGGCACCTCTGCTGTTCCAGCTAGAAAATCTCCGTCCTGTGTCTTGTACATATCTTCTTCTCCCTGCGGAAGGTATCCTGTTCCAAAAAGATTTGGTTTTCGTACGATAATTGGAGGAAGAATTGGAGTAAATCCTTTTTTTGAAAAGAAATCGAGAGCATAATTCCATATAGCAAAGCAGAGTCGCACTCCATCACCCGTGAGAATGTATCCCCTAAAACCGTGAACCTTTGCTCCTCTCTCGAGATCAACCATTCCGAGCTTTGTCATGAGCTCGACATGATCTTTTGCTTCAAAATCGAATTTTGTCTTTTCTCCCCACACCTTCGTTTCAACATTGTCCGCATCGCTTGCTCCTTCTGGAACTGAAATATCGGGCATGTTTGGAACCTGGAGCATTAGATCCTGCCACTTTTTCATTATTTCTTTGAGCTTCTCTTCTTCTTCCTGAAGTCCGGCTTTGACATGCTTCATTGACTCAATAAATGTTGCTCGTTCTGCTGCACTTGCCTTTGTTATTTTTTCACTCACAACGTTTTGCTCTGCTCTCTTCTTTTCTATAGAAATTGAGAGCTCTCTTCGTGCGTCATCGAGAGAAATGAGTGCATCAAGGTCAACCGTCAGGCGCTTTTTCTTTGCCCCGAGTGCTATTACATCCTTGTTTTCGCGGATAAACTTGATATCGAGCATATAAGTAATATATGGTGACAATAATATCGTATTTTTGAGCTTTTTGCCAGTTGTACACTGAGACTTCGGCGAAATAGATGCTATACTTAGCGGTAGATTTTGCTCGTAGTCAACAACAACATCGGTCAACTCCGTTTAAAAATTATGGAAAACCTCCTTGAATTCTTGCAGGTGGGATTCCTCACCTTCTTTTCTTGCACCCTCTTTGCCTCACTCTTCGAGTGGACACTGCATCGGTTTGTCATGCACAAACCGGTTCCCACACCCCTTGGCAAATTCGATTATGCCTTCAAGGCTCATGCTGTCGTGCATCATGGCATCTTCAAATCAGACCAGACCTACCACCTGATTAATGAAGATGACAAATCAACCATACCAATGGCTTGGTGGAACGGCCCAGTACTCATTGTAATTGGGACATGCTGCGTGATGCTGGTTGCTTGGATAACGGATTCTTGGCACCATGGTTGGTCATCCCATCCATGGGTTATTTCGATAACCGCATTCGCAACCATTGCGACCTACTACTGCACATACGAATACATCCACTGGTGCATGCACTTGCCAAAAGCAAGAAAATTGGAAAAGTCCTGGCTTTTCTACCGCCTCAACGGCCATCATCTTCTGCATCACCGTTATATGCACAAGAACTTCAATGTTGTTCTACCCTTTGCAGACCTAATCCTCGGAACACTTTTGCTTCGTTCCAAAATCAAGTTTCCACAAGCAGTTGGTCCGGCTGTTCCCGACGTTCAACCACGTGAGTCTCGCAGACGACCATTTCTCGAGGCTCCTTAAAACTCTTCATGATCAAACTCCGCAGTTTGTTCGGCGGAGTTTTTTCTTTTATGTAATAAAAAACAGACAAACAAAAGCGCGCAAGACATGAAGTCGAGCGCGCGGGAAAAAGGGAAATGGGATGAAATAAGGGATGAAGGAGAGGTGAAAAATGTGTTGGGGCTTGGGGGCTGTCTTGGAGGAACTGCATACAAATTGAAGGTCCAAATAAAGCCAACACAATTCACTTCCGATCATCTACTATCCATCCTGTGAAGAACTCTACACTTATAGTATAGACAATTTTCCGCAAAAGTCAAGCGGAAAAAGCAGTATTTTGCATAACAAAAAGCGGGCAGACAATGCTACCCGCTTTTACAAATTTCAGTCGATTCTTAACGCTGCCAACCAGGGCGACCCTTCTGGGCACGTTGACTCAAGGAATTTCTGCCACCCAGGTTAGCAACCAGGGTTGACACCGAGACTTGCTCAGATCTTTGCACTTGTTGAGGTGCATGACGAGAGGAACGTTTGTTGTGGTGAATAAACTTAAGACCTTTAGCCATTGTTTAACTCCAATTTCTACGTTTTTACCAATTGAACGAGCACGTCAGTGATTCTTTCCAGGAACCACGCTCTGTGGAAAAGGGTACGCTTCTCGAGGGACTCTGTCAATCCACAGGGTGTGGATGAAAAACTTTATTTTTTCTTCATTTCGATTTGCTAGGATACCGCCATGGAAACAAAAATACTATACAAAAATGAACTTCCCTTCCTTCTCCAACAGATCAATGATCCTCCCGAAAAATTGTACATACAAGGAGAACTTCCCCTACCCACAAGCAAAATACTCTGCGTCGTGGGATCAAGAAAATATTCAAGTTACGGAAAAGAAGTAACTGAAAAGCTCATCGCAGGGCTCAAGGGATACAATATATGTATCGTATCGGGCATGGCCCTGGGAATCGACGGATTTGCTCACAGGGCGGCTCTGGAGGCTGGACTCCATACTATCGCCTTTCCAGGCTCAGGACTTGATCCAAGCGTCATATATCCGGCAGGACACGCGCTACTTGCCCGAGAAATACTCAGAGCAGGTGGGGCACTCATTTCCGAATGTGAAATGACGCAAATAAGCGCACCATGGACATTTCCAAAGAGAAACCGTTTGCTTGCAGGAATTTCCCACGCCACGCTCGTCATTGAAGCAGGACTTCAATCAGGCACACTCATCACTTCCAAATACGCCACCGATTACAACCGTGATGTCGGAGCAGTACCAGGAAATATATATTCGCCACTTTCAGAGGGGCCTCATCAGCTTTTGGGAAGTGGTGCAAAAGTTATCACCTCATCAGACGACATTTTGGAACTGCTTGATTTGAAAAAGAAAGGAGAACATGAAAATCCAGTACAAAAGACATTACTTCTTAATCTTGGAGAAAATGAGAAGCAGCTACTCGAATATATAACCATTGAACCCCACACAATTGAACAGCTCATATACAAGACTGGGCTTTCGGCACAAGAAATAAATTTAGCAATTTCATCACTTGAGATTGAAGGGGTAATTATCGAGAAAAATGGAAAAGTGAGAGTGGCGTAATATTCTAAACTCCATTACACTTCCATCCTCAACCCTGAGCACTTCAGTTAGCTAAAGTGCCTATAAACTACCTATCCCAAATTTTATCTTCTGGAGCAAAATCAACCTGATATTCTGGAATCTCGATAAATTATGTTTAGTACTTCCTCAACACCCCCTTCACCACTGCTGCAATAGTAAATTCGTACTCAGGATAAATAGGCTTGTATTTTTTGTTTGCAGGTTCGAGATGTGATGGTTTTCCATTTTTCATCCTCAAATACTTCATCGTCCAACCACCATCAACCTGGGCGATGACGATATCACCCTCTTTTGGATTTTGTGTTCTCTCTGCAACCACAAGATCTCCTTCCTTAATTCCCTCTTCAATCATCGAATCACCTTTCACCTCAAGTATAAAAGTTTTTCCGACATCTCGTATAAAATATTCATCAAGATTGAATGTATCAAGAACATCTTCTTCTGCCGTCGTTGGGATCCCCGCCTCCACGATTCCCAAGAGCGGCACTTCTCCAGCGAGTTTGTGGGGAATAAGTCTTCCCTGAGAGTCCTTCCCTACGATTCCTTCCGCAACCAGCTTGTTGACCAATTTATACACAGCATTTTTAGATTTGAACCCAAGCAAGTCCATAATCTCCGCATAACTCGGCATGCGTTTGTGATTCTTATAGTATGAAATTATTTTATTCTTATAATCGTTCATTGATTTTCCTATTGTACCTTAGAACATGAATGTCGAAACGAGTCCTCCGAGCTTTCTCATAAATCCTGGCATGATGATTGATCGGCTATTCAATGATCGGAGCTCCTTTGTAAGGAACTTGTGTCGCTGTGCAAGATGTCGATATGATCGACCCTTAATAATGAGGAGGTCGATGTCAGCATTGAGTTGCTTCAATTCCCTTTTTACTTCTCTAACAAATCTATATTTACTCATGGTGTTTTTAAAATTATTTTGTAATACAGGCCGTGTTTGGTGATAGATATAGTATAGGTGAACGATCGTTCACTGTCAAAGAAATAGGTGTGGATAACTTAAAAATACCGATAATAAGAAAGCCCCGACCGTGATCGGGGCTTAAGGAAACCTTTCGGTCACCTTTTGTGCCACATCCTGTAAAAACGCTGATCGCTCTTTGTGAACGTTGCGTAAGCAACATTATTACTTTGGATAATGGTTGGTGTTGTGTTGATGTTTGTACTGTAAGGACCGTTGACGTCCCCCGCAAATGTCAGCATCCACTTGTTGGTGGGATAGACAATGGTATTCCATTGAACCTTGACTGTCGAAGGATTAAGATCGAATATCTTGAAGTCATTCGTCGTGGGATTGGGCGTCTCGATCGCACACCATTGTACATAATCGAGATAGGCAGACGGACCAGAACCACCTGTCGTCGAAGTCTTGAAGACAGTAAACATTGCCGAAGGAAACCCGTTCGTGAATGTATACGGTTGAATTACAAATGATACACGTGTCCATCCAGATACCGATGGAAGGTTGGTGGCGAAAATGCCATTATCTCCCTGCACAAATGCCATACTGAACTTAAAACTATCCGCTGGGACATTAAATTGCTTTGAAAACTTATACCAGAAGGAAATCCTGTGTGACATAGGATCTCCGAATTGATCGAAGTCATTGGTACGTGACAACTTAAGCCCAGACCTTGCTGCGCCAGCATAATATGCTGAGGTGGGATACGACATGAGGGCAAATCCTGATCCAAAGGGGCGATCATTGATGAACCCCCAAGGACACTGTGAAGGTATGTAATTATCAGTTTGCCAATCACTATGATTGAAGGGCGGCACGTTGTAAAACACATACTGATTTGTCGTGCACTGAAACTCACCGAACAAATCCTGGTAACCTTCATCTCCTCCATACACAATCTCCGAGGGTGAATTGGTAGCGTCACCTGGATCCATAAGCATGAGATTCGGTGAAGCAGATCCGGATTTGATTAGGCGTAGCCTTTTGGCTGGAGTCACTGAAGCCTCATGAAGCTTAAGAAGCAGATCTAAGGCCTCCGGCGAATCCGAAAGACTCTGAGAGCTACGATCTAAATTTACGGCTTGATCAAGGACAACTTGTCGTGCCTGAGCTGCATCAAGTTGTTGTTTGGTTAAATCTTGGCCACTAACTGGCATAAACGACAATGCAAGAATGACCCCTGTTACTATCCACTTATGTTGCATCTTAATTTCTTTCTCTTTCGATGTTCAATTCCTGATGCTGCGACATGCAGACCAAGGTCAGATGACATTATCATGTTTCTATGAAATGTCAAGACAAAATACGCAGAGGAAAGCCGCAACAGGGGAATGTTGCGGCTTTTGAAACAAATACCAATCAATGTATCGGTGTAAACGATGTAAGACTCGAGAAGTCCTTGATTCCTGGATAGACCCTGCGAACATGGTATATCCCTCCCGGGAGAGCGAACGACCAGAGACTATTCGCCGACAGAACATCCGATTCCTTGTCGATTTGGAAAGCACTCGGAGGTCCATCAACCGAGACTGGTGTAACATAGACTGCCGTAGGATGAATTTTCGTCTTTGTCCCCCAAGGAGTAATGCTTAGATCAACAGAACCTACAAATGCACTACTCAGTACCGTTTCAATTGTTGGAATGTGTGCATAGACTTGCCCATCGATCTTGTACACTTCAAGGTTGCCTGCCTCAATGGTATCGAAAAGAGGATAAAAATCCCCCGAACTCACCTTACCAAGAAGTGTCGTGACACGATCCCCAACAATTTTGTTTCCCGATTCGAGATCCCATGCAGAAACATCACCATTTTGATCGGCGACAACAAGGTATCCATTTTCGAAATCTTTACCTGGGACAATGACGTCATTGTCATTACTTACAGGAAGATCTTCGGGTTTCCCACCATCACGCGGAACCCACTTTGCTGCACCAATTGTGTTGGTAAAGTGGACAGCGACGGATGTGTTAATAGAAACGCTTGGGTCAAACCTTCCAACGATGAGACGGCCATCCGGTGCTCGATCGATGTAGAGCCAACCCGAACCAGTCATTGCTTTTCTCCCATCGGCAGTGTGGTAGGTGAGATCGAGTCGTACGTCGTAGAAACCATCGGGGGTACGAACCACTGAAATCGAGTAAGGAGCACCCGAAAGTGCCTTGCTGAGTTCAGTAAACGACCCTCGATGACGATAACCAAGAGCTACAAGTTCATCCATGTTGAATCTTCTTGAGGACTGACCTGGCAGGGACACGACCGAGGGACCTCCGAGTTCGGTAGTAACATAATCCACATTCATCATGAGGTAATGTCCGACTCCTTGATTGCCCTTAGTCAAAACCTCAACTGGAACTACCGGAATCGTCGCCGGATCAACAGGTAGATCCGCCGCTGTAGATATTCCGAGAGTTGAAGTGAGCAACAATGTGCTTATACTGTGTATCATTTTTTTCATAATTTAGAGAATTTGACTGTCTATCGAGAGATTGGGTGCAAAGGACGATGATTGTTTGTCGTGGGTACATTTTCAGGAGTTGCGGCAAACTTAGGCTCGATGACAAATGTTATCGTCTCGACCTTACGACCCTGAGCTTCTGAAGTACCCCACACATTGGATGCTACGACCGCCTGATCGGACTTTACAGTTTCTGAACTTCGTTTCATCAATGAAACTACCACTATTGCGAGTGCCAAAGAAATGATTATTTTGGTTCTCTTTTTCATTGCTTTCTTTCTAGTTCTTCTCCGATTATTGCTTCATACATAGGGCAAGAAGCAAACCTAGTGCTAGGTTATTGATTGATATATGAACGTCGAAGAACTTGGTTTATTTACCTAACATAAAAACATACTCTTATAAAAAAGTCAATTGGACTATGTAACTTAACTTACTCCCTTATCCTCTTACTCCACTCTGGATCATTAGCGTATTTTTCCGCTTTATCATTTATTTTATATTTTGTACGAAGCTCTTCAAGAGTCATGGTGTGGCCATCAATAGCCTTGGTTTCAAAAAGTCCAATCTTGTACGCAAGTTCATCTGAATATGCAGGCATGAGTACTTTGAAACTAAATGGTACTCTGTCGGGAACAATTTCATTAACATGAGAAACAATATTTGTCGTGCACGTGCTCGTGAGAGTGTTATAAAATTCTGGTTCTGTCGCAAGCTTGTTGGCACGCTCAAGCATTGAAATAAAAAGGCTTCTCATATTTTCTTTCGTCGTCTTTATTGGATAGAGAAACACTTGATCCTTACGATAATTTGAGCGCAATTTAATTACATCTTTTTCATCGGCAATAATATAGACAAGTTCATATTGACGCAAAAGTCCTTTGACAGCTCCAAATGATTCCCCTTTTTCTTTTCTGATTTCAACTGAGATCGCCACATACGAACCATCTTCAAAACCAAATGAAACGAGAGTATGCGCAGCTCCAGCACCATGACCTGTAAAAGGTTCGACCATGTACCAGACTGATTCGAGTTTGCCTAGATCAAATGTCTTGTCATAATAATGCACATCGTAATCACCTGTGCTTCGATACGTGATATTTCGGATATCGGTAATTTTTACGAGATCGCCATCAAATGTCGCTCGAGCAAGAATCTGCTCGTCCCTTGTCCAATCACGAGTAAGAGAAGGCCGGACGGCAAGAATAAAGACGGGATATGAAATGATAATGAGGGCAAGAAGATATAGAAGAAGTTTTTTCATCTAAGATATAATAATCTTAACACTTTTTAGGTTTTTCTTGCACCTATACGTCTTCATTAAATCCGATTTTTCCCCTTGGATGAGCTGGTTTTTCAATTAAATGTTTTACAACTGAATGGACTGAGGCTAGTAGATTTCCTTGTTCCTTTTGTTTTTTCTCAACTTCCCCTATTCTAATTTCAAGATCTTTATTTGATAAAATTAATTCTTTTATTTTAATAAATACACGGATGATCAAGATATTCATCTGCACAGCTTTTTCACTATTTAAAACCGAGGAGAGCATTGCAACACCATGTTCAGTAAAAGCGTAAGGCAAGAAACGTGGGTCACGATGTTTTTGGGAACCGGTCACAATTTGTGACCGGTTCCATTCCTCAAACTCTTCCTTATCTACTTTAAACATAAAATCTTCTGGGAAACGATTTAGATTACGCCTGATTGCTTGCAACAATACTTTTGTTTTTATTTGATATAAATCAGAAATGTCTTCTCCTTCATCCTCCTACATATTTGCCCAAAATCTTGTTTCCATGTAATACTTGTTCTACACCCATGAAACTTCTCATCGTTGAGTCGCCTGCAAAGGCAAAAACAATTTCAAAATATCTCGACGGAAAATATACGGTAAAGGCATCAGTCGGACACATCAGAGATCTTCCAAAGAGTAATAAAAAAGCCATCGATATCGAGGGCGGCTTCATTCCACATTACGAAATTTCTCCGGGAAAAGAGGAGGTAGTAAGCGAAATCAAATCACTTGCAAAGAAAGCGGACGAAGTAATCCTCGCAACCGACCCCGACCGAGAAGGAGAAGCCATCGCCTGGCACATTGCCGAAGCCACAGGGCTCAAGAATGCAAAGCGCGTAGTTTTCCACGAAATTACAAAGGAGGCCATCCTTGAGGCAATGGAACATCCACGAGGAATCGACCAGAACCTCCGCTACGCCCAGGAAGCGCGACGAGTGCTCGACCGACTTGTAGGATACGATCTCTCAGGACTCATTTGGAAAAAGGTACGATACGGACTCTCGGCAGGACGAGTACAGTCACCGGCACTCCGCATCATAATGGAACGAGAAAGAGAAATCCGCGCCTTCAAGTCGCACGCATTCTGGGTCATCACTGCAGATATGAAGACAAAGGGAGGAATTTCCCTTGCACTTACCTGCTCAAAAGAACCAACTGACAAAAAAGAAGTCGATGATATTCTCGCTCGGGCAAAAAAACACGATTGGGAAATTACTGATGTCGAAGAATCAACCGTCAAGCGTTCACCGAGGGCTCCTTTCATTACATCAACCCTCCAGCAAGCAGCGAGCTCACGCCTCGGCTTCACCCCTTCACGAACCATGATGATCGCTCAGAGACTCTACGAAGCAGGACACATTTCATACATGCGAACCGACAGCACGAACCTGAGCAAAGTAGCTCTCAGCCAAATTGCCCAAGTCGTCGAGAGGAAGTTTGGAAAAAAATACCTCGAATTCCGAACCTACGCAAAAAAAAGCAAGAATGCCCAGGAAGCTCACGAAGCAATTCGTCCTTCATATATAACAACAGAATCTGCTGGAGCAAATGACGAGCAGAAAAAACTCTACAAGCTCATTTGGCAAAGAACAGTAGCCTCACAAATGGCAGATGCCGAACTCCTCCGAACAAAAATCACAGCAAACATTACAACCGATAAACTTCCTGAATTTCAAGCCAATGGATCTCGTGTTCTCTTCCCTGGCTGGCTCTCAGCAGACCCTGAAGCTCGAGGTGAAGATGTTGAACTTCCAAAACTTTCAAAAAGTGATGAACTTGATCTCAAGGAGATTCGAAGCGAAGAAAAAGCAACTCAACCACCACCTCGATACAGCGAGGCAGGCCTCGTCAAAGAACTTGAAAAAAGAGGAATTGGGCGTCCCTCAACCTACGCTTCTATCATTAGAACAATTGAAGAGCGAGGCTACGTAGAAAAGGAAAATAAGGCACTCAAACCAACTGACACTGGTGATGTTGTTTCATCATTCCTTGAAGAAAATTTCATGGAATACATCAACGACTCTTTCACAGCAGAAATGGAAGACTCTCTCGACGACATCGCCTCAGGTCAAAAGGAGTACCTCGCCACCCTTCGAAAATTTTACACACCGTTTCTCAAGGCTGTAAAAGCAAAAGAAAAAACAGCAAAGATCACAACCCTTGGTGATGCAGATGCAAAGTACAAATGTCCAAAATGTGGCTCCGACATGGTAATCAAGCTCGGGCGAAATGGCAAATTCCTCTCCTGTTCAAAATATCCCGACTGCGAGGGAGCTCTCATGATGGATGGAACTGAAATTAAAAAAGATGAGCCTATCGGCATCCATGCCGAATCCGGCCTCCCTATTTACGTCCTCGTCGGAAAGTACGGACCGTACGTCCAGCTCGGAGAACGTGCACCAAAAGCAAAAGGAAGAAAAAAGAAGGGTGATCCAACTCCAGTCAAACCTCGCATGGCATCAATTCCAAAGGGAATGGATTTAGGCAATGTAAGCGTAGCAGATGCTACAAAATATCTTTCTCTTCCTCGCGTCCTCGGAGCACATCCGACGACAGGCAAAAACATCTCAGCAAACATTGGTCGGTTTGGACCATATATAGTGCATGATGCAGACTTTAGATCAATCAAAGAAAAAGATGGGGACAATCCATACGAGATTACCTTTGAGCGAGCGGTGGATATTTTGAGCAAACCAAAAGTTTTGAGAAAGGGAGGGTTTAAAAAGAAGGAGAAGAAAGAGGAGGTGAAATAAAAACAACAGCGCGTCCGAAAACGCGCTGAGGTAACGTAATCAAAGCCTATTTTTCCCTACTATTCGAAGACAGAGATCCTGGAATGACTCATTCTTGGGGAGTCGGATGACCTTAACCAAAGAAAGAGTTCTTTCATTAAACATCCCCATGGCAATACCAGCAAGCGAATAATCCATCCCTAATGCCGACCGGGCTGTGAGAGAATACTCTGCGAGATTCGTGTTTCCAGTTCCTTTGCCGATATGACGAACTGCCATGTTCCCCGAAGCAGTAAGGCCGTGCACCCAATAATCAAGATGGAGTTCAGTCCGTTCCCTGAAAACACGAGGGCTTGGATCAATCACAACACACTGGCAATTGACAGTAATCCAATCGCTATCGAGTCTCCACAACCAAGGAAACTCCTTCATGATTTTGTTGAGAGTAACGAATTGAGGTATCGTCCACGGTGCAGTTTTTTTCATGTTTCTAACCAACCTTTCTTCTGGAGCGTCCGCTCCTTTGAGCCCGTCCGGGCGTCTGAAGTGGGCCAAGCAACATGCCTGGTGATCTGGTGGTAAAATACATCAAAACCAAACTTCAGTCAATTAGATACTAAAATTATTGACCGAGTAGATCTCTTCGTTTTCTTCTTTAACTATCTCTTCCTTTGGCCTATCATCCATCGGTTTTTCATCTGGTGAAATCTGAAGCGCTGTTGCATCTGAGATAATGGAAGATGGAGCAGATGCAGACGATGTGTGTAACGAAGATTCATGTGACATTTTTTCAAGAATCGCTCGCACATCTGCCGTTGAAAAGAAGTTAATTGTAATTCGCCCTCCATTTTCAAATTTATCAATAGAAACTTTTGTTCCGAGAACTTCTTTGAATTTCCTTTCCATTTCCTGAATCTCCGGCTCATGCGTCCAGTCCTTCTTTCGTACACGGTCAAGGGCAATTTTGCGGGCCACAGATTCGGCCTCTCGCACGCTCATTTTTTTCATCATGATTTCCTTGAACAAGGTCATCTGCTCTTCGTTTCGTCCAATAAGCATGAGAAGTGGTCGTGTATGCCCTTCAGAAATTTTTCCTTCGGAAACTGCATTGAGCATTTCTTCAGGTAGAGCAAGAATGCGGAGCGTGTTTGAAACATACTCACGGCTCTTTCCAACTTTTTCTGCAATCTGCGTGTGCTTCATTCCAAACTCTTTTGCAAGTCGGTCAAAAGCCCGTGCACGGTCGACGGAGTTGATATCTTCTCTCTGAAGATTTTCGATAATGGCAAGCTCGAGCTTGAGGCGGTCATTTTCTTCGCTGTGACGAATGATTGCCGGAACTTGGGCAAGTCCCGCAAGTTTTGACGCACGGAGGCGTCGTTCTCCTGAAATGAGCTCATAGTCGACAGCCAGTCCCCCATCTTCTTTCTCAAATTCCCTACGGGTTACAACAAGCGGCTGAAGAATTCCGTACATGCGGATCGAATCGGCAAGATCCTTGAGACGGTCCTGATCGAACTCTCTTCGGGGCTGGTAAGGATTGGGCTTGATCTTTTCAACTTCAATCCAGAAGATCGAATCGCTGAAGTAATGTGATGTTGCGGTCATGTGTTCATTTTATCATCAATTGATTTTATGTAAAAATAGAGTAGACTAGGCTGGTATGCCGCGGTGGCGGAATTGGCAGACGCAATAGACTCAAAATCTATCGATCGCAAGATCATGAGAGTTCGATTCTCTCCCGCGGCACAAATAAAAAAGAAGGAGCCCGATGCTCCCTCTTTTAGTTTGCGATTTACATGCTCATGGCCAAAAGAATTCAACCCTTTGCCTCGAACAGACCAACAGCGAGAACGATCGACCCTTGGAGTTGGTGCTACGGCGTCTCCTGGATGTCCTGCATAACTCTTGTGCAATGCTGATCGATCTTTTTACACGACCGCACCATTCGATCCGATCGATTGATTCCGTACAACCGAGTATCTTGTTGTTCTTCATAAGCTATTCCTTTCTTTGCCAAAAGAATTATACATCAACCAAATAAAAAAGCACCCGAGAAGATCTTGCGATCGACTCGGGCACTGTGAATTTAATTTGGATTATTGCGATCAGCCTTTTCCGCCACCATCGCCATACGGATTGTACGGTTGATAAAACTGGTTCAACTTGGGCCACCCACTCGGGAAGCTATACTTGATCCAGTAACGGCCAGGATTGAGGAGCTTAGCAACAGCATGTGTTGAATCAATCTCAATCGGGCTAATGTTCGCCGGAGTCTGTCCTTGCATCCACAACTGGGCCTGGAAAGCATACTCCGTACCCTGATTGACTGCCCTCATAGCACCGAGGAAGACCCAGACTGGCTTATCGCCCGTCACGACGAGCTGAGACAAGGGACTAATGTTTCGCTGATTTTCATCAAGCGTAACTTCGACATACGCGACAACATTGCTGTTGCCACGGAATGTGCGAGTCCCCGTCGCCGAAACATTACCAATTCCGACTTGAACAGTCGTCGGATTGATTTTTCGACCAGCCTTGAGACCATAGGCCACTTGAGTGCCGTCTTTCAGACTCACGACCAATTCTCCGTTTTTCTTGGAGAAATAATTCGGGAACCTGATTTGACCATTTCGAATGTCGTACTCGCCAGGATAATAATACCGGATCGGATTGTTATTTTCATCGCGTTCAACGATGTAGAACCAACTGACATCTGCGAAGTTGAGCCAAGTGTTCTGACTCATTTCCAGCACCACATCGAGACGATTTGATGAAACACCATCCTTGGGAGAATTGATACTCGCCCCAGAATAGCTATTGAACAAATCGTTGTAGTCTTTGTCATAGAGGTAGCAACCAAGTGTAATTTGGTCACTCGGATACAGCACACTGAGTAACAGCTGCTGTTTCTTGATTATGCCGAGGACTTCCTCAACATCAACGACTCCGTTTGTTCCCGAATAATCGAGCCAGACGGAAGTTTTTACATTTGTCGTCGAATTGATTGAGGAGGACGACCAGCCATAGATGCTGATGTATTTAACCTTCTCCCAGTTGAGAGCTTCGAGCTCGGCAACGTCACCGGGTATCCGGTCGGGAGTTGAGATTTCACCACTACTTCCACTATCGCCACCGTTATTTCCCATTGAAACAGGAACGGTTTGAGCGAGAGTGAAGTTTACAACGAGCAACGCCATCATTCCAATGGTGGCGATCAGATTCTTGATTTTCATGATTATAGGATTTCTGTATTGGGTTTACTGCGTTTGTTGAATTGGTTTAAACCGAGTTAGAATTACTTGGACACTGGCGTTTGTTTGGGCTTCGTCTGTTCGATGAGTAAACGAAGTTGTGCCTCATTGGTTACGACAACTGAACTAGCCGGCGGCAAGAAGTTTTGTTCCTTGCCGACAGAGGGGTTCGCCCCGACAATGAGTTGGTAATTATCCGACTCACGCACGGTTGAAACAGGAAGTTTTTGAGCATTGTTTGACACCTGTACTTCAGTTTCGGGTTGAGGTTGATCGTTTCCTCCTGTGACCAGACGGTACACAAGAGCAAGAATGCTGAGCACCATTACGGCCCCAGCCCATTTAAGAGACGGTCTGATTTTCATAATCCAAATTTTCTAAGAACTCTCAGGACTATCCTGATTAGCCTTAATATTAGCACACTTTAAGTCTCTTGTCAATTGCTACTATCTCCAAAGTGAAATACCATGAAAGCATGGAGAAAAGCCCTAAAATCAAGGTCGTATGCATTGTTGGTCCAACTGCCGTCGGAAAGAGCGGCTTTGCAGTGGAATACGCCCTCAAAAACAACGGAGAGGTCATTTCGGCTGACTCCCGTCAGGTCTACAAGGGTCTCGACATAGGTACGGGGAAAATAACTGCGCGAGAAATGAAAGGAGTTCCCCATCACCTCCTTGATGTAGCAGATCCAAAAAACCAATTCAATGTCGAAGAGTACAAAGTCCTTGCTCAAAGAGCCATTGCTGACATCACCTTACGGGACAAACTTCCGATCATCTGTGGAGGTACTGGATTTTATATTGATGCAGTCATTAAAAATATTGCCTACCCCGATGTTCCTCACAACAGTGAACTTCGTGCAGAATTGAAACAACTTTCAACCAGGGAGCTTTTTGAAATACTTGAAAAAATAGACCGGTCATTTTCCCTTACATTAAATAATTCCGAAAAAAATAATCGCCAGAGGCTTGAACGCTTTATTGAGCTTGCAGATGCTCTTGGCAAAGTTCCTCTCATTCCAAAAACCGAACCTCTCTACAACGCCACCTGGATCGGCCTGCGAACATCTCCGGAAAATCTCCGCGAGAGAATCCATGACAGGCTTGTGAACAGAATCTACGAAGGAATGATCGAAGAAGTTGAACAACTCCATGCTGGTGGCCTTTCATGGCAAAGAATGGAAGACCTTGGACTCGAATATCGTTACCTCGCTCGTTTTCTTCAGGGAAAAATGACAAAAGAAGATATGGTGAAGGAACTCGAGATGGAAATTTGGCATTATGCAAAGCGGCAGATCGTGTGGTTCAAGAGAAACAAGGAAATTGAGTGGGTTGAGGTGGTGTAGTGGGGGGGGCGATAGTTACAGCAGTAAAGGTGGTTGACAGCATTGGTAAAAGATAGTATGATGCTTTACAGATAAACCGACAACAACCAATTTCAGTTCTCCTTATGAAAACAATTAATCCGCTGGCAATGCCAGCAACTTCGGTTTTGCGACCAATAATCGTGGAGCCGGTTGCCAAACCACCCCTACAGAAAACGGCAGAGGTCGTATTCTTCCCAGGAATGTGGGAAACGGCTCTGTCTCCTCAGTTTAATTACTGGCAGGAGATGGTAGCAAATTCAGAGGTCATTCACTGGCCTGGCCACAATGGTTACGACTCACATCTCCTTGAAGGTCTGACTGTCATGGATTGCTATCATTATGCGGTCAAGAGGCTAGCAGAATTTGTCTCACCACCGCGTGTAGTTGCACACTCCTTCGCAGCACTCATACTCGAAAGAGTCCGGTACTATCAACCCCAGCTAATGAAGTCACTTGTGACTATCAACGGGGCTCCCCCAGGTCAGATTAGGGTTCCACCTATGCTGAGATTTCTACCTTACCTCTATCACCTCCACTGTGCCAAGCGTCCATTCGAACTGTTCTCCTGGGACAGGCCGTTTGTGGCAGGAAAATCTCAGGGCATCCAATTCGGACCAGAATCTGCATTGGTCGCCAAGGAAGTACTCAGTGGTCAACACAAAATTCCTCACAGAACTGGTCTCTGTGAAATGCTTCACGTATTTGGAGACAGTGACCAGTTCTACAGTCCTCGGCTCCAACACAAGGTCGCCAAAATGCTCGGCGCACGACCGATGATCATCGAGGATGGAGAGCATATGTTCCATTGCCATCCTAAGTTCAAGAGACAAATGAACCTTGTGCTCGAATGGTCATTCAGCCACAACTAATTAATCCGTTCCCTTTCACAGCGCGCTACACCTCCGGGTCGTAGCGCGAAACTTTTTATATATTTCTGCGGGCGATGGAGGAATCGAACCCCCGACAGCGGTTTTGGAGACCGCAGTTATGCCACTTAACTAATCGCCCTTATGACAACAAAAACACTATACCATAGGATAGAAAAAATCGCCTCTCGGCGATAATTCCCTATTTCTTCGCTTCCTTGAACACGATATGCTTTCGGAGAGACTTGCTGTACTTCTTGAGCTCGATCTTCTTCTCGACAGTCTTCTTGTTCTTGCGTGTGATGTATATTTCTCCCGTATCTTTATTGCGGAGTGTTATGAGTTTTTCTTGTGACATATGATTAAAATTAAGTCCTCGTACTATACCCCAAGAGCTCCAAAAAAGCAAACTCTAGACCTTCTTTCTCCATGCGCCGTATTCCTTGGTCATGCCCTTTTGGACTTCTTCATATTTCTTCAAAAGTTTAAGAGTGATCGGACCCGGCTTCCCATTTCCAATACTTCTCTTATCGATTGAGAGAATTGGAGTAATGCGTGCGGAACTTCCTGAAATAAATGCCTCATCGGCTCTATAGAGCTCGCTTCGGCTCACTGCACGTTCGACGACTTCGATCTTCAAGTCACGAGCAATCTTCATAATGCTGTCACGGGTAATACCTTCGAGAATATCAAAATTGGAAGAAGGGGTAATGAGCTTGCCGTCACTTGCAAGAAAAAGATTTGCTACCGTGCCTTCGGTCACATTTCCGTGTACGTCGAGAGCAATAGCGTCATCATATCCATTGAGAATGGCTTCATTTTTCATAAGAGCACTATTTACATATCCTCCATTTACTTTTGCCCTGGCAGGAATAGCGTTATCAGAATTTCGTACCCAGCTCGAGACGCAAAGGTTCACTCCAGATCGAGGAAGAATTTCTCCCATGGGATATACGTATGCAGAAAGAGAATGAGGCAAATCGTGGATTTTTGTACCAGCAAGAAGAGCATCAACAAAGACTGACACGCGGACAAGCGCGTTTTCTTTTATATTATTTTTCTTTACAAGCTCGAAAATCATCTTCTCAAACTTTTCGTAGCTCCACGACTTCTCAAACAAATTGAAATCCATTATTTTGGCAGAAGAAACAAGCCGCTTGTAATGATCCTCAAGACGAAAAATGTAGAGTTTCTTTTCTTTTTCGTTCCAGTTAAGACTGAAAACTGTGTAGATCGCGAGACCGTAGAGAACGGGGGAACTCGCAATACTCAGGCTTGCATCAGAAAAAGGAATGAATGAATCGCGGAAAAAGGCGATGCTTTTGGAATAATCAAGACTCATGGTGCGCCGAGCTGGACTCGAACCAGCGATGCCCAAAGGGCCGGAGATTTACAGTCTCCTGGAATAGCCGCTATCCGATCGGCGCGTATAAACTCATATCAAACGAGCTCGTATGAGTCTACCAGATTTACTTCTTAAGCTCAATCCCAGAAAGAATGAGTCCGCTTTCCCCTTTCTTTTTCTTTTTAATGTCAAAGACAAATTCCTCAGGAACGATGACATTCCCTTTTGAATCTTTTTTAAGACCGACAGAAATAGTTCCGCCCTTTGTAAGCCCTTGAGAGATCATAAACGAAGCCACGGGTGTAAGAATCTTGTTCTGGATAATTCGCTTCAATGGTCGTGCACCGTACTGCGGATTGTAACCTTCCTTTGCGAGATACGAATGGACTTCATTTGAAATAACGAGGGTAATGTCCTTTTCCTTGAGACGATCAACAACAACTTGGACTTGGATCTTCACGATCTGCTCGATAGATTCCTTGCTCAAGATGTCAAAGACGATGATATCATCGAGACGGTTCAAAAATTCTGGACGGAAATAATCCTTGAGACTTGCCATGACTTTATTCTTTGCGTCTTCGTAATTATCTTTTTCTCGCGTCTCTTCTCCTTTCGAAAATCCGAGCTTCTCCATTTTCTCGATGAATTGCGCTCCAATATTTGATGTCATGATGATGACAGTATTTTTGAAATTGACATTTCGTCCTTTCGAATCAGTTAGCCGGCCATTATCAAGAACCTGAAGAAGAATGTTGAATACTTCGGGGTGTGCTTTTTCAATTTCATCAAAGAGGATGACGGAATATGGTCGGTGACGGACCATTTCAGTGAGTCCTCCACCTTCATCATGACCGACATATCCAGGAGGCGAACCTATGAGTTTAGAGACGGCATGCTTTTCCATGAACTCAGACATGTCAACACGAATGAGAGCTTTGTCATCATCAAATAGAAAATGAGCGAGGGCTTTTGTAAGTTCAGTTTTTCCAACTCCAGTTGGTCCAAGGAAAATGAATGAGCCGATTGGGCGGTTTGGATCTGCAATACCCGCACGAGATCTCTTTATGGTGTCAGAAATTTTCTTGACCGCTTCATCCTGACCAACAATTCTTTTCTTGAGTTCATCCTCCATTCGTGAAAGCTTCTGAGCTTCCTCCTCCATCATTCGGGAAACAGGAATACCCGTCCATCTCGAAACAACATCTGCTATATCCTGTTCGGTAATTTCTTCCTTGAGAATTCTTCGAGACATCTGCAGTTTCTTTAGTCTTCGATTCTTTGTCTCGAGATCCTTTTCAAGAGAAGGGATTTTGCCATAGCGAATTTCAGCGGCCTTCGAAAGGTCGGCGCGAGCTTCTGCAGCTTCAGCATCAATGCGAAAAGATTCGAGTTCCTTTTTGATTCTCTTTATCTCGGTAATAGTATCCTTTTCATTTTTCCACTTTAACTCGAGTTCTGCGGTGCTTTCCCTAAGATCAGCAATGTCCTTTTCGATCTTTGCTGTGCGAGCCTTGGCATTTTTGCCTGCCTGCCTGTCAGGCTGGTCACTTTCTTTTTTTAGTGCTTCGCGTTCGATTTCGAGTCGCATGATTTTGCGTCGAGTTTCCTCGAGTTGTGGTGGCATATTTTCAAGAGAAATTTTTAATGCAGAAGCGGCCTCATCGATGAGGTCAACAGTTTTGTCAGGAAGGAACCGATCGGCAATGTATCGACTTGAAAGATTAACCGCCGCGACAATTGCGTCATCAGTAATACGCACTCCGTGATAGAGCTCGTACTTTTCTTTGAGACCTCGGAGAATTGCAGTCGCATCCTCAATCGATGGCTCGTTAACGTAGACTGGCTGGAATCGTCGAGTAAGAGCAGGATCTTTTTCGATATGTTTTTGATACTCCTTGAGAGTCGTTGCACCGATCGCCCTAAGTTCTCCACGAGCAAGAGCAGGCTTCAACATATTCGAAGCATCCATTGAACCTTCAGATGCACCTGCGCCGACAAGGGTGTGGATCTCATCGATAAAGAGCACGATCTTTCCGTCAGATCGCTCAATTTCTTTCAAAATATTTTTGAGTCTTTCTTCAAATTCTCCGCGGTACTTTGTTCCAGCAATGAGAGATCCGAGGTCGAGAGAAACGAGTTCTTTGTCTTTCAGAGATTCAGGAACATCTCCCTGTGCCATTCGAATTGCAAGACCTTCAGCGATTGCAGTTTTTCCAACTCCGGCTTCTCCAATAAGAATTGGATTATTTTTTGTTCTTCGGGAAAGAATTTGAATAACGCGAAGGATTTCATTGTCCCGACCAATAACCGGGTCAAGTTTGTTTTCTTTTGCAAGCTTGGTGAGGCTGCGAGCGTACTTGGTAAGCGTTCTCATTTTCTTTGGAGATTCTCCTTTTATTTCTCCGGAACCTTTGAGCTCTTCAATGACATTGAGAACTCCCTGTCGGTCAATTTTGAATCTCGCAAGAATTTCTTTTGCCTGGCTTGATACGTCAAAACATCCAACAAAAAGATGTTCTGTGGAAATAAATTCGTCCTTCAATGACTGTGCAACTTTCCCGGCTTGTTCGATGATCGATGCGAGCTCAGGTGTTAGGTAAATCTGGTATGAAGGCGAAAGAGTTCGTCCCCCTTCAGGCGCTTCGATATTCTCGAGAATGACATCAGTGAGAAGCATTGTGTCGACTTCAAACTTATCAAGAATCGACGCTACCATGCTTTCTTCCTGGAGAATGAGGGCACAGAGAAGATGAACAGGATTGACGTGGTTCTGGCCGCGTTCTATAGCCAATTCATGTGAACGGCGAAGGGCTTCCTTTGCTTTTGTAGTGAAATTGGTGAGTGGGGGCATGCTCATATAGTAATGAAAAATGGGTGCGGTGTCAATGTAAGGCAGTGCCATGGTACTTGACATAATCAACCGTCTATTTCGTCCTTTTTATAATTTATTTATCTCCAAGTATCTTTGCTATAACTCGAACCACTTTCTTCAAATCCCCTTTTCTTGTCCCCCTTCCAAATGAAAATCTCACAGACTTTTTTGAATCTGCTCCAATTGCCTTAAGAACATATGATTCATCTTCATCACGAAGACACGCACTTTTTGTCGAGCATTCAATTCCCTTTGCATCAAGCTGAAGGACAAAAAATTCACTATCTCGACCCGGGATGGAAATATTTAAAATGTGAGGAGTGGAATGTTCCATATCTCCATTTACTTGTATCTCTGGATTTATTTTCTGCAATTCAGTAACAAAATACTTTTTTAATTCAAAAAGACGCGCTGATTCTTTTTCACGCTGCCCTGCGGCAATTTCGAGAGCTTTTGCAAATCCCATAATACCGGGAATATTTTCTGTCCCTGATCTCATTCCTCTTTCCTGCCCTCCGCCATACAGAATTGGTTCAACTGGAGTCATTCGTCGTATATAGAGCATTCCAACACCGCGTGGTCCGTATATTTTATTTCCATCAAGAGTAAGGAGATCGATGCCAAGTTTTGAAATAGTAAGATCGTGGTAAAGAGCAGCCTGAGATGCATCGGTGTGAAGAAGCGGATATACAGATCCTTTTTTTCTGGCATGACGAATTGTCCGTGCAATTTCTCGAATATCTTCAACGGCTCCGATTTCATTGTTGACCATCATGACAGAGACCATGCACGTTTCAGGTTTCAGAGATTTTTTTAAATCTAAAATTGAAATCATGCCTTTCTCATCAACTGGCAGACGGGTAACTTCCACTCCCTGCTTTTCAAACATCTGTACGAGAGAAACGATAGAGGAATGTTCAATAGCGGAAATGATAAGATGCGGTTTTGTAAATCCATTTCTATAGGCTGCACGAAGTGCACCTTCGAGAGCTAGTCCATTTGCTTCAGTCCCGCTCGAGGTAAAAATGATCTCATCAGGGTGTGCGCCTAGAAAACCCGCGGTCATTTTTCGACCGAGTTCAAGTGCCTTTTTTGCCTCAACTCCAGAGCGATGGATGGAGGAAGGATTAAGTGGTCCTTTCCTGTTCCATTTCTTCATTTCCTTTTCAACTTTTCGGTCGAGAGGAGTGAGTGAGGCGTAATCAAGGTATATTTTCTTCATCACCATGAGTATACTTATTTTTCAAGTATTCGCAAAATCATTTCCATACAGTATACTTGCTCCATGACATTTGCTTTTGACTTCACAACAATCTCCATCATCATTCTTGTGGTCGCTGTTATCATTCTCGCCATGACAGTTTTCAAGCTTCAGGCAAAGATGAAGAAGTTTTTGATTGGAAAAGACTCTGAAAATCTAATAGAATCCCTAACAACAGTTGATGCCTCACTTACAAAGCTTGGAAAGTTCCAAACTGACATGGAAGAGTATCTTCGTACCGTTGAAAAGAGACTAAAGAAAAGTGTTCAGTCGGTGTATACAGTCAGGTTCAATCCATTCAAAGGAAGCGGTTCAGGAGGAAACCAGAGTTTTGCGACAGCATTTTTAAATGAAGCAGGTGACGGAGTGGTTGTCTCAAGTCTTTATGCTAGAGAACATGTGAGTATTTTTTCAAAGCCGGTCAAAAATGGGGCTTCAGAATATGAGCTGTCGGATGAAGAAAAGGAAGCAGTAGTCGGAGCAATGAAGATGCTCAAGTAGCAACTAGCCAAATAGCATTTTTTCTGGTAGAGTAAGAACCCTTAGAGCCCTTGTGGCACTTTTAGCATGAAAACTCCTACCAAAAACAATTCGACCTCTCGCCCGCCTGTAGTTGTCATCATGGGTCACATTGACCATGGAAAGTCGACACTCCTCGACTACATCAGAAAATCAAACATTGTTGAAAAGGAAGCAGGGGGAATTACTCAACACCTCGGTGCATACGAAGTGGTTCACACTAGCAATGGCAAAACTCAGGCCATTACCTTTCTCGACACACCAGGACACGAGGCATTTTGTGCAATCCGAGAACGAGGTGCTCACGTCGCCGACATTGCTATCCTCGTCGTTTCTGCCGAAGATGGAGTAAAGCCTCAGACTCTCGAGGCTTTGAAATGCATCCAGGCTGAAAAAATTCCTTTCATCGTTGCCATCAATAAGATCGACAAGCCCGAAGCAAACATCGACCGCACAAAACAGGCTCTCGCAGAAGCGGAAATATATGTTGAAGGATACGGAGGAGATATTCCGGCTGTCCCCATTTCTGCCCTCAAAGGAACTGGTATTCCCGAACTTCTCGACATGATCATTCTCGTCTCAGACATTGGGGATTTCAAAGCAAACCCAGACAAGCTCGCAGAAGGTGCAATCATTGAAGCAGGACTCGATACGAAGAAAGGAATTTATGCCACACTTCTCATCAAGGACGGAACTCTGAAAAGCGGAATGACAGTCGTTGCTGAAGACGCTTTTTCTCCAGTGAGAATTCTCGAGGATTTTCAGGGCAAGGCTATCAAGACTGCAACATTCTCGAGCCCTGTTCGAGTCATTGGATTCAATAAAATTCCAACTGTCGGAGCAAAGTTTGTTGTTGTAGAAAATAAAAAAGAAGCAGAGGAGCTCGCTGCAAGCTTTAAACCGGAAACAATCAAGATTGCCCCTCGAAAATCTCCAAACGTTGACTCAGGAATCATTTCCCTTCCCTTCATTATCAAAGCTGATGCAATCGGAAGCCTCGAAGGAATTAAACAC
Source organism: uncultured Candidatus Saccharibacteria bacterium (assembly GCA_964416985.1). GTDB lineage: Bacteria > Patescibacteriota > Minisyncoccia > Phycocordibacterales > PALSA-1337 > CAIOGI01. The sequence goes on along the minus strand of CAYQFS010000001.1, from coordinate 231,637 downwards.
GAACTTGCAAAAATAAAGGAAGAAAAAGTCACCGTAAAAATTGTTTCTGAAGGAATTGGAAGTATAAACGAGGGAGATGTAAAAACCGCGCAAAGCGACCCAAACATCATTATCCTTTCGTTCAACGCAAAGCCCGATGCAAAAGCAAAAAGCATCCTTGAGAGGTCAGCTATTCGAGTCGAATCATTCGATATTATTTACAAGTTGATCGAATTCGTTAAAAATGTTGTGACGGAGAAAATTCCAAAGGAATACATCGATGAAATCAGCGGAACAGCAAAGGTCCTGGCCCTTTTCAGTAAGGCAAAGGACAAGCAGATTCTCGGAGGAAAAGTACAGCAGGGATCCCTTCTCATTGGCTCGGAAGTAAAAATCTTACGTAGAGATGCCGAGATTGGGCGAGGAAAAATAAAGGAGCTCCAACAGCAAAAACAGAAAACTGATGAGGTCAATGAGGGATTTGAGTTCGGTACCCTCATCGAATCAAAAATCGAAATTGCGGTCGGAGACAAGATTCAGGGATTCAAGACAATTGAAAAAGTGAATCCGCATAATCAAAAATAGTATGGCTGAAAATCGCGACCAAAAACTAAAAGATCTTATCCGAGAGGCAGCTGCAGATTTTATGCAGAGAGAATCAAATTACGTTTCTCTTCTCACAATAACTGATGTTTCTCTTTCTGATCATGGCAATCAGGCCACTATCTTTTTTACCGTGCTTCCTGAGGGAAAAGAAAAAGCGGCCCTCGATTTTGCAAAAAGAAAACGAGCTGAGTTTCGGGAATACTTTAAGAGCAAGGCTCGTATGCGCGCTCTTCCTTTCTTTGATTTTGAAATCGACAAGGGAGAAAAGAACCGCCAGAAAATAGACGAGATTGCCAGAAGTGTTATAGAATAAGACTCGAGCGAGTGCAGTGTCGTCCGAGTGGGGTTGGGCGGGAACTGGCCACGAGGATGACATTGCATTCGCGAGAGACTTCAGGAAGATGACCCAGTGGCGAAGTTGGTTAACGCGACAGTCTGCAAAACTGTTATGCGCCGGTTCGATCCCGGCCTGGGTCTCCACAATTACATATGCTCGGGTGGTGGAATTGGTTTACACAGCAGACTTAAAATTTGCCGCCGCAAGGCATGTGGGTTCGACTCCCACCCCGAGCACAACCGAAGAGCTGTACCCGTATGGGTGCAACCGAAGAGCTGTCGTCGTATGACGACAATTGCTAAAATAACAAAAATCTGTTACATTTTTGAGACGTTTTGATGAGTAAAAATTAAATACGCATGCGCCCATAGCTCAGCTGGTAGAGCAGATCCCTCTTAAGGATAAGGTCGTAGGTTCGATCCCTACTGGGCGCACAAGGTGACTAAATATAAAATAAGTCAGCCCTTTCAATAATATCCAGTAGCAATCAACCTGCCGGGGTGGCGAAATTGGCAGACGCACTTGCCTTAGGAGCAAGCGGAGCAATCCATGGAGGTTCAAGTCCTCTCCCCGGCACCAGTACTCCACCAGTTGAGCTCAAAAACATCATTAAACCTTTTATACGAGGCCTATTTTTCGTACAAAATACTTGACATTATGTCAAAAATGTGTATAATAATATGCAGAATAACTATTGTCACCTGTCCGCACAAAAGTGCTTACAGGAGTCACAACTTAAACCGAAAACGACCGAAGAAGAAAGCAAAATTATGCCAAATACACTTGAAGATGCCGTACTCAAAAAAACAGTACAGCGAGGAGGAGCCGTCAATCTTACTGTCGAGTTCATTGGACCGACAGGATTGATTGACTGCACCTTCATGGTGCGAGACGCGACCAACAATCCCCTACAACAAGTCACAAAGACACTCGTCGACCTACAAGTGGTCGCAGGAGGGAAGGCACGTTACAGCTTTGAACTTTCGCCAGTTGAAAAACAATTGGTCAGAAACAACAAGTTCTACGTCACATCTCTGCCTCCCTCTCCCTCACAAACATTCAATCCGCCGGATTGGATCGAAGTTGACATACTGCAAGCATTTCCCAAGGGGAAATGGGCGACTTGGTGGGAGAAAATTGTCAATCTCTCCCGTCGATACTTACAGCAGCGTCCCCGTTCGAGTAACACTTCCGGCTCCAGCACTTCGTTTAGTTGGAAGTTGGTTCTCGGGATATTCCTAAGTATTGCACTGCTTGTCGGGATACTTGCTGCAGGAATTATTGGCTACAAGATGTACAAACATTGGCCGATGGTCCAGCAAAAGATTGCAACGTTCTGGAATAAGCAGACACATGTAAATAACACCGAACAAGCTTCGGTGGGAAACACTAATCCTGACAGTGATCTTCCTCCCCCAGTGCTCGATCCACCAGAAACAAACCTGGTACACACCCCAACGTCTGTCCCCAGCAGAAAAGTTGCTGATGCAAAAGTTTCCCCTCGAAGTGAGGGCAATAACATCAGCAACAGTGGGCAAATGGGAAATGTCCAGCAGACCATCAATTATTTTGGTTCCGGGACAACAAAAAACCAAAAAACGGGATGGCCATATGGATGTACTCCGGACAAAACCGTTGACATCACTGCTGGCCTTAAACTACCTCCAGGTGCCACGATAAACCTGACGAACACACTTCCAGCCCTCAAGGATTACGAGTACGCTCACTCGCCAGGCTGGAACATCATTCCTCTGGTACTGAGGCACCAGTCGACGATCCAGGGAGCCTATAATATACAAAGCTGTAATGATCCCTTGTGGGTACCATGGCTTGAAGTCAAGAGATTAACTTACGGCCCAGCGTTTCGGTTTAGGTCACTTATCGATGACGATATCACGATCGTCTTTATCGTTACAGCACTTTAATAGGCAGTAAAATCACGTAGAAGGCAAGCCTCTGGGTTTGCCTTCTTCTTTTTATACTTACTTGACATTTACCATAAAACATGTATAATTATATTAGATAAACGCGTCACCTGCTGGATACTTTTCCAGAGAACAGGGGTCGACAATTTTGGTAAAATCTCAAAACAAAAATGAAAGGTCTCTTATGAAGCTAGTTCTGATGTGTGTACTGTTATTACTAACGGTATTCATATTCCGAGGAGTTAATCGAAGATTTATGAGGATGGTCGGGGGAATGCTAGTAGCAATCTCCCTGGTCCCCATCATAGTCTTCCCCATCATGTGGACACTAGGAAACTTCGTAGTTGGCTGGTGCCTAGGAATAATCTCCTGGGCAACCATTTACTTCTGGACAATCCTTCCCCACTTCACCTTCTACACAGAAGCAAACCAGGCAAATCTCCTTTCTGACTCCTTCAGGCCTGAGAACGCAAATGAATTGGCAACTTTTTCAGGTCGCCAAAAGTTCGTAGCTCTCACAGAGTACGAACCAGGGCAACACTGGAAGTGGCCTCACGAGAAAGTGGTATTTGCAGTGGATATGAGTCGCGAAATTATCGTCACTCACGACGATAAGGAGGTTTACACATTCGCGGGTGGAGTAGACCTGATCGAAATGAAGTATCAAGTTATAGTCAAAGCCCTGCCTGGTAACATTACCAATTACATCCAGACTCGACCAAAGGCAATACGTCAGCAAGTTAAATCCAGAATCTCTGCATTTATTCAAGGCTACATTGGAAGCCGGACAAAAGCTGATTTTGGTGAACAAGGCCAAAATGACTTCAAAAATGCCTTCGAGGCCAGATTTGGAAAGGAACATGTCATTGATAAATTCGAGAGAGATCTCGGAATCTGGACCAGTACTGCGATCATCACTGACATTGATGAACCAGAAGAAGTCCAGAAGGCCCGGAAGTTTGTGAAGGCCTTCAATCTGATCATGGATACAGCACGTACACAAGTCGAGGCTAGTAAAGCAGTAGCCGGTGGTACTCCCATCACAGAGAAAGATGCTCTGGACTCTGCGTATCATATACTTGCAGCGATGGGTGGAGCTAACATTGATCTTGTTGACATCAATGGGCTAGGGGGGAAAATCAGACCAAATCTGCCAACTCGGTAAAACTGGAATAATCACCTATGGCAAATCAAAATGATGACGATAAAGTGAGCTTGCTGCCGATTAGCGATGCATCGAATCGACAGCTATGTCACAACACAGGGTGGGTGTTTATCATCGGAGCTCTACTTGCTCTGGGATACTACTTATTCACCCCATCTGACAAGGCTTCCTCAAAACCTGAAGAGGTTACGGTCAACCTTGGTCATTGGACAACAATCACAACCGATCCCGAAAAGGAAAGGTTGAAATTAAACCCTGCTGAAGGAGATCTCATCGAATGGCAGTTGGTCGCTGATAAGGATTTTGAACATCCCCACATCTCGACTAGATCAAAACCACTCGATTCACTCCCCGGCAATATGCACACTGTGCATATCACGCTCTTGAGTAGCAAAGGCCCTAAACAAGCCACTTTTATCCTCGAGCGAATACCAAAATAAGAAAACAAAAGTTCTACGAATTAAAAAGGGCGACTCCACGAGTTGCCCTTTTCCTTTTATATACTTACGGTATCCGTTATTACATAGATGATTCCGTATACCGAGATCATGATAGCCATACCGATTACTCCCCATAGAATGTGTTTCTGACCCTCTGAACGAGCTGCGGGGTCATCACCATGTGCAATCATTTTAAACAACCCCCAGATGAATATAAGGACAGTGAGTGCGAAGATAAACTCGACAGCCGGAACAACAATTGCATCTATGATTTTAGAAATAACAGACCCTGCGGGGGAATTCTGGATGGAATTAGAGAAACTTTGAGCGTTGGCAATTTTTGCCCACAACATAGCTTTTATTGGCCAGTCTCAATCTGAGGTGGAGGTGGAAGTGTTCCAATCTTCTGTATTTCCTGAGTTGGTGCGGCATTTCGTGTTGAAAATGACTGAGTGAGGATAAATACAAGTCCCCAAATAGAGAGGATAATGAAAAGACCTATAACCCCATAGACAATAGCATCTCGTCCCTTGTTTCGTCCCTCTTCTCCTCCGGCAATAAAGTACCGAACAACGGCAACGATTATCCATACTACAGCAAGAGCGATGGCAAGTTGGATAATGAGATTACCAATCTGTGTTGCACGGCTTGCAACCTGGTTAATGTTCTCGAGAGGAGCAGCTAGAGCTGCGATCGGAGAGAATGTGAGAGCGAAAGCAATGATTTTTTTCATAATAATAATTAAATATAATGTTATAGACTACGGAGTAATTGTACCAGATGGCACTCTACGCAACAAATGAATGTGTGGATATGAATTAACAACCGACTTCTGTTGCAGCACATGGTTCAGTAGATGCAGGAGCTCCTTGAGTTCCTCCTCCAAACTGCATGGGAGCGCCCATAGTTGATTGACTATTCTGATTTGCATTGGAAGTTCCAAAACTTCCAAATGATGGAAATGACGGACTACCTGTTGGAAGTTTCAATGAGTTCATAAGAATAAATACCAGCCCCCAGAATGAAAGGATGACAAAGAAACCGATAGTACTATACAGAACATACATTCCCGCTTCTTTCTTATCTTTCTCGGTAAAAAAGTATCGGTACACATTCCAAATGAAAGTCACAACGGCAAGAGCGATAATGAGGTAGATCGCTATGGTCAAATATCCAATAACGATTGCAACAAGATCACGAAGTGTCTTCCCTGCCGCAAATGTAACAAGGGGTGTACCTGCTGTAATCAATGTGAGTAAAGCTGCGCAAAATTGTATATTTTTTTTCATATTTTTATTTTAATAATGACTCATTAACAACCCCCGCCGAAATAAGGGTGCTCTTGATTACTTCAACAATTACCTTAGAGCCAATGAGGATTGCTGTACCGATAACTGCGTAGAGAAACCACTGTTTTGCTTCTGAAAGTTTGCTGTCATTTCCCTGTGCCATCACAAATTTAAATCCGACGACGATGAATGCAAGTACAGCCAAAATGCTTCCAATGAATATAGCAAGGTCAACAGCAAGATAGAGAGTATCTTTCACGCTGTTTACTCTAAGTGGGTTTGAGAGAAGAGGAATCGGTTTAGCTGGTGCAGCTGGAGCAGGTGCAGGAGTATTGTTATTTATGTCGGCTGCCATGACAAAACCATACGAAGAGATGAAGAAAATTATTGCGAGAAGTGGTAAAAGATATTTTTTGTATTTCATATTATTTCTTTTCCTCGATAAGACTCGTTGCACCGAAGTTTGGATCTACCAACCATTTGACCGCTGTATAAACTCCAATCCAAGCTACAATCATTATTATAAACCCTATTCCGACTGATGTAAAAACTGATTTCGCTTTACTGATATTACCACTCTTGCCTGACATATAGAGAATACCTGACCAAGCAAAGAGCGCAACAGCGACTGCGGTTGATATACCAAAGAGCCAGTTGATGAGCTGGATGATTGTATTCATGAGTGCAGCAAAATCACATCGAACTTGTCGACCCTCCTCTCCCTTTGTTACAACGCCATCACATTTAACGAAACCACTATAATCAAGTTTTGGGATGAAGGGGGAGAATTTTGATGTATCTGAATTCGTGGTAACAGGCACTTCATTCAAAGGTAGATTATTGTTTCCTGGGAGAGCAGGGCTGCCAGAGGGAGCTGTTGTTTGAATAGGCTTAGGCGAAATTTGAATACCGGTGCGAGGTGGAATATTTATAATTTCCCCTTGAAAACCATTGTCATTTTGTTCGGGACGAGGGGGGGTGGAAAAAATTCCATCTCCTGATCGCGAGACATTTCCATCTCGATCCTTAAACGTAATACGGTAGTGATATACTGATTCACTCATAAGACCTCCTAACGACTCAACATTTGATGTAGCGTACAATGTACCAAATAATGTATTTTGACCATATTGAGTTGATGTGCCGTATTCAATAAGAGCTACGAGAGGAACTGTCGCATACCATGAAATTTTAGCATCTTTGTAAGTGGCGACTGCTGAAACAGACGTTAGCGTGAAAGAAGAGTCTGAAGCATGAGTTTTGTGGATAACAGATGCAAAAACCATTATTGCGATAAAAGTGACCGAAAAAATTGTTATTATTTTCTTCATAGTTTATTGACTTTGCAAATAGAGATCGAGGGAATCACTTGCTGTGTTGATAGCCGTGCGAACATCAACACGACCACTCGTTATTGATTCAATCATATTTTGAAAAATAGTGCTCGATTTTGAAGGATCTTTATCAAGCCAGTTTTTTGAGACAAGTGCAGAGTTGTAAAAGATAACTTGATACGGGTCGGTAGAACCGGTGGCAATCATGTCACGCCGAACTGGAGGAAGGTACATAAGGTCACTCAAGAGAGCAAGGGAGTCAGGCGCAGTAAGAATTTGAAGGACTGTGTACGCCCCAAGCTGGTCCACGGCTGTACGCACAATTGAGAAACCGTACATCGAACCATACGTTACACGATTCTTTCCCGTTCGTGCTTGTGGTAAAGGCGCAACATCAAAGTCGATATTTGGATTTTTGTCACGAAGATTAAAAAGCTCTGAGGCAAAACCAAAATACGTCGCAAGATTTCCTGAAAGAAACCAACTCTTGGAAGATGGGAGGGATCGATTCCAAGAATACTGGCTATTCTGAGGATTAGAAAACTGAGTGAAGAAAGCTACTGCAGGGGTTGAACTTTGAATGCCAGCATACTTTCTATCCCCAAGAGTACTTTCTATGACTTCACCTTGAGCAGTAATAGGGTTTCCTGCCTGCAAAAAAAGTGCCGAAAGAATCTCGCGAGCATGGTCAATATTATTAAATTCGCCCAAGGCAATGGCACTCCTGCGAATATTTGAATTTGTATCTTTCTGGTTTATTTTTTTAATTACACTCGCAAATTCATCCCAATAAATTGGTGGTGTTGCTATCCCAACATTGTTGAAAATATCCCTATTCCAATACATAACAAGTGGATCAATCGTAAAAGGAACAGCTAACGCACCCCGGCTCGTTAAGTAGAGTTCTGCCTCTGATATGTAAGAATTTTTGAAATCTCTTTCAGTGAGGATTGTGTAAGGAATCGGTACAAGTTTATCAGTGTGTTTTGAAACAAAATCCTGCGGCACAAGAATAACATCTGGCCCTTGCCCACGAGCAAGTGTCTGAATAAAGTCATTATCGAAATTTGAAAGGGATTTCTGAACATAATTTACTGAGAACTGTGTCTGACGCGTACTATTAATTTGTTGGACATATGTAGCAAAGGTCGAAGCTGGGAATGTCCCCCAGATTGTTATAACTGGAATGCCATCATCTTGATTGCTCGACTTATAATTTGCAAAAAGTGCCACTCCTAGAATGATACAGAGTATAAAAATACCAATAACACTAATTTGAAATTTGCTCATATTTTTTTAAGTACTAATCCATAATGGTGATCGCCCGCCTCAAATGATTTCTCCAAAATAAAACCGTTTTTTTCAAAAATACCCTCGGCGAGCATTTTTGGTACAACATTTTGTGGGGTTAGAGGACTTCCTGTTTCCCAATCAACAATAAGAATCTTTCCTCCTGGCTTCAAAATTCTTTTTATTTCAAGTGCAAGATTATCCCTATCAGCCTGAGCTATCTGAAAGAGAGTATTTGAAAGAATGACTCTATCTCCAATAGCTTCTCGCAGTTTCGTGCCCCCTATTTTCTCAATATTACCCCACACGGTCTCTATATTACGCACACCGACAAGAGCTGCAGATCTTTTTACTTTATCAAGAAGATCCTGCTGAACATCAACCGCATACACCATACCACGCGGACCAACTTTTCTTGCAGCTTCGATGGCATAAAATCCAGAGCCTGCACCAAGATCAACAACCTTCATTCCATCAGAAATACCCAATTCGGCTATATTTTTTTGGGGATCTGAAAACATAACTATATTATACCCCGTTAAAGACAAATAAGAGAAGCGAGAGAATCCCCATCTCGGAGTTTCATGACGCGGACGCCCTGTGTTGAACGACCAAGGGTTGGGATCTCCTTTAGATCTACGCGGATAACCTGGCTCTTTTTTGACATTGCTACTGCTTCCTCTACTTCGTCAGTCACGACACGTGCGGCCATGAGAGGTCCTGTTTTTGCTGTAACATTCATTGTGAGAATTCCGGATCCACCTCGATTCTGAGTTTTGTATTCAGAAAGTTTGGTCTTTTTTCCATAACCATTTTCACCCATTACAAAGAGTGCTGGATTTTTTGCATCCTTGGAAACAACGTCAGCGCTGATGACCGCATCTCCTTTTCCAAGCTTAATGACACGAACTCCAGCAGCATTTCGTCCCATTTCCCTAACATCTGCTTCTTCAAATCTTATCGACTGACCATCTTTTGTGGCAATAACGATATCATCTCCTTTTGAAACAAACGAAGCCGACATAAGTTCATCTCCAGTATCGAGAGAAATTGCAATGAGTCCAGATCTTCGAACATCCTTAAAATGCTCTCCTGAAGACTTTTTTCCTGTTCCGCCTTTTGTAACCATCATAAGAGAGAGTCCATCAGCTTCCTTCTTGTTCTTTGGCATTGGAAGGATTGATGTAACTTTTTCATTTTCTGCAAGAGAAAGGAAATTCATAATTGACTTACCTTTTGTAGCCCGCTTTCCTTCTGGGAGATCGTACATTTTTATTTGGTAAGCCTTACCTTTGTCGGTAAAGAAAAGAAGATCATTGTGCGCACTCGCATAAATCAAATGCGAAATAAAATCCTCATCCTTTGTGTCGAGATCAACAACACCCACACCTCCGCGTCTCTGCTTTCGGTATTCATCAGGATTTGTTCTCTTTATATATCCCCCTTTTGTGAGAACGAGTACGCTCTCTTCATCAGGAATAAGATCTTCAGGATTGAAGTCCTTGAGGTTATGTTTGATGAGTTTTGTTCGTCTCTCATCGCCGTATTTTGCCTTGATCTCAGTAAGTTCCGTCTTAATGATTGTTCGAACCTTCTTTTCGCTTCCGAGAATTTCCTTCAACTGTTCAATGAGAGTCTGGACTTCTTTTAATTCATCAAGAACTTTCTTTCTTTCGAGGCCGGCGAGTTTCTGAAGTCTCATTTCAAGAATTGCAGTTGCCTGCTTTTCTGAGAACTTGAACTTCTTCATGAGGTTTGCATGAGCTTCTACAGCATCTTTTGAACCTCGGATGAGAGTAATGATCTCGTCGATATGATCGAGAGCCTTTTTGAGTCCAAGGAGAATATGCTCTCGTTCTTCTGCCTTATTTAAATCAAACTTTGTTCTTCGGCGAATAACCTCGATTCGATGCGTAATGAATTCCTCGAGAAATGACTTCAGAGAGAGCGTCTGGGGAACTCCATGAACGAGCGCCACCATGTTGACATGGAACGTATCCTCGAGCTGTGTATGCTGGTAAATATAGTTAAGTACTTTTTCTGGATGAGCTCCCTGTTTGAGGTCAATTGCAATTCTGAGATCTTTGTCAGACTCATCTCGAAGACCCTTGATTCCTTCGATAGCCTTTTCGCGGACAAGATCAGCAATCTTCATGATAAGTTCCGCTTTATTTACTCGAAAAGGAATCGACGTAATAATAATCTGGTACTGACCTTTCTTATCTTCGACGATTTCAGCTTCTCCTCGAACAACAATTCCTCCTCGTCCAGTCGAATATGCATGATGAATGTCTTTTTCTCCGTACATGATTCCCCCTGTCGGAAAATCAGGACCTTTTATAAATCCAAGAAGATCTTCTGTCGTCGCATCACCATTATCAACGAGATGCATTGTTGCATCGATTACCTCACCGAGATTGTGAGGGGCAATATTTGTTGCCATACCCACAGCAATACCAAGGGTTCCATTTAAAAGAAGATTTGGAACTGCTGTCGGAAGAACTGTTGGCTCTTTTCGTGTTCCCTCATAGTTTGGTCGAAAATCAACTGTCTCTTTTTCAATATCACGAAGTGCTTCCTGAGCAATACGGGACATTTTTGCTTCGGTGTATCGGTCTGCAGCAGCATTATCTCCATCAATCGAACCAAAGTTTCCTTGGCCAATGACGAGCGGATAGCGCATACGGAAATCCTGGGCCATGTTGACCATAGATTCGTACACAGCAACTGTTCCGTGAGGGTGGTAGTTTCCTGTGACGTCTCCCACGATCTTTGCGGACTTTCGCGTTTTTGCCCCGGCAGTAAGGCCGAGCTCATGCATAGTGTAGAGAATGCGGCGGTGTACAGGCTTCAAACCATCTCGAACATCGGGAAGTGCGCGGGCAGTAATAACCGACATGGCGTAGTCGAGGTATGACTCACGCATTTCTGTCGTAATATTTCGTGCGATGATTCCGAGGGTCGGATCACGCTTTATTTCCTCATTTGACTCAGGTTGTGATTTTTCTTTTGCCATTTCAGTTCGGGTATTCTATCTTTTTCCAGGGATAAGTTCAATCTGGGTAGCCGAATATTCAGCCTTGTTTGAACCCTTAAAAATATCTTTTATGTATTGAAAAACGTCACCAACACTCGCAGTAAGAGACTGGATTGGAGCTTTTGCAGCAATGGCTTCTTCAGGAGCTGCTGTGCTAGTGATTCCATACGAGGCAATCCATCCAAGAAAAATAATGAGGCTAATAGCTCCTGATGTGAAAAAGGCAATGCGCTTTCTCACGTGTTCAGGTTTTTCCCTCAATCGGTGAATATGGTGCTCGATACGATGGATCATATATATAGTATTCTACTCCTTTGATGAATCGAGGACAATAACATCTCCATTCTTTCCTTCGAGGTCCTTTTTCTTGAGGGTAAGCTTTGCTTCAGGCTTTGGATTCTCTCCTGCTTCCTTGAGAAAAGCTTTCAGGGCGTCTTTTACTCCGACATCGCCGTAGTGCATCGGGATAATGATTTTTGGTTCAAGTGAAACCGCAAGTTTGTATGCTTTACCCGGCTCGAGAACTCCTTCTCCTCCGATCGGTACAAAAAGAATGTCGATTTCGTCGAGAGCCTCGATCGTTTCTGTTTTTAATTCTTGTGTATTGATTGCCCCAAGAAAGCAAATGTTCATATTCTCAAGCGACACTGTATATATAGTATTAACGAGATCTTTTCCTCCGTATTTTGATTCTGAGGCGAGTCCTTTAATAAAGATTTCCTTGACTTCATATTCTCCAGGCCCCGAGACTACGAATGGTTTCTTTTCACCATGAGTCACTTGGTCGATTCCATTAAAATCATCGTGACGAGCGCTTACAAAAACAATGTCAGCTCCAAAACGGCTCGGCTTGAGCTTTGATTCTTTCGAGATAGGGTTAAATGCAAGCGTCGTTTCGCCAAACTGGACCTTAAAAAACTCTCCTCCGAAGTAGGTAATTATCATAAATTTGTTGCTACATTATAACAGAAATAAAGGAAAAAACCAGCTAAAAACGCGGCAATCTTTTATGTTTTCTGGTGTAATTTTCTGCTCTTTTTCTGGTTACGTAGGTTGACAGTTTAACCACACCAGCCAAAAAACCAACAAGTACGACTGTCATTACAAAAGACTGCAGTAAAATAGTAGTTATTATCATTTATTTTTATAAATTAAGTCTTTTAATTCCTTGATATCTTCTCTAAATTCTACGCGGTCTCGTTCCCTATCTTTTTTCATTGAATTGATGTCCGTTTCAATATTTGAGATTTTTGCTGCAAAATACCAAGCACCACTGACGAGTGCTCCGAGTATCGTCAGAAAATAAGGTGTTGTGATGCTGAGTTGGATGACATTTTGTTCCATACAACAATCATAGAGACATATTTTATTCTTCGCAAGAAAAAAGTGTGGTTAAACTGTGCTTTAAACAACAAAAACTTCATAAAGATTTTATCTCCCAAAATATGTTACAGTTGAGCCATGCAAGAAGACATCTGGGAACACGAATATAGGACTCCGCAATTAATTACTCTTGGTGTCGAGGCTATTACCGCTGTCAAAGACTTTACCCGTTGGCTACGCAAAGATCAAAAAGTCAACCTTGCTGGCACCAAAATCCTCGACCTCGGTTGTGGAAATGGAAAGAATTCTATTTATATTGCTGACCAGGCGATGAACACTGAAGTATTTGGAATTGATATTTCAAAGACTGCAGTTGAACATGCGACCAAACTCGCTTTAGAAAATAACGTGAATGCTCATTTTTCACATGGGAGTATCGGAACCAAACTTCCCTTCGCTGATTCTTTTTTTGATATTGCCCTCGATGTCACTTCTTCAAATTCCTTAAACGAAGCTGAACGAGAAATGTATTTAAAGGAAACTCACCGAGTTTTGAAACCTGGTGGATACTTTTTTGTTCGAGCACTTTGCAAAGATGCAGATGAAAATGCAAAACATCTCCTTAAAACAAATCCAGGAAAAGAAAAAGATACATATGTAATGCCAGAACTAGGACTGACTGAAAGAGTTTTCTCGAAAGAAGATTTTGTGGCAACTTATTCGCCACTTTTTAACTTACTATATATAGAGAAAGAAACTCATTACACAAAGTTTAAAGATAGATCATACAAAAGAAACTTCTGGGTAGCGTATTTTCAGAAGAAGGCCTAATTGCCACAATCCCTCGACATTTTACCCTTTTTCAGGTAGAGTATCCCCTACGCACGTTAACCCCGCAACCTTACTTTTATTAATTAAAAAGCGGACCGTGTGATGAATACATGTTAAAAGAATTGAAAAACAAGCTTTTTTCAGCAAAAGAAGCAGTTACGGAGGAGAAAAGCGAGGTGAAAGCAGAGAAGAAAGTTAAGGAGCCAAAGGCCCCAGTAGCCCCAAAACGAGATACAGTGATGGATCGAGTTGTTGCAGATAGCAAGAACCCACCAGTCATCGGAGACCTCGTTGAAGGAGCGGTTATAAATATTGAGAAATCAGCAGTCTATATCGATCTTGCTCCATTTGGAACAGGTATCATTTTTGGACGCGAGTTCATTACCGCTCGAGACATCATCAAGAAAATAAACATTGGTGATACGATCGCAGCAAAGGTAGTTGAAACAGATAACAAGGAAGGCTACATCGAGCTCTCCCTCAAAGAAGCACGACAGGCCCTCATCTGGAGCGAAGCAGAAGAAGCAATTGCAAAGAAAACCATTCTTGATCTTCCTGTTATGGAAGCAAACAAGGGAGGACTTATTATTGCATGGCAAGGAATCAGCGGGTTCCTTCCAGCTTCACAGTTGAAGACAGAACACTATCCACGAGTGAATGACGGAGACAAGGACAAGATTCTCGAAGAACTGAAGAAGCTTGTTGGACAGCGAATTTCAGTGTCTATCATTTCTGCACTTCCAAAGGAAGGAAAGCTTATTTTCTCTGAAAAGAGCCCAGAACAGAAGGACAAGGAAAAGATTATCGGAAAATACAAAGTCGAAGACGAAGTCAGCGGAACAGTTACAGGAATCGTTGACTTTGGAGTCTTCGTCAAGATCGAAGATGGGCTTGAAGGCCTCGTCCACATTTCAGAAATCGACTGGGCACTCGTCGAAGATCCTCGAGTACTCTTCAAGGTTGGTCAGAAAGTAAAGGTGAAGATTATTGAAATCAAGGAAGGAAAGATTTCCCTCTCTATCAAAGCCCTCAAAGAAAATCCTTGGGTTGAAGCTGGAAAGAAATACAAGAAGGATATGCAGGTCCAGGGAGTTGTTATCAAGTTCAACAAGCACGGAGCTCTCGCTTCAATTGAAGAAGGAATTGCCGGACTTGTCCATGTTTCAGAATTCGGTAGCGAAGAAAAGCTCCGAAAGAACCTCGAACTCGGAAAGAACTACAACTTCAAGATCACACTCTTCGATGCAAAGGAACAGAAGATGACATTGGCGTTTGTGGGAGAGAAGAAGTAATTTCACTTATCAACGCACGATAAAAAAACCGGTTCTACCCGGTTTTTTTGTTTACCCCGCATTATACACGCTCATCGCTTTTTCCCTTCCCTCCTTCAAAATTGTTTCAATCGCCTCAACTGCGACCTTAGCAACTTTTTTTAATTCCTTCATTTCATCTGGCTTGTAGTTTCCAAGAATAAACTTTTCAATTTTGTCATCACCATGAGGGACTTTTGCCGTTCCTTTTGCTGTTTCTGGAGCAACACCAATTCGTACACGAACGAAGGCTTCTGTTTTTACAGATTTGATAATTGATTCGAGACCGTTGTGACCTCCCGAACTTCTGTTAAATGAGATACGGATTTTTCCAAGGGGTAAATTGAAATCGTCGTAAATTACAATCAATTTTTCCGCAGCTTTTACACTCTTCACAAAATATGCGATTGATTTTCCTGAATTATTCATAAAAGTTTCAGGTTCGACAAGCATCACCATCTCTTTTCCAATCTCTCCCTTAACAATGAGGGCGCTACTTTTCTTGTCGGACTTAAAATCATCAATTTTGTGAGCACTTCGAAGCGCCTCAAGAACAATTCTTCCTGTATTGTGTCGTGTTTCGACATATTCATCTCCCGGATTTCCTAAACCTGCAATTATGTATGGCATGACATAAGTGTGGCACAGATATAAATCTTGTGTCAAACGATTATCCATACTACAATTACTCCATCAAATTCTATGGAACCTCAAGAAAACCAGCCTAAAGAAAATTTTTTGAGAGAAATCGTAAAATTTACCCTAATTGCAATCGCCATTGTTATCCCTATTCGACTCTATGTTGCTCAGCCATTCATCGTCGACGGCGCATCAATGGAGCCGACCTTTAGCACGAGTCAGTATTTGATAGTCGACCAGCTTACGTATCATTTTGAGAAACCTGAACGAGAAGCGGTCATCATTTTCCGCTACCCAAACAATCCAAAAAAATTTTTTATCAAGAGAGTTATCGGACTTCCTGGAGAGACAATCTCAATGAAAGATGGAAAAATCACCATCGTAAATGCGGAACACTCCGAGGGAATGATTTTACCCGATCCTCACGTCGAACTCAGCCGCCAAACATCAGCAACCTTCACCGTCAAACTCGGTCCTACCGAATATTTTGTAATGGGAGACAACAGAATAGAGAGTTCTGACTCAAGGGAATGGGGACCTCTCGAAGAAAAGTACATAGTCGGCCGCCCATTTATCCGACTCTATCCCCCAACAAAAATGTCCCTGTTTCCAGGAGTATAACATCGAAAGAAAAACATATTGAATACCATGAGAGCAACACCACTCAAAAAACCCCACAAGGAAGCGACGAAAGAAAACAAGAGCCAGTCTGAGTCAAAATTCCGTAATTACAATCACCTTGATAAGATTGGAGAAATTGCAGTCTACTATGGTTTTACACCCGAAGAGAGTCCTGGAATAAAGAAAATTGAT
This sequence comes from uncultured Candidatus Saccharibacteria bacterium, assembly GCA_964416985.1. GTDB lineage: Bacteria > Patescibacteriota > Minisyncoccia > Phycocordibacterales > PALSA-1337 > CAIOGI01. Next base: position 215,319 of record CAYQFS010000001.1, on the reverse strand, counting down.
CTCGATAATGCTCGAACACTTCTCGAGGGTGATTATGTCGGTGACGACGAAGAAACTCGAACACATTTGCCTCTCCATGTTGAAGAAAAGATTGCCCTTCTCCGTATGTATCAGGAAAAGAATATGCACAATTATTCCCAGCCTGTGATGCTCTATTTTAAAGAGCCATTCAAGGGCTCCCTCAAGAAGGCTGGAGACTACCATCGATATTCAGATCTCGAGATCATTGGAAACTCAAGAAGTATTGCCGAAGCGACCCTCATTCAGACAGCCCGGGTGATGCTTGCCGAAGAAGGCTACGAAAATATCGCGGTCGAAATAAATAGCATCGGAGATAAGGATTCTATTGCCCGATTCACTCGAGATCTCACGAACTTCTACCGAAAACACATAAATGACATGCACGCCGAGTGTCGTCAGCTTTTAAAAAAAGATCCTCTCGATCTCTTGAGCTGCCAAAATGAAAAGTGCAAAAAAATAAATGAGGGTGCGCCACGATCGATGGACTTTCTTACCGAATCAAGCCGCATTCATTTTCAGGAGGTGCTTGAGTACCTCGAAGCCCTCGGCATTCCTTACAAAATAAACAACCATCTCATTGGAAACAGAAAATATTGCACCGAAACTATCTTTGCAATAACAAATAGCGACTATGATCACAAGGAAAAAGGCAAAAACAAGGATCACAAAATACTAGCAATCGGCGTCCGTTACGACAGTCTCTCAAAAAAGATTGGCATGAAACGAGAGGTTCAGGGTGTGGGTATTTCACTACTCGTTAAAGGTGGATCTCCGGAGCTCCGAAAAGAAGTGAAGAAGATGAAGAAACCATTTGCATCATTTGTGCAGCTCGGTTTTGAATCAAAACTACTTTCACTTTCCGTCATCGAGAGCCTTCGCCAGGTTAAGATTCCTCTCTGTCTTTCACTTGCAAAAGACCGCCTCGGAGCCCAGGTTTCCGCTGTCGAGAAAAATCATATCCCGTATTCCATTATCCTTGGTAAAAAAGAAGCAATGGAAAAGACTGCTATTGTGCGAAATACCGACACTCATGCTCAAGACATCGTTCCTCTCGACCAACTAGCAAGCCACATGAAGAAACTTGAGAAATAATAGGCCTTATGGTACTATTCCTTCCACTATGATAAACGTAGAAATTACACGAAATGGCAGCGAAAATGCGCTCGGAGTTCTCCGACGCTTCACAAAGAAAGTCCAGGGCGCAGGAATCCTTCCTCGCGTTCGAAGCCTTCGCTACAATGAGCGCCAGCTTTCCTCATACAAAACAAAGGTAAAGACGTTGAAGTCGATCCGCCGAAAAGCAGAAATTCAGGAGCTCATTAAACTCGGAAAAATGCCTGAAAAGACATCTCGTTTCTCACGATAAATATGAAGAGAGAGGCTCTCTTTGAGCAAATGAAAACAAAAATCCTCGGAAAAAGCTACGATCTCTCCGTAGCTTTTGTCGGTCCTGCGCGTATGAGGCAGTTGAACCTCGCGTACCGCAATCTTGATAAGCCGACAGACATTCTCAGTTTTCCTCTTTCGGAAACGGAAGGCGAAATATATATCTGTCTTTCAGAAGCAAAAAAAGAAGCGAAGAAATTTGAGCGTTCGTACGAGAATTTTCTCGGTTTTTTATTTATCCACGGACTTATCCATTTGAAAGGATTCGACCATGGTAGTACAATGGAGAGTATCGAGGCTCGTTTCCGAAAGGAATTTGGAATTTAGAAGTGCATGAGGCACTTATTTTTTCAGACTGACGCCTCAGACACTCATGACACGATCCATCATCACCGGCATTGACATCGGGACCCACCAAGTAAAGGTGGTTATTGCGAGCAGGGATGAACGAAATGAAAAAGGCTTCCCAAAGATCATCGCCATCGGCACATCTGAGTCGCGAGGTCTTCGTCATGGATATATTCTAAATCCACGCGATGTTTCCGAAAGCATTCGCCAAGCAGTTGCCGAAGCAGAAAAGAGGGCCGGAGTAAAAGTAAAGAAAGCTTTTGTGGCAATTGGAGGAGTAGGTCTTGGAAGTGTTTCATCGACAAGTTCTATTATTATCTCTCGTGCTGACTCAGAGATCACTCCTCTCGACATCAAGAAAGTTCAGGACCAGTGTGAAAAGGATCTCGCTCCTGCTCTCGTTTTAAATAAAAAAATCATTAACAGCATTCCCCTTCATTACAAGCTTGACGGGAAAATTGCTCTTGGAAAACCTGAAGGAATGAAAGCAAGCAAATTTGAGGTTAAAATGCTCTATATTACCTGCATTGAGCACCACTTGAATGACATCATTCAGGCAGTCGAAGAAGCTGGTATCGCCGTTCAAGACGTCATGGCCGCACCCGTCGCGGCAAGCTTCGTGACTCTCTCAAAATCACAAAAAATGGCCGGCTGCGTCCTCACAAACATTGGTGCCGAAACAGTCTCCATTGCAGTCTTTGAAAATAACACACCTGCTTCTCTCGAAGTCTTTCCTATTGGCTCAACCGACATTACAAATGACATCGCTCTCGGTCTCAAGGTTCCTCTCGAAGAAGCCGAGCAAATTAAAATTGGGGCAATTACTGGAAGTGCATTCCCTCGCAAGAAACTTGAGGAAATTATCTCTGCGCGTCTTTCTGACGTTTTCGAACTTATCGAAACTCATTTAAAAAAGATTGGAAGAAATGGACTTCTCCCGGCAGGTGTTGTCATTCTTGGTGGCGGTGCAGGATTAAATGGAATTGAAGAGCTCGCAAAGAACGCTCTTCGTCTCCCATCTCGACTCGGCTATGTACAGATCGGAAATCAGGAAAAACAAAGTCTTCGCGATTCGACATTTGCCGTTGCTTACGGTCTCTGTATTCTCGGCGCTCATACTGACGAAGATGTCCCTCTCGACAACAGCGGGCAATTCCTCATCAAAACCTGGAAGGCTATCGTCTCTTGGGTCAAGCAGTTTTTGCCATAAGGAAAGGTTAAAATCAGGCCTTAGCAAGAGATTTATTCTTGATTTTGTCTAGTTGCGGGGCATTTCTCAGGTGGTATCATGTAACCACATCCTTTAATCCTTATTTATGCCAAACATCACGCCAGATATTGAAGCTTTCGCCAGAATTAAAGTCGTCGGAGTCGGAGGTTCAGGAAAAAATGCAGTCAACCACATGATCAATTCAAAAGTCAGAGGTGTTGATTTTATTACAATAAATACTGACTCGCAGGAACTTCATCACTCTCTCGCAAAAAAGCGCATTCATATTGGTAAAAATCTGACTCGAGGTTTGGGAACCGGAATGAATCCTGAAATGGGTCGACGCGCAGTCGAGGAAACAAAAGAGGACGTGCAGGAAGCACTCAAGGGCGCTGATATGGTCTTTGTGGCAGGAGGACTCGGAGGAGGAACTGGAAGCGGAGCAAGTCCTGTTGTCGCCCGAACTTCAAAGGAGCTCGGTGCTCTCACTGTGGCCGTTGTTACAAAGCCATTCTTCTTTGAAGGACAGCAGAGATCAAAAGTTGCAGAAACAGCTCTTGAGGAACTTCGAAAAGAGGTTGACGCAATCATCGTCATCCCAAATGACCGCCTTCTTTCGACTATTGATAAAAATACGACTGTCAAAAATGCTTTTGCAATTTGTGACGAAATTCTTCGCCAGGCAGTCGAGGGAATTTCCGATTTAATTACGACTCCCGGAATCATTAACATCGACTTTGCTGACATTCGAACTGTTATGGAAAATGCCGGGTCAGCCCTCATGGGAATCGGAACAGCAACTGGTGAAAATCGTGCGATAGAGGCAGCAAAACTCGCCATCAATTCCCCACTTCTCGATGTTTCGATAACCGGAGCAAAGGGAGTTCTCTTCTCAATCGCTGGAGGAGAAGACCTCACAATGTTCGAAATCCAGGATGCTGCAAAGGTCATTACCGAATCTATCGACCCTCAAGCAAAAGTAATCTTCGGAACAGTCCGTGACGACAAACTCAAGAAAAATGAGGTCAAAGTAACAGTCATTGCCGCAGGTTTCCCTGAAGGCTCTCCAGCCGCTCTTGCAACAGGCCAGAAGCAGACATTTGCACAGCAGAATGAGGCTCCAGCCCGTGACGAAAAACGTGAAGACAAGAAAGAAAAAGGAAGAATTTTTAATTCAATGAGCTCTGTTCTTCCAATGAAGGATATAAAAGAGAAGACGGCGCCTATTATTGAAGAAAAGAAAGAAGCTGCACCGAAGATAGACGACGATGATGATTGGGGAGCGGTACCGGCATTCCTTCGACGATCAAAACTCAAGTAATCAAAGAAACTCGCATAGCAGATATGCGAGTTTTCTAATATGCTATAATATCCAAACCATGAACTACGATCTTGCAATTATCGGTGGAGGACCAGCAGGTGTTGCTGCGGGAGTATATGCCGCCCGAAAGGAACTAAAAACTATTTTCATTACAAAAGACTGGGAAACCCAGAGCGCTGTTTCTGAAGGAATAGAAAACTGGATTGGAACAATCAAAATAAAGGGAAGCGATTTTACAAAGAGTCTCGAGAATCATCTCAAAGCATACGCAAAAGACATCGTCGATATTCACGAAAAAGAGCCTTGCAGCAACATCGAGAAAATAGAAGGTGGGTTCAAAATAACTACTTCAAAAAGCTCGTATACTGCCCGAACTGTCCTCGTTGCCTCCGGAAGCTTCCGTCGTAAACTCGAAGTCCCTGGTGCTGATAAATTTGAACACAAAGGCCTCACATACTGTGCTTCGTGCGATGGTCCCCTTTTTGCAGATCAAGACGTCATCGTTGTTGGAGGTGGAAATGCTGCGTTCGAGTCTGCTGCCCAACTTTTGGCGTATTGTAAAAGTGTAACGCTCATAAACCGCAGTGAAACGTTCCGTGCTGATCCGGTTACAGTCGACGTTGTTTCCCAAAACCCTCATTTCAAGATCATACAAAACGCCATTTCAAAAGAAGTTAAGGGCGAAAAATTTGTAACGGGCTTTGTTTACACTGATGCAAAAACTGGTAAAAATGTCGAACTTTCTGCGACTGGAATTTTTGTTGAAATTGGTTCTCTTCCTACGACCTATTTTGTTAAGGATATCGTAAAGCTCGACGGTTATAACCATATTATCGTTGACCCTCGTAACCAGCGGACATCCACGACAGGAATCTGGGCTGCGGGAGACTGCACAGATGGGCTCTATCACCAAAACAATATTGCAGCAGGAGACGCGGTCAAAGCTCTCGAGGATATATATCTCTTTCTCAAGGCGAAGTAATCTGACCAAAGACTAGTCACTTTTTGGGGCAACCTCCCCACAACCCCTTCTTTTCTTTTTGCGCTTTTTTCTGAGCCTCTTTGAATTCTTCCTGATATTTATATTTTTCCTTATTAAACGTATACTCTTTGGCAAATCCTTCCTCAATCATAAATTGATTATAAAGAATTCCATCCGAAAATCTCGCATAGGCAAGTACACGTCCATAGATATCGTAATCCCCTTTTGCTTTTTCTTTTTCAATATACACTTCCTTTCCATTCAACAATTCTTTTCCTTTTGCCGATGCCTCAGGTCCAAAACACTGCACTGGCTTTCGCGGATCCACGACTTCCGGAGTGTCCATTCCAATGAGCCTCACTGTCACATCGTGTCCCGAAATATTTGCAACAAATGTGTCTCCGTCCAGAGCATGGTCAACATGATACAAAACTCCATCTTTAACGAGCTCGGCATATTTTCCTTTTACCTCCGAACTCTTTTGACTATGAGGAATAAAAAGAAAAAGGGCGAAACCGAGAAGGATCCCAATACCTATTTTGTTAAAAATTTTTGAATCAGAAAAAATCTTTTTAATCACCCGGAGAAGTATGGCACAGAGATGATCAAGAAACATGTAAGAAAAGGGGTGTTTTTACGACCCAAAAATTTAGAATTTCTTTATTTCAGGAAATGAGCTTAATGATGATGCTCAAAATGCTCGAGTGCCTCCCTTTCATTTTCTATCTTCTCGGCCGAAACACCATTCTTCTTAATCCTCATAAGGAACCAGACAGAAATAAAAGTAGTAATCGGGACAGCTAGCACAAGACCAATACTACCAATCATGGTCCTGATTATCTCTGTAGCAAATAACTCCCTGTTGAGGGTTAAGCCAATAGATTCAGTGCTTGATTGCGAATACAAAAGCAGGAGCGGCAAAGAAACACCTACATATGCGATAGCTAGAGTATTCACTAAGGCTCCAATATGTTCTCGGCCGATACGTATTGCTCGTTTGTAAATAGTGCCTCGTGAGATATGAGGTGCAATATTATGAAGCTCCTCTACAGAAATTGCCTGACCAATCGCAACATCATACAAAACCCCAAGAAGACCTATGAGCATACCCCCAAGAAGTAGGCCAACAAAATCTATTGAGCCTCGGGTGTTTAAATTGAGGTATACGGCTGTCTCGTCGCTAAAGCCGCTCAATTGTGACCAGTGAACTGCAACATAAGCCAGAACTCCTGTTACTAAAATAGTCACAATCATCCCAATTACAGCCGATGTCGTTGTTTTATTAAATCCGTGCGTTATATACGACCCCAGGATAATAATAAGCGACGCAACTCCAAGGCTGACAAATACTGGCGAATATCCATATAAAACGCCAGGGATAAGAACATACAGAATGAGTATCAAGCTACCAGCAAGGCTGAGCAAGCCTCTCATTCCCTGCAAACCTCCAAACAAAAAAACCAGAAGTATAAATAAAGCAACAAAGAATAGGACAACTGGCAATCTATAAGGTTCAGACACAGAATAGGCATCTCGACCATCAAGACTGTTTGTTGTATGTATCAAATAAAATACCTCTCCTTTCTTGAGATTCAGATAATCATTCGTAACAGTGACGATTGTATCTTTTTTAGGCCCCTGAAGAATCTGTACTTTGATAGTCTGATAATTACTTGAAACATCTGTACCAAAAACGTTTCTCACTTCTTGATCAAGTATCTCCAGGACCCTTGCCTTCACCGTTTCAACCTTGTCCATCACAAGTTCACCACCTTGGGCAAAAACAGGAGTCGTGTGGAATAGAAAAACTGCACATATTAAAAATAACAGGGTCTTTGTAGTATACATGTGTTTCAATTCTACTTCTTGGAGCAAGATTTGCATAGGCCAAACAATTCGAGAGAGTGCTGGTTGACCACTTCGAACAATAGAGATTTTTTCAAAACATCCTTAGAGATTTTTTCAACATCACACATTTCAAAGCCTTCAGTTTTGCCACAATTTGTACAAACAACATGATGATGGTGGTGGCTCGTAAGTTCATAGTGAACTGACCCCTTTCGGAGATCAACTTTTTTAATGACTCCCGTTCGTTCGAACGAAGCTAAAGTTCGGTAGATCGTGACCTGATGTATGTTCTTTGTCTTTAGTTTGTCGTAAATAAATTCCGCATTGATAGGTTTACAATCTGCAGAAAAAATATCGAGGATCAGTTTCCTAGCTGGCGTAGTCTTCAATCTGGCCTTTTTGAGTGTTTGCAGTATATCGTGCGTCATGGGGTAATATTATCCCAAATGCTAATGATTTGCAATTATTTACAGAGTAGGCTATATTTGTAAATGTAAATCACTTGCATCTATGAGAATCGCATTTTTAGGTAAAGGAGGATCAGGAAAATCAACAATGGCAACGGCTTTTGTGATGCAGTTTAACAAACGAGGAATCAGAGTACTAGCGATTGATGCCGATCATAATATGGACCTAACCTACAACCTAGGGGTTGAACCCTCGGTTTTTCTCGGCAGTGATCCTCAACTTATCAAAGAGCATGTCGGTCTACCACGTAACAGTAAATATGATGATGTTTTGAAATTTGCACGCGAACGCAGTATTCATTTTGGAATTGATCCTCTAGATGAATACACAAAGCGTGTATCAGTTGATGTTGGTAGAATCAGACTTATAACAGCAGGTCCGCATACGGATAAAGTGCGGTCTCAGGAATCATGTAGTCACTCACTCGCAGCTCCTTTAAAGGTTTATCTTCCTCTTCTCAAACTCAATCCGAATGAGATAGTCATAATTGATGAACGGGCTGGTACAGATCCGGTAGCTACAGGAATACTTTCTGGTGTTGATCTCGCTGTTATCGTTAGAGAAGCGACTGTAAATAGTACTCGTGTCGCAGAGCAGATTAGATGTGAATTAGAGCTAGCGAAAATACCTTATCTGGTTATTGATAATAAAGTCGATGGTATTGAAAAAGATACTGCACGAGCGATTGAGGCGGTGCTTGCATACAGCCACTAAAATATTGTTAGCACCTAGTTTTGTCCGAGAGGCAAAATTAGACGCTGACCGTATTTGTACGGTTTGGCATTAGTTCACCAAAAAATAAACGGAGAAATTGTTATGAATTGTAGCAGTGCAAAGAAAGTTTGGGGCCACCCGCAAGGATTTATTGCTGGCCTTAATGAAACATTTCCAGGTGTTTTGGAACGCCTGGAGCAACTCACGGCTAATTTCCGTGACAAGGTAACGAATCCTTTCCATGAGACTGTCACTCGAAAGGCCGGTGTGAATCGGAATTATTATGTCGAGCATGCGGACGACAATGATGGTCTGGCAGAAAAAGTCCATGACGTCGTCGGGGACGTTGCTGCACGATTGCAACTCGAACATCATCTGCGGGAAAAGTTCGGGATTCAGGTCACATTGTTCAACCTCTGTTGCAGTGGTTGTGGCGAAGTGATCGGTGACATTACGCTCGACGATGCCGTCGCTATCCAAAATGCTGCGGTGCGTACCGAGATGGATGGATCGGACATCATCCTTTAATCAGTGGTGGAGAAATCCGCTCAGGCCGGCCATGAATAGTGGTCGGCCTTTTTATTTATAAAATTAGACTTTTGCGATACTAAATTATTTTGTGACCCACAGCGAGCCATACCTCGAACTTGTGAACGTATTCTGAATGTTTTAATCAAGCTGAATACACAAGAGCGTTTGCCCGATCTATCTTCCCTTCCCTGTTTTATGAAAAAGAATACTACAGAAGAGATTCCGAAGAAGCGGTGGAGGCATAACGGAAGAGGCAAGTTTGTGTGTCTGTAAAAAGGAAAAGCCTGCCCAAAGGGACAGGCTTTGTGATGAAGAGCCAATTTGTCATTTCGATAGAGAGCTAGGAACTTGGTACGAAGAACGATCCTGAACCAAAAGCTGCATTCACCTGATCGAATGTCCCCTCTTTCCCAAAGACGAGCGAACCTTCATAACTTTTACTGACATACAAACTTGGTACGCGAGTAAATCGAAAGGTCCCGAATGGAAATACGTCCCCTGGCATATTGAGATCAAGTTCCGAACTACGAACGAAGCGCTCCGGATGGGTAAGGGCACAGATAGTTCCTGCCAACACAGGAAGACCAACTTCATTCTTTTGAAACATTTTAACAGCGCGACGAGCCGATAAGCCTCGATGTCGCATCCCCAACTGAACACCTAGAATTTGCAGATCCCCTGGTTGTTGCGACGCAATTTGCTTGAGTGCCTGGACCGTCTGGAAACATTGGCGCAATTTGTTTTGCATCAGATGCGCCTCTTCTAAATTTAACAATTCACGGTGGAACACTATTTGCCGGAGAACAACGTTCACACTGGAACAATACTGATGCACATCCTTCTTGAGGGCTGGGAAGAAAGATCTCGCAAACGCGCTTGGGGTAGGAACGACGAGCGGTCCTTCTACCCACTGAGGAAACTTGAAGTTGCGCTTTTTCTTACCCCAATATCGAAACACATGGGATGGGTCGAGGTGTGGAAAATGACGGAGTAAAATTTGAATTTGCTCCTCCACAGGTCTCAATCCCCTAAACTCACGAGGATATGTACAGTTTGACTTGACGGCCTCGTCAACAAAGTCTTCGGCTTGCTCAACTTTCTTATGAAACCGCTTAAGTATAATCATGGTTAACTCCTGTAAACATTGTAATGCTGTTAAGCGAGAAACCAAACGAGGTTATGCTCCAGCAGAACAGGCTCGCAAAAGCTCATTCTGCCAGAGCAAACCATGGTGTTTGACAAAGGAACTCTGATCGTTTTATATCACAATCCCTCAAGAATGTACAGATATTGGTAGTTGGTTTGCCCCTCCCGGCAAACGTTCCATTCTTCTCCCTTCTCCTTCTCTCACATATCATTCCCTTACATGCATCAATTACCAGCCGCAGGTGCATGTTCGTGAGGATCCCATGAGCGGAGTAGTACAATCCCAAAGATGAAAAAGTCACGCTTTGAAGACCTTCTCTCACCCGTGGACAAGCTCAGGCTTGTTCAGCAAAAATTAGATGCAGTATGTGATCTTCTGCAAGATGTGAGAGACGAGATTCGAGACAACGAGATGTGGGATGAGTGAACCTAGTCTCGTGAGATAGTTCGTATCTCAGTCATGGTCACATCAAAAATGCATTCTCGCGCGGGATGTTGAATTTGGTGTGACCCTACAGGGAATCGAACCCTGGTTAACGGATTGAAAACCCGTTGTCCTAGCCGTTAGACGATAGGGCCATATTCGGCTTAACTAATCTACCATATTTTCAAAAAATGGCAAAAAATGATAGGTTATAAGAATACGGAAAGGTGGGTGAGTGGTTGAAATCACCGCTCTCGAAAAGCGGCAGGCCAGAAATGGCCTCGAGGGTTCAAATCCCTCCCTTTCCGCAGTTAAATGATATAATAGGTACAATATTTTCCACCCATGCTCTTCCATCAATTCATAGCACTCTTTTGGGGAATGGTCATTGGTTTTGCAACAGCAGTTCCAATTGGCCCAGTAGGAATCATTTGCGTCCAAAGGACAATGGCGAGAAACCGCATGATTGGGCTCGTTACAGGACTCGGAGCGGCACTTACCGATGCATTCCTAGCATCAGTCGGAGCATTTGGAATCACCGTCATTTCGGATTTCATAGTGGACCAACAAGTCACGCTTCGCCTCGTGGGTGGAGGAATTCTTCTTGTACTTGGAATCATCGGCTTCTACTCAAAACCAAAGGAAAAGGAACAGAAAAAAGATACAGCTATCACCATCATTGAGCACTTCTTTTCAGCGGTCATCCTTACTGGAACAAATCCCCTTTCTGCCATTACGTTCTTCGTAGCATTTGCAGGAATCGGACCAAAGATCGGAATTGGTGGAGGGGAGTTCATCGGTACAAGTCTCGTCATCGGAGTGTTCATTGGGTCATGCATCTGGTGGCTCATGCTCACTCATATTGCGGACGTCTTTGGCCACAAGATCAAGCATGAATATCTTCATAGTATCAACAAGTGGTTTGGGGCAATCATTGCTGCTCTCGGAGCAATTATCCTCATTGGTGTTCTTTTTTAAAAAATCTGGTATAGTAAAAAACATGCGCGGTTAGCTCAGTTGGTAGAGCATCCCCTTGACGTGGGGAGGGTCACAGGTTCGAATCCTGTATCGCGCACCATGGTCATTCTTGGCATCGAAACGAGCTGTGACGAAACGGCGCTGTGCATCCTTGAGGTAAAAGGGCATGGTGAGAATTTCGAATACAAAATAAGAGGAAATATTGTCCATTCCCAAATCGAACTTCACAAAGAATACGGTGGCATCTACCCTGCTCTTGCAAAACGAGAACACATCAAAAACCTACCGATTCTTTTTGAACAAATTAAAAAAGAGGCAGGAATTACTGAAAAAGAAATTGAAGCAATCGCTGTCACTGAAGGACCTGGACTCGAGCCAGCCCTGTGGACAGGAATTGCGTTTGCGGAAGAATTAAAAAAACTTCATGGCATTCCCCTTTTTCCCATAAATCACATGGAAGGACATATTGTCTCAACCCTTCTTTCTGACTCAAAACCTCACCTGGAATTCAGAAAATTGAAGCCATTTGCCCTGCCAGCCCTTGCGGTCCTCCTCAGTGGTGGACACACCGAAATCGTCGATATACAGGCCCTGGGAGCGTATAAAGTCATTGGAAGGACACGGGATGACGCTGTCGGAGAGGCCTTTGACAAGGTAGCTAGAATGCTTGGTTTTTCATATCCTGGAGGACCTCAAATTTCGGTCCTTGCAGAACAGACCCGAAATGAAAACCTTCCCAAAACTATTACCCTCCCAAGGCCCATGATCCATTCGAAAGATCTCAATTTTTCCTTTGCAGGGTTAAAAACTGCTGTGCTCTATCTTCTCCAAAACACTCCCGTAATTACCGACGAAATTAAAAAAGAAATCTCACGAGAGTTCGAAGACGCTGTGACTGAAGTCATTATTTCAAAAACAAAAGAAGCTCTCGAAGCTGCAGAATATGGGACGCTCGTCATCGGAGGAGGTGTCATTGCAAACAAGCATATTCGCGAAGCGTTTGAAAAGCTCGCTTCCCACTTTACCATTCCTCTCTACCTTCCTGTTTCTGGCCTTTCTGGTGACAATGCTCTCATGATCGCTCTGGCTGGTGCTCTTACTGCTACAAACCCTGCCTCCAAAACAAAAGGCCCCTCAGGCATCAAAGCCCGAGGGAACCTTTCGCTCGAATCATAGAGTGATTCGCAGTTTCTACGGAATTATCTTCCGAAGATTCCTTTTATAAATTTCCAGACCTTTCCAAAGAATGAAGTGTTTGCAACTGCACCTGTCTGGTTGCTGTTGTCACTTGATCCAACTTCTGGATTGAGAGGAATAGATGAAGTTCCGGTAACAGTTTCTGCATCAGTCGAGCTTGCATTGAGAGTTCCGTTTGCTACGGCATTCTTGTAAGCTTCGATCTGAGCAATCTGCTCTGCTGTAAGAGCGAAATTCGCCTTACAATATACTTCGTTGATCTTCTTCTTTGTAGTGAAGTAGACCTGTCCTGAAGGAGTTGTTACTCCCCATGGAAGCATAACCTCGTCAAGATACTTTGCTTGAAAAGCTTTGACTGCAGTTTCTGTCTCTACATCAAAGATTCCAGTAGCTGCTACTGCAATTCCCTGTGAAGAAAGGAAGCTCTGAAGCTTTGTAACTTCGGCGACAGAATTATTTCCACCAAGTTTCATGTAGGCAGTGATGTATTCACACTGACCAAAAGAACCAAGGGTTGGGAGAGTTGTAGCTCGGCCACCTGAAGTTCCAACGGAGCTTCCAGAAGAACCGACTGGACCACTCCCGTTACCTGAGTTTGAAGGAGGATTGACTGGATCTGACTCATTTCCAGGAGCCTGTGTTCCTCCTGTGTCGTCATCTCCATTCGTAAGGTTAGTATGAACTGAACCTGTATCATCTCCACCATTTATGATAGTACCTCCTGTAACTGAAGCCGTATCATCATCTCCGTTTGTAAGGTCAGTGTGAATTGAACCAGCATCATCACCTCCATTAATAATAGTAGAATCTGTTCCGCCAGAGACATCATCTCCGCCGTTCTCAGCCTTCACGACAAATGGTGCCACAGCGATAAGTGACATCAAAATTAAAGCAAAAGCTAATGATTTAATATTGTTTTTCATATATTTTTATTACCTTGATAAAACTGTAAGGTAGCGATACCCTATCATATAACATAATTTATGTCAATAGGTCTCTTGCTTTAGTTTTACGACAAATTTAGCATAAAAACAACCTCCACCGCATACTGCGAGGGAGGTTGGTTGGGCGTAAGACCGGAACCTTACGTTGTCATTGCCCTGGGGCCTGACGTAACCGGAAGAAGTGCATGCCATCTGTTGGTTCATCCCAGAAACGTCCCGAAGGAAGCATATCTGGGCGAGCAACTGACCACGATGAGCCCTGAATGTCTGGCCGACTCTCAAGCTGGTTGACCAGCATTGTTTGTCCACCAACGTTCGTGAGACGCACCACGTTGTTCGGAAGACCAGCAATCGCGAGTTTGCAAACTGCCGCCGAAGTCTCATAACTGTCGAGTACAGTTTCAGAGTCGCTTTCCTTCAACACTAACTCAACCTTGAGTGTGATGTTGTTGGACGCAAACTCGTTCTTGAGACTTGCGAAGCTCGCATAGTCACTGACTGTGACCGCGATGGTTGAACCAAAGCGTAGCACGGTGTCGTAGTGACCCTCGAGTGACGATGGGAAGCCGGAGGTGTGAATCGTATCATCACCCGCCTGCACCAACTGACCTGTGCCTGGATCCTGGAATGAATCCAGATTTCCATTTTCACCGAGGTCGATGGCAATGTACTGCGAGTTAAAGGCAATTTCCTGACCATTCGCTGAATTTGTAGCGACTGGAAACATTGAGTTGCCAATGATCGTACTCGACGTTGTGACTCTCACCCAATACTTTCTCATCTGATTGCCACTGGCGATCAGAGGAACAACAATACGATGCCCTGTGGCATTCGCTATTGCTGTGCTATTCGTATCTGGCGGAGCCTGTCCATTCCAAAACGGGAAACCCGTTGTAGCCATGTCGTAAAGTTGTAAACCCCACGGTTGTGACATACCAGAATGACGTGGGATCAGATAAACAGCCGTCGGATCGAGTGTACGATCCATCGAGACACTACCACCGCCAAGCCACTTCATAACCCTTTGGCGATATGTCGTCGTGTGACTGCTCGCGGACGAAGGTCCAGAGAGTTGGTAGATTTTGTTTGGCATCGTGCTCAAAAGCGGAACACTTTCGGGGACAAGACTTGAAGTCTTCACGCCACCAGCAGCTTTCCACTGCTGATAGGTGACTACCTTCGCGGAGTCTCCATCGTCATCGCCGTTAGCGAGAGAAATGGTGACAGCTGCGGTGGCCTGTTGAGCGATAAGTGCCACAAAGGCACCGGCAAGGAGTAGAATTTTTTTCATGATTTAATTCGGAGTTGTTTGGTTTTCTGTTGCGCAAGGATAGCGCTCTTCGAGCATAGGAATTCATACAGACAAATCCGGGAACAGCCCGAATCTATGAGGTTTTCACCCCATCTTCCTTAAACGTCAAAGAACGCCGACTGCCCGTCACCCTATCACAACTCAGCCTTTTTGTCAATCCCTGCTTCAATAAGCTTCTTGCGGTATAATTTACCCCATGAACCTTACCAATATCATCTACACTCTCCTTGCAGGAGTGCTCCCTGCCCTCCTGTGGCTCTGGTTCTGGCTCAGGGAGGATAACCTCCATCCCGAACCCCGTACCCTCATTGCAGTTTCGTTTCTTGCGGGGTGCATTTCGGTCCTTGTCGCTATCGTCTTTGAAGGAATAGCTCAGGAAATAATCGCAGATCAGACATATCGTTACATGGCATGGGCGGCGATTGAGGAAATTGTTAAATTTCTTGCAATTGGACTGGTGGCCCTTCATTCAAAAAATCTCGATGAACCAATCGACGCCATGATTTATTGCATCACTCTCGCCCTCGGCTTTGCTGCAATGGAAAATACTCTTTTCATATTTAAATCATTTGATGCAAATGGACTTTTCGACAGCATCCTCACTGGAAACTTTAGATTCATTGGTGCAACACTTGTCCACACTGTTTCATCTGCCTCGATTGGCTTCATGATCGGACTTTCCTTCTACCGCAAAGCATTTACAAAAGTTTTTTCGGTTCTCGTAGGAATTGCTATTGCTTCTGCATTGCATACTGCGTTTAATTTAGCTATAATAAACGCAACAGTAACGAGTACACTCAAAGTTTTCGGTTGGGTGTGGTGCGCAGTTGTCATCCTCATCATTCTTTTTGAAGAAGTAAAAGGCATTCATCCGAAAACAACATAATTTATTATTAGTAGCACCTTAATCATTGTTCTATGGCAAAAGAAAAGAAATCATTTTTTGAAAGACTCACCGGATCCGTCCGAGTAGATGAAGACCGGGAAGATTTTGAGGATGAAATAAAAAATGATAAGAAACCTACTGGAAAAGTTACGGCAAACTGGATCGAAGAAGAAGAACGTGAAGGTGAACTCACTGTCGATGTCTATCAGACAGCAGATTCCATCGTCATAAAAGCAATGATTGCAGGAGTACGCCCTGAAGATCTTGATATCTCAATTACTCGTGACATGGTAACTATCAAAGGCCGACGAGAGGAAGAAAAAACCATCCACGATGAGGATTTTTTTGCGCGAGAACTCTACTGGGGAAGTTTTTCTCGAACCATTACCCTACCATCAGAAATCGATGTTGACGAAGCAGAAGCTGTCGAAAAACATGGCCTCCTTATTTTAAAACTACCAAAGCTTGATAAGAAGAGACAGTCTAAATTGAAGGTGAAGACTATTTAATTAAGAAAAAAGAGACTTTCGAGTCTCTTTTTTCTTTGTGTGGTGCCGAAGACCAGAGTCGAACTGGTGACCTATCCCTCTTCAGGGGAGCGCTCTACCAACTGAGCTACTTCGGCATGTACGCACTTATTTGAGGAGATCTTTAAATTGCTCCGTTATCTTTGATCCAGAATCAGTTCCTCCGGCAATGAAATCAATATAGGGCTGAATGAAGTAAAAAGCCCCCACCGAGAGTCCGATGATAAGAACCCAGTACGAAATACTCAGAATAAGGCTGATGCGCCTGCTACGGCGCAAAGAACGAAGGATCTTGTTATTTTCCTCCGTCATTTCATGTGTTCTTTCAAGAAGCGAACGTTCCTCTGGAGTCATGAGAATGAGTATAGCAAAAAGGGGTGAATATGCAAAATAGTGCCCCTGGCCAGAATTGAACTGACATCAGAAACTTAGGACGTTCCTGTTCTATCCGTTGAACTACAGGGGCATTGTGACGACTTCATCAAATCTATCATACTCATGACACGTTTGAAATAACGAGCTCCTTTCAATACTCGAACACGACACATTCCATACTGAAGTTTATTTGTACCATTCCCCTCTATAATCTCCGACCGCCCAATATTTTCTCGACTGAAACCAAGAAATTTTAACCAGTAATCTATTATCTTATTTTCATCAGTATCCGAAAAAATACGAAAATTTAGTCTTATGTCATCCTTATTTACGCCCATTACTAACAGACCCTGGATAAAAGACCGAACTAAGAAAGGATCGCCATTTACTAGAGCAAGTGATGTTTTTGTGCCTTCTCCCCAATAGATCCCACTCATAAATATTAACAAATCTCTCGTAGAAAACTGACCGATTACATCTTTAGCTTCTTTTTGTGCTTCATTCCAATGTTTCTTGGCTCTTTCCTTGCTTCCTCCTTGTTTAACTCTCAAGATTTCCTGATATTCAGCCAAAACCCTTATATTCCTGATATACCTCCAAACAGTCCCGTAGCCACATCCAACAATCTTCTTTATTTCAGGAAGTGAATGACCGGTCAGCCTAAGATCAGTTATTTCTTTTATTTGTTTTTCTGTAAGTGTCTTCTTTGGTGAATTTAAAAAAATAAATTATAAAACTAACTAGATCCCGAGAGCCTCCCTGAACTCCCCTTCCTCAAAACCTACCATGATCTCACCCCCAATGTCGATCACTGGCACTCCCATCTGACCGCTCTTTTCTACCATTTCTTTTCTCTTTTCAAGATCAGTTCCAACATTGTATTCAGTAAAAGGAATATTGTTCGCAGTCATAAATTCTTTTGCGAGTCTGCAAAAGTGGCAGGTTGATGTTGAGTAAATGGTGATGTTTTTCATAGATAATTAAAATTAGTTTGTAAGGAGTTATAGTATATCAGAGCAATATTAATTCGCAAACCACGAGAAAATTCTTCCGAAAAATCCCCTTGATTCAGTAGAAGTTGCGCCAGATGCAGATGTACTCTGGTACACCCCTCTTGTTGTTGAGGAACTATTGTCAATAATTACGGCAATCGATTCGCCGTCGCGCGCGAAACGAAACTTTGAGCGAATCTCAGCCTCGACACCCTCATCAGTTTTAAGATATTCGATCGATTGAGCAAGACTATTCTCTCTTTCTGAAAGCTTCTGAAGTTCAGCATTCTGACGAGAAAGGTTTTCGGCACTCAAGCGTTCCTTTTGGTACACTCCCCACGAAGCTTTTGCTAGAACGCCAAAAACAATGATGAGGGTAATGATCATGAGGGGAGAATGGAGGAATCTTTGGAACTTCTTTTTTTGCTGGAATTCAAGCATTGAAATTTTCGGTAGCTATAGTATACTATCCTCTACTATGTTATTCCACCAAAACACCCAGAAAGCCTTCAAGGTAATCATGTTTATTATAGGGATCCTCATTATTGTAAGCATGATTCTTTATTTGATTCCGACGCTTTTCCGCTAGTCCGCCCGCATCATTTTAACAAAGACTTCTTGAGGAATATTGACATTCCCACGTCCCAATTCCTTCATTTTCTTCTTTCCTTCTTTCTGTTTTTCCCATAGTTTCATTTTTCGAGTACGGTCTCCTCCATACATGTGCTGTGTGACGTTTTTTTGCATTCCAGCAAGTGTCTCAGAAGCAATGATTCGACCAAGGGCTTTTGCTTGAATTTTTACGGTAAACATCTGGCGGGGAAGAATTTTGTGGAGCTTTTCGACGGTTGCTTTTGCTTCTTCTTCGAGACGGCGACGAGAGACGACTCGGCAAAAGGCAGCGACAGGCTCATCGGCGACGAGAATATCCATGCGAGCAACATCTGCCTCCTGAAGCTCCCCAATTTCATATGAAATGGATGCGAAACCAGAAGAAATGCTTTTCATTTCATCAAAAAAGTTTCTCATCAGTTCTCGGAGTGGCATAACAAGTGAGAGCGATGTCCTATTTTCTCCAAAGTTTTCCGTGGCAGAGACAATTCCCTCATGATCAAAAACCGACTGCATAATTACCCCGAGATACTGCGGTGGGGTGATGATTTTCATGTTGACGAGAGGTTCAAGAACACGGACGACTTCATGATCTTCAGGAAAAAGTGCTGGTGAATATACAACGACAGTCTTACCGTGTTTGAGCTCGACATGATACGTGATGCTTGGAATTGTAACAACAAGATTCAGACTAAATTCGCGTCGGAGGCGCTCGGTGATGATTTCCAGATGAAGCATTCCCAAGAATCCGCAGCGGAATCCTCTTCCAAGCGTTCCAGAGGATTCCTCATCGTGGGTAAATGAAGAATCAGAGAGTCGAAGTTTTCCCAGAGCCTGGCGAAGAGCTGTAAAATCATCCTGGCTTTCAGGATAAATCGAAGCCCAAACAACTGGTCGAGGGGTCATATATCCCGGAAGTGGTGCGAGTGCATCTCGAGTTGAAGCAACTGTATCTCCAACTGATGCAATTCCCGGCTGCTTTATTCCTGTCACAATGTAGCCAATTTCCCCCGCTCCGAGAGTTTCTGTGGGTGTGTCATCAGGAGCGAAAATTCCTACTTCGAGAGACTGGAATTTTTCATCTGAAATTTTAAAAAGAAGCTGATCATGCCGCTTAACACTTCCACTCATGACACGAACATAGACGATCACGCCTTTGTGGTTTGAATACTGGAAATCAAAGACGAGGGAACGAAATTCTTTTGTATCGTTTGGAACATCCGGTGGGGGGACTCTTTCGATTATCTTATCGAGAAGATCTGAAACTCCTTCCCCTGTTTTTCCTGAGACCCTGAGAACATCTGATTCATTACAACCGAGAAGTTCGCAGACTTCATGGACCACTTCGCTTGCGCGAGCAAGAGGAGAATCAATCTTCGAAACAACAGGAATAATAGTAAGACCTGACTCACGAGCCATGTTGAGTGTTGTGAGGGTTTGAGCCTGAACTCCCTGCGTGGCATCCACCAGAAGGATTGATCCTTCAACAGCCTTTAGAGCACGAGAAACCTCGTACGAAAAGTCGATATGACCAGGGGTGTCGATGAGGTTTAGGATGTATTCCCTTCCAGTATTTTCTCCCGTTTTCTTTGCCCACTTCATTCTCACTGGCTGCATCTTTATAGTAATACCTCGCTCACGTTCAAGCTCCATACTATCGAGAACCTGCTCCTGCATTTTTCTCTTTTCAATGGTATTGGTAAATTCAAGCATGCGATCGGCAAGAGTCGATTTCCCGTGGTCTACATGGGCCATTATTGAAAAATTTCTAATTTTTTTGGGATCCATATTTTTTCTTATCCTGCCTATTTTTAATATTTTTGAGGCAAATTATCATATCAGCCCTTCTTTTTTTATGTCGAATCCAGGGCAATATGAGATTAATGAATTTGAGTAATGATACCATATCATTTATATTCAACCTCCACAAATCCTTATTGAGAGGGAAATTACCCTTCCAAATATCACCTTTCTTATAAATTCTTCTGAAACGAGTGGAGATTCCCTTTGACACAAGCCACTCTGAAATAAAAGTAAGTATATCTACGTCATAAGAATCAATTTTGAATCGCGCTCTTCCTTGATTTAAAATAAAATTCGCTTCAGCGTCAACATAACCCGCAATAAAATAGGGTACCAATTCATCACTATTCTTAAGCCAGCTCCAAGCCTCGTTACTTTTCGAAAGAAGAAAGCCAAACGTCTCATTTAGAAAACAATTTATGTGGTAATGTCCATTATTAAAAGACGTTGTTATTTTACCAAAACCCTTAAATAGAAATTTAATTATATCTATTTGCTCTATTTGAGTTGTATGACAGCGAACCACTATTGTCTGAGATTTTTCACTTGGACGATATACATTTAGATCACCAATACGAAATCCGATCATATAGGCTTTGTTTGTAAGAATGTTATTAAAGTCTTTGCGCTTTGATCTAATTCGGGCAAAAGCAGGATCTTTGAAAGGAATTTTATATTCTTTCAGACGATTTCGAATAGTAATGGCGTGGCAACCAAAAATCCTTCCGATTTTTACCGGAGTCAAGTTTTTTCGATGGTAGAGTAATCTCAATCTTTCTTTACTTATTCTTACCTTCGCTCGTGGCATATGAATGTAATTATATCATTTTGTGCAATAATACTTAAATTGACTGAGGATAATTATTATGATACTTTCTCTCCAGAAAGTTATAGTATGAAAAAAACCGAACGAACTCAAGAAGCTATTGAAAAATGCTTATCCTTTTACAATGAACAGATCCGTCTGTTTCTACAGGTCCAGCGCCACCTCAAAAAATCAAAGGGTGATCTGCTCTACGTAGTCCATATTCCTTCAGGTTGGCCGGGACAAATCGCTGTGAAAAGCAAGGAGAATAAATCCCTATCAGCAGCGTGTAAGCAAGTGCGAGGGAAATTTGAAGCAGCAAACGCTAAACACAAAAGTTTTGAGAACTTTGCACGTACAATCTTTGTGTTTGTAAAAGTAGGAAAAGAAAATCTCCTGATGCTGGTCCCCCAAGATGCGATGCGCATCATTACGGAAGAATTGGGTGGAACCTCACAATTCTCTTTTGGATGGGAAAGGTTCACACTCAAAGAACCCGGGCGTGTTCCTATGATATTTAATTCCGAAGCAATGCCGAGCCATCACTTCGCTTAAGCAGAATCGCTTTCACAAGCAGCACCCGCAAGGTTGCTGCTTTTTTATAAAGGAAAGAGCTAGGATAATGTGTCTATCATCACTTAGTAAAAATTAACGAATTTTTCGTTAATTTTTACTTGGTCCCATATCCTTAATGCAATATAAAAAAGAAACCCACCATCTCGCGACAGTAGGTTTCAATGTTGAGATAATGAGCTTTAGGTTACGTGCTACAGTAGGTTAGAATATAACCCTTACCCCAATATTGTTGCCCAGACTTCTTAAACAAGTAAATCCTCCAAGGCAACAAAGACTCATAGCATTTTCTATTGAAATCCGCTGAGGTTGTTGGACTGAAACCTTCAACGTCTGAAGCTTGTAATTTTCCGAGTTCTTTCCCTTTGATCGATAGTAGTATATCGCGCATGCGACGTGACCAATCCAATCTCAGGATCTGTTCCCATGCTTCTGGCGTAAATTCACAACGTTCGGACTTATTCTTTTCTTTTTTCCAGTCAAATGGCGGAAGTGGTAAATTTAATCCCGTGACGACATCCCCTACCATCCTTTCCACAGAAGCTTTTTCAATCTGGGGTAGTTTAACTATCTCTAATCCCAGACTAGATGCCACACTCATGACCAGCTCACCAACCGCACTTGCTTCACTTACTCCAAAAAACTGCTGTTCAGAATCTGATTCATTCCAAGCAACATATCTGGACAACTCAATACCAGACACCTTGGTTGGGGGCATCCGTCGAATTATTATTTTCATGCAAAGACCTTTCTTTTTTTCAAACTATAATTGCTTTATCTTAATTTGTCAACTCTGCCCTTAAACTCCACGACACCACCATCTTCCATTAACAGAAAACCCACCTCTCGCACATGGATCTTCCGTGTTTGAGATGGTGGGTTATTCGGTTACTTCGATCGTTCCGGTTCCGTCAGAATTCTTGATTTCACCGGAAAACGGCTTCTGTGTGTCCGTCATAACTCCAGTGATGATCATCAACCATTCTGCATTGCTCTGTTTCCAGCAAAAAGTCTGGATTACAATGGATTGGTTACCATTGTTGCTCGAGACAATGAGCGGTTGAGGTGGCCGATCAATAATATGGCTAGCCACCTTAATTTTTCCCGGAAGTTTAATGTTCATTTTCATAATTTAGCCTTTCTTACTATATTGTATCACATAATAGTCAATTGTCAAGGCTAACCTAAATCTTAAACTCTATGACACTACCATCTTCTCAAATTGACAAACACATTTTAACCGTGTTATTGTGACTTAAACTGATCCTATAGGAGAACAATATGAAAGTTACAATTCACGATGTTTGCCAAAAATACAGAAGAAAACTTTTTCGTGATCATGATTTTGTCGGAGCCGCTGTGGTCCGAAATGCTAGGCGTCACTTCGATCCTAAGAGTAAAATACAGCTAACGCCGAAGCAGGCAAAGACCACGAGGGCTTTTCTGAGAATTCTGGTTACGAAATCCTAAGAGTGTTGAGTTTACGTGTGCCTCTCGAAAAAAAACGGGAGGCACTTTTTTCCTAAATTTAATATTCTATCGCATCACCATCTTCCCTCTAAATCACAACGTCTCCTGATCTGGCACCACTACCTTTGACTTCCAGAACTTATGGTGGAGCGTATTCCACACCTCCTTTATTTCATTATTTTTAAGCAGAACGAGAACGATAATTCCCGAAATAATTCCTACGATTCCAGCACAGAATCCCTGGAAAAAAACACCCCAAGCTTTTTCAAGAGAAAAGAAAAGATCAAAGAAACGAAGAGAGACGAACGTCACATAGCCCATGATGACGGAGGAAGCAAAACTCTGGAAAAGGGTGATGAGGACTGGGCGAGTGAAACCAGGATAATCCCTCTCAAACATATACCAGTGGAGATAGGTGTTCAAAAAGACACCGAGAGAATATGCGAGAGCAAGGACGAGGACGCTCGTGCCCCCTTGACCTGAAACTTTGAAAATTTCTTCAATGAAGTAAGCAAATATCGGAAAAGCATAGAAAGCTTTTGTAAGGATGTAACCAAGAGTGGCAATGACGACAGCTGAGACAATATTCACAATGAGAGGTTTTGAGGTCTTTCCTTCGGCATAATATGCACGAACAAAAAGAAGAATGAGGCTCTGACCAACAACAGAAAGAATAAAGATGGCAAGAGTTGCAGCTGTAAGACGAGTATCAGCCCAGTCAAATTGCCCTGCCCCATAAATTGTACGAACAATCTGTGCGCGAAGGACGACAAAAAGGACAGTAATTGGGATCGACCAGAAAATAATATGCCGTGCTGATTCGATCATTTTCTGGAGAAAACCGGCCCGTTCCCCATTTACAAAGAATTTTGAGAGTGTAGGAAAAATTGCTGAGGAATAGCTCACACCAACAATTGAGAGAGGTACCGACTGAAGGTTGAATGCGAGGTTAAAAATAGAGATCGATCCCCCACTCATGAGAGACGCAAGAGCAACGAGGAAAAAAGAAGCGAGCTGGTTTGACGAGAGAGTAAGGGTCCGTGGGAGAGAAATGAAAACAACTTTTTTGATGGCAGAAAAATCGATAGCAAAACGAAAGCGAGGAAAGAAGCCAGTGTTTATGATGAACGGGATCTGAATTGCCATATGAAGAAAAGCTCCAATGACAACTCCCCAGATGAGACCAACCATTCCAAAAACTGGGTAGAGACAAACAATGCCGATGATAATACCAACGTTGTAAACGAGAGGGCTCAAGGCGTAGACTAAAAATCTTCTGTGCATCTGGGTAATGCTAGAAAAGAAATTGGAAATACCGAGGAGAACAGGAGAAAGAAGAAGAATTCTTGTTGCAGTAATGATGAGCGGGAGAGATGTGCCATGAGCAAACCCGGGGAGAAGAAAGGCCACAAGTTGCGGAGCAAAGATTCCAACAACAATACTCGTTAAAACAACTGCAATAAAGAATGCCGAGAAAACATTATCGATGAATTCCCTTCCTTTATCTGCATCATTTTGAGTCCGGTCGATGAAAAAAGGAATAAGAACCGAAGCCGAAACTACTGATGCTATCGAGACAAAGATGAGATCTGGGATTCGAAAGGCCGCGTAGTAGATATCGAGAAGAGGTCCCGCACCAAAACTAAATGCAAGGAGCTTGTCGCGGACAAGAGCAAGAAGTTGCGAAGCAAAGGCAAAAAAGGCCAGAAGATACGCCGCCTCATGAATCCCTGTAATTTCCTTCCCGAAGAGGCTGAAGAACCTTTTTACCATGTAATAATATCGGCCGATTATTTTGCTTTTGCTTTTGTTGCAGGCTTGTCCTTGGTCTTTGTCTCATCAATTGGAAGAGTCGATCTCTTTTCAGGCTTGCTGTCGATAGGAGCAGCCGCATCAGTAAACGGCGACTTCCCTGCCTTGAGATTTCCGAGGATGAAAGCAACCTCTTGGCTATTTGGATTGGTTTTTGCGAGCTCTTCAAACTGAGTTATAGCATCAAGATTCTTTCCAAGTCGCGAATATGAGAGACCGAGGAAGTATCGAGCGTTTGCGTACTGAGGATCAAGCTCGACTGCCTTTGAAAGAGCTGCAGCAGCCTCGGAATAATTTTTGTCATTGTAATAGAGGAATCCAAGCTGGAAGAATAGAAGTGGTTCTGAAGGATTGATCTGTGTCGCCACTTGAACCGATGTGATAGCGTCTTTTATCTGACCATTGGCAACCTGTATCTGAGAAAGGAGGAAGATAGCTTCTGTGTAATTCTGCTTGAGCTGGAGTGCTCGTCCAATATACTGCTGAGCATCAGCAAGATGATTCTGTGAGACTTCGAGACGTGCGAGCTTGAGGTAGAGAGCTGGGTTCCATGGATTGAGAGCGAGAGCTGCGGCATAGGCTGCTTTTGCATTTTCATATGCATTTGGAATTTTGAGAGAAGATGCTACTTCCAAAATATGAGCCTGTGCTGAGTAGTTGTAATAATTTGTCGGATCTATAGAAACAGCCTTCTTTGTATAATCCAAAGCCTCGGTGACGAGGTTTGTTACTTGTTCTACTGCCTTTGCGTCAGGCTGTGTTCCTGTCTGTGCTGCTGTTGTCTGAATCTGCTGAGCTAATGTTCCAATCCGTACAATATCTGTTTCAGACATTGCTTGGTAATAAACATCTGACGTATTCCAGAAGAGAGCTTTTTTGAATTTTGCAAGAGCGGCATCAGGCATCTGGGCTGAATTGAGCTGGCGAACTCCACTCTGGAAGTAGGCAATAGCAACTGCCTTCTTTACATACGAACCAAGCCATGCGATAGCAATTACGAGAAGAAGTGCGGAGAGAATTGGAGAATATTTCTTTAACTTTCCACTTCCCTCCCTGAGTCCAATTTCCTTGAAAGTAACAAGGCCTTCTCGTGCAAGAGTAGCAATAAAAAGTCCTGTCATAACAAATGCGAGGAAAAGCATTACATGAGAAGAAACGTACATGAAATGGATAATCCAGAGGAAAAGTGCTCCGAAGAACGAAGAAGTTATCATGAATCTCTTGACATGATCGCCTTGCTTTCGAAGCCCGCTGATTCCAAGGCGAATGAAGAAGATGAAGAAGATGACCCATGCCACAAGTCCGATAATTCCCTGAGTTGCTCCAACTGTTGGAAGCATTCCAAAGCCACTTGTAAACTCTGCTGCCCAGTAAGCGCTTGGATTGATCGCCTGGAAGGGCTTATATTTGAGAAATTCAACTCCAAAGCGGTTTGGGCCTGCTCCAAAGAAAGGCGATTCCTTGATCGTGTCTGCCGTTACGTCGATAGTCATTTGCCACGGAAGGATGAGTTCTCCATAATTGAGTCTCAACTTTTCGGCTGTCGGAGAAGCAAGAGTCTTTCCCTTCCAAGCAAGAGAGACTGAGATGACGAGAACTATGAGAGTGAGGAGAGAAATTCGTGAAAAAATTTTCTTGAGACCGCTTCCCTGTGCTGGTCGTGAAGTGTATTCGTAGACTCCGAGGGCAAGAGAGGTCACTGCAAGTGCCCACCATGCCAAATTAAAATTAACGACAAAGAGAGAGAGTCCGCAAACGAGAAGGACTACTGTGAGAAGTATTTTCATTCCTTTTCCTGGAGAAAGGAATTTTATACCGACGAGAGAGAGAATTCCCACAAGGCCAGCAAATATTCCAAAATCATACCATTTACCTACGATCGTTGAAGCAAGTGAGTTCAAAAATCCAAGAGTCATAAAGCCCTCACCCCCCAAAATACGCATAATCTGAAAGAGGGCGACGATAATAAAGGAAATAAGTATTGCAGCATAGATGTTAAATGTCCTTTCTTTATTTTTTTCAGCAATTTTTCCGACGAAAAATGCGACAACAAACATGAGGATGAGAAAACTTGCCGTACCTATTTCAAATCCCTGACCGAAGAACGATTTTGCTGGATTTGTACTTACACATGCTGAAACAAAAAGAGATGCAACGACAGCCAAAGATGCGTAAGCAAGATCCCCCTTTGGAATGCTCAGACTTTTGTTTCGAATCATTCCAACTATGTAGAAAATAATCGTTGCGAGAACTCCGACACTCACAATAACAGTCTTTACAACATCAAGAGGTACTGAAGGAAGGAATGCGAGAGGTGCAAGAAAAAGTGTTGCGAGGAAAAGATAGAAAGAAACCCGCTCAAACATCCCCTGCCCTGAGGAATTTTTTACATGTTCGGCTGCTCTTGATTCGAAAACTCCTGAAGCATGAGCATCGTTACGTGTTGTTGGAAGATCCATAGTATTTTGTATTATTTTTGTTATTGCTAGTGAGAGTAATTATAGCAAAAAGCCTCCCGTTAAGGGAAGCTTTTTGATGTACGTAACGATAAGCCGAATTCTGTATCCGCCAAAAGACGGACGACAACCATTTATCTGGGACCCGCCTTGCGGTGGGCCTCAAGCGGCACTCTCGCTTACGCGAGCACGGCCTTGCACCGGGGTAAGGATTTTGCCGTTTCACTCCCACTTAAGGGATTCGTCACTGTTCGCACCTCGCATCTCGCGATGGACGGGCGTTACCCGCTACCTTTCTGCACGCCTTGCGGCGGCCGGTGTTCGGACTTTCCTCTACCCACCTTGCGGCAAGCAGCGGTTGTCTGTCACGTGAGGAAATCATACTATATTTAATAGACATTGACAAGGGTAGCTATGGGTGATATTTTAAATTAAACAATTAACCGGAGATTACCGAATGAAACTTGCTCTTATTGAACTAGCCGATAAAACCACAAAATTCAAGCTGATCCCCGATAGCATCAAAAGTGATCAGGTAGAAACTCATTTCCAAAAATTGGGCATGGGTAACGGAGTAAAATGTATTTGCATTACAGGATTGGGGTCTGGATTTAGGGACGATGGTGACTCCGATCAACACTTCCAGGATCTGTGCCAGGCTGCCTGCACTCTAGGGATCAACAGCGAAAGACTCAAACTGGAAGCCTGCGAAGCTACGAGCCAATACAGTTTCTTGTCTGACCCTGGCAAAGGAATCAGATAAAGAAATCGGCACAATCAACTCAAACCGCCCCTTCAGGAGCGGTTTGTCTTTTTATGGCACTTTAGTTAGCTAAAGTGGTCAGATTACACACCTACTCACCACTTTTTTCCGCCGATGCTCCCTCTTTCCCCTTCGCGTGCGCTCTCACATCTACTTCGTAGCTTGTGTTCTGTGATTCAAAAAAGTTAACGAGTTCATACACATCTGTCGCTGTCGACATCCATTTTGCAGGATTTGTGACATTGTAGTGAGTTGGGAATCCGAGCTCTTCAAGTCGTCGGTCAGCAACGTACTGCACATACTGATTTACATAGTCAGCATTGAGTCCGAGAATTCCATTTGGGAAAAGATCCTTGTTGTAATCAACTTCTCGGTCAACACCTTCAATGATGATGTTTCGAATATCGTTTGCGAAATCTTCAGTCAAGAGATCCTGATTTTCCTCGAGAACATTGTGAATGAGGTTGATTCCGAACTTGAGATGAAGACTTTCGTCGCGAAGAACCCAGTTGATCATCGACCCAAAATTTCGAAGCTGCTTTCTCTGACGGAATGAGAGAACCACCATGAAGCCGGAATAAAACCAGATTCCTTCCATCACGATATTTGTAGCGACAAGATTTCTAATGAAATCCTTCTTCCCTTCTGTAGTAGTAATATCGAGAGAAGTTTCAGTCATTCTCTTCATGTACTTGTTGATATAATTTTCCTTTGCCTTCATCGATGGAACATCGAGATGATGTTCGTAGACTTTCTCCCGGTCAAAAGGAAACGTTTCGAGAACGTATTCAAAAGCGATGCAATGATTTGCCTCTTCCCACATTTGTTTTGCGAGATAAAGATGGCATTCAGGGCTCTTGAGGTAAGGATAGATTCCGAGGGCAATGGAGCGGTTCACGATGAGCTCGGCAGGATTGAAGAATGCCATAAGGAACTCCACCGCATGTCTCTCATCATCGGTCATTTTTTTCCAGTCATCGAGATCCTCTTTCAAAGCAATCTCGTGAGGAAACCACGTATTTCGAACAGCCTGGTTGTAGAGGTCGTACGCCCACTGATATTTGATTGGGTGCAAACTGGTATCTTCGGGTGATGGTTTTCCTATAAGCATAATGTTGTTATGTTAATTATAATTCTATTAAATTCATTCTACTCTTTGTCTTCGAAAGATCAATTGACAGCTCAATCACATTATTGACAGCTATCGCACTGAGCTCGCTCAGCCGGATCGATAGGACAGACTTTTGGGGCGGCTTTTGGGGCAACACTGAGAGAAGCGAGAGGTGCGAAACCTTTTTTTGTAGCAGCAGTAGGTGCTGACGAATGCACTACTGGGGCAGGAGCGGGTGCTTTGGTAACGGTTGAAACAGCACTTGCCATCTCACGAAGAGGTGCAGGCTTTGGGGCAGCCATGACGGGTTCAGGCATTGGCGCTGGAGTGACCGAAATAACTGGGGTCGAGAAAATAGTTGCTGCCTCTGCAGAAGGAGTCTGGGCCATTGCCTTTGCAACTGCGCCGAATCCTTTCTTACCAAGTTTTTCTGCCTTGTTAACCTTGACTGTACTCTGCTCTGCGGTGTGTCGAGGCTTCATATGGAGATAGTAGGTAGACTTGAGTCCTTTTTCCCATGCGGTCATATAAATATTCATCGTTTCATCAATATCACGAGTCTCAAGATACATATTTCGTGAAAGTGCCTGGTCAACCCATTTTTGTGCACGAGCTGCAACCTCGATATAGGCAAGAGGAGATGTAG
Source organism: uncultured Candidatus Saccharibacteria bacterium (assembly GCA_964416985.1). Classification (GTDB taxonomy): domain Bacteria; phylum Patescibacteriota; class Minisyncoccia; order Phycocordibacterales; family PALSA-1337; genus CAIOGI01. The sequence goes on along the minus strand of CAYQFS010000001.1, from coordinate 185,658 downwards.
TAAATGATGTCTTGTAAATATCCTTGATGTACTGAGGAATTCCATCGATGCCTGAAATATCACCCTGGTATTCAATAATATCCTCTCGAACTTTTTCCCAGATTCCCATGTTTTTCAAATCTTTGACGAGATTGTGGTTCAAGTCAAGATATTTTCCTGAAATTTTGTTTCGAGAGAAAACCTGAGCAAATCGGGCGTCGATTCCTGGAGTCGTTCCTGCTACGAGTCCGATGTTTGCATTTGGAGCAACGGCCATGAGGGTAGCATTTCTCATTCCCTTCTTTACCTTTTCCCGAAGAAGATCCCAGTTCAAACCTCGATGTCGGCTGCCTCGTGTAACCGAAACTGGAATTTTTCTTTCTGTCTCGAGCTTTTCAATTGAATCGACAGGAACTTTTCCTTTTGACCATTCAGATCCCTGGAAGTGAGCGTACGTTCCTCTCTCTTGTGCGAGATTTGCACTTTCATCTATTGCCATGTAGCTTACAAATTCGAATATTCTGTCGGCAAAATCCCATGCATGCTCGCTGTCGTATGCCATGCCGAGCTTCTCAATCGTATCTGCAAATCCCATGACCCCGAGTCCAATTGCTCTGTTCTCTCGATCTGACTTTGCAGCTTCTGGAATCGGAAGAATGTTGATGTCAATAAGGTTATCGAGCTGACGTATAGCGAGACGAACGCTCTGCTCGAGTCGGCTCCAATTGACCTCTTTGTTGTTCACATGTGCGGCTAGGTTTAGCGATGCAAGATTACATACAGCTACATTGTTTTTGTCCTGAGGAAGACAAATTTCCGTACAAAGGTTCGACATGTGGATGGTTCCAGTATTGTTGTTCAATGCACGGAGGTTGATGGTGTCTTTCCACACAAGCCATGGATGTGATGTCGTCTGAAGAGCGACAATGATCTGTCGATACTGTTCTGCTGCAGGAATTTTCTTGAAAGCTCTGAGCTCACCTCTATCCGCTTTTCCTACGTAATATACATATCGATCACTAAAGGCCTGTCCGTAGAGCTCATTGAGATCGATTGTTTCAGCTGGATCAAACATATACCAATCCTTGTTCTCACGAACTCTTTTCATGAACTCATCTGAGAGAAATACGGCAGTATTTGCTGTTCGCATTCTCATATGATCATCTCCGGCATTATTCTTCCAGTCGATAAACTCCTGGAAATCGATGTGCCAGTTTTCCATATAGAAGCAGAGCGCTCCCTTCTTCTTTCCTCCTCGCATAATGGCTCGGATTGCAACGTCAATGATCTTTGCAAAAGGTGTGGGACCGCTTGATGTTCCTCCGAAATTTGAGTGGAGAGGAGATCCTGTCGCTCGAAGTTTTGTAATAGATGCACCGATCCCTCCCGATCCTTTTGAAAGAAGCATAATGTCAGAAACGGACTTTGCAATGTGGTTCATGTCGTCATGAATTTCGAGAAGGTAGCAGTTTGAGAGGGCTGGTTTGTTGGTTCCTGCGGCGAGATTTGTTGATCCTCCGGCAATGTATTCGTGTCTCGACATTTTTCCATAGAACTTTTTTGCATACTCAGTAGGATTCTTTTCATTAAATGAAAGTCCCATAGCAATTCGCATAAACATGTACTGAGGAGTCTCGAGAGGATTCTGCTCTGCATCCTTTATCATGTAGCGGTTTATGAGACCATCGAGTCCTGCGTACTGGAAAAGATCGTCGCGATCAGGAGCAAGAGTATCTGCAAGAGCGTTCAGGTCAAAACTTTCCTTCATCTTTGGATGAAGCTTTCCGTCCTTTATCCCCTTCTCTATATATGAAATAAAACCGTCACGATGCTTCTGCTTTAGATCCTCAGGGTTGTCCTTATCATATTCTCCGATCACGGCTCGGTACACAGTCTTTATAAGGAGACGTGTTGCGACTTTATCGAACTCCACATCCTCTTTTATATTTTGAACAGCTGCATTGATCGTAGCCTTGTCCATTTCATCAGTTGTAATGCCGTTATAGAGTGTAAGGTTTGTCTCAGTCGCAATCTGAGTGACTTTTGAGATTGGATCGGTAAGCCCCGCGCATGCACGTTCTATCGATCTGTTGACTCGATCGGCGTTATGAAGTTCTTGCGTACCGTCTGCTTTCGTGATGAATATGGACATTGTGATTATGGGGCTAAAAAAGGCTTGTAATTTTTGTGCGTAAGGATTATTTTACTTCTTTTTGAGATGATGCGTCCTGTGGATAACTCGTTCTTTTATCAATGAGAAACAGAAATGAACCTGTGTAAATAGAAGAAAAAAATTAAAGTGAAAAATCGAGTGTATCGCCCGTTCTGAGATTATTTTTTTCAGCAAAACCGGCGTTGCTTTCAATTACATAAAAGCTGTTTTCTGTGGGATAAAATATTTCGGGGTATGTATCAGGAGAAACATCACTTTCGATAGTTACAATCTTCTTTGATTCATCAAGCCAAATAATATCAATTGGAAATTTCATATCCTTCATCCAGATACCGTATTTGTCAGGATTTTCGAACGTAAAGAGCATGACAGAATTTTCTGGGAGTAATTCGAGATCTCCGAGTCCTTTTTCTCTTTCTTCCGGAGTATCGGAAACAATCAAGGTAATTTTTTCTTTTCCAATTTTCAATGAAGGCCCCTCAACAACATTTGCCCAAGGTCGTGCAAAAATCGCAACAAGACCGGCGATGATGACAATTACTATGCAAAGAATGGTATATTTTGTTTTCATGATTACGATAATTAATTTTCAAGTAATTCCTCGATACTCTTGTCAGAAAATCCTCCAGCTTGGAGATTCCAGAGCTTTGAATACATTCCTTTATCCTTTACGAGAAGCTCTTCGTGACTTCCTTCCTCAAGTATTCCTTCTTTTCCAAGGACAATGATGCGATCCATCTTTCTGATCGTTGAGAGCCGGTGAGCAATGACGATTGTCGTCTTTCCTTTCATCAAAGTATTCAATGCATCCTGGATGAGCGACTCCGAATGCGAATCAAGTGACGATGTTGCTTCATCAAGAACAAGTATTGGGGCATTTTTGAGCAATGCTCGAGCAATCGCTACCCTCTGTCGTTCTCCCCCCGAAAGTTTTACCCCTCGCTCCCCAACAAATGTCTCGTACTGATGCGGAAAATCCCTAATGAAAATATCGCAGTGTGCCATCTTTGAAACTTCGAGCACCTCCGCATCGCTTGCATCCCTTTTTCCATAGCGAATATTTTCCATAAGCGTACGATGGAAGAGTGCCGGATCCTGCGGAACCAAGCTTATATTTTCTCGAAGGCTTTCCTGAGTGACTTTTGCAATATTTTGTCCATCAATAAGGATCTCTCCACCCTGTATGTCGTGCAAACGAAGCAATAATTTCACGAGTGTCGATTTACCCGCTCCAGACGAGCCGATGAGAGCCACTTTTTCTCCAGGGCGGATAGAGAGATTGAGGCCTTTAAAAACATTACGATTTTCAGAAAATCCAAAGGTAACATCTCTAAATTCAATAGATCCCTGGGGCACAGAAAGCTCCGTAGCACCCTGTATGTTCTTAATTTCGTGAGGAAGGTGGAGAATCTCGACCATTTCCTTTCCATCAGCGATCGCTTCATAAACATTTCGTATAATCCTACCGAAGCCCCATAAATTCGTTCCTACATCCGTCATATAAAATTGCACGAGAACAAAAGTACCCACAGTGAGTAACCCAGCTGACCAATATTTTATTCCATAATAAAAGACGAAAAATTCAACGACGAGAGTAACCGCAGATTGAGCTGCTTCCATTACAGAACCAAGATTCCATCTGAAAATTGCAAGGTTGGTCAAATTATTCGTTGCTCTTCTAAATAAATTTGATTCTTGGAGATGTCCATTGAAAAGCTGTACTGAACTATGATTTGTTATCGAATCTGAAAGAGTTCCTACCATTCTCGAGTCAGCTTGAGCAGAAAGAATGTCGTACTTGAGTTTAATTTTTGCAAAACAATAGGAGGCAACCATGAAGATAGTAATCCAACCAGCCACCATATACGCCATGATGGGAATAGTTATATAAAGTACAAAAATACTACCAACGACTTTTATTGTAAGAGGTAGAACATTCTCAATGATCTGATCAGAAAAACGCATGAATGAACGAGAGAACCTATTTACCCTTTGAACAAGACTTCCTGCAAAATTATTCATGAAAAAACTGTGCGAATGAGAAATTACATGATCGAAAGCTTTTTCGCTTAATTTTTTCACGACTTTAGATTGGAAATATGTTGTAGCGAATCCCGCGATTCGATACCCAGCCCAACCTGTAATATTTATAGCGAGAAGAATATAGACAATGTGTATAAGTGAGGAAACTACTCCGGCATCTCCAAAAGAAGAAATTGCAATAATATCAAAAAACTTTTTATAGAAAATGGGCGAAATTACAGAGAAAGAAAGAGTGGCTAGAACCCAACCGAATATAGTGACTATGGCAAGAAACCAGTGTTGTTGAGCCACACATAAGTATTCTTTTACGACAGCAAAATTCGAAACATGCGGAAATTTCCTTGGCTCATTTTTCTGTAAGGAAGAGGTAGACATAAGACCCCCATTATCTCCTTTTATCCCTTTTTCTTCAAGTGAAACGGGTGCAGATGTGCCGCGATTCCCAGAGCGAGAGCCACAATCACGAGATTCTTGATAATGTACTGACCTTCAAGTGTTGGCGTGAGAAATCCTTGCCATGTCATGTCAGTAAGAAACATGAGAGGAAGAGAAGTCATAATCATATGAGGAATGAGAAGGGCGATTGCGAGACGTTCGCAGCGAGGAATGAGAAAGGCAATACCAATGAGAATTTCATAAATAGCAAAAAGAATAATAAAAACATCCCACGACATGAAAGGCATTGTGACATGGAGGAGGTCAGAGACCATGGGGTTCGCGGGACTTGTGCCAAATATTTTGAGAATGCCAAACCAGAAAAAAACAACAAACAAAGCAAAGCGACCAAGAGGAACGCTTATCCTTCGGAGGAAATGAATGAACCACGTATCAAAATTATCGAGTTGTTCACGCATATATTTTATTTAATTAAATTCTAATGTTTGACCAGAGGCGCAAGGAATAAATTCAATGCCGGATTTTGGAAGCTCAATTCCGGGAAGACGATGACTAATACCATAGGTTTTTAGATTTTCGTCATGGACAGGAAAACATTTCTTTGGCTTAACGAGAAGAGCATACTCGATTGCTTCAGATAGTTTCATCCATGGACCAGCGACAGGGAGAGCTAGAATTTCAATTTCCATGTTAGGAGGAGTAAAAGCATCTCCCGGATAGAAGAATTTTTCTGCAAAAACATAACCTGTATTTTCAGTATCCTCGAGCATCTTATAGATAACAGCATGCTTCGTTCCCCATCCCTTTAAAGAAACTCCTTTGAGATCTGCAGACTGGCTATGAGCTACAACAGAAAAAGGAATATTTTCTTTGGTGAGAATTTTTCCCACCGAAGCATTTGTAATGATTTTTGCCTGAGGATTATTCTTCAAAAGATTTTTGACTGATTCGATATGGAGATGGTCAGTATGCTCGTGACTTATGACAATAAAATCAATGTCTGTAACGGCATCCTGGGCTGTAGAATAATTGCCTGGGTCAGTAACAATACGAACCCCATTCGTCTCGATGAGAAGACAGCAATGTCCGAGCTTGGTTATTTTCATAACCAAATTTTAACACGCATACAAGACATTCACAAAATCTTGACTTCTTTAATGAGATTCATATACTTATAGTACATTCTACAGTAAGTAGAAACATCTGAAGACTGGAAAGTCCCCCACCAGCGGTCTCTCAAAAGGAGGCGCACGCATGCGGAATCAGGGGGTTCCGCCAGAGCTATAAACGACTGGAAATTTATGTTCCAGTCGTTTTAGTTCATGGATGTTGATGATATGAATGGTATTTATCTCAGTTCTACCCGATTCTCTGCGGAAAATCTCGACAACAATTTCATGAAGAGGATTTGCATTAATAAAGAGGTATTTTTTACTGGCCCTAATATCTTGGAGGATTTCTTTCGGATTCGATAAATTCTGAGGAATTTTAAGAAAAATATCATCAGTTATCTCAGGATGCCCGACCTTATCTTTTATGAATCCTCTCACTTTTGCTACGATAAATTCGGAAAGGTGAATTTTATCATCACCGATAATACATGATATCTCCTCAGGTAGAGTTACAATCAGCTCTGAATCCCTTCTAAAAATTCCTGTTTTATTTTTATTTACTCTTTCTAAAATATTTTTTATAGACATTCCCTTACCCTAGCAAAGGGGTGATCAAGAAATACCTAAAAATAAATAAAGTTTTGATAAAGTCGCATTTTGTCAAGGTTTTCCCTATGGATTTTGGCCAATTTAAAACCTTTTTTAAAAACCATGCTAGAATACGAACATGAAACTAGCATTTGTTGGACATCCAGTTGGAGGCAAGGACACAGCGGCAGAGTACGTCGCCAAGAAATATTCCCTTCACCACATTTCAAGCAGTGACCTCATCAGAGATTACATTACAAAAAATAACCTTGGTACTCTCGACCGGCCGAATGTTCACAAACACGCAAACGAACTCCGAGCAAAACACGGTGGTGACTACCTCGTGAGAGTCGCTTTTGAAAAAACAAAGGAAAATCTCATCGTGAGCGGTCTTAGAGCAATTGACGAAGTCGAAACATTCAAAAAACTCGGAGGTACAGTGATTGCTGTCGTTGCACCCATGGAGAGGCGCTATGAATTTTCAAAAAAGAGAGGGAGAATCGGTGACGAAGTAACGTTCGAAGATTTCAAGAAAATAGAAGAAGAGGAAAATGAAAGCAAGGACAGGAACGGCCAGAATGTCGGAAAAGTCATTGAGATGGCTGACATTGTCATAGAAAATAATGGGACACTCGAAGACCTTTTCCTTAAATGTGAAGAGGTGGTAAAAAAACTCCAGAAAAACTAACTTTTTCTCTTGTGATGAAGGAGCATTTCAACAGCGTGATCCATTGAACCCGCTTCTACAATATCTCCACCATTTACAAAGAATATTCCATCAGCATTTTCAATAGTGTTGAGACGATGAGCGATAATAACCCGGGTCGTTTCCTTTGGCAATTTTTTGAGAACATCCTCGAGAAGTTTTTCTGTGACAGTATCTATATTTGCAGTTGCTTCATCGAGAATAAGAATTTCCGGCTTTCGAAGCACCGCGCGAATAAACGCAATGAGCTGGCGTTCACCAAGAGAAAGTTCGCTGTGAGCGCCTATTGGTGTGTCGAGACCTTTATCAAATCTTTTCAAAAGTTCTGAAAGGCCTGAATCACGAAGATCTTTTTCGAGAGCCTCTTTTCCTTTTTCAATTCCCTTCTCAATATACTGGCTATTTCCATAGAGAATATTTTCACGCACCGTCCCGCTAAAGAGAAATGCTTCCTGAAGAATGAAGCCGATCTTCTGGGTACGCACTATAGGATCATAGGTACGAATGTCCTTACCATCAAGAAAAATGGTTCCCGCAGTTGGATCATAGAGACGAGCAATGAGAGAAGCTGTGGTCGTTTTTCCTCCCCCAGTTGGACCAACGAGAGCATAGGTTTTTCCCTTTTCAAATGAAAAGCTTGCGTGCTTGAGGACTATAGCTCCTTCAGGATATGCAAAGGAGACATTTTTAAATTCGATTACAGAATTTTTGTTTTTGGTAATTTCGGTGTCTTTGACAATTGTAAGGTCAGATGTGAGACGAAGAATTTCTCCGATGCGATCCCATGCAGCAAGAGCAGTCTGGAATGTTGACCATAGACGAGCCATTTCACGAAGAGGATCATAGAAACGAGTGATGTAAATGACGAAGCTCACGAGAAATCCGACGGTAAACGCCTGCACATCGATTAAATGAATTCCGTATGCAAGAACAATGAGGAGGGCGACATTTGCTGACCATTCAAAAATGGGTGTAAAAATCTCATTTGCAATTCCAGCCCTGAAAGCTGCTTTAAAGTTATTTTGATTCACCTCTGCAAACTTTTTTCGGAAATAATCACGGCGATTGAAAGCGAGGATGACCTTGAAGTTTGTCATACTCTCCTGCGCTTCGCTGCTGAGTGCCCCATTTGCACGAAGACTTTTTCCTGTCGTCCTTTTGACCCATGGAGAAATGACTCGGGTAATAACAAAAGCTACCGCTGCCGGTGCGAGAGATGCAAGGGCAAGCTTCCAGTTAATGACAATGACAAAAACAGCCGCTCCGGAAATGATGAAAAATGTACCGGCAAAACGCATGAGGCCTTCGGAGAAAAATTGATTCAATTTACTCGTGTCGTTATTGATGCGAGAAATGAGATCTCCAGATTTATTTTGATTGAAAAATGCTAGAGGAAGTTCCATGAGCTTTCCAAAAATCATGTTTCGAAGCCTAAAAAGCGTCCTTTGTGCTACTGCTCCCATTGTTTTTATTTGAATATAGTTTGCAGTGAAAGCTCCAGCGTAAATAACAACGAGAAGCAGTGAGTACATGACAACTCCCCTAAAATTCCCCGCAATGATGAAGGTGTTGATGACATGCCCGATAACAAGCGGTCCAATGAGAGTCAGAACCGAGTTCAAAATGAGCGTAGTAAGCACGATCACAAGCTTCGTCCTCTCTCCCGAAAGAACTGGCAACATTTTTCGCACAGAAGAAATCCAAGAAACTTTTTCCTCGTGCTCGTCTTTAATTTTTGAAAGTGAATAATTCATATTTTAAAAGTTTCTATTCATACGCCTGAGTACTTTTTTGCGACTCAAGAATCTGTGCGTATTCTGGAGATGAATCCTCGAGCTCATCGTGAGTTCCCTCCGCAAGAATCTCCCCTTCCATAAGAAGAATTATTTTTTCATAATGCTTCACAGAAGTCACCTTCTGGGTGACAGAAATAATGGTGATCTCAGGATAGTTTTTCTCAATATTTTTCAAAATCTTCTTCTCGGTCTGAGCATCGACTCGTGCAGTAAAGTCGTCAAGAAGGAGGATTCTTGGATTCAATGCGAGCGCTCGCGCGAGCATGATGCGCTGCTTCTGTCCCCCCGAAAGACTGGTTCCCCTTTCCGAGGCAATTGTATCGAGTCCTTTTGGCAAAGTGTGAAGAAAATCCCCAAGTTCGGCAGTATCGATCGCCTTGGCAAGTTCGACATCATTGACTGTTGTGCTGAAAGCAATATTTTCCCTGAGAGTAAGATTGAACATCACGCTATCCTGAAAAACGATTGCAACCTGGGAATATACTGCCTGTCGAGTATATTCTTCGACTGGAATTCCATCATAAAGAACTTTTCCTGATACCGGCTTTACAAGCCCAATAAGGACATTCAAAAGCTGCGTCTTCCCCGCTGCGGTTGGACCTATGATGGCCGTTCTCGTACCTGCCCGGACATTAAAAGAGACATTTTTAAGAACACACTTTTCTCCATATTCGAGAGTAATATTTTTTGCCTCAAGATTTCCCTTCAGTTCTTTTTCGATAGTACCTGTTTCTTCTTCATGTGGTTTATTCAAAAGTCCGGAGATTCGGCCATAGGAGGCCTGGGCTTGGGAAATGATGCTCGAAACAAAGCCGAGCATAATTATTGGAAAAATGAGAATGAAAACGTAGCTTTGAAACGCCGTAAAATCTCCAATGGTCATCGTCCCCCCAATTACAAAATGTCCTCCGAGAAGCAAGATAATGAGAGACGCTAGGTTCCCAACAATTCCAACTGCAGGAATGATGAGAGAAAAATATTTGAGGATAGCCAGGCCGTTCTTTTTTGATTCGGTATTAGCGTCATTAAATTTTGAAGCTTCCTGCTTTCCAGAATTAAAAACGCGAACGAGAGCCGAGCCAATGATACTTTCGCTGATAATGAGGTTTAGATTATCTATGAGCTCCTGAGTCTTTTTAAAAAGAGGTCCGAGCCGAGAAAAAACAACGGCAAAAAGAATTCCGATAAAAGGCAAAATAGCGAGCACTGCAAGTGCGAGCTTCCAATTGATCATCATGAGAAGAATAATCGCCCCGATGATAACTACAATCGACGAAATGACCGTCACAATCCCAAAAGAAACAAATGACTTGAGAGCATCGATATCCGACGTAAGGTATGTGAGAAGTTTTGTCGATTTTTCTTTCTCAAGTTCGGCAAAACTCAATTCCGATATTTTTCCAGCAAGTCTGTCTCTCGTATCGCGTGCAACCTTTTCAGAGACATAGACCTGCATAATGCCCTGAAAGTACGTGAGAGCGAAAATACTGAAAGAAACGATACTAAACTCAATCGCGATTGTACTCATGACAAGAGTACCTGCAGCATATGAATCGATTCCTCTTGAAATAAGTTTGGGAATGACGAGAGCAAGGGCATTGGCAATCGCAGCTAGAACAACAAGGAGAAAGACGCTCCCCCTGTATGGTTTGAGGATACTTAAAATACTAGGGGAAGGAGAAAGCTTCATGAGAAGTACATGATACAGCAAAATGGATCGTTTTTCAAAAAATTGAATAAAAACGCAGGTGTCCGATGAGGGACACCTGTTGTTAAAGCTGCCTCAGGCAGCGAGAGGAAGTTGAACCGTCAGACTTCTTCTGTGAGAAGGAACTCCTGGATCAACTCTGAAGCGCGTATCGAGCTCCGCCTTACCTCCGTGGTATCTAAAGTGGAGAAAACACGCGTATGGTGATGGGTGTGGATCTTGCAATGCAAGCGAGGTGAAGTACATATTTAACTCGCTTTGAGATCCTTCGACTATCAACATGAAGTAATCCCAAGGACTTACCCTAATCCGTGTATCGACCTGATCGACCTCAGTCATAGGAAGGCCCCTTTCTGTAGCCGTCAAAATTATACCACGTTTGACTGAATACCTAATTGTGGATACTATGTGGCCTGAACAAGAAAGGAGGCGTATCTGAACATCGCACAAAATAATATAAAAACACGGTTAATTGAGATTTTTCGGTTTTTGGCTGCAGGTGGTGTAGGAGTCATTTGTTACTACATTATCATGTGGACGTTTACGGAATTCCTAGGTATGTGGTATGTACTATCATCAGTTGCCGCATTCTTAGTAAATAACATTGTAAATTTCTACATGCAGAAATTCTGGGCATTTAGAAGCATCGATAGAAAAAAGACAGGAAGAGAGGCTGGCAAATATACATGGCTCGCGGTCTTTACGGTATCCAGCAACTTTCTGCTCCTTTATCTGCTCGTCGAACGTTGGAAAGTCCATTATCTCTTGGCACAAATACCGATCACTATCATCTTGACCGTCATTAGTTACTTCGTAACAAGAAAGATCTTCAAGGAACCCTGAAGCTCCGCATCTGTTTTTCCTTTGTGAAAGATAGAGGCGGAGTTTTTTATTGCAAAATCACTAGGTCTTGGGGATTAGTGCTCCTAAATTATTCTTAATCTTTATTCTTACAATCATTTTTGAACCATGTATTTTTATCAGAGATCATATTACATATTGATTTTGCTTCTTCACTAAAACGATCAGTTCCTGCTGACTGGATTATGGAAGCAAAACAATAGTCAGCTTCAGTACCATTAAATGTCTTACAGAAATTAATCTTCTCTGAAATAGGAGTAGCGAACGGCATAACAATATTTTGTATATGGAATGGAGGAGTTGGATCTACGATGTTACCTACACATATCCATCTCGCCCTAACAGTTGATCCGCCATTCTGGCAAGAGCTGATATCTTGACTAACTTTCCTAGGTGCAACACAGTAACCTTTATTAGCTGCTGTTGGAGGAGTCTTACCAAAGAAACCAGTACTGTCAGCACAGTATCCTATTGATGGATCAGATTTTAGCGGGGCAGACACTGCAAATGCAGTCGCAGAAGCATAGCAATATGAAACACCCGCATTCTTTGTAAGGGAGTCTAGTGATTTACTTAGTCCATACACGCCAGTATCGGAACATACACCATTATTCTGTGATAGAGCACCGGAGCCATAAGAAGCATGGTCTTCATAATAACTTGAGGCGTTTAACATTGTGACTCGTACCCCGAGTTGAATAGATTGATCTGCAGTCTTGACGTCCAGTGCTGCTCGGCCTGATGCATCTAATGTCTTGTATTTGTAGGTGCATTGTTGCTGGTAAACATACTGAGCCTCACCCACACTTATTGAGGAATCAGATAGGAACGTCTCCGGAGAAGAGCCTGCATACTGTTGGAATTTTGCCCGAGGATACTTACTCAATATCATTGTCATAAAATCATCAAAGCTCTTCTTTGTACCGAGATATTGAAGAGGAACGCTGACAGAGATTTTGGAAGTGAGTTGTGGTGTTATTTGTTTCTTATAGTCTGCCAATCCGCTTGCAGTCTTTATACTTCCCCCATTATAAGCAATGGCTTCATCCATCGCGTCTTGCTCGGTGGAAACTTTCAATTTGGCCTGTGGGTATGCTTTCTGGAAATCTGCTTCAATATTCGTTACATCCTGAATATTAGAACCGTGAGCGAACACAATATCAAAATTTGTCGGTATATTTTTTGCATAACTCATGCAAGTATCAAAATCTTTGACATCTTTCGGATCAGTGATTGAAGTTGTGTCAGATATGCCCAATGAGCCATGATCTTTATTCAAATACATATAAGCTCCGCCTCCTATTACTATCAACCCAATTATCACAGTCAGCAAGGGAGCAATGAAACCTTTTTGATTATTTTTCATATGACAATAATACAATGAATCAGACGCTTTGCGAAGCTTAAGCTATGACAATTGTGCATTAAAGTCACCCGATACCAAAATTCAACTGCGGAAGGTGAGAGATTCGAACTCTCGGTGGGATTTCTCCCACACAACGTTTCCAACGTTGCGCACTAGACCACTATGCGAACCTTCCTTTGTATAGACATTGTATAGAGAATGTACATACAATGTAAACTACCAGCTACCGGAGGATCCCCCGCCGCCAGAAGAACCTCCACTAAATCCTCCAAATCCACCTCCCCCAAAACTACCACCTCCAAAACCTCCCCAGAATCCTCCCCTTCCTCCCCTCCCGCCTCCTTTAGACGCGAGATAATCAACGAGTAAGCCGACAAGAGTGAGAACAACCGTCGAGATAACACCGATAAAAATGGTCGAGAAAAAGCCAATAACTATTCCTGTACCAGCGCCAAGAATCCCTCCAAGCCACCACGACTTTGTACTTGCAAAAATACTGATGACAATAAAAAGAATGATGAACCCAAAGTGCTGAATGAAATAGAAAATCCCTTTTTGAGTATCTGAGGTTCGATCTACGGGCACATAATTTCCCTCTCCTCTGACCACCTCCATCATCGCCCTCGCCCCTTCGGTAATTCCCTTTTCATAGTCATTCGCCCGAAAAGCCGGGAGAACAATAGTCTGAATAATTCCATTTGACTGAGCATCAGTGAGAGAGCCTTCGAGACCATAGCCGACTTCGATACGGACTTTGCGCTCATTTGGAGCGACGAGAAGCAGTGCACCGGTATCTTTTTCTTTGTCCCCAATCCCCCATTCCTCAAAAAGTTTTACGGCATACGTCTCGATAGTCTCATCTCCGAGAGAAGGAATAGTGACGACCGCGATCTCGAGAGAAGTTTCTTTTTGAAAAGAAGAAAGAGAACTTTCAAGAGAACTTTTAGCTCCCGGAGAAAGAATACCAGCAAAATCACTGACAAAGCCCTGGGGTTTTCCAGGGCTTTGGTACGCACTAACAAGAAATGGCGTGAAAAAAAGAAGGCAAAGAGTAGAAATAATGCCTACTCGCTTCATGAGATTAGAATTTTACTTCAGGAGCTTTTTCTGAACCGGCAGCCGCTTCGAAATATGCCCGTTCTTTGAAACCAGTGAGAGCTGCAATAATAGAGCTTGGAATTCTCATTACTTTGAGATTGTACTCTTTAACAGCATCATTATATTTCATTCGAGCAACACCAATGCGATTTTCTGTTCCTTCGTACTGAGACATGAAAGTTGCCATGTTTGCAGATGACTTGAGCTCAGGATAATTTTCGGCAATAACAAGAAGTCGTCCGAGAGCGGAGTCAACTTGTCCTGCTGCGATAGCTTTTTCATTTGCACTCGTAGCACCTGCGTAGTGGGTACGTGCGTCAGCAAGAGCGGTGAAGACTGCTGTCTCTTGCTTCATGATTCCCTTCACTGACTCTACGAGACCAGGAATGAGATCGAAGCGTCTCTGGTAATCGACTTCGACTTGCTTCCACTTGGTATCTGCATCAACGTTCAAAGTCACGAGACGGTTGTAGGTTCCAAAACCGTAGAGAAGGACAAGAACGACGATTGCAATAATGATGCCGAGTGTTTTTTTCATAGCGTAGGAGAAGAAATATTATTTCTTTGCAGGAACAACATCGGCTTCGTTTTTGCCTGCTGCTCCAACGACATAACCAAATGACTTAATCATACTTACAAATGAAGCATCAGCTGCATCGACAATTGCTTTGTTGTTGTTTGTCATCTGAGTAACTTCTGATCCCTTGAAGCCTTTTGAAGCAGGGCTAAGCGTGATCGATGAGAAACTAAATATGTAGCAGATACTGTCTCGCTGCAATGAGTACATTCTGTCAAAGTATGATCGACCCTGTACTGAGTTTGACATTGAAATCATACTGAAAGAAAGATCTCCCGACTTCAATGTACTTCGATCCTTGATAGTTGTAACTGGAGGGAATGAGCACTTTCCAGAGATGACCATTATCTTAGATTCAAGTTTTCCGATAGTATTTGTCTCTGCCTTTCCAACTGGAACTACGAACGTAACACCAGTTTCAGATGGAGTAGCCTCCCAAGCTGAAGGATACTTTACGCTAAATCCAAGTTCTTCGTTCTTGTATTCTGAGAGCTTGTCAGAAACCTTCGTTGTCTCACTCACTGGAGCTGAAACAGTAGTTGAAGAAGCAACCGGAGTCTCTGTAGAAACCCCTGAGGTTGTGCTCTTATTTCGAGAAACACCCCAAATAACGAGTCCTATAATAATGATAACTACAACGATAATTATTGATTTTTTCATGTTTTTTTAATAAACCCACTTATATATGAAGGCTAGTATACCACGATTCCATTAATAATCCATTCCTCCCGCTCCTGGGCTCACACCTCCTCCCGACTTCTCATCCTTTGGCTCCTCAGCAATAGCTGCCTCAGTCGTCAGAAGAATTGCTGCTGCTGAGCATGCATTTTGTACGCCAAGACGGGTAACTTTGACTGGATCAATAATTCCCGCTGCGAGCATATCAGCAACCATCCCATCTCTGAGAGCGTCGTAGCCATTATTTCCTTTTCCATTTCGTATCTTTTCGATAATAACAGAAGCATCGTCTTTTCCAGCATTTATAACAATTTGCTTTAAAGGAGCTTCGAGTGCCTTGAGAACAATCTGATAGCCGAGTTCAAATTCTTTTGAAATTGTTGATGAACTCTTTGGTAATAATTGTGACTTTCTGACTTCATCAGCGACCTTGACCAGTGCTACTCCACCGCCAGCAACTATTCCTTCATCAATCGCCGCTTTCGTCGCATTAACCGCATCTTCAATCTTCAATTTAAGATATTTCATCTCTGTCTCAGTAGCCGCTCCAACACGAATGACCGCAACCCCTCCCGAAAGTTTGGCGATCCTTTGGTCAAGATGATCTTTATCAAATTTTCCTCCAACATCTTCCCTTTGCTTCTTTATCTGTGCCACTCGTTTCTCGATGTCTGCCTTTTTCCCTTTTCCACCAACGATGACCGTTGAGTCTTTTGTTGAAATGACCCGACGAGCTTTTCCAAGCATTGAAATGTCTGCAGTCTCAAATGTTATTCCAACCGCTTCGGAAATGAGCGTAGCACCCACAGTTATCGCGATATCCTCGAGCATATCCTTTTTTCGGTCGGCATATCCAGGCGCTTTGATAGCAAGGACATTGAATCCTCCTCGGAGTTTATTTACCAAAAATGTCGTAAGCGCCTCTCCGTCGACATCCTCGGCAATTATGACGAGCTCCTTCTTTCCCATCTGAGCGAGCTTCTCGAGAAGTGGGAGAACATCTTTTATCGATGAGATCTTTTTATCGGTCACAAGAACGGCAGGATCAGAGTATTCCGCTTCCATTCGTTCTGCATTTGTAATCATGTAGGGAGAAATGTATCCTTTATCAAATTCGATTCCTTCAACAACTTCAGAATCAAGGCCGAGAGTCTGTGATTCTTCGACTGTCACCACTCCGTCTTTTCCTACTTTTTTAATTGTATCCGCGATTATTTTTCCAAGCGTCTCTGATTCAGCAGAAATGGTTGCCACCTGACGAATCTCTTCATCGGTCTTCAGAGGCTTTGCAAGTTTTTTGAGTTCACTTACCACATCTTTTGCCGCTGCTTCAATTCCAAACTTCACTCCCATAGCATTAACCCCCATCGTTGTGTGCCTCATTCCCTCAGACACGATTGCCTGCGTGAGAACCACTGATGTCGTCGTTCCGTCTCCCGCGCTTTCGTTTGTCTTTGTCGCCACCTCTTTTATGATCTCCACTCCCATGTTTTCAAACTTGTCCTTCAAAGTTATTTCTTTTGCGATTGAAACACCGTCATTTGTAATCGTCGGCGAACCATATCCTTTATCGAGAACAACATTTCTTCCTCGTGGTCCGATGGTAAGTTTGACCGCATCAGCCACCGCATCAATTCCCTTCTTGAGGGCTTTTCGAGCATCTTCATTGTAGAGAATTTTCTTTGACATATTTTTTATTTAATAACTGCTAAAATTTCTGATTCTTTGACAATATAGTATTCCTCGTCGCCGATCCGCACTTTGTCTCCCCACTGAAAAAGCACTGTTTCTCCGACTTTTACAGAAATGGGAATAATTTTTCCATCTTCATATCGTCCCGTCCCAACCGCCACAATTTCCCCGCTTTTACTTCCCTTGTCCTCTTGAGCGCTTACAGGAATGATGATCCCCGACGAAGTTTTCTTTTCCTTGCTTGAGGTGTCTTCTTTAATCAAGACACGATCCTGTAATGGTTTGATTTTTTGTGAGATGTTTTTTTTCATATTTTTAATGAGTTAATGATAATCAGGTGGTCTTTATTATATCGATTAGAAATAAAATGACTATTGACAAAAGTAACTAGGAGTGATTTACTTTTACCAGAAGTACTGCTCAACCTCATTGATTTGAACGTATACATTTCCCTCCGACTCGAATCGGACGGAAAGGGACTCGAATCCCCGTTGCAATGAGAAGCGGACTGACAAGAAAGTAGAGTTACGCATGAACATTAACGAAGTTAAGTTCGCCCTAAGAAATGGATTGGTAAATCCTAAACTCACACAGTCATGGCTCTCGGAGCACAAATTCCAAAGAAATATTGCTCAGGACTTAGAAGATTGCATTGGTTGGAGAAAAGCATCTATTGCTCTTATCTTCTTCATAACGGTTGTGGCCACAGTAACCATCGTCACTTACTTAAACAGAGGTAATAGTACGCAGGTGATACTGGCTATTCTGGCTATTGTTGTATGGTTTTTAGCGACCACCATCCTTTCGTTGTTATACCGGATAATAGGTAATCATAGATTTGTCACCTCGTTGTCCGAGCTTCAAAAGCTACTTGCAACTTACGCCGTCGACGGGAAAGGGACATACCTATTGAATCGCGATGATGAGTGGTTAGAGAGGAATGCTGATGATATCCTCCAAATACTTGCAAATTCATTGCGTGAACACGAAGCTGAGGACGTTTACTCGGACGGATCAAAAAGGTGGCGTGCGCTATTCAAAAATGCTCATGCAATTTTTTTAGAATTCGGACTATGTGAACGAAACCAAGGAAAATGGCTTCCCAAAAACCCTCCTCGACAAGTTACTGTGACTACGGAAGTATCTGCTGCCACAGCATGATGTGACTCAATTCGTTCCTTAGTTTCAATCCCGCGCGGCGTCAAGCAATTGACTCCGTGCGGTTTTTTATAACGTTTGCATTTCTTTTATACTATGCTATAGTACCCCCACATGAAGACTATCGAGGCTATCCTTCCGTACATTCAGATTGTACTCGCGGTGGTGCTAATAACCGCAATACTCCTCCAGAGAACCGGCGCTCAGATCGGCGGTGCTTTCGGCGGTAGCGACAATTTCAGCTCGGCATACCATACTCGACGTGGATTTGAAAAAACCCTCTTCATCATTACCATTGTTGTTGCGATACTCTTCGCGATTACAGCTCTTATCAACCTCCTCTAATCTCTCCCAATGGGAAAAGAATTTCATATTAAGGGAAGCGAGAAACTCCTCGCTACAATCAAAAGTTTTTCTGCGACTGAAAAATTCATTTTCGGGATTTTTGTCATAATGATCGTGGTAAGTGCTATTTCCCTCGCCCTCAAAGTCAACAACCTCTTTCTTGTACCAGTTCCAACCCAAGGAGGAAGTCTTTCTGAGGGAATTGTCGGCCTTCCTCGCTACATCAATCCCGTCCTTTCATTTACCGACATTGATCGTGATCTTTCAGCACTTGTTTATTCGGGCCTTATGAAATATGACTCTGGCAAACTCGTGCCCGACCTTGCGGAGAAATATGAAATCTCCTCAGACGGCCTCACATACACATTCACCCTGAGAAATAATCTTCGTTTTCACGACGGAATCCCACTCACGGCTGACGACGTTGAATTTACAATACAAAAAATAAAAGATAGTGTCATAAAGAGTCCTCGCCGAGCGGATTGGGCAAATATTTCTGTAAAAAAACTCGACGAGCAACATATCCAATTTGTTTTGAAGCAGCCATATGCACCATTTCTTGCAAACACTACTCTCGGAATTATTCCAAAACACATCTGGAGTAAGGTTGAAGCAGATCAATTCATTTATAGCCAGTACAATGTAAATCCTGTCGGGGCTGGTCCTTACAAACTAACCACCATCAAGCACGACAGCGGCGGAATTCCTGAGTACTATAGCTTTACTCCTTTTAGCAGGTACTATGACGGCGAAGCGTATATTTCAAATCTTTACATCTATTTTTATCCGAGCGAAAAAAGCGCTCTTGAGGCATATTCCTCTCGAAAAATAGAGAGTCTGGCTGGAGTCTCACCCACAGAAGCAGCGGCA
Source organism: uncultured Candidatus Saccharibacteria bacterium (assembly GCA_964416985.1). GTDB lineage: Bacteria > Patescibacteriota > Minisyncoccia > Phycocordibacterales > PALSA-1337 > CAIOGI01. Next base: position 166,512 of record CAYQFS010000001.1, on the reverse strand, counting down.
ATCGCCTCAAGCTCTCCTTCAGCCCGCATCCTACACACTCCGCTCCCTCGTGTGTTCGGCATCTTTTTCAATCAAAACCAGGCTCCAGTTCTCTCACAAATTGAAGTCCGACAGGCTCTCAATATGGTTATCGACAAAGACGCAATCGTGAGCGAAGTTCTCGGAGGATATGGTGTACGGAGCGATAGCCCTCTTCCAGTAACAAAATCTCAGGGTACAACAAAAAAACCTGACATCGACAGCGCCAGAAATCTTCTTGCAAAAGCGGGTTGGACTCTCAATGGAAATGGAGTTTTAGAAAAAAAGGATAAAAAGGGAGTGCTTCTTCAGACACTCGAATTTTCAATATCAACAGTCGATGCCCCCGACCTCAAGAAAGCTGCTGAACTTGTAAAAACTCAATGGGGTCTTCTCGGAGCGCGAGTAAATGTCAAAGTATTTGAATACGGTGATCTATACCAAAACATCATCACAACTCGAAAATATGATGCGCTTCTTTTCGGAGAATTTATCGGTAAAGACCTCGACCTTTATGCATTCTGGCATTCATCACAGAGAAATGCTCCCGGCCTCAACGTCGCAGCCTACGTCAACAGCAAAGTCGACAAGCTCCTCGATGACGCGCGCAGCACTTCCGATGAAAAGATTCGTACTGACAAGTACGCCCAGTTTGAGAAGATCATCCAGGACGAGGTGCCGGCAGTCTTCCTTTATTCACCAGAATTTATATACATTGTCCCCGACAAACTTGCGGGAATGGAGCTCGGAAGAATCTCTTCTCCATCAGACCGCTTTGCAAAGGTAAATGAGTGGTATACAGCGACGAGCAATGTATGGAAGATATTTACGACAAAAAATTAAAATAATTAACATTACTAACACAATTACACATTTATGAACGAAGAAAAAAAGATAGACGCAGCAATAGAGAGAATAGCTCCAGCAGCAACAGTTGCCCCTGCTCCAGTGCGAACACCACTCCGACCAGCTGAAAGTCCCCGCCCTGCACAGCGTCCTCCATTTCGAGGACCAGCTTCGAGAGGAACTTCTTCCCGAAAGTCATTTGGCCCAGGAGGACGAGGTTCACGACCAATGCACGCTCCAAAGAAAGACGAAACTCAGGTCCACAAAAAAGTCGAGGATACCGTTCCACCTTTGGCACCTGATTGCATTCGCATCATTCCCCTTGGAGGAGTAGAAGAAATCGGAAAGAACATGACAGTTGTTGAATACGGAAATGATATTGTCATTATCGATATCGGTTTCCAGTTCAAGGATGAAAATACTCCTGGAATCGACTACATTCTCCCAAACACAAAGTATCTCGAAGAGCGAAAGGACAAGATCCGCGCTGTTCTTGTCACGCACGGACACTTGGACCATGTCGGAGGAATTCCCTACGTCATGCCCCGCATTGGAAATCCGCCACTCTATACCCGAATGCTCACCTCAGTCCTCATCAAAAAGCGCCAAGAAGAATTTCCTCATTTTCCTGCTCTCGACATCAAAGTCGTAGAGAAAAATGAAACAATGACTCTTGGGGGATTGAAAATCAAATTCTTTGCTGTGACTCACACAATTCCTGATGCAATGGGAATCATTATCGAGACACCCCATGGATCGATCGTCCACACAGGAGACCTCAAACTCGATCATGTAGATGGAGTTCCGACTGAAGAGGAAGTCGAGGAGTATCAACGTGCTTTCAAGAATCAGAAAGTTCTCCTTCTCATGGCCGACTCAACGAACGTCGAAAATCCAGGTTTCTCAATCCCTGAGAAGACCGTCCACAAAAACATAGAAGAAATCATAAAAAACGCAAAAGGACGGTTAATCATTACAACATTTGCTTCCCTGCTTGAGAGAATGCTCAAAATCGTTGAGTTCGCAGAAAAATACGGTAAAAAAGTCGTTGTCGAGGGACGAAGCATGAAAACAAATATCGAAATCTGTCTCCAGCTCGGACTTTTGAAACCAAAGAAAGACACGATCATTCTCGCAGAACACATGGATAACTATCCTCCTGAGAGACTCATTGTTCTTGCAACAGGTGCTCAGGGAGACGAGTTTGGAGCGATGATGAGAATTTCAAATAAGACTCACAAGTACATAAAGATCACCAAGCGCGACACCGTTCTCCTTTCATCTTCGATTGTCCCTGGAAACGAACGAGCCGTTCAGAAACTCAAAGATAACCTTTCACGACAAGGTGCGCACATTCTCCATTACCGAAACTCTGACGTTCACTCTTCAGGACATGCAAACCACGACGAAACAGTTTGGATTCACCAGCACATCAAGCCAAAGTTCTTCATGCCGGTTCACGGATATCACTACATGCTTCGCGTTCACGGAGACATTGCAAATGAAGCAAACGGACTCACCGAAAACGAAGTCATCATCCCTGACAATGGATCTGTCGTCGAAATCATAGAAAAAGGTGCGAAGATTGTTAAGCTAAAAGAAAAAGCTCCTTCAGGAATCGTCATGGTTGACGGATTCTCTGTCGGAGACATTCAGGACGTGGTTATCCGCGACCGACAAATGCTCGCTCAGGATGGAATCTTCATCGTCTTCGCGATCATCAATGCACAAAACGGTAAACTCAAAAAATCTCCGGATATCATCTCGCGTGGATTCGTCTACCTCCGCGAATCGCAGGAGCTTCTTCACCAGGCACGAATGATCATCAAAACAACTGTCGAAGAGACTACAAAAAATATGAATCCTATTAACGTTGATTACGTCAAAACAACCATCTCAGACAACGTAAGCAAATTCCTTCTTCAAAAAACTGCAAAGCGACCAATCGTCATTCCAGTACTTTTGGCGGTATAAGCATTTTGACGCTATAATAGGGCGTATATGCTTCATCATTCATCTCTCGGAAAGAGCCGGGTCATCTACACAATTACAGTTATCGGCTTCATCGCCACCATTCACGCCGTCTTGCCGACCTACTCGAGCTCGAGCTTCCTTTCCCTTTTTACGTCAGAAGAGAATGTAGGACTCATCTACATGATAAGCTCGGCTCTGACCATTTTTGGCTTTCTTTTTATCCCTACTTTTCTCCGGAAAGTAGGAAACTACCTCACGGCTGTCTGGCTCATCTTAATCCAGATTGGCCTTTTCTACGGACTGACCGTTGTCACAAACCCAATCGCTATTGCCGCTCTTTTCATTGCACAAATGGCGGTTGTGAGCCTTATCGGTTTCTGCCTCGATGTGTTTCTTGAGACATATTCTGAAAAGGAAAATGTTGGAAGAATCCGCGGAATGTATCTTACGACCTTGAACACTGCCTGGGTCATCACACCTCTCATCGGGACAATGATCATCGGCAACTCAAACGACTACCGAGGTGTCTACGTGGCCGCTCTCTACATGCTCTTCCCCCTTCTTTATCTCGTCTACAAAAATTTCCCTCGCTTCAAAGATCCACACTACACTCATCCTTCCCTTTTTGGAACGTTCAAACACGTCTTGAAGAGCCGTGACCATTCAAAGCTTTTTGCTATAAATATTATTCTTCAGGTCTTTTATTCATGGATGGTTGTGTACAGCCCAATTTATTTACACACGACGATTGGATTTAATTGGACTCAAATCGGAATCATCCTCACCATCATGCTCCTTCCTTTCCCTATTGCTCAGTGGCCTCTCGGCAAACTTGCCGATAAAAAGTATGGGGAGAAGGAAATTATGATGATTGGATTCGCACTCCTCGGCCTTGCAACAATTGCTCTTGCAGGAATTACCTCACACAGTATTTGGATCTGGGCTCTTGCTCTCTTTATGACTCGAGTCGGTGCTGCTGCTGCCGAAGTTATGATTGAAGCGTATTTCTTTAAAACCGTCTCCCCAAATGACTCGAACATGCTCGGCTTCTTCCGGGTCACTCGTCCTCTTGCCTACTTTATTGCTCCGATCATTACTACCATAGGTTTTCTATTTACCAAAGACATAACCGTGCTCTTTATTGCACTTGGAATAATGTGCCTCTTGGCGATGATTCCTATTTGGAGATTAAGGGATACGAACTAAAATTAATATGATGAATGTACTCATAATTGGTGGAACGGGAGTAATAGGAAAACCCTTGGTTGCAGAACTTATCCGAAATAATATTTACAACATATACTCAATCGCTCTTGATAAAACAAATTTTCCGTCAATTGTAAAACAATACGTCGCTGATCGTACGACAAACGAATACAAGGATTTAATCCAAAAGCTAAATTCTGAAATCAATCAAGCATGGGATGCAGTTATCGATATTATCGCCTTTGACGAAAAAAGTACGGAAAATACATACACCCTGTTCAAAGGTCGTGCTCAGCACATCATCACCATAAGCACTACTCTTGTATATGATCGAACCGCAGAAAATACGGAAAAGATTTCGGAAGACAATCCACTTGCTCCTAAGGGAAAATTTGGTGGCTACGTTGATGGAAAAGTGAGTCTAGAGAAGTTTTGGCATTCAATCACTAATGTAAATTGGACACTACTACGGCCATATCACATTCTTGGAGCCGAATCATTACTTGGCTGTATTCCTGAACATAACAGAGATCCAAAACTTATCGAGAGAATAAAAAATAATGAGGCACTCAAGCTATGCAATGGTGGAAATATTAATTTTAATTATGTTCATCCAAAAGATATTGCCACGGCAATCTGTAAAATAATTGGAAATGCCACCACTTTTGGTCAGGCTTATAATTTGGTAAATCCCAAAATCATCACAGCCAAGAATTATTATACTGAAATTGCTCGCCAAATTGGTTCTCGGTTGACAATAGAAAACGTAGATATAAGTACTGTTTGGGAAGAAATGAAAGGCTGGGAAATGACGACATTGCCACACGTCTATGCTATGGAAAAAATAAAAAGAGATATTGGTATTACTCCAAACATTCCGATAGAAAAAGGTATTGAAGACGCGATAATGTACCCGGCAAAAGTTCTTCAGGCATCACAAATCCCAGTCCACCAAAGGATGAACAAGCCATCTCATCCACTAAGACCCGCGTGGCTAAAATAATTCAAGCTAACTTACTAGCACTAGAATCCAAGATATTTCTTCTCTTTTAGATATTTCTCCACTACCTCGCGATCTGAGTCAGCCAAAATTTCTCCATCAATATCAAGTGTCGGAGTTTTTTCTTGTCCTGATTTCTTTCTTAATTCTTCGAAAAATACTGGGTTACTCAAAACTTCTCTTTCTTCAAACTTTACTTTTTTCTCTTTAAATAGATCAAGGACCCCCTTGCACCACGGGCAACCAGATTTTGTGTAGAGGATTATGTTCATGAGTAAATTATACCATTTTCTTCGCCTCGATAAACAAGAACATTGGTATCTCCTTTCGGATTCGATCTTCCTCTGCCTGGCGCGGTCCCGGATTGCTCTTCTTGTGAGAAACCCATTCTTCAACACGACCCATGAGAAATCCTGCCTTGTTGAGCATTTTGAAATAGAGTTGGAGAGGTCGATGGAACGAAATGGTAAATCTCTTTTCACCTACTTTCTGAGCGCCTGGATTCATTTCAATTCTTTCTCGTGCATCTGACATGTATGAATCGATTCTTCGGTACTGTCGATGAGTTTCGTGGTCCCAGTTCCAACTTGAGCTTTTTGGAATTCGAAATGCAGGATGATTTAAAACAATATAAAAAGTTCCACCAGGTTTCAAAACCCGATATGCTTCGCGGAGAGCTCCCTGAAGGTTTTCTATGTTTTGGAGAGCAAGGACAATAAGTGCCTTGTCGTATGTTGCGTCTTTTGCAAAGTTGAGAACATCTGCAGGTGCAACTTCAAAAGTAATTGATTGCGGAGAATGCATCTTTGCGAGACCAATGAGTTCCTTTGCAATGTCAGTACCAGTAACTTGCGCTCCCGCTTCGAGAAGTGCCCGGGAAAAGAACCCCTGCCCGCAGGCAATATCAATAATTTTCTCCCCTTTTTGAGGGTTAATGAGACGCATGAGGTTTGGCAGGATGACCTCCTTTTGATAAGTCCCGTCCTTATTTTCGAGCATTTCATCGTACCAGCCCGCTACCTTGCCCCATGAGGTGTCTTTTTTGTCGTTCATGTAATGAGTATGGGGTAAAAATGAAAGAATGGCAATAAAACAAAAGAAAACCACCCCTTTGGGGGCAGCTTTCTCATCTACATCCTGCTTTGGCGCTATTACGATTTCTCGTAAGACCAGACTTAGTATGGAATAAGTATAGCGAGACTATTTAAAAAGTCAACTCTTTCCTTTATTTAATCTTAGCCGAAGAAGGGATTCGAACCCTTAGGATATAGATTACTAAGTCTCATCCCGCGCCAAGCCTCCGGCCAGACCCAACCATATCAGATCGAGATAAAATCCTGATAAAATTTAAATAAAGTTTTGATAAAGTCGCGTTTTGTCAAGAGTTCCGTGAGAAAAATGTATGGTTTGTCTTCCCTTTTAAATTCATATATAATTCGCCTACTTAATCACCACAAACATGCACAAAATAAAATCAATTCATGCACGAGAGATTCTTGATTCACGCGGCAATCCTACAGTCGAGGTCGATGTAACACTCAAAGATGGTTCTTTTGGTCGAGCAGCTGTTCCATCTGGAGCTTCAACAGGAAGCCACGAAGCAGTTGAACTCCGGGATGGAGGAAAGAGATACGGAGGAAAAGGTGTTGAAAAAGCAGTCAAAAATACAAACACTCTCATTTCAAAAGCCCTTGTCGGAAAGGAATTCGACCAAAGAAGCGTCGACCAGAGGATGATCGAGCTCGACGGTTCTTTGAACAAAGGAAGGCTCGGAGCAAATGCCATTCTTGGTGTCTCTATGGCCTTTTCAAAGGCAGCGGCTGCAAGCATGAAAACTCCCCTTTACAAGTACTTCAACAAAGTCTCAAAAACAAAGATGGGAGTGCAGATGCCTGTTCCGATGATGAATATCATCAATGGTGGAAAACATGCAGAAAATTCAACTGATTTTCAAGAATTCATGATCGTTCCAGCTGGTGCAAAATCATTCAAAGAGGCTCTCCGCTACGGAACTGAGGTCTTTCATTCATTGAAAAAGATCCTTCACAGCAAAGGACTCTCCACAACTGTTGGGGATGAGGGGGGTTTTGCACCCTCACTTCCTTCAAACGAAGCGGCAATTGAGATTATCATGGAAGCAATACAAAATGCTGGATACATCGCCGGAAAAGATATCTACATCGCTCTCGATGTCGCCGCAACAGAACTCTACAAAGATGGAAAATATCATCTTGAACGAGAGGGAAAAATTCTTTCATCAGATGAGATGATCTCTTTTTATGAAAATTGGTGTTCAAAATACCCTATTATCTCTATCGAAGACGGACTTGCCGAAGATGACTGGGATGGCTATGTAGTAATGACCAAAAAACTTGGAAAGAAAGTCCAGATTGTCGGAGATGACCTTTTTGTGACAAATATTGATCGGCTCAAAATGGGAATCGAAAAGAATGTCGGAAATTCTATTTTGATTAAATTGAATCAGATTGGAACAGTTTCAGAGACGATCGATGCAGTGAACATGGCGCACAAAGCCGGATACACTTCGATCATTTCTCATCGATCAGGAGAAACTGAGGATACCACAATCGCTGACTTTGTCGTAGGAACAGGCACAGGACAGATCAAAACTGGTTCCCTCTCTCGAACTGACCGCGTAGCAAAATATAATCAACTCTTGAGACTCGAGGAGGCGCTTGGAAAGAAGGCAATCTACAGAGGAAAGAAAGTTTTTGTGGTATAGTCCGAAACCAACACATTATCCACATAAAAACACCAGTTACGAACAAGTTATCAACAGTATTTCCACATTTGTGTTATGGCATTAGATCATATTAGAAATTAAAGCAAAAAAAGGTTAGAATGGGGCGACATATGAATAAACCAAAGATCGTGAAGAAGCCAGTAATGCTAATTGTCCTTGATGGCTGGGGGTATCGAGTTGAAAAAAAAGATAACGCTATTGCTGCCGCTAGAACTCCATTTTTCAATTCAATCTGGGAGAAATATCCCCATTCTCTCCTTAAGGCATCTGGAAACGCGGTTGGGCTTCCTGAAGGACAAATGGGAAACAGTGAAGTTGGGCACACCACAATAGGTGCAGGAAAACCTGTAGATACCGACCTAGTACGTATCGACAAGGCAATCGCCGAAGGAGCTCTCCATACCAACCCTGCTTTTGTGGCTCTCTTCGACCATGTCCGAAAAAATAACTCAACCTTGCATGTGCAAGGTCTTCTTAGCATTGGAGGCGTACACAGCCATCAAAATCACCTTTTCGCTTTTCTCAGAGAGGCAAAGGCTCAAGGAATGAAGAAGGTTGCAATTCATATCTTTACCGATGGACGCGATACACCTCCACAGAGTGCATCAAAATATATCAAGGAACTTGAAGCACTCATCGAAGAGCTCGGTCCGGAATTCTTTATTGCAACGATTTCTGGGCGCTACTATGCCATGGATCGAGATAACAACTGGGATCGTCTTGCAAGAACCGAAAAAGCAATGTTCGAGTGTAAGGGAAATGTCTGCGAAATACGACCTTCATCATACCTCGAAGAACAGTACAAGCTTGGAAAAAATGATGAATTACTCGAACCTACCGTCTGTGCAAATCTTGATGGAAAAGGATGTGCGTTCGAAAAAAATGACGGGGTATTTTTCTTTAATTTCAGAGCTGACCGAGCCCGAATGATTACTCAAAAACTTCTTGAGAAACAAAAAACTGAAAATCTCTACGTTGTAACTCTAACCGAATACGCACGCGAATATAATTCACACGTCGCCTTCCCTCCTGTTACTGTAGACAAAACCCTAGGAGGAGAAATCTCAAAAGCTGGACTCTTACAGAGTAGAATCGCTGAGACTGAAAAGTTCCCCCATGCTACTTACTTTCTTAATTCAGGAAGAGAAAAACCTCAAACAGGTGAACGTCATATTATGGTGGCGAGTCACAAAGACATAAAAACCCACGATGAAGCACCTGAAATGAGAGCAAAAGAAATCGCTGACAAAGCTCTCGAGGAAATTGAAAAAGGAATTGATTTCATTTTCATTAATTTTGCTAATGCAGACATGGTTGGACACACAGCAAATGTTCCAGCAATCATCACTGCTGTAGAGACTGTTGACACACAACTACAGCGAGTAATTGAAGCTCTCGAAAAGAAAGGTGGCATTGCCATCATCACAGCAGATCACGGAAATGCAGAAGTAAATATCGATCCAATATCAGGTGAGAAACACACAGCGCACACGACCAACCCAGTCCCTTGTATACTAACTAGTAAAGACTATACATTACGAGAAGGTGGGCTTGCAGATCTTGCCCCTACAGTTCTCGATCTTCTCAATTTACCCGAAGTAAAGGAAATGACCGGCCGATCACTTATCCTCGCTAAGAAATAAAAACCCAACATACCTCACAAGAAGCACTGAGAGTGTCGCAAGAAAGACCCCGAGACACCAACCAGCAATGACATCTGATGCCCAATGAACATTAAGGACAATTCGACTGAGCCCCACGCCAAGGGCAGCGAGAACACAGAAAACGATTACCAATTCTCTTTTGACCCACGAACTGATGTGTGGAGCAAGGATATACGCTAAAGCCACAAAAAATGCAGCGGCTAGAGCGGCGTGACCGCTTGGAAAGCTTGGATCAACGAGACCGTACAAGGTTACTGCATTTTCAGGACGTGCACGTTCAACAATTCCCTTTATAAAAACAACTGCAACACTTGTCGAGAGGACTGACATAAGCATAATTGCTCCCCTTCTCCATTTCTTTTTGATGAGAAAAGCAATTCCGATAATTATCCCAAGAGAAATGGTCACCTCGGTGCTACCAAGATGTGTGATGAGAAGAGCGAATGAAGTAAATATTGGGGAAACGTGGCTGAGCATAAAAGCACTCACCCATTCATCAAAATTTATAAGGAATGGCCTCAGGGAAAATGCATCTTGGACTGTTTTTGCGAGACCCCAAAGAGCAAGGAGATTCAAAATGAGAACAAAAAGCTCGTACCGCTTAAAGATATGGAACCGCTTGTTTGCAAAATGGTATCCCCAAATTGTGAGAATAGTTATGATGAAGGCAACTCCAATCCATTTTCCAAGAACATGTGATGCAGCAGAGTAACTCGCTCCAAAAACATATCCGACCATTACAGAAGCTGTTATCCAGATGATCGCACTCACAATGTTATAAAAACAGAATGTCTTGAAATTAGCATTACTTGCACCGACGAGAAATGGAGTGAGCGGACGAGTCACTGGACTGAATTTTCCAATAATAAGAGATTTTCCTGTATGAGCACCAATAAGCTTCTTGGCTTTCTCGATATGAATTTCTTTTATAAAAATGTACTTTGCAAATTTTGAAAGTAGAGGATAGCCATATTTCCTCCCAGCAAAGAAACCAATCATATCGCCAATGATAGCTGAGATCGATCCAACAATGATGACAAACCAGACATTGAGAATCCCCATCTTGGCAAGAAAACCAGCAGCAACGATTGCAATATGACCCGGAAGAAGGGATCCTACAATAGGTGCTCCTTCAAGAATGACAATAATACTCATGACCCAGTACCCTCCCTGAGCAATGAGAGATGGAAGACTGTCAAGAAAATTGAGAATAGTATGTGGCATATGATATAACACTATAGTATACCATATTGATGATCAAGAAATACCTAAAAAATAATAAAGTTTTGATAAAGTTTTTGTGATAGATTTCCCCTCAAAAACCCTTGCGTTATTCGATATTCCAGTATAATTGACCCATGAAAATCATAGTGATCGAGGATGACCCTCATATATCTGAATACCTGAGTGAAAGCCTCATGGATGAAGGATATATAGTCGATGTGGTGGCTGATGGTGCAAAAGGATCATATGAGGCGAGGACAAATACATACGACCTTATTATTCTCGATTATTCCCTTCCCACTAAGGATGGTCTCACGGTCTGTAGTGAAATTAGAGCTTATGGCTCAACAATCCCCATTATTTTCCTCTCAGTAACAGGAGATAGTAAGATAAAGATTGCAGCTCTTGAAAAGGGGGCTGATGACTACATAACAAAACCATTTTCCTTTGATGAACTCAAAGCACGTATCAAAGCAGTCATGCGACGCCCTAAGAAAATAGAGAATTCAACAATCACAATCGGTGAATTAAGTATCAACATCGAACGACAATGCGCTTTCAGAAATGGTGTCCCAATATATCTTACCCGCAAAGAATACAACCTTCTCGAATATCTTATGAGGAACCAAGGTGTTATCCTATCAAGAAGCATGATAATGGAACATGTCTGGAATGCTGAAAGTGACCCCTTCTCAAACACCGTAGAAGCACACATTCTAAATCTCCGAAAAAAAGTGAATGCAGGCAACAAGCGTGAACTCATTAGAAATATCCCTGGACGAGGCTACATAATTGAGTTGTAACTATGGATTTTAACTTTTCTTTAGAACTTTTTTATCAGAATTTTATCTCGGGTGTGTATACTCATCTCAATCAATGGGTCGACATTGATGCAAAAGTGGACACTTTAAAATGCCTTCGTGAAGATATTCGAGAGAAGATCCTGCCTCCGTGGGTACGGGCGCCTGGATCATCCTCCTATCGCTTCATGGGGCATTTTGCTACAACAAACATGTTATGATTCTCGACTTCGTCATTATCGGTCTTATAATCGTACTCGTCATTACTCTTTTTCTCCTTTCACACAAAGAGATAAAAATCTCTTTAAATAAGATGAAGAATGCTGAAAAGGACCTTGAAAAAGAAAAGGCGGTGCTCATTGGTAAGCTTGAAGAACAGACCGAGGAAATGAAACAGTTCCGAACTGAAAGAATGAACGAGCTTGCGAAGGTGGCAGAATTTGGAAGACTCTCGCAAGGACTCTTTCATGATCTTATGACACCACTCACATCTGTTATCCTCCACACAGAAAAATTAAAAACAGCTTCGGCTGAAGCAGGTGTCGTCCACAAAAATCTTGAGAAAGCTATTGATGCATCAAAACGAATGGCCGCATATATACAAAATATCCGTACAAGTATGCAAAAAGAACAGGCCGACCATGAATTTAACCCGGGAGAAGAACTCAAAAACGTAATCGAGCTATTCTCATTTCGTTCAAAGACAGAGGCTGTTACTATCACAACCGATATTTCTCTTACTGTCATGTACCATGGCGATCCGATCAAGCTACGCCAGGTCTTTTCAAACCTCATATCAAACGCTCTTGATTCATTTGATGAAAAATACTCTAAGCAAAAAATACTACATCTCTCACTTTTAAAAGAGGATTACTCAATCATATTTGTCGCACAAGATAATGGCAGTGGCATCTCCCCTTCTCACATTGAAAAAATATTTAATCCGTTTTTTACGACAAAACCTCCCGATCGTGGAACTGGCATTGGACTTTCTACCGTAAAATCAATTGTTGAAAATGATCTCAAGGGAACTATTGCTGTCACAAGCGAAATAGGAAAAGGAAGCACATTTACCATTGCTTTTCCTTTCAAATAAAACTACCCCGCTAAGGAATCATGTAAACATCCTGCCTCATTTCCCCTACGCCAACATATATCGCTTCTCCCTTGATAATTTTTTCAAAAGGAATACAGGCAAAGCAGCCCGCTTCTCCTCGGGGACACCTAAAGACTTTTTCATTACCTTCGAGAGCTGCACGGTCTCGCGCTGCCTTTACCTGCTGAGCAACTACTGAAACCCTCTCAAAAGCCTCTTCTTCATTGGGCAATCCAACCTCGATCGGTGCATCATCACGATCAAGATACCAATAGCTCGCTCCGGTTACTTTTCTTTTCTGAAGATTTTTGAGGAGTAATGAATAGATAGGAAGCTGAAGCGAATCCTCTTTCTCCTCATTTTTTCCCGTTTTAAAATCAAGAATATGGACGCTGTCATCTTCAGGTTTGTAAATGAGCCAGTCTATTTTTCCGCACAAAATAATGTTGTCGTCTTCTGAGAGATAAAAATTTGGTGGCATTCCATTACTCCCCTCTTTTATTTTCACAGTTTTTTCAAGGAGCGGCCCCGGGTTATTCTCTACTCTTTCAATCATCGAGAGTGCTCTTTCTTTAGCTTCTTTTTCTTCTTCCTTGTTCGAAAAACCTCCCCATTTCCCCTCAACTTTTTTCCATGCTTTTTCAAAAGCTTCTCTCAATGGTTTTTTGAATCGATCTTCTGCTTTAAAGTTTGCGAGCCCTTCGACTGCTTCGTGAACCGAAACTCCGAGAGCGAGAGCTGAGTTTACGATGTTTATTTTTCTCTTTGTTTTTGGATCTTTGTACATGTTGTGCAGGTAATATGCACGAGGGCATTTTATAAAATCCCCCATTGATGAATGTGACACCCATACTGCACTGTATTTATCTTTCGGCATGGAACTATTTTAGCATACTCAAAAAGTATTGACATTTTACAATTAATGTGTACAATACATCCTGGTTGTAAAAATGAACGATAGGATGGATACAAATTCTGTCCTCAGAACAAAAAGGAACAAACGTGGCACACACTGGAGAAACGAGAGATGGGTTGAGCGAGAAACAACCTCGACACAAAGACCGACAGCGTCCGGCCTGGATGATAAGGGAGCAAAAGCAAGTCCGCATTAAAACTCCAGCTCCTTACATTCCCCAAGACACTTTACGGCTGGCCTTGGGATTAAATCGGACGCCGATCCGAGGCAGCGGTTGTTAAACCGACCAAATCTATTCTAGTTTTTGCACAAAGAAACCCACACGCAATTCATTCCGCGTGCGGGTTCTTTATTTTTAAATACCTTATTTATTCTCCACCACCGTCACCTTGTTCATGGTGATATTCTGAAGTGGCTTGTCGCTTCCGTTTCGGGCTACATTTGCAATAGCATCGACAACATCGAGACCTTTTGTTACCTGGCCAAAGATAGTGTAATTATGAGGAAGTGGGTAATCGGCATGCATGATAAAGAATTGGCTGCCGTTTGTGTCTGGACCTGAGTTTGCCATTGCAACAGTTCCTTTTACATATCCTTTCTTATATGAATCTGTAGCCGGATTGAGCTCGTCAGCAAACTTGTATCCCGGACCTCCTGTGCCAGTTCCTGTCGGATCTCCCCCTTGGATCATGAAGCCTGGAATAACACGGTGGAAAATGACCCCATTATAAAATCCTTTGTTGGCGAGATCGATGAAATTCTTTGCAGTTGCAGGAGCATCAGCATCGTATGTCTCAAAAACGATTGTTCCCTTATTTGTTTCAATGGTGACTGTATGCATGAAATTTTTTATTGGTTGTGTTGTTTCTGTTAATGTAGGAGTCTCTTCTGGAACGCTCGTGTCTCTCGCTGACCACCACCAGTAGCCTCCGATGAGGATAATGATCAGAATAATAAATGCCACGATTGCTGATACAGGCGTCTTGCTGTCTTGATTTGTATTTTCATTTTCATTCATAGTGTTATAGATTATAGAGCACTTTTGCCGTTTCTACCACCTTTTTCACAGCCTCATCAAGTGGCATGTTGATCTGGGCTCCAGATGCCGATTTGTGACCACCTCCACCAAGAGCAAGGGCCAATTTTGATACATCGAACTTTTCACTATTCTTGCTTCTAAAACGAGCACGCACTTTACCGGATTCATCTTCACTCATACTTACTCCTATTTGAAAATCTTTTACTGATACGAGTATATTTGCAATAGGAATTGAACTCATGTCTTCTGATTTTATCTTATTTTCTTTAATGGTCTGGTACGAAACTGCGGCAATGGCGAGGGTGTCATTAAAAAATGTTTTAACTGATGCAAGAGCAAACCCATTATAGATGAGCGCTTCTTTCGTCCTACTATTTTCCATAAGAGAAATGGTTTGAGTAAAGTCTGGAGCGACCTCGACAAGCTCCGAAGCAGCTTTCAATGTTGCTGAGGTTACCCCACGATATCTGAAACCTCCAGTATCTGTATACATTCCCATAAAAAGATTAGTTGCAATATCATGAGTTAGTTCTATATTCCACTTCTTAAAAAGATCGAAAAGAACCTGCGCGGTGGCAGGATACGAAGCTTCGAGGCAATTGATTGTTGCATATTTTGCATTGCTTGCGTGATGATCAATAACCACAGTTTTAATCGGCAATGGAAATACAGGGGTACTTAAGCGTGAAATCATCTCCGGCGATCCGGAATCGAGTATTATGAAAAGATCGAAGGATGCGAGGTCCACTTCTCCAAATTTCTTCTTGACGATCATCTCAGCTCCCGGAAAATGCATAAATGCTTGCGGAATCGAAGAATCTCCCTGAATGACGGTGACTTTTTTACCAAGCTGTTCAAGGGCAAATTTTGTAGCCAAAACTGATCCTACGCTATCAGGATCAGGAGAAGGATGGCAATGAAGGAGAATATTCTCGGCTTTACTGATGGCATCAAGAACAATGGGTGCCATTTCGTCAATTACTTTTGTCATACCACCTATTTAAGCACGCAAATTAAAGTTGTACAACCTAATTGGATAGATTTTTTTAAATTTTATAAGAGTCGACACGAGGAAACCAGCAACACTTGCAAAAATGAGGAATGCGAGAATCTGGACAATCACTCGTGAATGAATAAGTGAAGAGTAAATATAGGAAAGACATTCGGTGAGACTTTCATGGGCTAGGGTATTTTGCATCACATCATGAAAAGAAATAACTACATCTGCCCAGATCCCAAGAAGCACAATGATAAAGAGGACAATTATAGGAGAAGCGAGAGTAAGACGAAGAAGGCGCACGGTTCTCACCCGCATCATGATTTCTTCGTTCATCTGAGTATTATGAATTGTTGTCATAGTCTATATAAGAGTGTGCGTAAGCGCCTGAAGAATATTCCGTATTGAGCTTTCGAAGCTTGTCCTTGGCACGAGAAATTCGCGTTCTAATTACCCCATAGGAAACTCCTTCAATCTTGGCTATTTCTTTTTCAGTTTTGTGATCAAAAATATACATTTCAAGAGTTCGCTTGAGAAGCATGGGAAGTTTTGAGATGAGAGAAAGGAGATATTCTCTATCAAAACCATATTCACGAAGCTCCTTTACTGAAAAATCTTCGATCTCACCTGAAATATCTGGATCGATAGAAAAAGTCGCTCTTCTTTTATTCCTCGAGTAAAGGGTGTAGCAAACACGAACAAGAATTGCGTACGCCCAAGAAGAAAACTTTGCTCCGTCCTTTTTAACGTATTTTGGAGCAGCGAGATACATCCGTACAAATGTCTCCTGAACAGCATCTTCAGCTTCTTCAGCTCCTATAATTCTAGTTGCAGCGTTCCTGAATACATCCTGATATCTCTCAACAATCACAGAAAAAAGCTCTGGATTTGTGAGAGAATTTTTAAGGATAATCTCGTCAGGAACTGTAAGGACTTCTTGGTATCTTTCGTCAGTGTTCATATGTAATTGCTTCATAATATATAACCACCGGAAAGAGCGAAATGTTACATCGTTCGTCTCCTCACCCAGACACAAAAAACATCAACAACGAGAGAGAGCACCCATCCAACTCCCACAAAAAGCATGAGCTGGTATTCCCTTTCTTCGACCTCACGAAGAGAACGTCCTACGAGCACGTAGCCTGAGCCTTGGCCTGTAAATGGCTTTATAACGGCTGCAATGCGAATATTCTTCTCAGGTTGCCATGTGACGTGGTTCTCGCCATTTGTCTGAGCATATTCAAGAACACCATCAGGCAACACTGGAGGCTTTCCATCAAGAGTACCTGTCCAAATAATGGCTGTTTCTGCAGTGTCATAGATAACGGTAAAAGGCGCGATGCTTTCAGCTATATCACGCGTAGGGCCAATTGGACCAAAACTCTGGAGACTCACGCCCCTGTTCAGATCACGGGCTGCATCCTCGGCCATTTGGATCTGAGGGTCATTTGCGGAAGTTCTGTAGTTCTGCTGGACAATAGTATAAATCGTCCCGAATATGATGGTCAGTACTAGGGCGTGGTGTATGAAAAGTGATAAATACGGTTGCTTCATAATAGTATAAACTAAGTATACCCTAGACGTATGCCAAAATGCCACTTCGTGAGCCGACGATCGGGATCGAACCGATGACCTCTCCATTACCAATGGAGTGCTCTACCAACCGAGCTACGTCGGCAATCTAATGCGCGGCCAAGCGGGCTCGAACCGCCAACCTCTCGCGTGACAGGCGAGTGCTCTAACCAGTTGAGCTATGGCCGCATAATGCCAGTTAAATGTATCAAAAAACACAAAAAAGGCAACCCTGGAAGGGGCTGTCGTTGTATGATGGCAAGAAAATCCCCGAATGCCGTAGCACCCGGGGATTTCGCCAAAGTAAATGCCCGATCAAAACCTCCAACGCCATCGAAGTCCTGCGCCGATCGAATCTTGATCAGGGTTGACGACAGTTAGAGGATATTCAGAAAGAACAATGAAATCCAGCGAATATCTTTTGCCTTTTTCAAAACTCCAAGCAAAAGTATCAAGACCCCTCTTTGATGGAACTTCAGTGACACTGGTACTGAAGTCCATGTCTTTTTGCCCTGGTAATTCGGGATCCTTTTTGACAATCTCAATCACCTGCGATTGAACATTCGTCGAACTGCTCGATACTGCCACCACATTTGTTGAAACCTTCGTCGAGGGCGTTCTGACAAGAGCCGAATTTGTCTCCCCTGCCACTACTAACCGACACGGGAACGCGATCAAAAGAATCGCCATCCACATCCATTTAAACATTTTCATGTTACTAGCCTCCAGTTGTACAACTTGGTTTAAGTTTGACCAACACTCACTAACTGAGACATATGCTATCACCTAGAAAAAACCTGTCTAGCCACAGGATATTCACATTAGATATTGACAACAATTGTGTCGGAGGTGGGGATCGAACCCACGACCCCAGGCTTATGAGTCCTGTGCTCTACCGACTGAGCTACCCCGACAATAGTGAGAATATAACAAAAACTGGCCAAAATGACCAGTTTTCGTGTTGAACATCTTAATCTTGTTGCGGAGGCCGGAATTGCACCGGCAATCTTCAGGTTATGAGCCTGACGAGCTACTGTTGCTCTACCCCGCTATGAAGCCATATAGTACCACAGAGCGTGCTCTGGACGCAAGGTCAATTATCCCTCTCAAATTCAGACATGATAGAACTCCTCAAAAACCTTGCGGTAAAGGTTTATAACTCTTCGCACCTCAAGCTGATTTAGAGGATATTCAGAACCATCGTGAGCAATCCTGTTTCTAACCCCATGAGCTTCTCCCGCCTCATCAAGCGTCTTAAAGTCTCCTTTATTTGCTCGTCGGAGTCTCTCCCCAATTCCCTCGCCCTGATACCCAAGTTTGACAAGCAGATCCTCAAGCATAATATCTGCCTCAATAATAGCCTGCCTCCAGTCATTTTCATTTGTTGATTCACTATGAACAAGAATTTTCTCCCATTTCTTTGCAAGAACAGGATCACCTTTCGCTTCTTTAACTTTTGCCTCTCGCGGAGGACCATATTTTTCCTCTTCCCTCTTGCGGGTACTCTTCAGGCCTTCAATTACATAAATAATACCAATAAAAAGAAAAAGTGAAATAGGAATAGAAATCCCAATAAGGAAACCAAGGATCGATTTTGAATTACCAAAAAAACCAGGGGCGTGCGATAGAAAAAAATCAACAAACTTGTCCCAGTAATGAACAATGTCTATCGTGGGCGGAGTTAGTTGTGTAACTGCTTCGTCTTGCATATTTTATTCTCCTAAAAATTCTTTGCCGACCTCAAACAGAGTTTTCTCATCCCCATGCCGAGCTGTCATTTGAATTCCTAAAGGCAATTTTTTACCGAGAACTTCCGAAAAACCGGATGGGATAGACATAGCTGGCATTCCAGTGAGATTTGCCGTGACCGTAAAAATATCTTCGAGATACATCGCCACAGGATCAGCAGTTTTCTCACCGATTTTAAATGCAGGGGCCGGAGTGGTCGGTGTCAGTATTATATCAACATTCTCAAAAGCCTGCAGGAAGTCCTGTGTAATAATTCTACGTACTGCGTTTGCACGGTTGTAGTAGGCATCATAATACCCCGAAGAAAGTACGTATGTTCCAAGAAGGATTCTTCTTCGTGCTTCTTTTCCAAATCCAGCGCCCCGAGTCTCAAAATAGTCATCAATGCCGTCCTTACCATCCTTGTGCAAGCCGTATTTAACACCGTCAAAACGGGAAAGGTTTGACGAAACTTCGGCAGGCATAATGACATAATATACCGCGAGAGAATATGAAATATTTGGCAACTCAACATCCTTTATTTCATATCCGGCTTTTTTAAATTTCTCAAGAGATTGATTAAAATTATCAAGGATATCTTTTGTAATTCCATCCCCTTTTAAAAAGTGGCGAGGCACACCAATGATAGGTTTCTTTTTTCCAATTCGCTTCTCTAGATATGTCGTCTCAGAGATAGTTGTCCCATCAAGCACATCTTTTCCTTTAATAACAGTATAGATAATTTCTGTGTCAGAAACGGTCTTGCCAAAAGGACCGATTTGATCGAGAGATGAACCCATGGCCATCGCTCCAGATCGGGAAACTCGTCCGTATGTTGGCTTTAGTCCGACAAGTCCACAGAAGCTTGCCGGCTGGCGAATTGATCCCCCAGTGTCAGTTCCCAAAGCAGCGAGTGCCCCGTTCATGGCAAGAGCAGCCGCAGATCCACCAGATGAACCTCCTGCAACCCGCGAAATATCGTGAGGATTTTTTGTAGGACCGAAAGCAGAATTTTCGGTCGAGCCTCCCATAGCAAACTCATCCATGTTTGTCCTTCCGAGAAAAACTGCTCCTTCTTTTTTTAATTTTTCAATAACAGTGGCGTCGTACGTCGCACGATAGTTCTCGAGAATTTTTGAAGCTGAACTTGCGATCCTTCCTTCAATTAAAATATTATCTTTAATGGCAAAAGGAATACCGGTGAGCATTGTCGCCCTTCCCTCTTTGAACCTTTTGTCAGCCTCTTTGGCCTGCTCAAGTACATCAGAAAAAACTTCAAGGTAGGCATGTATTTCCTTATTTTTCTTTGAAATTTCACTGAGGTAAGCCTGCGCGAGATCGACAGCAGAAAACTCACCCTTTTTCATGGCTTCGTGAGCTTTTGTAATTGTAAGTTTAGAGAGATCAATCATAGAAATCAATTAATCCTGAGCAATTATCTTTTTAACTGCAACAAAATCGCCTTCTCTATCCGGAGCTTCATTGAGAATCGCTTCCCGGCTTTCTGGAGAAATGGTTCGGGCAACATCATCCTTCATTGCATTGTGAACTGCTCCGGGAGTCGGAGTATAGTCCATTGCAACAGTGGCTTTTTTGATTTCGTCTACGTACGACAAAATAGAATCAATTTCTTTTGTAAGAGCCTGTTTTTCAGTAGGATCAAGCTTAATACGAGCCAATTGAGCCAGCTTTTCAACTTCAGCGACAGTGATCATGAGATGAGTTTAGCAAAATATGAGCTATTTCACCAGTTTAAGAAATTGGGCCTCATCAAGCACCATAACCCCCAACTCCCTAGCCTTCTCGAGCTTTGTCCCCGCACTTTCTCCAGCAACTACGTATGAGGTCTTTGTTGAAACCGAGCTCGAGACTTCTCCTCCAAGTTTTCTCACCATATCCTGAGCCGTATCGCGATCGAGCGTTGGCATTGTCCCAGTAAATACAAATGTTTTACCCGAAAGCTTGAGCTCTGCTTTTGGAGCCTGAACAACTTTCTCAATCTGAACCAGCTTCAAGAGATTCTTGATAAGCTTTTTGTTATCGGTAACTCGGAACCATTCATAAACCGCCTGAGCGACGATAGGACCAACGCCATAGATCGCCTCTATTTCTTCATATGTTGCCTCGGCAATTTTTTCGAGAGTGCCAAAGTACTGAGCAAGGTCATGCGCGGTTTCTTCACCGACCTGTGGAATTGAAAGTGCCGCAAGGAACCTCGGCAGAGTTATTGCTCGCGCTTTTTCAATTGAATCAAGGAGGTTGTCGACAGACTTTTCAGCAAATCGTGGCAAAGCGAGAAGGTCTCCTCTTTTCAAGGTAAAAATATCATCAAACGTCGAGATGAGATTTTCTTCGAGAAGGACGTCGATAATTTTTGGGCCAAGACCGTCGATATCAAAACATTTCTTTGAAACAAAATGGTAGAACTTTCTTTTTATCTGATCAAAAGAATCAGTTGAAACACATCTCCAAGCAGCCTGACCAGGAATTCTCTCTATTTTCCCATCTCCACCACAAGCCGGAATCCGAGTGGGAAAAACGTACGGTTTTGAATTTTTTGGTCGAAGTTCAGTTACAACCGAAACAATATCAGGGATGACATCTCCAGCTTTTTGCAAAATGACTGTGTCTCCAATTCTCACATCGAGCCTTTTTATTTCATCTTCATTGTGCAATGTGGCTCGCGAGACAGTTGAACCTGCGACAAGAACAGGACGAAGATGTGCAACTGGCGTGACGACTCCAGTTCTCCCCACCTGAAAAACAATATCCTCTAGAACAGTTGTTACCTGCTCAGCAGGAAATTTGTAGGCCACTCCCCATCGAGGAGATTTTCCTGTATAGCCGAGAGCTTTCTGAATTTTAATTGAATTAATTTTAATGACAATTCCGTCGAGTTCATAGTCAAGATCATGGCGCTTCTTGGTCCATTCCATATAAAACTTTTGGATTTCTTCGGGAGAACTGCAGACTTTTGAATGCTGGTTTGTTTTGAATCCTAGTTGTGAAAGAAATTCAATCTCACCATGTTGCGTAGTCACTCCCACGTCCCCATCAATGTCATACAAAAAAGAATCGAGTTCTCGCGAAGCAGTCATCTTTGGATCAAGCTGGCGAATGGAGCCTGCAGCAACATTCCTAGTGTTGGCAAACACCGGCTCTCCATTTTTCTCCCGGATTTTATTTATTTTTTTGAGTGTCTTCTTTCCCATCCACACTTCTCCAACAACAGTGAGATCTATATCTCGTGAAAGTGAGAGCGGGATGCTTTTAATCGTTCGTATATTGTGAGTTACATCCTCACCAACTTCCCCATCTCCTCGTGTTGCCGCCTGAACAAGTTTTCCTTTTTTATAATTAAGAATGACTTTGAGGCCGTCGATTTTTAATTCGCAGCAGTATTCGAGCTTTTCTTTTTCAACCCCCGCTTTCCTCATAAAATTCCTAACTTTCTCTTCCCATTTGATGAGCTCTTTTAAATCAAATACATCGTCAAATGACCATTGGCGCATGGTGTGCGTCACTTTTTTAAATTCCTTGAGGGGCTCTCCTCCCACCCTTTGGGTAGGACTATCGGGGGTGATGATTTCTGGATACTTTGCCTCGATTTCCCCGAGCTCTTTCATGAGGGAATCGTATGCTTCATCAGAAATCTCGGGCTTGTCGAGGACGTGGTACAAATAGCGATGTTTCTCAAGCAATTCCTTGAGTTTATCTGCTCTTTCACGGCTCTCTTTGGGGATATTCAGTGCGTTCATGCACTAAGAATATCATATTTATGACTAGTATGAGAGACGGAGTCCTCGCTCTACTTTCTTGGGACTTTGAACATTGCACGGACCAGATGTCTGTTCATTCCAACCAAGATTGTAGCCTCGAGCATCGATGATTGTTACCTCACTTCCATTGGCGTAGCCTTTCTGTACAGTAATATCAGCACACGATGCTGCCTCTTTTCCAAATTTAACAGAGAAAGTAAATGTCGTTGTGGCAGCATTTATATCGTCAAGTACAGGGGTAGTTTGAGCTTCTCCACATGAAAGAGCGGCAGTTGGCGTGGTAGAAGTCGAGAAACTGCCGTATGTTTGGTCACCATATGCAGCACATTCAACTCCTCCATCTGCAGCATAGAAAGCAGCAGATGAATCTCTTGCCGAAGTCGCAAGAAGAAATTCTTTTTTACTTATATTGAGAATGGAAATCCCGATTGCGAGCACAAGAGAAGAAACGAGTACTGCAAAAAGAAGTGTGTAACCCTTTTTATAAACTGATGTATCTTTATAATTCACACGTTTCATTATTTTATAATATTAAATATTTCATTTTCATATGTCACAACACTCTCGAGAGATCCATTCATCCACTTTACTATTACAACAATTTTGACTTCACCGCTTGGGTTGTTCTTATTAGGAACGATATAAAAGTATCTCGAATATTTCGTCGCAGTTCCAGTATTGTCGGGGCTGTATCCCGAGCTTGAGAGATAGAGTCTGCATGAAGAAATACATGGAGCTATTCCGGCATTGAGGGCAGGACCGCTTGCATTCGGATTTCCGGTAAGAGTATTTACGCTACAATATCCTGAATCAGTATCGATACACTGAGAAAGCTTATCGAGCCATGTCCGGTTGTTTATCATATTGTTATCTTTGACATTCTTGATGTATTCAACTGCATCCTGGGCAAGATACGAGGCTGTAACTTGATCTTGTGCCTCCATAGCAGCACGAAGAGACTTATTAACAATGGTCAATGGTCCTGCAATTGCTATCATAAGTATAGCAACAGCAACAAGCGTCTCCACGATAGTAAATCCACGATGTTGCAGACTATTTTTCTGTAATAATGAAATGTTTTTCATATTAGTTTGCAATACGTTGAGATGCGCTCGTCTGTAGATCAAAATACGTTCTATTTTTTTCCTTCAAACCGGAATATCCAACAAAATGCCATTTTACATACGGTTGAAAGGTCGTGCTACTATTTACTATCATCGACCCACTTGTAAAATAGAGATCATCTGTATTAACAAGCCCGAGAGGTAGAAAAGCAGCAGAACCTGCCTCACAATTAGGCTGTTCATACTTTAAAAGCTGAATTTTTTGCTCTGTTGCGAGGTTAAACGCAAAACGATAGTAATATATCAAATTACAAGTGCCCCCTCCCGATTTAGGCATTACTTTTGACGAATGAAACGCAATATACCATGACGTATTCCCACTCGGAAATGAGGTGAAATTACAGGATGTCGGAGTAAGAAGCGTAGCGGGACTACCGGGTGGACTCGGAGTGAACGAAAATGATGCAGCACAATAATAGCGTGTACCAACCTTAAGCTCCCTCGACAATGATTCAAGCATGAAGTTCATGCTGTTAATAGCTGTCTTCATGGACTGAGCCTTCTTGTTAACGTCAGTGATTTTGAGCAATGCTCCGAGGGCAACAAGAGCAACTATAGCAAAAATCGAAACTGAGACAATCATCTCGACAAGAGTAAATCCTTTTGTATTTGAAAGTGAAGAAAAATATTTCATACTAGTTAATTACATTTATCTGACCTCCTGAATTTAACCTGATCCTTTTCCTAGTTCCATTTGAAGAATTGAACTCAATAATCGCGTATCCGACTCCACTTATAACAGCGTGACTAGCAGTATCTCTCGCAAACAATATAGCATCTGGGTTTGGTCTTTTGAAACTAACATCAAGAGAATATGTAGCTGGTCCTGAACACGATGTAGGCCCTACGCAGATAGCTCTCAATATACTCCCCCTCTTGAGATTATATACTGAAATCTGTTCCCCACTGTCATACTCTTGATCACCATCTGTATCGACAAAAAAGATTATTTGCTTATTATTTACAATATCAAAATGGACACCATACCCATAATTAAATTGATCCGAATAATTTGCGCCACCTGAGGGAGCGCTTTTTACATTAAGACTATACGATTGAGCATTGCGAATGGTGAGTGCGACATCATACGCAAGATTTGTCATGAGGACTCCATCATTGAAAGTCCCATATTTTGCAAGAAGAAGAGCTGTCATCAGCGCAAATATTGCGATAGAAACTACAAGCTCAACAACCGTAAAGCCTTTGTCAATTCGAATTTTTTTTAAATTCTTTACAATCATAGTGGTGAAAAGAATGCGGCAATGTCCATAACCTGTATTCCCGTAAAGAGGACAATATACATTCCGAGGATCAGGTATGGTCCAAACGGAATTTCGTATCGTGCTTTGAGTTTTCTAAAAACGAGAAGCATCCAAACGACACTTACCACTGCCCCGATCCAGAATGCAAGAACGATAGCTGAGATTGCCGGAAGAAGTCCGAGTGTCCAGCCTATTCCGAGAGCAAGTTTTGCATCCCCAAGTCCCATCCATGTTCCCTTTGAGACAAGCCAGAGAGCAGCAAATGGAAGGGCTACGATAATGCCAGACAGAAGTTCGAGTGTTGTCGGAATTTGAAAAGAAAGATCTGGTGAAATAAAGAGATGAGCAAAGGCTACAAAAGCAAATGTGTATACAAGAGCGTTAGGAATAATCTTGTGCTTTACATCATACACAATGATCACAAGGAGAAGTGAGGTAATAAAGAGATAAAAGACAGTCATCACTCCAGCGGCAATTGAAACTGGTGGAAAAAAGTAAAAAATAAGGATAAAGAGAAGACCAGCGAGAAGCTCGATTACTGGATACTGCCACGAAATTTTGCTCTTACATTTCTTACATGCTCCTCCCTGAAAAATAAAGCTAAAGAGTGGGATGAGTTCCATCCAACTGAGGCTACTATTGCAAGAAAAGCATTTTGATCTTCCCTTAAGAGTCATGCCGGTGTTGTAGCGGAGGGCAACAACATTCAAGAAGCTTCCGATTATGGTTCCGAGAATAAATGAGAAGAGGAGAAAGAGGCTGTTCATTACATCAAATAAAATTATTTTGGCTGGACGCAGTAGTAATAGTTTGACGCAGAATCGGTGCAATCTGTAGAAAATACAGTTCCATCGACATCATCATTCAGGACCGACTGATTGTTATTTTCGAGTCTGGCTCGTAATACATAGTCAGTAGCGGGACTTACTGAATTTACCGAGTACGTATAAACATCCCCACTTACTGAAGTTGGTGGGTTAGGCACTTGCCCTAGAAAAGTACTTAGATTTATGCCGCTCGGACATGAGGCGATAGTAATACCTGAGGTGGGGTTCGAAACAACCCCCGGATACCCATTACACCTATCGAAAAAAAGTTCGAGAGCTAGCTGGATCTGGGCCAGATCTGAAACTCGCTTCCCATCACGAGATTTTGATCTCGATGTAGTGAGATTACTTGTTACTATTGCAGTCAAAAGTGCAATGATTGCTATGACGACAAGAAGCTCGATGAGGGTAAATCCTTTGTGAGATATTTTCATGCCTCTATTGTAGCATAGGGCAGCAAAGCGGTGCAGAGGAGCTTACCAACATGCAGAAACTGCTGTGGTGAATTGATCTACAGCATCAATCGATGGATTATTCGCTGTACCATTATTGTCCACACACCAGATATCTGCTGCTGTGAGAGTGGAAGATGCAGTACCCGGCATTCTTCCGTATACAGCATAGTTAGCTCCATCTGATGAGACTACCCCATAGATTGATGTATCCGAAGATTTTTCAGCAAGACTTGCAAGCAAGTTTTTCACAGTATCATCGGCATTAGCCACATCGATTATTTCAGGACTTCCTGTTACTGTAAAAAGACCTGTGTAATTTGAAGAGTTGCTCAAAAATATAGCGGCTGCTTTTTTAACATTATCCATTTCTCCTTTATATTTTGCAACCTCGCTCTTTAGCCGGGCAGAATTAAGTGCTGGCAAAATAATCGCTGCCAAGATACCTATAATTGCAATCACTACCAACAATTCAATAAGAGTGAACCCTTTTGTAAAATTTTTCATTCGATAATTATAACACAAAACAAAACCACTCCTTATGGAGTGGTTTTGAGTCTAGGTCAACTAAACTTCTATTGACAATCTGTCTCGTTTGCTCCAAGAGTTGAGGCTGATGTGCTTGCTGCAAGTCCAGCATCATTAACACAGAAAAATCCTGATGTCTTCTGAGGAACCTCGACTGCCCATCCTGTTGATCCATTTGCGTGGCAAGTTGCTGTTCCTGCAGATCCTGCTGTACCAAGGGTCACATTAGTTGCTGATGCAATTCCAGCTGCACTCTTTGCTGCATTGATAGCTGCGCTCACTGTTGTATCTGAACAGAGGGTCGCGTATGATCCAGTATTGTCATAGATAATAGCAGCCTGTGGTCGAATTCCTGTAAGGTTACCCTTCACTGCTGCGTCTGATCCCTTATTTCGTGCCGTGTTGAGCGACGCGAGGACGATCGATGACAAGATACCGATGATCGCGATGACCACGAGAAGTTCAATCAATGTAAAACCTTTATTTGTATTTTTCATACTAACTAATTTAATTACTAATAAATAACTTTTAAATACTTACGTATGCCAGTAATTATAGCACCCCCTTAAAAACTGGGTATACAACGTGTGGATAACCGTTTACCTTACTGTGCAGAAGCAATATTGTAGATAGGAACAAGGACGGAAGCGAGAAGAATAGCCACACCAGCTCCGAGAAGGACGATCATCAAGGGTTCGATAAGATCCACGAGAGCGTCGACGGCAGTTGTCACTTCACGAGCATAAAAGGCTGCAAGGGTCTTCAAAATACTGCCGAGTTCTCCTGTCTCCTCCCCCACTTTCATCATTTGGATCATAATTCCTGGAATTTCGGTATTTCCTGAGAGGGCCTCGGAGATTGCTTTTCCACCTTTAACTGCCTCAACGGCATCAGAAATGATTCTCTTGTAAATAACATTGTTGATAACTGATGAAGTAAGTTCGAGAGAGCGAACCATAGGAATACCAGAAACAAGCATAGTGTTCATGTTGTCAGCTAGACGAGAGAGGTAAAGTTTACGGAAGAGAGTGCTCAAGTATGGAATGCCGAGCTTCACTCGGTCAAGAGCCTCTGTCCCAGATGGAGTCTGTGTGTATCTAAAGAGAAAGAAGCCTCCGACAATGACAACCATGAGGAGAGGAAAACCATACGATACAAGGAAATTGCTCATACCGAGGATTATTTTTGTATAGATAGGAATATCCTGACCAGAATCAACGAGAATTGCGCTGATCTTTGGAATAACGACCGTAAACATGAGGATCATAACGGTTACAAAAGTTATGATGACGAAAGCAGGATAAATGAGGGCTCCCTTGGCTTTTCCGGCGAGTTCGTAGGTTCTGTCGAGATAATCAGCGAGGTAGTTGAATGTTTCATTGAGCTTTCCCGACTCTTCTCCAGCTTTGACCATACTTACATAAAATTCAGAGAAAACTTTTGGATGTTTTGCAAGAGAGGCAGAAATGGAGGTTCCGGCCTGGAGATCGTCTGCGATAGTTGCAAGCTTTTTCCCAAGAACCTTGTTCTCAGCTTCACCGGAAAGAAGACGGAAAATGCGGAGAGCAGAAACTTGTGCTTGAAAAAGAGTTGCGAGCTGTCGAGAGAGAATGACCACGTCTTTGTTTGAAACGCGATCAAAAAAGGCGAGGTTCATACTGAGAAGTCCCCCTCCCTTGCTATCCTCGTGAATAGAGGTGATGACAAGACCTCTGCGCTGGAGAGACCCGATTGCAATATCAACATTCACCGCATCAATTGATCCATTTTTCTCCGCTCCTGTCGCATCAACTGCTTGGTAATTAAAAAGCATATGTGTGTATTAAATAATTCTTTCGAGATTTTTTGGATTGAGGGAATTCAAATATGCACTTTCGACCGTAATCTCCCCCGCCCGCACAAGCTCGGCCAAAGATCGATTCATGTCAACCATCCCGTCCTTTGAGCTCGTCTCTATGACGGTGTTAATTTCATGAATTCTTTTTTCCCGAATGAGGTTTGCCACAGCTGAGTTGTTGATGAGAAGCTCGTATGCTGGAACGAGACCTCCTGAGATTCGAGGGACAAGACGCTGAGAGAAAATACCCGTGAGAGATCCAGCAAGCTGAACGCGGATCTGATCCTGCTGGGCTGGTGGAAACGAGTCGATAATACGGTTGATGGTCTGGGCGGCATTATTTGTGTGAAGTGTGGAAAAGATGAGGTGACCGGTCTCGGCAGCTGTAACAGCTGTGGAAATAGTGTTGGTGTCTCTCATTTCTCCCACGAGACAAACGTCAATATCCTCTCGGAACATTGCCACAAGCGCACTGTTAAAATCCGGAGCATCCGTCCCCACTTCTCTCTGGTCAATAATAGACTTTTTGGATTCATAAAGATACTCGACAGGGTCTTCAATGGTCAGAATATGCTCTGTTCGAGTCTGGTTTATTATTTCAATAAGTGCGGCGAGAGTTGTCGTCTTTCCTTGGCCGATTGGCCCCACGCAGAGGAAAAATCCCTGCTGTTTTCGGGCAAATGACTCGAGAATTGGAGGAAGATTGAGCTCGGCAAGTGTCCGTATGCTTTTAGGAATAAGACGGAGAGCAATGGAAAGTTGGTTTTGATGATAAAAAACATTTCCTCGAAAGCGGACGTCGGGAAGTCCATATGAAAAATCAGCCGATCGTGCAGTTTCGAGAATCTTCTTATTCTTTTCACTCAAAAACTCCTGGATAAATCCAAGCATGTCAGTATTGGTAAGAACTGGCCTCTTTATAAGAGGTATAAGCCCACCAGAAACACGAATAAGGGGATTCCTCCCCTCCGAAAGATGGAGATCGGAAGCGCCCTCATGGACAACTGTCGCTACAAGTTCCTCAATTTCTTTTTTATATTCCATGCTGTTTGTTGATTAGATTATTTTTTGGTAGATCGAACGATCTTATTTACCTCCTCAAGGACTTCGGATGGAATGGTTGTGGCCTTGATGATGTATCCGTCGACATTGAGCTTCTTTGCCCGAGCAATATCGTCAGGAAGACCCTGATTTGTAAGCATAATGATGATTGATTTCTTGAGAAGCTCCTCTTTTCGAATGATTGAAAGAAATTCGATACCGTCCATGCCAGGCATGACAACGTCGACAAGAAGAATATCGGGTTCAAAGCCGTCATGGATGATCTTGAGGGCAGCTTCCGGACCCTCCGCAGTCTTTACCTCAAAATTATTCTTTGAAAACTTCAAAGCATACATATCGAGGAGAAATTTGTCATCATCGACGAAGAGGATTGATCGTGGTTTTGTTGTTTCAGAAATTTCCATGTGTTTATTATATCACAGGAGTCGTTACCACCTCTCCATTACAACTTGTTAACCTCCTCAAAAGGAATGAGCTTTTGGAAAGCCTTGAGCATGGCATCTTCTCTCATAGTAAGCATTCCTTTTTGGCGAAGAATTCTTGAGATTTCAAGCTCTGTCGGAGATTTGAGAATCGCCGCTTCAATATCCTTATCCATCTTGAAACCTTCAAACACAGCAGTTCTTCCTCTAATTCCCTTTGGGCAATCGGGAGTTGGTGAAGCCTGGTAAACTGTATCAGTAAATGGAATGTCCTTCTTAAATTGTTCAGGAATATCGGCAAACTGCCTGTCAATGAGAAGTTTGATACTTCCCTCAACAGGTATCGGCTTTCCTCCACCAGGACAAAGGAGACTTACGAGACGCTGAGCAACTGCAAGAATGAGTGTTGGTGCGATGAGGTAGGGATCAACTCCCATGTCAATGAGACGAGGAATAACTCCAGCAGCGTTGTTGGTGTGAAGTGTCGAGAACACGAGGTGACCGGTAAGAGCAGCTTGTACCGCAAGCTGTGCCGTCTCTTTATCTCGGATCTCACCCACCATGATAATGTCTGGGTCCTGACGTAGTGTCGTTCTTAGTCCAGATGCAAATGTATAACCAATTTCAGGATGAACTTGCGACTGACTCACGCCTTCCATGTTATATTCGATCGGATCTTCGAGGGAAAGTACATTTGAACCTTCCTTGTCGACCTCATTGAGCATCGAATAGAGAGTTGTAGACTTTCCGGATCCTGTAGGACCAGTTATGAGAATGAGCCCATATGGGCGGCCGATAGCTTCCCGAATGAGATCGACATTTTTCTTTGTGAGACCCATGTCGTCGAGTTTCTTTACACCTTTTTCCTGATCGAGGATTCGCATCACGATCTTTTCACCGTAGTATGCTGGGAATGTCGAAACACGGAAGTCTATTTTTCTTCCATCGATTCGCGCGGAGAATCGTCCGTCCTGAGGCTTTCGC
Source organism: uncultured Candidatus Saccharibacteria bacterium (assembly GCA_964416985.1). GTDB lineage: Bacteria > Patescibacteriota > Minisyncoccia > Phycocordibacterales > PALSA-1337 > CAIOGI01. The sequence continues at coordinate 135,391 of CAYQFS010000001.1, read as the reverse complement.
TTTTCATCAAGCTTCATGTTCGAAAGCACCTTGATACGAGCAATGACTGCACTGTGAACCTGTGGAGGAAGAACGAGGCTTGTGTTCAATGTTCCATCAACACGGAAACGAACACGGACTTTGTCGTGCATATGCTCAATATGAACGTCGGAAGCATTTCCTTCGGTTGCATATCGAACGATAGTCGCCACAATCTTTACAACAGGAGCGTCCTCAATGATGAAGGCTTCGGACTTTGGATCTGTTTTCGATTTTTTTGTATCAATTGTTCCTTCAGTGTCGACCGAAAGAACCGTCTCAAGCTCAGAAAGCGCCTTTGAAACTTCTCCTGAAAGACCTTTGTAGGATTCAATGACCTTGTTGTAATCATCGAGACTGATGATATAAATCTTATAAGGAATATTGTTCTTTGCAGCAATGAAATTGAGGGCGTCACGGGCTTCGATATTATCAGGATCCACGATTCCAACCTCGAGCATCCCTTCTTTAATTCCGATTGGAACAAAACGATAGTGTGCGGCCGATTCCTCAGGAATATATTCGAGTGCCTCAAAGGGGACCGACGTATCTCCGAGACTTCGGACAGGGATGTTCAAAAATTCTCCTCGTGCAGCAAGGATGTCCTCTACTTTTACCCCACGTTCAATGAGAATCTGATCGAGAGAATCTCCCTCTCCCATTCTTCTCTTGATCTCCCGAATATCATCTTTTGAGATAAGATTTTTACTGAGAAGTACGTCTGTTATGCTCATATATAAATAAGGCTAGCGTCGCGGAGCCGAAGGCTGAGCTGGCGCAGCAAATGCTCCCGGGACAGCAACGAAGGGATTTGGCCTTCCAACATTTTGTTCAGGGACAACGACCATGTTATCGACAAGTGATTTGAAAACCGTCGACTCAAAAAACTTTGTATCAATGTGAATTGACTGAATCTGGTTCAAGAGAGAAAGCACATGGGCGGCCTCGGCGACCGAGGCCGCAGCCTCAGGAGATGCCTCCGGAGCAAGAGCAGATGGGTCTGTCGGATCTCCTGTAAAGTAAAAGTAAGCAAACCCTGCAAGTACTACAAGAATGATAATTACGATACTATTTTTCTTTGATGATGACATATGTGTTATTGCTTGAGCCAGTAGGTCTTCACCTCGACATTAAAATCATACGAACCGTTTCCTCCCTCACTCGCAATCACGTTGAGCTTGGAAATATCCATGATGCGGAGGCTCGCCTCGAGATCCTGCATGAAATCGAGGAAGGTTTGGTAATTTGTCGTAACAGAGAAAGAGAGACTAACTGTCCCATATCCATTTGCAATGGCCTCGGCAACCCCCCTGTTTTCACTTGAATTCTGAGCAACGTCGGTCGGAGAGCTCGTCTTTATTCCCTTCAAAAAAAGTCCGTGGCGAGCTGCAATATTGTCTTTTACATCGATAATAAGGCGAACATTGTCAACATTGTCTGGAAGAATCTTTGCGAGACGAATATTATCCGATTCTGAGATATTGATGTCATCCTTTACCACCTTTTCTCGAATAGCAACGAGGCGATTTGCATTATCAATAGCTGTCTTGTACTCGGCATTTACAGCCTTAATAGCAGCCAATTCATTGAGCTTGTTCTTGGTAAATGTAAAGTAAGTCCCTATGGCGAGAACTATGAGTATAAGTGCTGTAATGTTTTTGCTCATAAATTATTGTGGTGTTGATGAAGCTCCAGCACTTGCAGGAGGAGGAACAATGAGTCCTTCCGACTGAAGTTTTTCGACCAAAGTTTTCTCATATGAAATGTCAGCTGGATCAATGTTTGCCGCAAAAGAGAAACCGACATTTCCCGTCGCATCGACCGCAAGATCCGAGAGAACTGGATTCTTCAAGATCTTGTTCGTTCCATATTTTTGTGAATTTCCAAAAACATCTGACTGCCACGCAATACTCGAGAAGCTATTTGCCAATCCCTTCATTGAAATTTTTGCTAGGTTTCCTCCATTCTGGGACTTCGGATCAGGGCCAGAGTAGTCGAGGCTCGCAAAACGAACACCATCGATCGTCAATCCACCAATGATGGTAAAGATTTCAGAAACAGAAAGATGATTCTTTAGAAGTTCCTTCGCAAAATCAATGCGAATATTCTTCTTTTTGAGGCGTTCTATTTCTTCTGGTTTAAATCTTTTCTCCTGCTCAGTGAGTTCGATCTGGTATTTTTTCTGACTGTCAATAAGAAGACTTTTCCAAGCAAAGACAAAGCCTGCACCCGCAAGAGACGCGACAAAGAGAACGACGGCAAGTCCCATAAAAATACTCACTCCAACAGGACTTCGTGGCCGCTCACCAGTGATGAGAGGTTTCTTTGGAATGAACGATGTTTGAAATTTGGTTTCCATTATTAAAAGGCTTTGGGAATACAAGATTCTCCCTAATTATAGTACAGAAGGGGTGCGACCGCATTCCCCATCCTGTGTATATCTATTGAACTTCAGAAAGTCTCCTCAGGGCAGCGCCTATCGCCACAGCAAATTCAGGTCCAGCTTGTGAGAGTTGCTCGACAAGAAAAGCGGGGGTCTCCAATTTCCCAAATGGATCTGCGTACACCACTTCCGTCTGGAAACTTATCTTTGCAAGATCAGTAAATCCCTTGAGAAGCACTCCCCCTCCTGTGAGAATGACTTTCGAAATATTTTTCATTGATTTTCTCTGATAATTAAGAAGGGTTGCATTTGCTTCGTAGAAAACATAGTCGAGATTGACCGTCACAATTTCCGTAAGCTCTTTGTACTCAGGTCCTCCCTTGAGCCCGTAAGCCCGTTTCATATTTTCCGCTTCATTTACACTAATACTCAACGATTTTGAGAGAGCAAGAGTGATGTCCTGCCCGCCCTTGTTGATGATATGTGATGATCTAAGTATTCCACGCTCGATAATATAAAGCTTTGTAGCATGAGCACCCATATCAATAACCATCACTGCCTGAATTCCCTGATCGACCACCGCACGAATGGAACTGAAGAGTTCAATCTCATAAAATGAGGGAGAAATTCCTGTCCCGGCCATGATTGTTTGGTAGTTGCTTATGTATTCGTTATGAATCGCAACAATAAGCACATCTTGAGTCTGCTGTTTTATGTCTTTTTTTGGATCATCATCCGTATTGAAGGCTTCTTCGCGAGGAATTGGAGACCAGTCGAGCATTACCTCATTCATCGGTACAGGAATATACTTTCGAGCTTCAATCGAAATGACTTCTGCCATTTTATTATCAGGGACTTGAGGGAGGGTAATGAAGGAAATGAGGCTCGATGAAAGAGGTAGTGCTACTCCCGCTGAAACTGTCGTAGTTTTTGCTTCGCGAAGAATATCCTTGAGAGCCTCAATTAACTTATCATTAGCAAGACTTGTTGAACGACCAACTTCGATGCCGGCGTAAGGACCGAGAGCAAGCTCTCCATACGTCTCGAGAACAGCCCTTCCCCGCTTACGCTTGATCTGGACGATCTTTATAGCTGAAGAACCGATGTCGATACCAAGGACGCTTCGGTCTTTTTTGGAAAAAAAGGAAAATAGACTGCCAAGACTCATGGTTTTAATTATATCACACGAATCAACCCTCCACTGCTAGAATTTTATTTTTTCTTCATTTCAGTTTGCTAAGGTATGCAGATGCACAAGGCATTTGTATTCATTATCGACATTTTCTTTCCTCCATCAGAGAAGGAGCTCCTAATTCGTTCCCTTTCACCCGAAAATTTCGAGAAAAAAGCCTCGAAAGCCCCGCCGCCCCCTTATTCCTTCATTTTCCCCCTTTTTGCTTACAAAGATCCTCTCGTCCGTGAACTCGTTTGGCAAATTAAATACAAGAAAAACAGGCACGCTGCTCGGATCGCTGCATATGCTCTATATAAAAAGCTTTCTGAGTTTTCGTGCCCCATTACTCTCATTCCCATTCCCATTTCAAAAAAGCGCAGACGAGAAAGGGGCTACAACCAGTGTGAGCTAATTATTGATGAGATTATTACATTAGACTCAGAAAAAAGATTTGCCAAAAATTACGAACTACTTGTCCGTTCAAAACATATTGAGAGACAAACTCTGAAGGGTCGCGCTGAAAGAATTGAGGATGCAAAAAATATTTTCACTGTTACAGAAACTGCCGTTACTAGGACTCTGATCGAAGAGAAAATAATTCTCATCGACGATGTTGTGACGACAGGAAGCACCGCAAAAGAAGCTCGGGAAACACTTCTTCGGGCAGGATATGAAGATGTTCAGACAATAACAGTGGCGCACTAATGGGAAAAGAACGCTTCGGTGTAGATTTTCTCTTCTAAAACTCCGATCCTTTTGAGTAACTTCCACATGTCACGAGTAAATGAAATACTTCCGCAGATCATGTATTCTGCTTCATTGCTTGGACTTCGATATTTTTCGAGAGCTTTCTCGTCAATTCTCGAGCATGTAATGTTTTGATGGTTGGTCGTCTCACGTGTCAGGAAATACCTCACTTTAAAGTTTGCTTGCAAAGAATGTAGTGTATCAAATTCCTCCCGGAAAATAATATCACCAGCAGTCTTACTACTGTAAAGAAGCGTGATTTGCCGTAAAGGATTTTTCGAAATTGCATCAAAAATGATCGACCTGAACGGAGAAATACCAATCCCAGCAGCAATGAGCACAAGAGGTATTTCGAGTGATTCACTAAAAAAATATCCGTACGGGAGCGAACCAGTAACAGTATCGCCACGACGAAGGGCTACGAGTTTCCTCGAAAATTCTCCCATTGATTTTACACTGATGTTCAAAGTCGTTGAACCCGGTGGATTGGAGATGCTGTATGCCTTTCCTTCTGGAGTTCCGCTCTGAGGAAAATATACAGTAATGTACTGCCCCGCAACATAGCGAGGAAGTTTTTCATTTAAAACATGCAATTCGAGAGTGGAGACATCGTAGGTCTCCTGAATATTTTTCTCGACGACGTATATATATTTATTTTCCGTTTGTTTCATAGTCTTTAATTGCTTCTCTAAGGGCGAGGTGTCCGAGAACTGAGCAGTGATACTTTCTATCAGGAAGTCCTCCGAGTCTTTCAATGATTGATTCAGGAGTAATTCTTTTTGCACGAGCAAGTGTCATCCCACCTTTTTCTGTGGCCATTACAGAGAGCATGGAGGTCGATGCAATGGCAGAAGCGCATCCAAATGTCCTCCATTTACACTCCATAATTCGCTTGTCAGAAGAAATCTTTACCCAGATTGCCATCATATCTCCACAGGCTGGACTTCCGACAACACCGACTCCATGGGCTTCATACGAAAGATCATCGAGAAGAATATTCCTTGGATTAAAAAAATGGTCTTTTACTACATCGCTATAGAGCCAATCAATTCCGTCGCAGAGAGCAAGATTTTTTTGTGATGTTTTTTTCTTCATATATTTGCTGGAATATTCATGGCACACGAAGTTAGGGCGGAAATCCCTCTCAAGTTCTCAACAATACCTGGAAATACTTTCATGACATCCTCTATCTCTCTTTTTGTCGTCTCTCTTCCAAGTGAAAATCTAATACTCCCATGCGCAAATTCAGAACTTTGCCCAATAGCAAGAAGTACATGTGAAGGTTTGAGATCGAGAGCGGAACACGCCGAACCAGTCGAGACTTCGATGCCGTAGGTGTCGAGCATAAGGAGCATCGATTCCCCTTCGACATGAGGGATGGAAATATGAATATTTCCAGGGAGCCGTTCTCTTGGGTGACCGTTCAAAATCGCCCCTGGAACTTCATGAAAAAGTCGTTTGATAAAGTAATCGCGCAAGATTGTTAGTCGTGCTGATTCACTCGTTCTTTTTGTATCAACTTTTTTCAAGGCTTCGGCAAAACCAATAATGAGTGGAAGATTTTCTGTCCCTCCACGAAGATTCATTTCCTGTTCACCCCCTACAATCAAGGGATCAATCCTCACTCCGGATCTTTTATAAAGAATCCCAGTTCCTTTTGGCCCATATATTTTTGCTCCATTGAGAGTCATGAGGTCAACCCCGAGTTCACGAACATCAAGAGAAAGTGCACCTGCTGCCTGGCAAGCATCAGTATGAAAGAGAGGAAATGGACGCGATCCTCGGAAATTTTTGAGTGCGGCAGCAATTTCTTTTATTGGTTCAATCGTTCCAATCTCATTATTTGCATACATGACTGAGACAAGAATTGTCTTTTCATTGACAAGGCTCACACACTGGGCAATGTCGACGAGACCGTCATGTAGAACAGGAACAACACTCACATAAAATCCATCTTTCTTGAGTAATTCCGCTGCCTCAATTACAGCTTTGTGCTCAATTGAAGAGATGACGATGTGATTTCCCTGCGACCTATACGCCCTTGCGGTTCCGATGAGAGCCAGATTGTCAGATTCTGTTCCTGAACTAGTAAAAATAACCTCTGAAGGAAGCGAATTGATGACGGATGCAACATCTGCTCTGGCCCTTCTGAGTGCCTGGCCAGCTCGTCTTCCACTCGTATGCATCGATGACGGGTTTCCGTAGACGGGTGAAAAGTACGGCAGCATTTTTTTGAGAACTTCCGGATCAATAGCTGTCGCAGAAGCGTGATCGAGATATATTTTCTTACCTAATTTCGCAGTGGTCGACATATTTCAATATTTTGGTTCTAAAACTTTTCATTTCAGCATCTGTGTAGCACACTTTTTTCTTAAATTGAGGATTGAGTATTTTTGTTGGAATGAATTTTTGGAGATAGTATCTCTTTGCTCCCCGGATTTCTTTTCCCATTTGTTCAATATCGGCCGGAGAAAGAAGTGCTTTGACAACAGTAGTGCGGAATTCGTACTCGACCTTTGATTCGAGGAGAAATGTGATGCTCTCTTTGACAGCATCGATATCGACCGGCCTCGCCACAATAGCGCTATATTTTGATAAGGGAGATTTTATGTCCATTGCAATGTAGTCGACAATTTTTCTCTCCACCGCCTTTTTCAAAATGTCAGGTCTTGTTCCATTTGAATCGAGTTTAACAAGAATCCCGAGCCATTTAACCTTCTCCATAAACGCGAGAAGTTCATCGTGCATAGTTGGCTCTCCTCCTGTAATGACGAGTGCATCAATCATCCCTTTTCTGTGTTCCAAAAATTCCAGAATCTCCTTTTCCTTAAATCTTTTTTCGACTGTCTCATTTACAAGTTCAGGATTGTGGCAATATGGGCATTGAAAGTTACATCCTATTGTATAAACCACGGACGAAATTTTTCCGGGGTAGTCTATAAGCGTAAACTTTTCAAATCCTCCAAAGATCACGCTGTTGTCGATGTTTTTATACTCCTTCCGACCTTTATCGCCGGCTCATATTCCTTTCTTAGTTCATACTCTGCCTGTTTACCCTCATTCCACTGACTGACTGGCCGCAAATACCCAACAATGCGCGAATACACTTCACACTCTGCGCTGCATGACGGACACAGGGTGTGCTCGCCGGCGAGATACCCATGAGAACGGCAGACGCTGAATGTCGGAGTAATAGTAAAATACGGAAGATGATATCTCTCGCAAATCTTTTTTACGAGAGCCGGGATAGCTGCTGCATCGCGGATTCTTTCACCTAGGAAAAGATGGATGACAGTTCCTCCTGTATATTTTGTCTGAAGTTTGTCTTGAATATCGAGGGTCTCCACAATATCATCCGTATAATACACCGGGAGATGTGAGGAATTTGTGTAGAATGGCTGCGCACCCTTTTTGAATTCCTCTTCATTTGCAACGATAATTTCTGGGTAAAGTTTTTTGTCACGGAGAGCAAGGCGGTACGCAGTTCCCTCTGCCGGAGTTGCCTCAAGATTAAACAAATTTCCCGTCTCTTTTTGGTAGCCAATGAGTCGATTTCTCATGTAGTCGAGGACCCTACCTGCAAAAGCTGCTCCCTCAGCCGTCCCAATATCTTTTCCGATAAGATTGAGGCAGGCCTCATTCATTCCTACAAGCCCGATCGTCGAGAAATGATTCCTCCAATATTCCCCGAAGCCGGCTTTTATTTTTCTTAGATAGAATTTTGTATAAGGATAGAGATTTGCATCAGTTAGTTTTTCGAGCATCTTTCGTTTAATTTCGAGACTTTCTTTTGCAATGTCCATTTTTTGAGCAAGCATGTCAAAGAAAGCTTTTTCCGCACGTGCACCCTTCTGTTTTGAAGCAAGATATGCAAAACGAGGAAGATTCATGGTCACCACACCGACAGAACCTGTGAGAGCATTTGCCCCAAAAAGTCCTCCCCCTCTTCGGTCGAGCTCCTCGAGGTCGAGGCGAAGTCTGCAGCACATTGAGCGAGTATCTTCCGGTTTCATGTCGGAATTTACAAAATTGCTGAAATACGGAACGCCATACTTAGCCGTTATTTCCCAAAGCCCTGCGAGATTTGGATTGTTCCATTCAAAATCCTTTGTGACATTAACTGTGGGGATCGGAAAGGTGAAGACTCTTCCTGCCGCATCCCCTTCTCCCATTACCTCAAAAAGTGCTCTGTTCAAGGTATTCATTTCCTCCTGGAATTCAGAGTATTTTTCTTTCATGATTTTCCCACCGATAACGACACCCTGCTTCTTGAAGTTTGGTGACGGTGTAAGGTCAAGAGTTATATTTGAGAATGGAGTCTGAAAACCGACACGAGTCGGAACATTCATGTTAAAAATAAATTCCTGAAGGCATTGCTTGACCTCGGCAAAGGAAAGTTTGTCATAACGAATGAACGGAGCGAGAAGTGTATCGAAGTTCGAGAAAGCAATTGCACCCGCAGCCTCTCCCTGGAGGGTGTACATGAAGTTCACAACCTGACCGAGTGCTGTGCGAAGATGCTTTGGAGGAGCCGATTCAATTTTGTCCGAAACTCCCTTAAATCCCTCGAGAAGTAGATCCATGAGATCCCATCCAACACAATAAATAGAAATGGTTCCAAGGTCATGAATATGAAGATCCCCCTTTTCATATGCCTCGCGGATCTCATGAGGATAGATTTTGTTGAGCCAGTAGGTCTTACTTACTTCTGAAAAAATATAGTTGTTCAGACCTTGGAGCGAGTAGCCCATGTTGCTGTTCTCCTTAACCTGCCAGTCAAGCCGGTCGAGGTAACTGTCGACAAGATCAAGAGAACGGGCCGTCGCAAATGCCCGAAGTTCCGCGTGCTGTTCTCGATAAAGGATGTAGGCCTTGGCTGTGAGCTTGAATCTCGATCGCATGAGCACTCTCTCGACAATATCCTGGACATTCTCGACCGTGGGAATCTTTTCCCGCGATTCTTTATCAAGAATGTCCACGATCTGCTTTGTAATGACCTTGGCTTCCTTTTCAGTAAGCTCTCCCGTGGCCTTTCCTGCTTTGGCAATGGCTGCGGCAATTTTTGTACTATTAAAATCTTCCTGGACACCGTTCCTTTTTATAATTTTTTTTGGCATAGGTTCCCATTATAGTTTTTGTTTCGTTATTTCGCAATAACGAAATTAAATATATAGCAAAAAATTGTGGAAAAGATCGCGATTTATTCATCAAGACACAAAAACTGAAAAAATGGAATGCTAGACGACCATGTGGCGGTGGCGAAGTCCGTGAAGAATCTTGCACGGCTCGACAATTCTTGGATCAACTATTGTATAAAAAAGATTGAGCCCTTCCCTTCGCGCTACTACGAGGCCATTGTGTCTCATGAGTGCAAGGTGTTGTGAGAGATTTGCCTTTGGAAGCTTTGTAATTGAAAGAAGATCCTCTACAGAAGTCTCAGATACTTTCAAAATATTCAAAATTTCCAATCTTTTTGAGTTGGCGAGAATCTTGTATATAAGGGCGTTTTTTTGATATGCCTCTTTTGGAAGTGGTGACTTTTTCATCAAAAATTAAAGTTTCATAGTTGATAAACTACTTGACTACAATGTAGCATAGTGCGGTATACTTGTCATTATCATGTTCAACTTTTTTGACAAGCTCGAAGACAATGTTCGTGGTCATCTCTCCCGTTACCCTATTCCCTACTCCATCATCGGTGGAACCGGCATCGTTCTCTTCTGGAGAGGTGTTTGGGAAACTGCAGAAATTCTTTCGCACACAAACCGTTTCTTCGAGATTTTCTTTTACCCTCCTGCTCAGATCATTATTTCCATCCTTGGTCTCATGCTCATTGGGCTCATGGTTTCGATCTTTATCGGAGATCATATTATTCTTTCAGGAATTCGTCATGAGAAAAAAGTAGAAGAAGCCACAAAGACTCTCGTTAAGGAAGAGGAGGTTACGCTTAAGCATATTCGACAAGAGATTCTTGATTTGAAAAAAGAAATCAGTGCACTGGCGCAGAAGAAGGATACGATAGAGAAGTGAGGGTAACTTAAATCAAATGCTGTGGGCCATATGGGTTAAGTACCGGAGGCATAAGAAACCATAAGAATATTTTAGCGCTATTTCATGAGTTGAAATAAAGTATGTTGGTCACTAGCCTAATTTCGCCTTTAGCGATAATCTAATGAATATGGAAGAAATACTCCCGAGTCAGGAAAAAACTGAACTTGAAATACAAAGGAGAAATGTGGCTCTTTTGTATGACCAGGCTGCACCAGTCTACGACGAATCTTTTGAAGGAAAAGCCGAATATCAGATCCCAAGGATTCTACTAGAAACATATCAAAAATATGGAATAACCAAAGGAACCTTGCTCGATATTGGTTGTGGTACGGGAAAGCTCAAGGAATATTTAGGTGGCTCATTTATATACAAGGGAATCGATATTTCTCCTACCATGATTGAGGAAGCAAAAAAGCGAGGCTTTGAGGGACATATTGGAGCGGTTGAGGATGTCATTGAAACTTTCGGCGATAAATCTATAGACCACATCACAGCACTTAGCTCCCTTTACTTCATTAGGGATTGGGAAAAATTAGCAAAGGAATTTGAGAGAGTGGCACGAGAAAGTTTTTTCGTATCGTTAGAGCAATTTGAACCAAGAATAATCGAGATAATGAAAGAACGAGGAATCAATATTTACAATCACCCGGCCTCGGTAATTCAAAATCCTACCGAAGTCACCCAAAATGTCTTCCTGTGGAAACGACCTCACACGAAAGACAGAATCTCGGGCGATTTGGTATTTAAGAAGATTTCTTAGACACTCAGGTCATGCCGATAACAGGTTCTCGTTGCGGAACCGGAGGGATTCGAACCCTCGAGGAGCTTTCGCCCCTGCCTCTTTAGCAAAGAGGTATGTTAGACCACTCCACCACGGTTCCAATTCAAGCCCGCGTAGCTTGTAATGGGTTTTGACATTCTGACACAAAAGCGACTTTTAATCAAAAGAATCTTCATATACAATACACTCATATGAAAAAAGCAATACAAATCATCGTCGTGATCGTAGTCATCGCCGCCCTCGCATATCTCTATATAACCAGAGCACCGAGCGCTCCGAGTCGGGATATTAATACTGCAACAGACACACTTACCGCAACATCGAGCGAAAAGCTCTATCGAATTTCATCTGAAAATTCAAAGGTTCAATTTAGCATCAAAGAAGTGTTAAATGGGAAGCCGTTCACAGCAGTCGGAACAACAAGCGAGATCGCGGGAGATATTCGAGTAGCGTCGGGAACTATTACCGTAGGAACCCTTGCAATCAATGCAAAGACTTTCAAAACAGACAGCAAGCAGCGTGACGGAGCAATCAGTCGTGCTATCCTTCGAGCAGAAGATCCAGCAAATGAATTCATGTATTTCAAATCAGCTCCGGTAACAGGCCTTCCCGCCCTCGTAGCAAGCTCCACTCTCGCCTTCAGCGTCATGGGAGATCTCACTATTTCAGGCGTAACACAGCCGGCAATCTTTTCAGTCAACATGAAGGTTGATGAAAATGGAATCTCAGGAATTGCAACGACAAAGATAAAAAGAAGCGACTTCAAGCTTGTCATTCCAAATGTTCCTTTTGTCGCAAGTGTTGATGATGAATTCATTGTAACTGCCGAAATCTCCGCTCGTGAGGTGAATGAATAACAAGAAATTCAGAAAAATAATCTGGGACTATTACAAAAAAGCTGGGCGTGACATGCCTTGGAGAAGAAATTTGACTCCATACCGCATCGTTGTATCAGAAATAATGCTCCAGCAAACCCAGGCAAGTCGCGTAACAAAAAAGTTTGATTCATTTCTCAATACATTTCCGAGTTTCGAAAAGCTGGCACGAGCGCCCCTCACTCATGTTCTCAAGGAGTGGCAAGGACTCGGATACAATCGCAGAGCTTTGAATCTCCACAGACTGGCACAAGAGGTGGTTTCAAAATATAAAGGGAAACTGCCTCAAACGTATACAGAGTTGCTTGATCTTCCTGGAATCGGCCCAAACACTGCCGGTTCTGTTCTTGCCTTTGCCTTCAATATTCCCCACCCTTTTATCGAAACGAACATTCGAACAGTCTTTATCCATTTCTTTTTTGCAAGTCACCGAGGAAAAGTTCATGACAAAAAACTGCTGCCACTTATCGAAGAAAACCTCGATTTGAAGAATCCTCGCGAATGGCACTATGCTCTCATGGATTACGGGGCAATGCTGAAACGAACAGAAATAAATCCTTCACGAAAAAGTTCTCATCACGGAAAACAAAGTGCGTTTAAAGGATCAAATCGCGAGCTTCGTTCGCATATTCTGAAAGCCATTATCAATGAATCTCTTGCTGCTCAAGATATTGTCAAAAAATTCTCGCATCAAAAACCACAAAATATTCTCAAAAATATAAAAAACCTTGAGAAAGAGGGTTTCATTGCAGCAAAAAAAGGATTGTATTGCATTAAAACCGCTGTGCTATAATACAATCCTAAAGAATATTCATATGGCAGCAAAAATGACAATTACATTTATCGGGATACTTATTATCGGACTCATTATCTACTTTGCCTTTTACACCGGCCCAAAGAAGGCAGTTGCCCCGACAAACTCAGCCGCTACAGTGCAAGAGGAGCGAACTATCGACATAAGCGCATCGACGACCATCGAACTCGAATAATCCCTTCATGAAGAGCGCCCGCCTCATTTCCGATCACATCGAAACTGCCGCGCGACTGAATGAGTTCCAAAAAAAAGCTCTTCATCGCCTTGGAATTTTGACAATCGAGGATCTTCTATATCATTTCCCTTCCCGTTATAGTGATATTTCCGAAACCAAAAATATTTCTTCTCTTGAAAAAGGCGAAGAAGCTGTTGTCTTCGGAAAAATTACAAAATTAAAAACGAGCAAAGGTTTCCGCACAAAAATCGCCATGGCTGATGCCTGGGTCGAGGATGAAAGTGGAAAGATCCATTGTGTTTGGTTCAACCAGCCATATCTTGCAAAGATGACCCCCGAAGGAGCACTCGTGCGAATCGAAGGAAAAATCTCTCAAAGGCGAAGTAGAGAGGTCCAAGGGAAAGACGCCTCTCAAGAATCTACTGGTGAATTATATTTCTCAAATCCGAAAATTGAAGTGGTCAATCGCCTTCCCCTCGGAGTCGGAGAGTCCCTTTTTGGAAGCGAGGGAGAATCCCACACACTCTATCCTGTATATCCCGAATCCCGAGGAATCACATCGAACTGGATCTATCACAAGATCGTGGAGTTTTTTAGAACAGGAATGCTCGATGCAATCACCGATCCAATTCCCGATGAAATTCTCAAAAAATACAGCCTGCCTGGACTCAAAACTGCACTCATTTGGATACACGCGCCAATGAAACTCGAAGACGCCCTCGCAGCACGAAAGCGTTTTGCGTTTGAAGAGGTATTCTTCATACAGCTCGGCAAACAACTCGCCAAAAAAGCATACGAGAAACACAAAAGTTTCGTCATTGAAACAGACCAAAAAAACCTTGGGGAATTTTTGAAACGCTTCCCTTTTTCCGCCACAGAGGCCCAGAACAAAGCTATCTCCACCATTACCGGAGACTTTGCCAAACATGCACCAATGTCTAGACTTCTCGAAGGAGATGTAGGTTCGGGAAAAACCGCTGTAGCCGCTGCGACGGCGTATACAGTCGTAACAACACGACCAAAGGGACAAAAATATGGAAATCTCCAGGTCGCCTACATGTGCCCTACCGAAATTCTCGCCACCCAACATTTTGAGTCATTCATTCAGTATTTTTCATATCTAGGAATTCAGGTTGGACTCATAACCGGAAGTGGTTGCCGAAAATTTCCTTCAAAATTAAACCCGAAAGGCTGGGCAGATATTTCTCGAGCTCAACTATTGAAATGGGTTGCAAACGGAGAGATTCCCATCCTCATCGGAACTCACGCCCTCATTCAGAAAACGGTCAAATTTAAAAATCTTGCCTACGTCATCATTGACGAGCAACATCGCTTTGGAACAAAGCAGCGAGCCTCACTTGTCCACAAGGACGAGCTTGGCCAGGCGCGCGCTCCTCACCTTCTCTCAATGACCGCAACCCCGATTCCCCGCACCCTTGCCCTCACAATTTATGGAGACCTCGATCTCACTCTTCTCGACCAGATGCCTCATGGAAGAAAACCAATCATCACCGAAATCGTGCGACCAGATGAGCGACATCTCGTCTACGAGAAAATCCGGACTGAGCTTGAGGCCGGCCGCCAGGCCTATGTGATCTGTCCCCGTATCAACGAACCTGATCCCGAAAAAGAAGCGGCGGTCAATGCAAAGTCGGTCAAAGAAGAAGCAGAGCGACTTTCAAAAGATATTTTTCCTGAATATCAAATTGGAATTCTTCATAGCAAAATGAAGCCGGCGGAAAAAGACAGAGTGATGCTCGATTTTAAAGCGGGAAAAATTCACATCCTCTGCGCGACATCCGTTGTCGAGGTCGGAGTAAATGTTCCAAATGCTACATCCATTATTCTTGAGGGAGCCGAACGTTTTGGTCTTGCCCAGCTTCACCAACTACGCGGTCGAGTCATTCGCTCAAATCATCAGGCGTACTGCTATGTTTTCACCGGAGATGGCTCTCAAAAATCCGCTCCGAATCCAAAGACTGTTGAGCGTCTCACTGCTCTCAAAACTGCAAAAAATGGTTTTGAACTTGCAGAATATGATCTCAAATTTCGTGGTTCTGGAGAACTTTCCGGAGGCAAGCAATGGGGTGTTTCCGATATTGCAATGGAAGCGCTTCAAAATATAAAAATGGTGGAAGCTGCCCGCACCGAGGCACAAGCACTCATCGTCGAGGACGAGACGCTTTCACAATGGCCAGAAGTCAAACGCCGAGCAGAGAGCAAAGAAACGGAGAAGGTGCATTTTGAGTAATGTGCGCCTTCTTGGATTCGAACCAAGGACCCCAGAGGTATAAGCTCTGTGCTCTAACCAACTGAGCTAAAGGCGCATGTAAGGCTTATCATAGACTAAAGTTGGTTGACTTTCAAATCAAGCTCACTCCACCCCACACACCGCCTTCACGGCCGCTGTGTCCTCAGCCGTCAATTTCATATTTTTGCTGTTATTCAGGTAATACATAATAGAATCTGGATTATCATTGTGATCAAGTCCCAAGGCATGTCCAAACTCATGAGCAAGAACTCTGACGAGAACCTGGTGGTTTCCAAATTCATAAATATTTATTCTTTCTCCATTTCTGTCAGAAATAAATTCCCCTTCCTCAAACTCCTTCCCTGCATCTTTGTTAATTGTCGAAATAGTAGAATTGACCGTTCCGACGAGATAATTATACTTTTTGACAAGAGCATTTATTTCATCAACGAGAGCATTAACCTCGAGGCGTTTCGTTTCAACTCTAGCTTGGAAAGCAACGAGGGCATCCTTGTCGTTATTCAATTTTTCATACTCATCTTTCGGAGCACCCCCCTTTCGATTCCATAAACGAACTTCGGTGTTGTAGGAATCCTGTGCCTTCTCGAACTCAGAAACGAGCGCTTCGTATTCTTTTTTTCTTTCATCAAGGCGATTTTGGAGAGATAGAAATTGCGCCTTGATTGCATCAGCCGAAACTTTTTGTGTGTCGACCTGTGCTGTAAGCGTACGGTTCTTTTCGGCGAGAGCTTGACGATCGTCGTAAACCAAATTTATATCAAGCCTCCCCTCTGTACTCGGAGAAAAAAGATCCTTGCCAAGGGCCTTTTCCCAAATGAGAGTCGCCTCATCAACAGCAGAAAGAAAATCTACTTTGCTAATGTTGAATCTCGTATCAAATACTCCGAGATGATAGTAGATGGGTTGGGCACACGGGGCGTTTATGACAAAATACTGGTAACTCCATAAGCCCATCATCACAATGAGCACAATCCACACAAATGATTTTTTAATGAAAGACATCGTAAGCAATTAAACGGCCAGACAAAAAATTACGACTGATGTTCAATGTCGAGCTTTTTCTTTGGCTGAATCCCATGAGCAATGATGATTGACTCGTACTCTTCTCTTTCGATCGTCTCGACTTCGACAAGTCTTCGGGCAATAGCGTCGAGGGCCTTTTTATTTTCAGTCACAATCTTTTCTGCTTTCTCAAACCCTTCTTTCATAATACGAGCGACTTCACTGTCGATATCAGCTCCAACTTTTTCAGAATATTCCCTGTCTTCCACTCCCTTTCCAAACATCGCCCGACCTCCAGAACCTTCGAGAGCAAGGACTCCGATCTTTTCTGACATTCCATATTTCGTAACCATGTCACGAGCGAGAGCCGTTGAAACCTGGAGATCATTTGAAGGGCCGGTAGTGACATCTCCAAACATCATTTTTTCCACGACGTAGCCTCCGAGAGAGACAGCGATGTCATCGAGAAATTCCCTCTTTGATTGCATCTTACGATCTTCGAGAGGAAGGTGCAAAGTATATCCAGCAGCCCGTCCCCGAGAAATAATTGAAATCTTGTGAACTGGATCAGCAAATGGAAGAACTGAGGCAACGAGAGCATGACCTGCTTCATGATACGCAGTAATTTCTTTCTCTTTTTTAGACAAAAGATGACTTTTCCTCTCAGGCCCGAGCATTACTTTTTCAATAGCGCGAATGAGATCATACTGAGAGACTTTTGTCCTATTTTCCCGAGCAGCAAGAATCGCTCCTTCATTCATAAGAGAATAGAGGTCGGCACCAGAAAATCCCGGAGTTCTCTCGGCAATGACTCGAAGGGCGACATCTTCAGCAAAAGGTTTCTTTGCGGAATGTATTTTCAAAATTTCCTCGCGATCATTTCGATCAGGAAGGTCAATAGTCACCCGACGGTCAAATCGCCCTGGTCGAAGAAGTGCTGGATCAAGAACATCAGGTCTGTTTGTTGCAGCCATGACAATCACTTTCTCATTTGGCTCGAATCCGTCCATCTCAACAAGGATCTGGTTCAATGTCTGTTCCCTCTCATCATTTCCTCCCCCAACTCCCGTCCCTCGCACTCGCCCAACTGCATCAATTTCATCAACAAAAATAATTGCTGGTGCACTTTCCTTTGCAATTTTAAAGAGATCCCGGACTCTCGATGCTCCAACTCCCACAAACATTTCTACAAACTCAGATCCAGAAATAGCAAAGAACGCCACACCCGCTTCTCCAGCCACCGCTCGCGCGAGCAGGGTCTTTCCAGTTCCTGGAGCTCCCATGAGAAGAATTCCTTTTGGAATAACCGCACCAATTTCCAAAAACTTTTTTGGATTTCTCAAAAAATCCACGATTTCTGAAAGTTCCTGCTTTGCTTCTTTTGCTCCAGCAACATCCTTGAATGTTACTTTCTGCTTTTTGTCGTCTGGCAATGTGATGCGGGCCTTCGACTGACCAAATGAGAAGGCCTGAAGTCCTCCCTGACCTCTCACTTGCCGCGTCAAAAACCAAATAATGAGCGCTAAAAAGAAAAGAGGTGCAATGAAGGGTGCAAGCTGTCCGACCCAGAACCAGAACCCACTCGGTCCTTCAATCGAAATTTTAACTGCGTTCAACTTTTCAGGAGTCAATCCATAACTTGTAAATGTCTCTGTGACAGAAGCGTCGGTTTCCTTTTTGGAAATCTTGGTCGCCTTGTCTTCGTATTCTGCAATAAGCGTATTTCCCTGAACAGTAATAGCTGTGACTTTACCCATACCAACATCGTGAACAAGTTCTGAAAGTGGAATAAGATTTTTCTCAGCCGTCTGGTCGACAAGAATTGAATAAAATCCAGTGATGAGGAAAAGGATGAGAATTGCTGTGGAAATCGTATTCAAAAAGCGAAGTTTCGAGGGCTTCTTCTGTCCCTTTTTTCCCTTTTCTCCTTGCGGGTCATTGTGTTTCTTCATAGGCATTGATTATACGATAAATTGGGGAAAATGAAAGAAAACAGTTTTCCAACGGAGGACATGTTTCCCAATCTGTCAATGGTCGATGGACTTATTTTATGATACCCTCAATTTTAGATTGGTTATTTTGTTATTTGATAGCCAGCCGACCATCGCATTACCCCCCGATGGTCTTTCCTTTACAAGGGGGTACAACCAAAACAGGTCAGATGAAAGGAAGCAAATGAAACGAAATCCGTTGAACGCTCTCATGAGCATTGTGGTAACATTAATTGTTACTGGTTGGTTAAATCAGGCACTAGGTGTCCCCACATACACAGATCCCTACGTGGGCGTCACCAACACACTAAACAACGACTTCACAAACTTGATCTCTGAAGTTTCGAGTAACCTGATCGACGAGATCAATAGTGGAAAAACCAATAGCCCTCCATACGAACCACCCACCTTTCCTCCCGATTTCCCTTCGGGAAAACCATCATACCCAAATTACACAAACAATGAACCGCCACCGATCATACCATCATTTGATCCAGACTTCGGTGGTATATTCGACGACTGGATGCAGCCAGACCCACCGGTCGTCTATGGCGGTCACATTCCTTCTGGTCCAGGGGACCCGTACTACCCTCCATTAAACTTCATGGAAATTGCAGCATCCACAAATAACTCATCTGGAGGTTCAAGTGATGTGGGTCTAGGCAATTCACCTGATGGCTTCGGCTTATCAGTAACTAACGAAGCGACAGTGAGCATACTATACGATCCTTTTATGGATCATCTCAGTCGGCCTTTTGCTGCCTTTACAGTAAAAGGGACAAACGGCTCAGCAACCACAGCGTACAAAGCTTCAAATACAAGTATCGCAACGTGGGATGTGAAAGTGGTAAGTACTAACCCACTTGCAATAATCGTGACAAATGTCTTTGCTCAGCCAGCAATAGGAATTCAAAAACACACAATTAGCTTATGGCAGCAAGGTCTGCCTAAAGGAGTAAATGTTGTTGGGCAAAATGAGTTACTGACATTGAAACTCGGATGGGTAACGGAAGGCACAACCTACATCCTTGAATCAAAGACCAATCTGCTCTCCCAAGATTGGACTATAGTGTCGACGACAATATCAAGTTCAGCAAACTCTACCACAAACGGTATCATGTCCCTGAACGTTTATAGTGGTGGAGCGAGTAACCTGTACTTCAGGATAAGATCAACCAATGATGTCTCGAATATTATTGGGTACTACACGGTTTCCATCGCTGCAGGCAAGAAAGCACTTGTCGCAAATCAGTTTTCGGTGATGGATCCTCGAATTAAGAAACTCTTCTACAAGTTACCTGCGGGAAGCAGGGTTGAAAAGTCGTACGGGTCTACATGGACGACAAACATATGGGATGGAACAAACTGGACTATCCCTAATGACAAACTTGTTGCAGGAGAAGCAGCTCTGGTTTCGAACCCCTCAGGAAGCACTATCTCTGTCACATTTGCAGGACGTGTTTTACAAGGAGGAATAGGACGTGAAATCCTCGACCACGAAAGTATTCTGTCATATCCTTATCCACGGGCAGGAAATCCTGAGAGTTTTAAGTTACCCGTGACTGAAGGTGACATCTTATACCAATACCTTCCCACAAGCGGGACATACACGAATTACATGTATACAAGTAACTCGTGGTGGCCAACAATGCCACAACTTGCTGTCGGTGAAGGTTTCGCCCTCAACAAAGCCAGTTCGAACACGTTCTGGAATCTGAGTCGGGAATGGTATCCCCTTGTTGAAGGGCCATTTGGGCCAGCAATCACCAACTACGTGTACGATGATCCTATCAACTACAACGGACTCACTCTCGACCGGACGACGAACTATCTGGTGGTACACTCAATCCCAAATACCACGAACGACGTACTTGTCGCAGAGAGCATCGATGGTCCTTGGACAGTCGAGGCAACGGTTGTTGTAGGACCGCTGCGAAAAGCGGTAGCCGCAATCGCAGTTAACAATCGCCAGACACTATTCTTCCGAACAGTCTGGCCAAGTGGTTCATACCAATCGGGACAACAGATGATGATGCAACAAAGCTACACACTAAAATCATCTCAATCCGAGTCACGAAAAATGGCTCGCCAACAGCTAATAGAAATTGGTACGATTCTGGATGGTAAGGAAAATGGTGACCCAACGGTGTCAAAATATTCATTGACGCACCCAGATGCTCCTCCATTACCTTTCAACCCCTTCGGTCTCCCCGAGTATCTCGTCGGAGAAAAAACATTCATCGATGACCGCATTGTTGAAAGAGTGAAGAAAGAGGTCGCGGTTGAAGAAATTAATCGAAAGCAGGCAGTACGAGGTACCGCCCTACCTTCATGGCTCCTTGGCCATCAGTAAAATAAATTAGAATCGGGAGGCTTATAGCCCCCTTTCACAGCCCCGAATTTTTTCGGGGCTTTTTTATTTATTGAGCTGGAACAATCTTTGTTACCAACATAGCCAACAATCTTTTAACTTGAGTCTGTGCCTCTGCTTCTGTCTTACTATTCACAAAGGCATTCCACTGAGATAAAAGCTCATCATCTCTCGTCGCACGTACAGCATTCTCTAGCTCAAGTCTTGTGTCAAAACTTACCGAACCTTCTGCATTCAAAACTTTATCAATAAATAATTTCGTAAACTTCGCAATCTCCGTGTGAGCAACCTGTGGTTGGAGATTTTTTTCCATTTCTGCAAGTCTCTGCGCCAAGGAGTAACTTTTTATAGAATACAAAATTGTTGTAATTGCAAGTACCCCAATAGCTATGATCATGAAGGAATTTTTTGTAAACATATTCTTCATATTATCTAATTTAATTTTATTGAACGCAAGAAACGATTCCACACACCTTTCGGCTTGAGAACAATGTTTGTATGTACTCCCCCACCCTGTACAACAGAGAACTCACTGCCTATATAATCCTCGTAACCAGGTGCAGATACAGTAATTTTGTAAATACCTTCAGGAACAAGGAACGAGTAAGTTCCGCTCTTATCCGTCAATTGAGGATTTGTCTGTTGGAAATTATTTGCCGGCCATAATTCAAAATCTGATGTACTAAGATTCTTTTGAAAAATAGTGACAGTAGCGTCATGAATACGAGTCTCTTCTCCATTACCACTATCACGATAAATATATCCTTCCGGATCAACGACAGTTGTCAAATGAAACTCTTTGGAACCTAATTTAATATCCCGATACTGCATTACTGAAATAATATCGTATTCACCCTTAAGTAAGGGAGTCTGAACTTGGGCAGTGTAAATCCCGTCATTATTATCATCACTATAATTAAATTCCTGAAGAACAAGTTTTTGTTCTACTTCAACCCCTTCAGTCCGTGGATGTGGTGTTGGTAATATCGCAGCAACGACTGAAGCAAGCATTGAATCGGAAGGGATAGGCCTTGAAACAGACTTTCTTTCGATGTTTTTCACGGTCAAGTAACCTTTTATTTCTTTAACGGGTTTATCGGCTTTAATGGCAAGATCGAGTGGCTTTCCAACAATTGTTTTTACCTGCTGTTCAGGATTTCCGTTATTTACAGTAAGTCCTACGTTATAATCAACAGTACCCGATCTTGCAAAAACAACTTCGGTCGGAAGCATCTTCTTCTGATCTGGAGTTAAAGAACCAATTGGAACTGCCCCATTAGCACCTACTCGTGCACTCAAGTTGGGTAGATTGATACTTGCATTTTTAAGTTTACCGAGATCACTTACCTTGGTAATACCAAGTGTTTTGAACGTCTTTTCTAATTCAGGAAACTTGGCAGTGAGAACGAGCACTTCCTCAGGTAATGGAGCAAGGACAAAAGATTTCACTGGCTCTTGAGGAAGAAGTTTCCACGACCCGTCAAGAGGGTTTTTAATTTCTATGATGGGAGCAACAGCGGCAGGAACTACTTTAGGCTTTAGAAAAGAAGGGGTAATGATATCAAAAACTTTTGTAACAAGAGAAGGGGTGGGAAGTATTTGAACAAATCCTGATCTCCCCCCACCGCCCGAAGAACTACCGCTGCTTGAGGAAGGAGTAGATGATACCGGGCAGGCAGAAGTTGTAAAAGAAGAATCGCTTGATGAAGCAGTCCCGACAGAGTTAGTTGCAAATGCTCGTACATGATATTCAGTATTACACGTCAAACCAGAAAGATCTGCATTATATGTTCCTACCGAGTAACTGCCGTTTGTTGAAATACTATTTCCATAAGCATTATTAGTACCCCATTCAAAACCACGATCAGTAACAGAAGCTCCCCCGAG
Source organism: uncultured Candidatus Saccharibacteria bacterium (assembly GCA_964416985.1). Classification (GTDB taxonomy): domain Bacteria; phylum Patescibacteriota; class Minisyncoccia; order Phycocordibacterales; family PALSA-1337; genus CAIOGI01. The sequence goes on along the minus strand of CAYQFS010000001.1, from coordinate 112,850 downwards.
AGCATCTATCGAACCATTGAGAGTGGCAGTTGTAGCGGTGATGGAAGATGCGTCGGAGGTAGTGATGGTGGGTGTTGTAGAAGGAGTTATCGAGTTTGATGCAGAACTTGCGGTACTTGTCCCAACTGCATTTGTAGCAGTTACAGTAAATGTATATGTGGTTCCATTTGAAAGTCCCGAGACTGTAATCGGAGAAGTCCCGTAACCAGCTTGGGTTCCTGGGGTCGAAGATGCAGTGTAGTACAAAATCGTAGACCCCCCATCACTTCCAGGAATAGTAAATGATATAGTCGCCTGACCATTCCCCGCTACAGCAACAACGGAGGTTGGATTTCCTGGAACACATGGGCTTGTTAAAAATGTCTGATCGCCGCTAAAGCCTGTTCCCGCCGAATTTGTAGAGTATGCACGCACATGATACGTCGTATTACACGTGAGAGAAGAGATGCTACTTGTGAAAGAACCTATTGCAAAGGTACCATTCTCGGTAGTTGTTCCCAGACTGTAACTAGTATCTGTCCCATATGCAAAGCCTCGTACAGTAGAGGAAGCATTCCCATCAGACGTCATTGTCCCATTCAGGGTAACCATAGTTGCAGTAATTGAGGAAGCCGACTGAACTGTCACTGTAGGGACAACCACAGCCACAGAGGTGGTGAAAGATTTGATAGTTCCATACCCTGTCGATGTAGCATTTGACGCATATGCTCGTACATAATATGTCGTATTTCCTGTAAGACCGGAAACAGCTGAAGTAAATGCTCCCGAATCAAATATCCCACTCTCGGTTGTAGTAGCTATTACCGTAGAAAGTGTTGCGCTCGTCCCATAAGCAAATCCTCGGATTGTTGAGGAGGCGGCATTGGCAACATCTATCGAACCATTGAGAGTGGCAGTTGTAGCGGTGATGGAAGATGCATCGGAGGTAGTGATGGTGGGTACAAAAGCAGAAGTATACAACTCAAGCATATCGCCAGAAGAAAGGGCTCGACTGTAGATGTTGACATCATCCATTGATCCCTTAAAAAAAGCTGTAGTATTTCCATCTCCACAGGCATCACCAATACAAGGAGTAAGTGACCCTCCAGTTAATGCCCCAGTAAATTGAGATGAGTTACTTCCGTTTGCGACTCCATTTAGATAATACGTATACGTCGACGATCCATCGTATGTTACAGCGACGTGGTACCAACGATTCGCTACAAGTGTGGTATTTCCGAGAGTACTACAGAAGTTCCATGACTGATTTACAGTATGAAATGCACAGTATAGTTTTCCATTATCAGAAAGTTCGAGTCGATACCGGTTATGGTAGTTAATGATGCGTTGCTCCTTGTTAACCACCGCAGGCTTTATCCATGCAGAAAGTGTTATACTACTGCCAACAACTGATGTTGGGAGACTTACTTTATCATCGACACCATCAAAATAGAGACCTTGATTGAGCTGCCCAACAACAGTACTCGTCGCAGAATAAAAATTAGTTAATGTACCATTATACCCATTACTGGATGTGTCAGATGTTGTATTAGTGCCCCAATTCGTGTTAGTAGTATCAAATGTCCAGTGACCAAGAAAGCTCGAGGTAATATCAGCACGTACATTACTAAGAGGAGACAAGAAAACTACTATGAAAAAGGATGCGATAAAAATCTTCTTGATCCAGGAATGTTTCATGGCTATTATCAGTCACCAAATTATACCATGAATACACTACCTACAATAGCCTCACCTAAGGGAAATATGCTCTTTTATGATCATCTTTTAATACGTTTGTTATCCACTTTTAAACATACTACCACCTATTGACATTATACTTTAATATGCTAGTATGTTGTCAGAAACAACAGTAACAACATCACAGGAAGGAAAAACATGGCAACGTATGAACTGCCGCCAGACTTCAACTCTGGCACACCACTTGACTTAGCAAATATGGAGCGCTCCCGGAGACGTCAAGGTCGACGTCTCCGACGCCGGAGCAAGTCAAGAATAAATCGTCAGATTTGTTACGCAATCGCGATTATCATTCTGCTGATCACGTTAGCATTTGGTGGAGAAACCACGACAAGTGTGTTGACGGGTAATGCAGAAGTTGCGAGCATGCTCGCAAGTGACCTGTATCACCCTAATCACTGATCACTGATCACTGAATCATCAGAACGAATCTTTTGCCAGACCGGCACACACACGGTCTGGCAATTATTTTTTAAAAGCAAGAATCAACTAAAAATGAAAGAAATGTCAGAGTAATGTATACTGGAGAACGTCATCATTATGGCCGAATCACTCGCCTACAACAAGAAAATGTCGCTTGATTACGAAATCCTCGAAACATTCGAGGCTGGTATTGAGCTTCTTGGAATCGAAGTCAAAAGCCTCCGTACAAACCAGGGCTCCCTCCTCGGTTCTCACATAACTGTGCGCGGTGGCGAAGCGTTCATGATTGGAGCAAGCATTGCCCCGTATCAAATTAAAAACACTCCCGACTCCTATGATCCAAAAAGAAATCGCCGCATTCTCCTTACAAAAGCTGAGATTGCAAAGCTCGCGGCACTCGATTCAAAGAAAGGATTGACAATAGTGCCTATTTCGCTGTATAATAAAGGTAAGAAAATCAAGGTTGAAATCGCTGTTGTCCGTGGTAAAAAGAAATTTGATAAGCGCCAGGACATCAGGAAGCGCGACACCGACCGAGAGATTCGAAGAGAATTTTCAGATCGTTAACAATTTTAATATGGGGACAATCAACTGTCCCTGAATGGGGATGAAAGGCCTCGACAGCTGGGGTCCCTTCATGCCGCGCAATGTAGAGTTCCGTTACCTCTTAAAACTAACGGACACCGTAACTGCAAAATCATCAGTTGCAAAGGTAAAGTCTCTCGTGTCTCCATATTTTGGAACACAGGACCTTGCTTTCGCTTACGCAGCTTAAACTCTGCCTTAGGCGACGGCTCTCACTTCGCATCGGAAGCTGTGATGAGTTGATATAACCTCCGACGTGGATTACATTCTCTTCCCTGCTTGTAATCCGAAACTTGGGGAATCGCCTGCATGTGTTTTGCTTGCTTTCAAGCATGCAGGTCAAAAGAGAGAGATCTCGCTAAAGCTAGCTACACATTGTAGAAGCATCATGAAACTTCAACTGCACGGCGGTTCAATTCCGCCCATCTCCACCATTTGACAAAGACGCTATTTTATTATAGTGTGGTTTTAGTATTTACTTCGCCCTCGCTTGGCTTCAACCGCTCTTACGAGCACTATGCGAATGTTCGTTGAAAGGAGACTTCTATGGAAAAGAAGATTTTAGTAGTTAGCCTAAGGCATTTCTCTGTAGGACAGGAAGAGGACTGTAGTCAAAAAGTGATGTCGGCTGTTGGCAATGATGAACGCTGTCAGACTGAACTGTTCAAGTGCGACGCTCATGAAAAAATAGCGAGCCTCATTAATCAGATCAGGGAGGCTTGCTACGACGTCATACTCATTGTCTGGGATTTGGGATTTTCAGAACAGGAAGTCCGACAGATCATTAGCTCAGTGAGACAAAAAAACCCAAACTTAAAGATGGTTGCAGTGAGCTGCCGGGTGGACAATCGTCAATCAATGATTGAGGCGGGATGTGATGCCGGACTTCATTCACACTGTCGACCAGAGATTATGGGAAGAATAGTGTGCGAGAAATTCCTAGGCCTAGCCATTAACAAAAACACGATTAACGGTGTGGCAACGCTACTTGCATCATCGGTAAATGAATTGGAATTACAGTCACGTGCCGCCAACTGCCTCTGTCGAGGAAACTTCGAGTATGTCTGGCAGGTATGTGTGTTGTCACCACGGACGCTTCAACAAATTCAGGGAATGGGAGCAAAATCCGTTGCAGAAGTCCGAGAGAAATGCTCTCTGTTCCTTTTTTGCAATCAGGACTTCTTGCCCCTGCTTCAGGGGGCGTTCTGGAAATGGGTTGAGACAATCGGCTACAAATCTGAAGCAACACCAGAACAGCAACTGCAACTAGTTCAACTACTCTCGCGGTGGCCGACAATAAGGAAAAGTGTCGAGGACATCCTCCTTCCGAAACCCTGACTCTTCGAAATCTCAGGTAAGCCGATCCATCATGGGTCGGCTTTCTTCTTGTCTACGGCCAATCTACTTCTTCCCCTTCTTATCACCCCCTCCTCCCATATGTGGCCCATAAAACACATAGATGAAGATTCCGATGAGAACTAGGTAGCCAATATTTTCCATATAAATAGTTAAAAATTAAATTTTGCCAAGACCGTCGAAATAATCCCTCGCCTCATTTTCCGTGTCAAAGGAAATTGACTGAAGAGTGCTCCCTTGGACGAGCTCATTTCCAGTCTCTCGTGAGAAAACAGAAACATGGAAGCATTCTCCGTCTTGGGCGAGCTCTGCCCGGGCTGGAATGTCATCAAATATAATATCTTTCGATTCGTTCATAAGAATATTCTACAGGATAAATCTGTTCGCGAGAAAGATAAACAATCCCCAGACTGCCACGATCATGAGAAGGAGGACAAAAGGAAACGCGAAGTAGATGCACATCCGACGAATGAGCCTTTTCTTCTTTTTTTCTGTTTCTTCGTTGGTGGCCCTAATAGCAGTGACAACTCCAAGGACAATTCCTACAGGAATGAGGGCGATAGCGATGGTAACGAGAAATTCGATGACTGAAACGGCTCCGTTCATGGGTATAGTATACACCATATCATCAAGTCGAATATATGATATTCTGTAGAGACATGTCAGAAGAAACACACTTTAATCTCTATACCACAAACGAAGAAGCCTGGGATTCCCTCCTTGCAGATTGCGCCAAGGCCGAAAAAAGCATCTGTCTTGAACAATTCATCTTTGTAGCGGATGACTTTGGAAACAAGCTCATCGACATCTGCAGCGAGCGGGCGGCAAAGGGTGTAAAGGTTCGATTTCTTTGGGATGCGGCGGGAAGTTTTACCTTCTGGGGATCAAATATTGCCGACGACCTCAAGAAAAAAGGGATCGAGCTTGTCTTCTGGAAGACTCTCATTCCAGCATATTTTAAAGTACCAAACTACCGCTCGTGGTTTCTCAGAAACCACCGAAGGACAATTGTTATCGATGAAAAAATTGGCTACACAGGAAGTATCTGTATCAGAAAAAGCAGTGTGAATTGGAGGGATACTAACCTCCGCCTCGAGGGACCGGTGGTCAAGGAAATGGTAAATGCTTTCGACCGCATGTGGGGCCGGGCAAAAGGAATGAAGAACCTCCCTAAAAGAAAATTTGCACGTGATGTAGCCTTTCGCTACATTACAAACTACCCTGCCCCTGGCCGAAGGCACATCTATGCCGAACTCGTGAGTGCTATTCGTTCTGCACGAAAATTTATCTACATCGCTACCCCCTTTCTCGTGCCGACACACAGACTAATCCGTGTTCTAAAGCTCGCCGCTCATCGAGGAGTCGACGTTCGCATTCTCCTTCCTGAAAAATCTGACAAATACCCCACTCTCGACTTTGGCGCTCGGTCATACTTTGAAACACTTCTCTCATCCGGCATCCGTATTTTCCTGTATCAAGACAATAACATGCACAGCAAGACAGCAGTCATTGACGGCGACTGGGCAACAGTGGGAACTTTAAATCTTGATCGCTTGAGTCTGCTCTACAACTTCGAGGCAAATATCGTAACAAGAAATGGAAAGTTCGCGGAAGAGCTCGAGTCCCATTTCATTCATGACATACAAAATTCAAGAGAAGTGAAGCTTCTGGAATGGCGAAAACGCTCATTTATCGAGAAAATACCAGAAATGCTTATACGACTTGTCAGAAAGTTCCTTTAATGCTATAAATAGGGCTCATTGAGCACAGCACGAGTACGCATCAACAACTTCATAAAGTCGCCCCAGCTAAGGGTTATTACTGATGCCGGTGAAAACCTCGGCGTTATAAGCCTTGAACAAGCATTCAAGGAAGCTAGGGCTCGAAATCTCGATCTTATCGAAATCTCCCCTACCGCAGTCCCTCCGGTTGCAAAAATCATGGATTATGGTAAATTTCAGTACGACGAAAAGAAGAAGCAGAAAGTGGCAAAAGCGCGAACCCAGATCTCGGATTTAAAGAATATCCAGGTCAAAATAGGCACGGGAGAGCACGATCTTGAGCTCAAGGCAAAGAAGGCCTCAGAATGGCTCTCCGAAGGAAATCGCGTCAAAATAGACCTCTTCCTCATCGGACGATCAAAGTACATGGACCAGAACTTCCTTAAGGAACGAATGGAACGAATACTGAAGCTCATCACGACTGAGTTCAAGATCTCAAGCCCGCCAACAAAGAGCCTCAAGGGACTGACCGCAATTATCGAAAAGAAATAACATGAAATCAAACAAATCATATTTAAAGCGCCTCAAGGTTACCAAGAATGGTAAGATTCTTGCGCGTGCAACAGGCCAGAACCATTTCAATTCAAAGGAAAGCCGACGTTCACAGCTTCACAAGAAGAACGCAAAGGTTCCCTTCCATATGACCAACAAGGAGAAGAGCCGATTTTTAGTAAATGCATAATTAATTTAATTCACCACCATGTCACGCGTTAAGAAAGGAGTTCACGCTCTCAAAACCCGAAGAAATATACTCAAGCAAGTAAAAGGCTATCGTTTTCGCCGATCAACAAACGAGCGAGCAGCTTATGAAGCTATCTCACACGCTGGTGCTTCTGCATTTGCTCACCGACGAGACAAGAAGGGTGATTATCGCCGACTCTGGAATGTCCGAATCAATGCCGCTCTCCGAGCAATTGACCCAAAGAACTCATATAGCAAGTTCATCGGAAACCTCAAGAAAGCAAACATTGTCATCGACCGAAAGATCCTCTCAACTCTCGCTGATACAAATCCAGAGGCTTTCAAGAAGATCGTAGAGAAGGTTTCGTAAAAAGGAAACGATAAAGTACAAAAAACCGGTATCTGCCGGTTTTTTGTTTACTTCAACTCATACGGTACTCCCCTCTCCGGACAGACTGCTTTCACACCTGCCTCATTTCGTATTCTTTGAGCAAGAAATGTTGACGCTTTCGGCTCCCCCATTGCTACAAAAATAGTTTTTGCTGATTTTTGGGCTGTTGCTGCAAACTCTACGAGATGATCTGAATCTTTGTGAGATGAGAAACCGAGAATCGATTCGATATGCGCTTTGACATGAACTTCTCCTTTATCAATGACCACTTTTTTTGCCCCATCAAGAAGATATCTCCCGACGCTTCCCAGAGTCTGGTACCCAACAAGAAGAATAGTACTGTTTGGATCGGGCAAATATACTTGCTCATGGTGACGAACCCGCCCTCCGATCGACATACCCGAACCGGCAATGATAATTTTTGACTGTTTTGAATGATCAATCTCTCGAGATTCTTCTACGCTCGCTGTATACATGAGTCGTGGAAAATTGAAGAGATCGTCCCCTGCTTTTATTTCTGCCTGTGCCTTTTCATTAAAAAGATGGGTGCTTCCCTTGTAAACATCAGTCACCCGAGTTGCCAGAGGAGAATCTATATAAACCGGAACCGAGGGAATGGCCCTCGTCTCAACAAGTTTATTAATTTCATAAATAATTACCTGGGTCCTTTCAAGAGAAAAGGCCGGAATGACCAAGGTGCCTCCACGGGAAATTGTATCGATAATTATTTTCTTAAATTTCTCTGATCTTTCATCTTTTGATTCATGGTTTCTATCTCCATAAACACTTTCCATGACTACATAGTTTGCACCCTCGATCGACTCTGTGTCTTTGAGAAGAGGTGTCGGACTGTTCCCAAGATCACCGGTAAATACTATTTTCTTGCCTTCAAAAGAAAACTGGAACATCGATGATCCGAGAATGTGCCCAGCATCCTTCAAATATACAGAAAAATTCTTGATCTGGGTTTCAGTGTGATATGGAATAGTTTTCCATAGGCTCATCGCCTTTCGAAAATCCTGAACTTCATACATTGGCAAAACCCCTTCCTCTCTAGCTTCTTTATCAAGGAGACTCACTGCATCTTCGAGAATGAGCTCAGCGAGGGCCATGGTCTCAGGAGTCGAGTAAATGACTCCATTGAATCCTTCTTTGACGAGTTTTGGAATTCTCCCTACATGGTCGAGGTGGGCATGAGTAATGAAAAGAATTTCGATCGATGAAGGATCGTAGCCAAAAGGCTCACGGTTGTCCCGCATGGCCACCTTGTCTCCCTGGATAAGTCCACAGTCAACAAGAACTCTTGTCGACCCAAACTCTACGAGAAAATTCGCTCCCGTAACGCTCCCTATTCCACTCCAAAAAGTAATCTGTGCTGACATGTTATTTTTTCTTTCTAAGAAGTACGAAATAGACTATAAGTGCACCGAATGTATCATCGATGAGATCCTTGGCGGCATCAATGCTATACGCATGAGTCCCCACTTTTGCTCCGGCAATATCGTAGTACGCCTCGAACCACTCCCAAGCAAAACCAGCAATGAGAGTAAGGAAAATAATGGTCCAGAGATTCCTTCCGAAAAATGTATTCTTGAGAAATGTCACCTGGAACCAGTATAGAGAAAGAGCAATAGCAACTCCCCCAAGAACATGCATGAGAACATCAAAACCTGGGTAGCGAACGTAAAAATAGAAATTATTACCGCAGTAATGGAGGATAAAAAGAAGAACGAGAATAATGAGGGTTGGAATGTATGCTTTGTTCATCTTTTCATTCATGCTCCACATTATATCGTAATCACCCCACAAAAACATCTAACAAAAACACCTGCACAGAGTTTTCTGGCAGGCGTCTTCGTTAGGTTACATGAGTATCAAGCCTAGTATGTTACTAGGTGGGTTACCTCAAGACAAACACCAAGGTGCTGTCTAATGTGAATCGCGAGGATTCGTTGGCATCCCAAATAAAAAGTTATAGAGTTAATACTCAAGTAACCTGTATTCATTATAAAACTCCTAATTTTGAATACAAGTGCAAAACTAAATAGAGAACTATTCGAGGATTCCGTCGAGATTGACATCGTAGAGAATTTTCTCCTGGAAATGAGTGTACTTTGCAATTTCATCAGGAGAAAACCAGTGCTTGATCTCTGCTTCAGCTTCAGAAACAGATCCCGAAGCATGAACAAGATTCCTTAAGGCTCGAACATAGTTGTCTGAAATTTCATACGAATCAAGAACAAAGTCTCCTCGAATAGTTCCGACATCAGTCGTGAGTGGCTCCGTTCCTCCAGTGATTTTTCTGACAATTTTTACAGCATGGGCCCCCTGCCAAACCATGGGAATGACCGGACCCGAGCTCAAGTAGGTAATGAGTTTCTTCAAAATCGCATTTCCTTGATCGAGAGCATTATCAAAGGGAGCCTTGAGTCCTTTTTCCTTGTACGCCCTCAGATTTTTTTCTCCAACACTAAGGAGCCAGTTTGGGTCGAGGGTATAATGCTTCTCGGCCTGGGTCTTTGTGGGAATAACCATCTTGATTCCAACGAGTTTAAGGCCGACCCTTTCATAACGAGAAATTATTTCTCCGATGAGGGTTCTCTGTATTCCGTCAGGTTTTATAATAACGAGCGTTCTTTCGTTCTTTGGATGCGGTTCTTTGTTGTGTGTCATGAATCTATTATAGCAAAGTCAGTATCTCCGCGTCTCCTTTTGTGATGAGAACGGTGTGTTCAAAATGCGCACTTGGCTTCCCATCTTCTGTCCGATAGGTGTATCCATCAGGATCGAGCTGCACATGGCGTGAACCAAGATTAAACATCGGCTCAATTGCAATAACAAGTCCTGGTTTCAAAACTTCACCTTTTCCGGGTTCACCGTAGTTTGGTACAAATGGCTCCTCGTGTACGCTAAAACCTACTCCATGCCCTGCGAGTTCCTCTACCACACCAAGCTTGTGTGAAAGCCCTACAAGCTCAATAGCCGAGCTTATATCCCCTATTCTCTTCCCCCCTTTGGCCGCCTTTATCCCCGCCATAAGGGCTTCTTTCGTCCCCTTGATGAGTCTCTCGATGTCTGAAGAAACCTTTCCCACCGGCACTGTCATTGCCATATCAGTAACCATTTCTTTGTAGGTGAGCGTTACATCGATTGTTACAACATCTCCTTCTTTGAGGGTAATAGGATTCTCATTCGGGATTCCGTGAACCACTTCGTCATTTACTGAAACACAAATTGCCGCAGGAAAAGGTCGATCAGCTCCGTAGGGCTGGTAGTCGAGAATTGATGATTCTGCTCCTGCTTCCTTTATCAGTTTTCTTGCAGCCACTTCGAGTTCACTCGTAACAAGCCCTGGCTTGACCATGGCAACTAGCTTCTGCATCACTCCTGCAGTAATTTTTCCCCCTTCGCGGAGAATCTGTATATCTTCTTTTCCTTTAAGCTGTATCATCTATTTCTGTAATTTTGCAACAATTTTTTCAATAATATCTGCATGAACCTTCTCAACAGGTTGCTCACCGTTTACCACGAGATAGTTATACTGGGGATTGTCACGATAAAAATCAAGAGCGTGCGAAACCTCTGTCTCAAACCACGATAGCCTCTCCTCTATCTCCTTTCTGTTGTCATCAATGCGTCCTCGAGCCATCAGTCGATTGACCGATTCTTCTTTTTTAATATCAATGTAAACGACAAAAGGTTTCGTTATTTTATAAAAATCAAAAATAGAATCGAGAACTCCCGCTTCATGATATTTTCGTGGCATTCCATCCATAATAAGGTGCTCGCCAAGCGTGTAATTCTTTACGAGAACATTAGTCCACATAAATGTCGCAAGAAACTCCGGCTGCAATCCTCCTTTATCATAAATGTCTCTCGAAAGTTTTTGTGTCGCACTTCCTCCCTTGATAAATTCTCTGAACTCAGCACCGCTCTGAACATAGAGAGCATTTCGAGATGGATCTACTTTTTTTAAATACTCCTGCAAAAGCTTGGCCTGAGTGCCCTTTCCAGAGCCGGAACGGCCGATGAAGATAAATGATTGAGGTTTCATTGATTCAGTATATCGCATTAATCATAAAGCAAAAAGCAGTCTTTTGGACCGCTTTTTCTCTTTTTCTAGTACTCCCTCATTGAGGCCTGAGCGTCCACTTTCTTCAAGAGATCGAGAACTACGGATACCACGATGAGAAGGGCTGTACCGCCGATTGAAAGGCTTTGGTTGCCTGTAAAGCCCTGCATGACGAGAGGGAGAACGGCCACGATACCGAGGAAGAGAGCACCAACAAGGGTAATTCGGGTTACAACCTTTCCAAGATATGTCTGGGTCGATTCACCTGGACGAACTCCCGGAATGAAGGCACCACCCTTCTGAAGATTCTCAGAAATCATCTTTGGATCAAATGTAACGGCAGTGTAGAAATATGTGAAGATAAAAACAAGGAAGAAGTAAATGAGTGCATGAGCCCAAGGATCCGCGAGGAATGTTGCAATGGAAGAAGCGGCGTTGGCAACGGCGACATTTGAAACCTGAGCAAGGAAGTTTGCGATAATCTGAGGGAAAAGGAGGATTGAGAGGGCAAAGATGATTGGAATAACTCCGGCCTGGTTCAATCGGAGAGGAAGATATGTAGAAACTCCTCCGTAGACTTTGTTTCCACGAACCTGCTTTGCGTATGTTACAGAAATAGGTCGTTCAGCTTCGGTGACGAGCACGACTCCAACAATCACGATTATTCCGATGACGAGGAAGACAAGATACTGAGGAATCTGTGAAGCATCAAAGCTCACGAAAAATTGGTAAATGGTCGTAGGAATTCGTGTAATAATACCTGCAAAAATAATGAGAGAGACTCCGTTTCCAATTCCAAACTCAGAAATGAGCTCTCCAATCCACATGAGGAGAACTGATCCTGCCGTGATGACTACGATATTTGTAAAGAGAGCCATTCCCCCGAGGTGAGGGAGGACATTCTGACTTGCAAGGAGGGCAATAAATCCAAGAGCTTGAAGTGCAGCGAGCGGAATAGAGAGGATTCGAGAATACTGAGAGAGTTTCTGGCGTCCAATTTCCCCTTCTTCCTGCATCATAGCCTTCATTTTCGGGAACATCATGGTCAAGAGCTGGACGATGATAGAAGCAGTGATGTACGGACCAACTCCGAGCATTACGATTGAGAGAGTAGAAATTCCCCCTCCTGAGAAAATATCAAGAAGACCAAGGAACTGGTTCCCAGCAAGGAGTCTTTGGAGATTTGAAATATCAACTCCAGGGACCGGAATTGTCGCAAGAAGTCGAAATACGACAAGCGCTCCGAGAGTAAAGAAAATGCGCTTTCGTATGACCGGATCCTTGAGAACGACTGCTATTTTTTGAAAAAATGTATTCATGATGTTCTCTATATTCGTGCTGCTAAAGTATAACTTCCAACTAGATCTTCACTGAACCGCCTGCCTTTTCGATCTTTGCCTTTGCCTCCTTTGAGACAATGCAGTTCTCGACAGAGATCTTTTTTGAAATATCTCCACCAGCTAGTATTTTAACCTGAGGAATCTTTCCTTCGAAGGTTGAGATCACTTTCATTTCGATAAGAGTTTTTGGAGTAATGATTGAGCCAGCTTTTGCTACAGCGTCAATAACGCCAAGGTTAATAGCAAGAGGCTTTGTCTCAATAGATTTGTGAGGATTAACTCCTCGTCCTCGGAGCTTTGGGATTCGCTTGATGAAGTCTCGAAGTTCTGGGCGTCGCTTATTTCCAGCACGAGCTGTCTGACCCTTTCCACCTCGGCCAGATGTCTTTCCTCGCTTCCCTCCTCGGGCTACGATCATAGTCTTCTTGTTCTTTGTCTTTGGAATGAGATTGTGTGTTTGCATGGCTGTTTATTTAGTTGTTTCAGATTTTGGAAGAAGGGCGCTTCGTGGCTGCTTTGAAAGCATGGTAAGAGCCTTGACTGTCGCTCGAGCAATGTTCAATTTGTTCTTGCTTCCTGAAAGAAGCTTGACGCAAATGTCCTTGATACCCGCAAGCTCGATAACATTTCGAGCTGAGCTTCCTGCTACCACTCCTCGTCCTCGCGCTGGCATGAGCATGACAATAGCGCTTGAGAATTTTGTCTGGATTGCGTGTGGAATTGTCATTGCAGGTGAAAGAGGAACTTTGATCATGTTTTTCTTTGCGTGTCGTGTGGCCTTGTCGATTGCAAGAGATGTATCCCCCGCTTTTCCAAGTCCAACTCCCACTCGTCCCTTTCGGTCTCCAGAAACAACTGCAACTGAGAATGTAAATCGTCGTCCTCCAGAAGCAACTCGAGTCACTCGTCGGATAGCGATGATCTTTGTATCAAATTCAGGCTTAACACGCTCCTTGCTCTCTCGCTGTGGACGACGTCCAGCAGGTCGTCGGCTACCCTGACTTCCCTGTGGTGATCCGTATCCTCCTCGAGAATCGGGTCGTGGTTCCGCAGCCTTTGTATCAGCTGAAACAACTGGAGCTGTTGCTGCTGGTGTTGTCTCTGTAAGTTTTGTTTCGTTAGTTTCCATATGTATGTAAATTAAAACTTCAATCCTCCTTCCCGAGCCGCATCTGCCACTGCCTTGATCTTTCCAGTGTAGAGGTATCCTCCTCGGTCAAAAACAACTTTATCGATCTTCAAAGTCTTCGCCTTCTTTGCAAGATCAATACCGACTGTCTTTGCATCAGTTGCATGTGCTTCAGCAAATGTGTGTCCTTTCACATCATCAATGAGCTGAGCATAGATAAACTTGTTTGATCGAAAAACAGAAAGACGAGGTCGTTCTGAAGTACCCGAGATAGTTGCTCGGATTCTCTTGTGTCGTCGTGCGATCTTCATTTGTTTTTGTTTGCTTGTATTCATAGCGGTTTTTTCAATTAGACCGACTTCTTACCCTGTTTTCGGCGAATAACTTCTCCTTCGTATCGAATTCCCTTCCCTTTGTATGGTTCAGGCTTCTTCAATGATCGGACCTTTGCAACGAACTGACCTACTTTTTCACAGTCAATTCCTGAAACAGTAATGACGTTCTTGTCGGCTGTAACCTTGAGATCATCTGGAACGATTACCTTGACCTGGTGAGAGAATCCAAGAGAGAGGACGAGCTCTTTTCCCTTTACATCCGACTTGTATCCAATTCCCTCAACAATGAGCTTCTTCTGATATGGAGTATGTACACCTGCGAGCATATTTCGGAGATGTGAAGCGTATGTTCCCCAGAGAGCAAGGATGTCGAGTGAGTTTCGTACAGGAACAAGAGACACTTCGTTGTTCTCGACTTTTACTTCGATCTCAGGTCGGAATTCTTTTACAAGAGTTCCCAAAGGTCCTTTCACGGTAAGAGTTCCGTTAGCGTAGCTAACTTCGGTCTTTGCTGGAACTGGTATTGGTTTTTTTGCGATTCGTGACATATAGATAATTTATTACCAGATTTTAAAGAGAACTTCTCCTCCGACCTTGTGCTTCTTTGCATCAACATCCAAAAGAATTCCCTTTGGTGTTGAAAGAACCGTGTTTCCAAATCCGCTCTTGAACATTCGGATGTCCTTTGACTTCTGATAGACTCGTCGTGAGGGCTTTGAAATTCGGTCAACTCCGTTGATTCGTGGTTCCTTTCCAAAATAAACAATTCCAACTTCGAGGGTCTTTACGACTTTCTTTCCTTTCTTTTCAATTGTTGAAAGGTATCCTGCTTTTGAGAGAACATGTGCGATTGATTCCTTGAGTGCTGAATATGGAACTGTGACTGTCGCCTTTCGAGCGTCACTTGCATTCTTGATTCCGGTTATGAAGTTTGAGATAGGGTCTGTTACCATGATGATTTCTTGATTCCTGGGATAACTCCTTCGTTAGCGAATTCTCGGAAACAAATACGGCAAAGATCAAAGTCTCTCATATAGCCATTCTTTCGACTACATCGGAAACATCGTCGAACTACCCGAGACTTAAACTTGGGTGTCTTTTTTGATCGTGCTGTTACTGATCTTTTTGCCATGGGTTACTTTTTGCTGTTTTTGCAATAAAAATGGGGATTGGTTAGCTTTTCCTCCCCTTTCGAGGCGATGTGCTTCCAATCACTAATTTGTTTCCTTCTTGTAAGGTAGTAAGCATAGTAAACGAAAGGGATAATAAAGTAAAGGGGTTGACAATATGTGTTAAATATGCTAATAATAGCCTAGTTTAATTGAACCTCGTCATAAATCAATAACCCCTGAAAATCCTATGCAACAACGTCCAGATATCGCCAAGATGCAGCAACGTCTTAAAGCTGCATTGGCAAACCCTCAAGTGCATGAGTTAGTCCGCAAAGACCTCATGCATACATTCATGAATCTCGGTCTCAACGATCGAGCACAGTCAGTGGTGAAATTCGTAACGCAGACCGTGGCCAATACCACAGATATCGAACACACCGAACGATTAGTCAATTCTGAATTCTCTGAAATCTTCATCGATGGCGCAACCCTCATCCAAGTTCTCGAGGAGAAAATGGTGGATCGTGCTCAGATCGTTTACGCGCAGATCTCAAAGTTCTTTCGTCAAGATGAAACGATAATTGACTTTGGGTGCGGTGATGGGCAAGTTACAAACTATGTCTATGACCATATCACTCACAACATAACAGGGTATGATGTACGCAACTACCCTACTCATGGAGTGATGGCCCCAATCAAACATTTCGACGGAATATCTATTCCGGTATCTGATGGACACTTCGATGCTGGTCTTATGACAAACGTCGCTCATCATGAAGAGAACAATGAGAAAATCCTTCGTGAACTTGCTCGGATTATTCGTCCTAGTGGTCGGCTCGTCGTCATCGAGACAGTGCCGATTCGGAACGATCCTAATGAATTCGAACGTACATTCGTCAGTGATTACGTTTACAATCGGCTATTCCATTCAGCCGATATACCAGTTCCTGGTACTTACGAGACTGAAGAGGGTTGGGTACGTCGTTTCAAAGAGGTTGGGTTCGAACTTGAGGAGCTAACCGATATTCCTAACCCCACTCCTCTCGGCTACGACCAACCCACGATTCGGGATTGGCACACACGACTTGTTCTTCGTCGCAAATAAACTTTGGTTTAATACCCCACCGCCCCACAGGAACCCACCCCTGTCGTTCGGTGGGTTTTCTTTTTTAGCGTCAAAAAAAACAGACCGAGCGATCTGTTTTTCTTTTATTACTTCTTCCCCTCCTCTTTCTTAAATGGAAATCCGAGATATTCGAGGAAAGCGATCGTCTGATCCTTCTTTTCTGATGAAGTAACAAATGTCACTCCAAGCCCAAACACATCCTTCAAATCTTCGTCTGATGTTTCTGCGAAAATAGTGTGTTCCTTGATTCCGAGAGTGTAGTTCCCCATTTGGTCGACTCCTGTCTTTGAAATTCCTCGGAAGTCCTTTGTTCGAGGAAGGGCGATGTGGATGAGACGATCAACAAAGTCCATCATTCTTTTTCCACGAAGAGTAACTTGATAACCAACAGGATCTCCAGTTCGAACTTTGAATGAAGCGATTGATTTCTTTGCACCACGAACAGCTGGTTTTTGGCCAGTGATCTTTGCAAGACGATCGGCAATGAGTTCAATCTTTCTCTTGTCCTTCATTGAACCAATACCGGTAGAAATAACCACTTTCTTGAGCTGAGGGGCCTGCATAGGATTTTTCCAGCCGAACTGCTCCTTAAGAGCCTTGAATGACTGCTTGTTGAGTTCGTATGTGCTTGTTGGGGCTGTGATTTTCATAAAATTTCAGGTAATTATTTCTTTGCGGCCTTTGCTACTTTTGGAGCTGTGACCTTCTTTGGCTTTGCAGTTTTTTCGCTTTCAAGCATGACATTTGAAACATCAATTGGCATTTCCTTCTCGATCATCTGTCCCTTCTGCCCTTTCTGGCGAGGCTTCTGGTGTTTCTTCATTTTGTTAATTCCAGAAACAATGAGCTGGTGAGTCTTTGGCATAGAAATGAGAACCTTGCCAGACTTTCCCTTGTCCTTTCCAGTGAGTACTATTACGCTGTCATTCTTTTTGATAGTCATGGTTTTGTATATTACACGATTTCTGGTGCTCGTGAAGCGATTGTCTGGAATCCCTTTTCTGAAAGCTCTCGAGGAATTGGACCGAAAACACGGCCAGCGATCGGTTCTTTCTTTCCCTTTTCGAGAATAACAACTGCGTTTTCATCAAACCGAATGTATGATCCATCCTGTCGTCGAAAGGCCTTTACCTGTCGGACAACTACAGCCTGGAGAACATCCTTCTTCTTGATAGCCTTTCGCGGCTCTGCTTTCTGTACTGAGAGAACAACGAGGTCTCCGAGTTCCGCATATCGCTTCTTTGAGCTACCGAGCACTTTGAAAATTCGGCCAATCTTTGCGCCGCTGTTATCTGTTATTCGTACTATTGAACGTGGTTGAATCATAGTGGTTTAATTATGCAAGAATCTTAAATGACTTTGTTTTTGAAATAGGTCGGCATGATTCGATGGTAACCTTGTCCCCCACTTTCTTTGTATTTCCAGCATCGTGCACTTTATAGCGCTTGCGGAGAGTTATGAATTTCTGGTACTTTTCGTTTTTTACATAGCGCTCCACAAGAACTACAACTGTGTCCTTCATTTTATCAGAAACAACAACACCTGAAAGAGTCTGTCTCTTTGGGGCAGATGCTACTGTTTTTGTATTCTTTTGTGCTGTATTTTTTTCCATAAATAAATTATTTTGCCTTTACTTCAGACTTCTTTCGAAGTGAGAGCTCTGTCATGATCCGAGCAATTTCCTTTGTAAGGGTCTTGCCAAGTTTGACGTTCTTTGTCTTGCTTCCTGTTGAACCAAATCTGAAAGCCCGTATTCCCTCTCGCTTCTCAGTGATGAGCTTGTGGAGATCCCCTATTGTTTTGTCTTTATATTCTTTCATGGTGGTAATTAAAAGAGGTTACGGTTAACGATCTTTGTCCTAAGGGAGATCTTTGTTCCAGCCTTTCGGAGGGCCTCAGCAGCTACCTTATCATCAACTCCATCAATTTCAAAGAGGATGCGCCCTGCCTTGACCGGAGCAACAAATCCGACTGGGTCTCCCTTACCCTTTCCGAGCTTTACTTCCGGAGGCTTCTGGGTGAATGGTCGGTCAGGGAAAATGCGTACCCAGACCTTTCCTGACTTTGTAGCATAGCGTGACATAACCTTTCGGGCAGCTTCGATCTCGTTTGATGTGAGGCGTCCGTACTGAAGAACCTTGAGTCCATATGAACCGAAGGCAAGACTCACTCCGCGTGTCTCAACAGCATTCGCAAGCTTCTTTGCGTTTTTTCGGCCGGTGTGCCACTTTCTGAATTTTACTTTTTTAGGAAATAACATGGTAGTAAATTATGATCGACTTGCGTTAGTTGAAGCCTGGTTTGCAGCAGCCTTGAGATCCTTCTCAAAGATCTGACCCTTGTAGATCCAGACTTTGATCCCAATATCTCCATAGGTCATGTGAGCCTTCTCTCGGGCATAGTCAATATCGGCTCGAAGAGTCTGAAGAGGAATCTGTCCCTTCTTCAAATCTTCCTGGCGAGCCATATCTGCACCTCCAAGTCGTCCTGAGAGCTTGATCTTTGCTCCCTTCACTTCTCGATTTGCAAGAACCTTTTCAAGAGTCTGCTTCAAAACTCGTCGGAATGGGAGTCGCTTTTCAAGTCCTTCGGCAACCATGAGGCCGACGATCGCTGCGTTTGATTCTGGATTTCGAACTTCTTCGATATCGAGTTTCAATTCCTGTCCTGCAAGGCTAATGTTGTTCTTTTTCAAGAGAGCGAGAATCTTTTCTCGAAGCTTCACTGCCCCGTCTCCTGATCGTCCAATGATCATTCCTGGTCGTGATGTTCGAACAACGATACGGAGGAATTTTTGGTTTCGTTCAATCTGAACGTCCGCAAGATAGAAAGCTCGGAGTTCCTTCGTAAGGAATTCACGGATAAGGAGGTCTCCCTTGAGAGCTGATCTGTAACCCTTGTTTACGCCGAACCAGCGACTTTTCCAGTCTCTGATGATTCCAAGTCTATGTGAATATGGGTGTACTGAGTGTGACATAAAATTATTTTGTTTTTACTTTCTTAGCTTTCTTTTCAGGAGCAGGAGCAAGAACAAGAAGGACGTGGCTTGTCCGCTTGTTAATTGGATATGCTGTACCTCGAGCTCGTGGCATTCTGCGCTTCAAAATATATCCTGAATCAACTCGAATTTCCTTTACCACGAGAGCTTCCTTCTCGAGATTGTTGTTGTTCTTTGCACTTGCAAGAGCAGAGGTAAGAAGTCCAAAGAGAGGATCTGCAGCTTTCTTGCTCAAAAAGTTGAGAGTATTCAAAGCGTTGACAGCTGACTTGCCTCGAATAAGATTTGCGACTCCGCGAACCTTTCGAGGTGACTGTCTAAAATTTTTGAGTGAAGCTTGTATCATAAAAAATTATTATTTTTTTGCTGGAGCAGCCGCTGCCTCCTTTGCTGACTTTGCAGCATTAACTTCAGCCTCCTTTGCCTTCATCTCAATCTCCTTCTGCATCTTTCCTCCGTGTCGGATGAATTTTCGTGTAGGCGAGAACTCACCGAGGCGGTGACCAACCATTTCCTCGGTGACAAGAACCTCAATATGCTGCTTCCCATTGTAGACGCCAAAATTGAACCCTACCATTTCAGGGGCAATCTGGCTTCGTCGGTACCATGTCTTAATAACCCCAGTTTCTATGGGTTTCTTTCCGGCGATCTTCGCGAGAAGTCGTTCTTCGACGTATGGTCCTTTTTTGAGGGATCTTGACATGTGTTTTTATGTAATAAAGCTTCCAAATACTAGCAAACCGTGGCTTAAAGTCAACTTATGGGCTGATATAATCAAAGAATCGCTCGAGGAGCCAGTTGATCTTCTTGATTAATTTTTTAAGGTGACGTTCAAACATTGGTGATTATTGCTCTACTGACTTATTCTTGCCCACTCGGCGTCGAGAGACAATGAACACGTTTGAGTACTTCTTCGGTGTTCGAGTCTTCTGACCCTTTCCAGCCGGCTTACCCCATCGGGTCTTGAGTCGGCGCAAACCTCGACCGGTTCGCTGTTCTCCTCCTCCGTAAGGATGGTCTACAGGGTTCTGAGCGGAACCTCGGACGGTTGGGCGGATACCCATCCATCGTGAACGTCCTGCCTTTCCAATATTTACGAGGCGAGATTCCTCGTTTGAAACTGTACCAATAGTTGCCCATGCATTGTCATGAACTTTTCGGATTTCAGTTGAAGGAAGTTTGAGGTGAGTGTACGGAGCATCGTTTGCGATGACCTGAGCAAATGATCCCGCTGACCGAACCATCTTTGATCCCCCTCCTGGTCGTACTTCGATATTAAAAACAAAAGTACCCACAGGAATTCGCTTGAGAGGAAGTCTGTTTCCGACTTCAACGAGAGCTGTTTCAGAAACAATGAATTTGTCTCCAACCTTCATCGTCTTTGGAATGAGAATGTACCGTCGTTCTCCGTCTTCGTACTGAACAAGAGCGATGTACCCTGTTCGGTATGGATCATATTCGACAGTCTTGATTGTCGCAAACATGTTCTTTTTGTCGTATGAAAAGTCGATCATTCGGTAGAGCTTGCTGTTTCCTCCCCCCTTGTGACGAACAGTGATTCGTCCAGACGCATTTCGTCCCATGTCACGCTTCATTCCCTTTGTGAGAGGCTTGTACGGATCCTGGGTAGTAACATACTTACCGTATGGAAGCGTAGTAAGGTGGCGTCGTGATGGGGTTGTTGGTGCGTATTTTTTCATGATAATAATATAAATACTTATGCGAATTCGATCTTGTCTCCTTTCTTAAGGAACACGAGAGCCTTTTTTACAGCTGAATGCGTTCCCTTTCGTCCCCTTACCATAACACTCTTCATAGGAAGATTAATGATTCGGACTTTTTCTGGAGTGACCTTGTAAGCAGCCTTGATTGCCTTTGCTACTGAGTCCTTTGTTGCAAGTTTTACGACTTCAAATGTGTAGACATTCAAAGATTCATTCATGAGTCCTGACTTCTCAGTGATTCGAGGTCGGAGAATGATGTCCCGAGTAAATGTAGGAGCTGCAGATTCTCGAACTGCGACGACTTTTTCAGCCTTTGCTGTTTTTGCAGCCTTAACAGGAGCTTTTACTTTCTTTTCTGTATTCTTTTTTAGTCCGAAGAGTGCCATGGTAGTTATTATTTAGTAAAAATCTTAAGCGACTCCTTTGGATTAGCGATCACTATGTATTTGTGATTAAGGGCTGAAACAGGGTTGATGTTTCGAAGTTCTTCGACCGCGACATTTCCAAAGTTCTTGAAGCTCTTTGTGAGTTCAGGATATTTCTTGTCGATTGCAATGATAGCCGCATTCTTTGGCTTTGTTCCGAGCTTTTCAAATCCCTTTACCTTTGCAAGAGAAATGAGAGCTGTTTTTGCATCTTTTGCCTTTGGAGCACCAAATGAAAGTGAGTCAACGAGGAGAATTTCTCCATCTCGGAATTTTCGGGAAAGGATGGTAAAGAGAGCCTTTACCTTTGCCTTTTTGTTGACCTTTCGATCATAATTCTTCTCACTTCGTGGTCCATGAGCAACTCCTCCACCAACCCAGATAGGAGATCGGGTAGATCCGTGTCGAGCTCGTCCGGTTCCCTTCTGCTGCCAAGGTTTCTTTCCTCCTCCACTTACCTCTCCTCGGGTCTTTGTGTTAGCGATAGAATCTCGCATAGTTGAGGTCATTGAAACAGTAACCTGGTGAACGAGGTCGGCATTCCATGCAAGTCCAAAAACTGATTCGGGAAGTGTGAACTTTCCTGTCTCTTGTCCTTTCTGATTGTATACAGTAGTTTCCATATGTGTGTTATTAACCGATTATTTCGACAAGAGTACCTCGGCGACCTGGAATAGCTCCGGAAATATAGAGAGTGTTTGTAGCCCCATCGATGTGAAGAACCTTAAGATTCTTTACAGTGATGCGGTCGCCTCCCATTCTTCCTGCCATTCGCATTTTCTTTGGAACTTTGTTTCGAAGACCTCCTCCGATAGAACCTGGTTCTCGCTCAGAGTGCTTCTGACCGTGAGTTCGAGGACCTCCTCCGAAACCATGGCGCTTAACAACTCCTTGAAATCCCTTTCCTTTTGAAAGAGCACTCACTTCGATAGTATCTCCTTCCTGGAACTGAGTGAGTTCAATTTTGTCTCCCACTTTGTGAGTAACTTCATCCATTCTGAATTCGCGGAGATCAGCAAAAGCCCCAAGATCCTTGAAATGACCCTTGAGTGCCTTTGTTATATTTGCCGCTTTCTTTGTACCAGAAGCAATTTGAAGAGCGTTGTAGCCGTCAGTCTTTGCAGTCTTTACTTGAGTAACGACCACCGGAGAAGCTTCAACAAGAGTGGCAGGACGAACCACGCCTTCTTTGTCGAAGATCTGAGTCATATGCAATTTTCGTCCAAGAATAAATTTCATAAATTTTCGTACGGTTATTTCGGTCGTGCAGTGCTATTACATCATCTTCACATCGATGTTCACACCAGATGGAAGAGAGAGGTTGGTAAGCGCTTCGATAATCTTCTGGTTTGGGTTAAGAATGTCAATGAGTCGCTTGTGAACTCTCATCTCAAACTGTTCTCGTGCATTCTTAAATACAAATGAAGAGCGGTTTACTGTATACTTTTTAATTTCTGTAGGGAGAGGAATAGGACCATAGAACTGCACATCATATCGGATTGCAGTATCCATGATTTGCTTCAAAGAAGCATCGAGAATCTTGTGCTCATACGCTCGTACTCGAATTCGAAGTCGAGGCTCATTAGCGTCCTTTGCTACCTTGGCAACTCGTGCCTTTGGAACTTTCTTGATTGTTTCTTTTGAAGCAGTTGCCATAATAATGAGATTAAGCTGTGATCTTTGTTACAACTCCTGCACCGACAGTCTTTCCTCCTTCTCGGATAGCGAATCGCATCTTGTCTTCAAGAGCAACTGGAGCTACAAGCTTAACCTTGAAAGTAACTGTGTCTCCTGGCATAACCATCTCAACACCTGCTGCAAGAGTAACTTCTCCTGTAACGTCTGTTGTTCGGATATAGAACTGAGGCTTGTATCCTGTGAAGAATGGTGTGTGTCGTCCTCCCTCTTCTTTCTTGAGAATGTACACTTCAGACTCGAACTCTGTGTGTGGCTTTACTGAGCCAGTCTTTGCAAGAACCATACCTCGAGTAACATCGTCCTTTCCAGTACCTCGGAGAAGAAGACCTGCATTGTCTCCGGCCATTCCCTCTTTGAGTGACTTGTTGAACATTTCGATACCAGTAATAGTTGTCTTTGAAGTATCCTTGAATCCAAGAATTTCAACTTCTTCTCCAACCTTGATCATACCTCGCTCAATGCGTCCTGTTACCACCGTTCCTCGTCCTTCGATTGAGAAAATGTCCTCGATCGGCATAAGGAAAGGCTTATCAACTTCACGCACTGGTGTAGGAATAAATGTATCGAGAGCTGTCATAAGTTCCTTGATCTTTGCTACGTATGCAGGATCCCCTTCGAGAGCCTTCAAAGCTGAACCTCGGATAACTGGAGCTGCTTTTCCGTCGAATCCGTTCTTTGTAAGAAGGTCTCGAACTTCCTCTTCAACGAGGTCGAGAAGATCCTTTTCAGGGACCATATCGCACTTGTTAAGGAAAACTACAACGCGAGGAACTCCAACCTGCTTTGCAAGAAGAATGTGTTCTCGTGTCTGTGGCATAACTCCATCAGTTGCTGATACAACGAGAATAGCACCGTCCATTTGAGCGGCACCAGTAATCATGTTCTTGATGTAGTCGGCGTGACCTGGGGCGTCGATGTGAGCGTAGTGTCGAGCATCTGACTCGTATTCTACGTGTGCAAGAGAGATGGTAACCACCTTTGTTGCGTCTCGAACTGTTCCTCCCTTTGCAATGTCGGCATAGGCCTTGAGCTGAGCAAGACCATCCTTTGCCTGGACTGCGAGGATAGATGTAGTAAGTGTTGTCTTTCCGTGGTCGACGTGGCCAATAGTACCAACGTTAACGTGCGGCTTCGTACGATTAAATTCTGCTGCCATATGTTTTTAGCGCTTTACCTCCCTTTGGTATGGGCGTGAAGAGTCCATGCCTAAGAGAACTAAAGATAAATTAAATAAATGCTGTTAAATAAACACACCAACGCAAGAAAACTGCGTAATGGCTATACTAGCAGAGGGTCAGTTTTAAGTCAAATTTTTCTCAAACAAAAGAAAACTGCCCCTTTCGGAGCGGCTTTCTTAGTACATATTATTTCCTCGCCTCCACTATCGTCTTCTCGACATTCGGTGGTACCACTTCGTAGTGATCGAATTCCATTGTCGCACTTCCCTGTCCTGATGTCATCGATCTGAGCTGGGTTGTATAACCGAACATTTCTGAAAGAGGAACTTTGGCGTGGAGAACCTTTGCCTGGCCTCGCTCCGTCATTTCCTCAATCGTTCCTCGCTTTGATGAGATGCTTCCTGTTACGTCTCCCATGAATTTATCAGGGAAAAGAACTTCAAGCTTCATGATAGGTTCGAGAATAACCGGCTTTGCTCTCTTTGCTCCTTCCTGGAATGCCTGAGACGCTGCGATTTTGTAGGCAATTTCGGATGAGTCGACATCGTGGTAAGAACCAAAGGTAAGTTCACAGGAAACATTTACCATACGGAATCCAGCGACAATACCTCGATCCATCGCTTCATGAACCCCCTTCTCAACAGCAGGGATGAATTCCTGAGGAATAACTCCTCCCTTGATCGAGTTAATAAATTCAAAGTCATCATATCGACTAACGTTCTTTGGGATCTTTTCTCCAGGAACAAGGGGTGGAAGAGGCTTCAAAGTAATCTTTACGTGACCGTACTGTCCCTTACCTCCCGACTGCTTGATATACTTGTGCTCCGCTTCTGCAGTTCCAAGAATAGTTTCTCGATACGCTACCTGAGGCTTTCCAACATTTGCTTCGACACCAAATTCTCGTTTCATTCGATCAATCATAATTTCGAGATGAAGTTCTCCCATACCAGCAATGAGTGTTTCTCCTGTTTCAGAGTTTGAAGAAATCTTGAATGTTGGGTCCTCATTTGCAAGCTTTCGAAGAGCCATTCCCATTTTTTCCTGATCAGCTTTTGTTTTTGGTTCAATTCGGAGAGAAACCACAGGATCGAGAAACTTTATAGTTTCGAGAAGAACTGGGTGGTTCTCATCAGAGAATGTGTGAGATGTAAGTGCGTCCTTGATACCCACAGCTGCGGCAATTTCTCCTGCAAATACCTTCTTCACCTCTTCTCGATCATTTGCCTGAAGTCGTACAATACGTCCAAGTCGCTCTTTCTTTCCTGTTGTTGCGTTATAAATATATGTTCCTGATTCAATAGTTCCAGAATACACCCTAAAGAATGTAAGTTGTCCTACGAATGGATCGTTCTGGAGTTTAAAGGCAAGAGCGGTAAAAGGCTCTTCGTCTGAAGCATGTCGAAGGACTGTCTCGCCAGTATTGACGTCAGTTGCTTTGACAGGAGGAATGTCGAGAGGAGATGGAAGATAGTCGACGACAGCATCGAGAACGAGCTGCACTCCCACGTTCTTCAAAGCAGATCCTGTAAACACTGGGAAAATCTTGTTTGCAATAACTGCCTTTCGTATGACTTTTTTAAGTTCGTCAATCGAGAGTTCCTTACCCTCAAGGTATGCGTGCATTGCGGCATCATCATGCTCTGAGACTTTTTCGATGAGTTCTGCTCGGTATTTTTTTGCATCAGCAAGCATGCTTTCGGGAATTTCCTTTTCAATGACATTGATCCCCTTCTCTCCGTCAAAGTAGTACGCTTTCATTTTCAAAAGATCAACAACCCCCTCGTGCTCACTCTCGAGACCAACCGGAAGCTGGAATCGAATTGCATTTTTATTGAGTCGCTCGAGAATTGAAGCGAAAGATTTTTCAAAAGAAGCTCCTGTTCGATCCATTTTATTGATGAAACAGAGTCGAGGCACATTTCCTTCGTCGGCATATCTCCAGTTTGTCTCTGACTGAGGCTCTACTCCAGCAACCCCGTCAAATACCACAACCGCACCGTCGAGAACACGAAGAGATCGCTTTACCTCTACAGTAAAGTCGATGTGACCAGGCGTATCAATAATATTGAAACGATGTTTCTTGGTCATATCTGGCTTTCCATCAGCACCTACAATTCCTCGCATGTATGTAGGATTCCAAAAGCAGGTAATAGCCGCTGCGGTAATGGTAATACCTCGCTCTCGTTCCTGCTCCATCCAGTCTGTTGTTGTCTCACCGTCATGCACTTCACCAATTTTGTGAATTTCACCGGTGTAATAGAGGATTCGCTCTGAAGTGGTGGTTTTTCCTGCGTCGATGTGGGCAATAATACCGAAGTTACGAACTTTTTCGAGTGGATAATCGCGTTGCATAAATTGAATTAATTAATAAGAAAATTAAATGAACTAATAAATAGTAACTCTGTATTACCACGCAAAGTGAGCGAAGGCCTTGTTTGCTTCTGCCATCTTGTGAGTATTTTCTCGCTTCTTGACCGCTTCCCCTTCGTTCTTTGATGCTGCAATGATTTCTTCTGCAAGCTTTTCATGCATTGGCTTTCCCTTTTTTCCTCGTGCTGCCTCAACAATCCATTTCATAGAGAGTGCTCGCTGTCGTTCTGGACGAACTTCTCGTGGAACCTGGTAGTTTGCTCCTCCGACTCGTCGTGATCGAACTTCCATAGCTGGAGTTGTGTTCTTCAAAGCAAGCTCAAAAACTTCGAGCGGTTCTGACTTTGTCTTTTCCTTAAGAAGATCAAAACAATCGTACACGATCTTTCGTGCGGCGTTTTTCTTTCCTGAGTCCATTATATAGTTGATAAGCTTTGCAACCTTGAGAGATTCGTAGGTTGATTCTGGCTTAAGGGGATATTTATTCTTTATTTTTCTTCGCATTGTAGTGTGGTTAGATTAGAAAAATTATTTTGCAGCTTTTGGTCTCTTGTTTCCGTACTGGCTTCGACCCTTTCGTCTCTTCTCTACTCCTGCTGCATCGAGCACTCCTCGTACAACTGTATATCGGAGTCCTACGTCCTTTACACGACCACCTCGAAGGAGAACAACTGAGTGTTCCTGAAGTGAGTGTCCTTCTCCTGGAATATAGGCTGTTACTTCCATTCCATTTGAAAGTCGAACTCGGGCAATCTTTCGGATAGCTGAGTTAGGCTTCTTTGGGGTCTTTGTTGTGACCTTAATGCATACTCCTCTTTTAAATGGAGATGCGAGGAAACTTGGACGGTTTTTAATTGTATTAAATGTCTTTGTAAGCGCGACCGATTTTGATTTTCGGACAAAGCGCTTGCGATTCTTTCGCACAAGCTGGTTAAGTGTGGGCATTCGTTAATTATTTATTTAATAAGTAGAAAGCTGATTTTTTCACCGAGTGGTTACTCATCCTTCTACGCGATTTTGGTCGTTGCAGTACTTTACCATACCAGCCAAAAAAGGCAAGAAAAGGGCGCTCTCCCAAACTAAAGTGAGGTAGCGCCTTTGAATTATTCAGTATTGAGTCCTGCAGATCTTCCATCTACCGTTTTCCCAGTTTGTGGAAAACGTATTGTTATATTACCCTTCTTTTTTCTGAAACTTACAAGGAAACAACGAAAACCGAGCTGAGCAGTGTACAAGTGAGAATCTGTCGAACGAACGATGAGAATTAGTTTATCGTCCGGATGATAGCAGACCAGTTCCGAGTTAGGTAGTTCAGAACCTGAGAGAGTCGCTTGGACTATTTCAGGAAGATCTTTCCGAAGTTTTTGATCCTGCAAAAACCAAAAATACTCCTCATTTCTTGCACAAATTGCGGCCGTTCGGAACGAAGTTTCGTTCGATAAAGCTTCGGCAGGACAAAATTGTATTAAATTATACTCAAGTCTATCAACAATATAGTTCATGTTTTACCTCCCCTATAACAATAGAGTTAAGTACAGACATAGTCAAGAAAAAACTGCCTCAAGCAGTTTTTTCTTATATAATCCCCGCTTTTTTGAGTGTTGCAAACGCACCATGCTTCTGGATAGTCCTCAAAGCCCGAGTCGAGATTGTAAGGTTAAAAGATTTCTTGAGTTCAGGAACATAGATCTTCTTTTTCTGAAGATTTGGGTATTTTCGAACCATTCCTGTGGGGTTGAACTGGGTAGCACGAGTACGGTTTGAGTAACCGCCCCCCATCATTGAACCTCTTTTTGTAATTGCGCAGACCTTTGCCATATGTTTTGTAAGTGAT
The DNA here is from genome assembly GCA_964416985.1 of uncultured Candidatus Saccharibacteria bacterium. Lineage (GTDB taxonomy): Bacteria > Patescibacteriota > Minisyncoccia > Phycocordibacterales > PALSA-1337 > CAIOGI01. The sequence goes on along the minus strand of CAYQFS010000001.1, from coordinate 84,555 downwards.
AGTCATGCTATCATACGTATGAAATTTGGCAAGTAAGTGCCGAACCACATGGATACTCTCACCCTCATTATTTCCCTCGCCATTCTTATCATGTCAGTTGTAGTACATGAGCTTTGCCATGGCTATGTTGCTGAGCTCTTGGGTGATCCCACGGCACGACTCCAGGGTCGGCTTACCCTGAATCCCTTGAAGCATCTCGAGCTTTTTGGCTCCTTTATTGTGCCAGTCCTTACTTCTCTTGCAGGCTTTCCTTTTGGTTGGGCTAAACCTGTTGAATGGAATCCATACAATGTAAAGAACAAAAGATGGGGAGAATTTGCGATCGCCCTCGCCGGGCCGGCCTCAAACATTTTAATCGCACTTGTCTTCGGAATTGTCATCCGAATCGGTCTCTCCTCTCTGCCTCCTTCTTTTATTATGATTGCTGTATATGTTGTAAGCATCAACATCGCTCTCGCCATTTTTAATCTCATTCCCCTTCCACCCCTCGATGGTTCCAAAATTCTTTTCTCCCTTCTTCCTCCACGTCTCATCCGTGTTCGACAAGTGCTCGAACAATATTCAATCTTTTTCTTTTTAATTCTCGTTTTTGTCCTCTGGAAATACGTCGAGCCAATCATTCCTTTTATTTTTAAAGTGATTGTGGGGGTGGAGTAGACAAAAATAAGTCGCGGGTGTAGAATTTATTTGTCCCGAAAATACACATCGTGCAAAAACACCACACTGTTTGTGGGAGGGCACGGAGTTCGCAAGAACTACCGGCCCATTTTTATTGTTTTTTAGTTCCCTTTTCATCGATAATAAAGTGGGCAGTCCCCTCCGTTTCTAAATTAATCGCCCCCACCCCTTCTTGTTTTTCTATATTAAATGGTGGTTTTTTGGGAGGATTTTTGGCCACTCGGGTAGAAGGTGCACGAATCTGCTTTTTTATAACTGCATACTTTGGATGTAACTGCACGAAAAGATCTCCCGACGTTCGAGAATCTCCCGCACTATGAGCGTATTCAATAATATCTACCCGATCGAGAAGCGGAATGAAAGATTTCTGAATCGTTTTTGAAACGTCGCCAAGAATAAGGATTTTATTTTTCAGATATGAAATCTCTAAAACGAGCTCAGGCATACTTGTTTTATTAAATGTAAATCCGGGATCAGGAAAAAGAACATCGAACTTCACTCCGTCTATTTCAAAACTATCTCCTTTTTTCATTTTTTGATCCCCGAGATTTTTCTTTTCAATTTCTTTTTCGAGAGCAGTAAGCGCTGTACTCGTCCCCATAATAGTGGGTTCAATTATTTTCCCCACATCATATCTGCGAACAACCTCGCTCAGGCCTCCAGCGTTTTTTGCGGGAGAATTTGTAATGATCACAGTATCGATGCGTCTCCTGTAAAAAGGAAGTACTTTTGTAAGCTCGCGAAGAACCTGGCTGTTCTGTCCCCCATCAATGAGAATATTTTTGTTGTTAGGAGTCCTCAAAAAGATCGATCTCCCTCGGTCAAGATCAAAAAAGTATGCTTCGAGAACTTTGGCCCGAAGTTCAAAATGAGAAACATAAGCACCAAGAGCAATGAGGGCAAGGCCAAGCACGACCGCTCCCCATTTCCAATACTTCCTCATTTTTTCCTTTGTTTCCTTCATGCAAAGAATCTAGCATATCGAAATGAAGAAAAAATAAAATTTCCGTGATAAGATTAGTAAGAAATTAACCATTACACAACATTTATGAAAAAATTTGAAGAGCAAAAATTCACCATTCCAGAGCTAAAAGGCATCTCAGCGAAAACAATCGAGGAGCATCTCAAGCTCTATTCAGGATACGTGAAGCATTCAAACCTCATTCTCGAGAAAGTCGAGGAGCTCAAAAAGGACAGCGACAAAAATGCCTATGTTTTGGGAGAAGTAATGCGCCGTTTTGGATTTGAGTATAACGGAATGAGAAACCATGAGGTCTATTTTGCAAGTCTTGAAGGAGGAGCACACGAAATCAAGGACTCAGGCGATCTCAAAAAGAAGATCGAGAAAGATTTTGGTTCATTTGACGCATGGCTTTCTGAATTTAAAAATCTCGCTCTCACTCGAGGCATTGGCTGGGCGATGCTCTACTACGATCGAAACGACAAGAGACTTCTTAATGCCTGGATTGATGAGCAGCACTTGGGACAACTTCAGAACTGCACGCTTGTTCTCGGACTTGATATGTGGGAACACTCGTTTGTTGCTGACTATCAGCCTTCCGGAAAGAAAAAATATGTAGAAGACTTTTTTGCAAACCTTAATTGGGATGTGATTGAAAAGAATCTTCAGGCATAGTCTCCTCCCCTCGATTTCTCGTATAGAGAAAAATTGCCGCATACAGAACATATATTCCTCCAAGAATCCGCAGTGAAAATGCCGGAATAGATATTACCGCAAACGGCAGTGCTGAAGCCTGTCTAACCATAAAAAGTTCATACGAAAGAAGAATGTGAGCTCCCCATCCTGAAATTTGTGAGAGAAAATTTGAAATGAATCCCAGAAGACCCGCAAGAGAGACGAGGAGCATAGTGAGAGGAATGAAGGGTAAAACAACAATATTTACAAAAATTCCAACAATAGAAAGGTCTCCCATCATATAAAAAATGAGAGGAGAAACAAAAACTTGGGTGGCTGTTGTCGAAGCGACGAGAGGGCGAATGCCAAATTTTTCGGTAATGAACCCGAGTCTTTTTTCAAAAGGAGAAGAGAGCATAATGAGACCCAGTGTTGCAAGAAACGAAAGCTGAAATGAAGGATCGTAGAAAAGAATGAGAGGGTTTTGGATAAGCATAAGAAGAGCAGCGATAAAGAGGGCGCGAACGACGTTGTATTCCCTTCGAAAGAGTTCCGCTGAGAGTGCAATGATCGCCATGATGCACGAACGAACAACTGTCGCCCCTCCACCAACAAGAATTCCAAAAAGAATTATCCCAATTCCTCCAACAATAATCCCGGCAGTTCGAGGAAGAAAAGAAAGAATCCTCCTTATCATGGCGGCGATAATCGTAATGTTGTATCCAGAAAGAACAACAATATGAATGAGCCCCGCTCTTCTAAAGTCATCAATGAGATCCTTCCCGAGAGCCGCTTTCTCCCCCACTACAAGTCCTCCCGCCAATGCAGCGTGAGGTTCACCCAAAACTCTTCCGAGATTATCGAGAAATTTTCTTTTTAAATTGAAAAGGGTGCGCGAGATACTTTTCTCGTCACTTTTTTCAATCACTTCTACCCGAGCTTTTTTGAATTCAAAATAAATTTCGTCTTTGCCAAGATAATTCACATAATCAAAAACTCTTCCTCCCTTTCCCTCAAAATTTCTCGGTGAGGAAAGCTTCCCTGTGACTTTTACCTTGTCTCCATAGCCAAATTCTCCATATCGATCTGCTCCAACTCTTACAAAATCTCCAGCGGTCGTTTCAAGAGTAAATGTCTGGAGAAAATCTTTGATGAGGGGTTCTGTCTTTATTTCCCCTTGAAAAGTTACTATTTTCCCAGCATTTTCCTTGAGAGCGGATTTTTTAGGATTATGAAAAGCTGAATACGTACGGACACAGAGTATGCCAATAAGGAGAGCGCTGATTATGAAATATATTTTATTCTTGGACATCTCAGAACCATAACAGATCGAGATAAAATCCTGATAAAAAATAAATAAAGTTTTGATAAAATCGCTACTCTGTCAAGGCCTTTCCGAGGGAATATTTGTCCAAAATTCCATTATAAAGTGATACTTTTTCTCCATCAGCAAACTGTGTAGCTATTTCGTCGCATCTTTCATTCCCTGCAATGTCGGAATGTCCAGCAACATATTTCCATGAAATATTTTTGTCTTGAGTTGCTCCGAGTAGCTCTTCCCATAGATCTCTGTTGAGCACCGCTTTCTTCTGAGCATTTTTCCAACCTTTTTTCTGCCAACCAGAAATCCATTCTGTAATTCCTTTTATCACATATTGAGAATCAGAATGAACTACGATTTCATTTTCGGCTCCAGAGGCAATTGATCTCAGCGCCTCAATCGCTCCCTTGAGTTCCATTCTGTTGTTCGTTGTCATTTCCTCCCTTCCACCAAGTTCCTGTATTCTCCCATTTGAAATTACAATAGCCCCCCACCCTCCTGGTCCAGGATTGCCACGTGATGATCCGTCAGTGTAGATAATAGTTTTCATGCACTATAGTATATCAACAATCCTTAATCTAAGCTCTGGCCGTCCTCGAAACATGGATTTCTCCATAGTTGCCACAAGAGAGATTGTTGAGCCAGCCGTCAGTTTGACCAAGGGATAATCTGAGGGTTTCATAAAAAATCCGATCGCAGTAACACTTGAGCCGTTTGTTTTTTTAAAGGAAATTTCAAGATGGTTTTGTTCTTTCCCAAATTGCTTCACATTTGAGAGAAGAATATTTTTAAATATAAACAGCGGCTTTTCATTCCCTGTCCCGAACGGCCCGACTTTTTCTATCTGCCTGTATGTATCATAATTTACATCATCAGGAGTAAGCTCGGTATCGACATACAAAATAATTTCTTTCTTTTGTTTTTTAATTTTCTCATACGCCGTATTTAATTTTTCTTCAAGAGTATGAATTTCCGACCCGCTTACCACAAACCCTCCTGATTCGGCATGACCTCCAAATTGTATAAAACTTCCTTCTGGAATTTCATTCATAAGCTCGACCAGATTGACCAAACCTGCAGCACGACATGAACCTTTTATTATATTGTCGCCATCCCTGCCCCAGAGAAAAACTGGCGTCAAATACTCTTCACTCACCGTATTTGCAGCAAGACCAAGAAGCGACGGCTTCCAGTCCGGATTTCCAATTACAATAACCCTACCCGGACTGTCCTTGTACCTTTCGTGAACGTGTTTTTTTACCTCTTTTACGAGAGCCGCCACTGTTCCCTTTCTTTCATTATTAATATGATCAAGATGATCCGCAAGCCGTGCTGCCTCAACATCATCATCTGTCGAAAGAAGGAGAAAAGCATCCATCGGCACTCCCATTCTCGATGCAGCGTTAATGCGGGGACCAATTGTAAAACCAATATCCTCTTCGGTAAGGTATCTTTGATCCGTTTTTAATTTTTTGAGAAGCCTCACGAGGCCTTTTCGTGGACTTTTTCGGAGAACTGTCAGTCCATAGTGAGCAAAAACCCTGTTCTCCCCCGAGAGAGGCACCATGTCGGAGAGCGTGGCAATACCCACCATATCAAGCAGCCACTTTTCCCAACCCTCCTTTATCCCAAATCTGTTTTTAAGAAGAACTGCCTGAATGACTTTGTAAATGACTCCCGCACCACAGAGCATTTTTTCTGGATACTTACAGTCAGTCTGTTTTGGATTGACGATTGCAAAAGCCGGAGGAAGTTTTTCTCCGGGCAAATGATGATCGGTAATGATGACGTCGATGCCATTTTTCTCTGCGAGCTTCACGTGTTCAACATCTGCAATTCCGCAATCAATGGTAATGAGAAGCTGTACTTTGTCCTCGATAAACTGCCTAATCGCCTCTTCATTTAATCCAAATCCTTCATCGTGACGATGTGGAATATAATTTATGAAATTTTTGAAACCAATTTTTTTAAACAAATCGTGAAGCGCGACTCCTGCCGGAATGCCGTCTGTATCGTAGTCGCTATAAATGACCACTTTCTGGTCATTTTGTATCGCTTTTATAATTCTCTCTGCCGCTTTCTCAGCATCTTTCAAAAGAAATGGGTCATGCGTCTGGGTGTCGTAATTTGGATTGAGAAAACTTTCAGACATTTCTCTGTTGGTAATTCCTCGATGAAAAAGAAGCCGCGTCAGAAGATCGGGATAATTTCCCAATTTATTTTTCTCTTCAACAGTGAGAATTTTGCGAGTCTGGTAGGTTTTCATGGGTACAAGTATATCACTCTGCTTTGCACAGATATCATTGACACACCCTCTTGTAAAGAGTAAGGTTTTATGGAATCGCTCCTTGCAACATTTTTGCTTGGTGAAATGCAACAAACTTAGCCATGATTCTAAGCTAAAAATTTTACAGGAATCCAATGCTCCCAACTCCTTTCACTGGAACTTTTCTCTTTGTTACACTAAATTCGTTATACCGAGTGACTATCAAGGATACTGTTTCAAGCCCTGTAGTCTGTAGAATGGCCGGTACTGGGCAACATCCTCCTGTTACAGGCACTCTTCGAAAAGGCATGTTCGTGGGAATTTGTAGCAGTATGGTTGCAAAGTTTGATTTGCCAAATGCAGATTGGGCTACCCCTCTACCTTCTCTTGGAACAACAGGAATGGTCGTCCACGGAATCACCTCCATCCCCTTTGGCTTTTTCCTTCAAAGGAAGGATCGTTGCGAGGAATGCTTTGAGCGAAGTAGAACAGGAGGTACTAAAATCCTAGGCCCATTTGATCCAGAATGGGAAGTAGAGACAATCGCCACTTTGCGTGCAATCGGTTTGAGACATCCTTGTATATCGATCGCCACAGATGGCCCCTACGCCCTTCCTCGCCACATCCTTGATTGTCTGACTCCTCCACCAGCACCGATCATGAGACTTGCAACGAACTCTCGAGGGAAAGGCTCTGTCAAATTCCGTCCCTGATTCAAAAAGAATCACAAACCTCGGCCCACAAAGCCGAGGTTGCCTTTTATTTGATATAATCAATCCATGGAAAATTGTATCTTTTGCAAAATAGTTAAAAAAGAAATTCCGGCGGAAATTGTCTATGAAGACAAGGATTTTATTGCCTTTCTCGATATACATCCTCAATCCCCCGGCCACTGCCAAGTCATTCCCAAAAAGCACGTTCGATGGGTTTGGGATTATGAAAATGTAGGAGCGTATTTTGAAGTTGCAAAGAAAATTGCTCTTACCCAGCGCAAGGCTTTTGATACAAATTTTATCCTCAGCAAGATAGTCGGCGACGAAGTCCCCCATGCTCACATCTGGGTATTTCCAAACAGAGAGGTGCAAGGAGACCCGAAGGATTTTAAAGAAAATGCGGAAAAAATAAGAAAGGAGTTGTAACTAAACCTTCACCTCCTCAAGCGCCTCTATTCCTGGCAATGTCCCCTTCGCGAGATACTCGAGCATAGCTCCTCCTCCTGTCGAAACAAATGTAAATTTGTCTTCGAAGTTAAGTTCAGCCACTGTGGCGAGCGTATCCCCTCCTCCGAGGATCGATTTTGCGCCACGAGCTGTGGCCTGTGCAATCATTCGTGCAAGTTCGAGAGTCGGCTGTTTATAGCCTTGCTCATACGCGCCGAGAGGACCGTTCCAGAGAATATAGTTTGCCGCTCCAACAGCTTTTTCGAGCATAGCGAGAGTTTCGGGGCCGGCATCATACATAATTTCATCAGATTTGATTGACCCAACTTTTTTGACAGAAGTTACGCCATCAACAACGAGAGTGTCCGGAGGAAGAAGGAGTTTTGGACTCTTCATGAAACGATCGAGGTTAAAATTCTCAGGAGAAACCATCGATCTCCCTATTTCTTTTCCCTGCTCTTTGAAAAAATTGTTTGCGAGAGCACCTCCAACAAAAACATGATCAGCAATCTCAATGAATTTCTCAATGAGTGGAAGCTTTGTCTCGAACTTTGCCCCAGCAAGAATAAAAAGAAATGGATGATCAGGATTGAAAGCGCTTCCCAAGTGCTCAATTTCCTTTTCGAAAAGAAGTCCGGCGTAGCTTGGAAGAAACTTTGTAATAGCTGAAACAGAGGCATGAGCACGATGAGAGACTGCAAATGCATCATTTACATAAATGTCTCCAAGAGAAGCGAGCTCCTTCGCAAAAGCTTTGTCATTTTTCTTTTCTCCCTCGTATTCACGAAGATTCTCAAGAAGCATAATGCAGCCCGGGGAGAGTTTTTCGATTGAAACAAGAGCATTTTTATAATTTTTAACAAAAATACACTCGATACCAAGCTCCTTCAAGTGCTCAGCTACAGGGACAAGAGAAGGATTGTCTGCTGGACTCTCGATATGGCTCATCAAAATGATTTTTGCTTTTTGTTCCTGAAGAAATGCGATAGTTGGCAAAATCTTCCTAATTCTAAAATCATCGACAACCTTTCCATTGTACACAGGCACGTTGAGATCAAGCCTCACGAGAACTTTTACCCCTGCCAAATTTTTCAAATCTCTGAGATAGTTCATGATAGGTTTAATTATATAGAATCAACCGTTTTAAGAAGTTCTGTAAAACCAGGGGCATTGACGCTTTCCCTTCCAACAAGAAGTCCGTCAACGCCTCCCCTTGCGATAATATCCCCCGCATTTCTAAAGTTCACCGCTCCGCCGTAAAGAATCGGCGTCGCTATGCCATTGTCATGGCCATACATCTCAGAAATTGTTTTCTTTACAAAAATGCTCATTTCCTGAATGGTCGCTGGATCCATTGGATCCTTGGCCCCGATTGCCCAAACCGGTTCGTACGCCACAATGAGCTGTCCTGCAAGCCTCTTTGGAATCTTTGCGAGAGAATTTTTGATCTGAGTTCGAAGGGTATTTAGATAAAGCGCTTGAGCATCCCTCTCTTTTTCACCAACACAAAGAATCGGATGCATTCCTGCATCAAGTACAGCTTGAACTTTTTTTGAAATCATTTCATCAGTCTCTCCCATTTCGCGCCGTTCTGAATGACCAAGAATAACATGAGTCACTCCCATATCATGAAGCATTGTCGGGCTAACTTCTCCGGTAAATGAGCCTTCTTGTTCAAAATACGCATTCTGTGCTCCGATCCCTACAACTGCTGGTCCCCTTTTTGCTCTAAGAGCATCTATATAAGTAAAAGAGGGGCAAATAACGACGTGAGTCGAGGAAAGTTTCACTGCAGTTCTCTTGATTGCTCCAAATACTCTCTTTGCTTCATCGAGGTGCACAGGCCGCATTTTCCAATTTCCGACAATAATTTTTCTTTTCATACCAAAAAGTATACCACGGGGGTCACGGGCGCTCTACTCGTACTACCTGCTTCATACATCCTACTTAACTTCATCCCAAGAGATTGTTGTATACTGGCTCGATGTAAGAGGAAAGTTGGGCGGAGGAGCATACAAAAGGTTTGAATCGTAGATGATACTTCGTGCCTGATAGCCTGTTCCATCAGTGTAAGCAAAACCATAGCGTTTGTTGCTTGCGATCATTCCATAGAGAGTAATTTTTGTCCTAGTGTAGCCCGTGCCGCATCTGCTTGAATAATAGTAGCGGCCAATTCGTCCATTCTGAGCAATGAGAGCTGCGTCAATCCTCATATCATCATCGCTTGAGAGGCCAGCGTTAATATCCCCTTGTGAGATGAGAGCGACAGTATCCTGACCATCATAATTTGTGTACTCAAGATCTTTGTTGATAGTAATACTTTTTCGGGTTGAGGGACTATCAGGAAATTTCCCGGCAGCAATGGTGAGACGAGCCGTATTTATTTTCCCATCAATCCAAACATGATCCTCAAGAAAAATAATTCCATTTGCAGGAAAGGCGTAGTTTGCCATAAATGTCTTTGTTGAAATGCTCCACGTTCCCCAATTATCTTGATTCTGGTTGTCATTTGTGCAGTTATTCGAAGCATTTGTCAAAGCCGTGACCTTGTAAAGATCGAAGGTGTCATTATTTTTAAGGAGAATGTAATACCCCTGTGCTCCAGATGCTGCAAAATATCTTCCATTCGATTGAGCAGCACTCTTCATCTGAGAGAGATTTGTTGTGAGACCGACAAAGTCAATTGCTGGAACAGGAAACTGTCGCCCAGCCATAAAGACGTCAGGGCGATTGGGAACATTACTTGGAGGAGTGGTATCATTATTCGTCTCAGCTGGATTAACCGTTGTATATACTCCAAACTGATACCATGAAGGGTTATGAGTTCCTTGATCAGGATCAATATATTTATCTTTTGCACTGGTAATAACATTGTGTGCAATTCCATCAAAACGAATTCCGTCATTTGAATGAATCGGTCCAAAAATCTCTGTCCCCTCTCCAAATCTCATAATGTCGTTTGCGGCAACAGCATATTTTGCAAGAGAAGGGATAGCGAGCGTCACCTGAATCGTTCGAGAAACTTTTGGATCTTCGACGACAGTCCCCTTTGATTTTATTTTTACGACTGTTGAGCCAATAGGAGGTGGAGTGATCGTCAGTTCATATTGCCCAAGAGCATTTCCATCCTTATCTTTAAAGGCATGGATGAACGGACCGGTAGTAGTTGTTGAGATCCCATCTGTATAGTCAGACTGGGCATGAGCAAGATGCCATCTATAGTAATCGATTCCGGCTTCGGCAATCTGGAATGCCTGTTCACGAGCACCAAGCTGTTTCGAGCTTCGAAGAGTCGCTGTTGCCCAGTTGATGAGAGCCATAGTCACGATAATCGCGATCACAGAAAAAACGAGCACATTCAAAAGAATGATTCCTTTTGAAGTTTCAAATTGCATTTTTTTGTCAAAATATTTCATAGATTATCTTTAAGATTTCGAAGTGTGGCATCCGATGTATAAAGACGAGGAATCGGAGATCGTCGTGGATCAGCATCAATGAGAAGATTAATTCTTACAAGACGGACTGCATTGACGACTACCGGCTGGCTCAATGGACTCGACGTGCCATTGTAGTTGCTATCGAAATACTCAAAGAGAGCAGTCGATGTCCCATTCTTTATATTATACGCCAATGTCGTGACAGTCTCAGCACCATCATAGCCAAGAGGAGAACCTGAGGGCTTTACTACTCCTTTCTTCAAATTATTCGAACTGATGAAGTAGCGAACTTGCTCCTGTAGACCATCAACATCGATATCGCTATAAAAAACTATGGTGCTTGTAGCTGCTTGGGCAATTGGATACGAGCCATTGTTCCCAGTCTTGGAAGAACGAAGTTCCTGGACAATATTTCGAAGAATCACTCGCGCATCCTGTGCACTCGAAATAACATCGCTCGCATATTTGTCATATGTCAAAATATTTGTCTGCAATGATCCAACTGTGTATATAATTACAATAAAAATGGCGACAGCAATAAGTATCTCAACGAGAGTAAATCCTTTTGCATGCTTGTGTGGCCTTTTAAAAAACATAATGAAAATCATTAGGGTGCAAGAATTATCTGCTGCTCAGTCCAGTTAGAGGATACAGGAACATCAATCTGTGTCGTGGTATAGCCATTTTTTGAGACAGTCACATGATATGTTCCGGCAGAGAGTCCCGAAAAAACAACTTGTCCTGGTGGTGTGCATGACGAAGTAAATGTGAAAGCAATATCAGAGACATTTGGTGTTGATGTCGCAGAAAGTGTCGAAAGAAAAGCCTTGTAACGAACGTACTGATCTCCATTATGGATGCTGTTGATGACAGAATTTTCGGGAGTGTAATATGTCGCAGAAGTCCCGTCGGGACCCTTGTAATCCCATGTTGATGTTGCCGTTAGTTCCTTATTTGTAGCAATCTGGAATTTGAGGCTCGTTGAACCCGTAGCTACCGGCTGGTCTGTTGGCGCCCAGATTAAATTATAAAAGTTACTTGGAGAACCGGTATCAATCGTAGAAGACTCGAGAGTTCCAGACGGAGCATATGATCCAAAAATGGTTCTGAGTTTAATTTCGCCCGTCGGGGAATCAACAGCCACGCTCGCATTATCGAGAAAATACTGGTTTGGGTTGCTGTACATATCCTGCCCAGCTCCCCCTGACCAATCAGTCTGATTTATATATCCCCTATCAGTTACTTTAGAACTTGAATATGAAGATGGTCCAGTGACGTCGACTGTTGTTCCCGTCAAAGGAAGTAACGTCGAGCTGTCTTTTACAGTAATGAGAAGGCTTCTCGGATCTTTTGGAATGACGATCAATTTTACATCTTGGTTACTGTTTGGATTTAGAGGAATAAGGTTCAGTGGATTGATACCTACTATATCGTATGTCGTGTCGATCCCTGTGACATTGTAGGAATCCCATTCCATCGTCGTACTTGAATAATTCCCTGCTCCGTCAGTCACGAGATTTGTAATAAATTTTGGTATACCTACACCGACTGTTTTTGATCCAAATAGATTAAAATCGAGACCGCCAACTGGAGTACACGTCGGAGAAACACTTTTGAATGAAAGGGTACTTACACGATCAATAGCGAAACTGACTTGTGTTACTTGCTGGACGACGACCGTTGAATCAGGCTGGGTTGGAGTTGGATTTAAATATCCGTTGACAGTACCTCCAGGAGGATATGTTCGAGCAGTAGAATAACCGGACTTTGAAACCGTAATCGAATAGGCTTGCACTCCAGGCGGAACATCGACGATCTGGAGCATACCGTTTACATCAGTTTCATCCTGGACGACAATATTTGGTGTGACTTTTGTATTTACAACACGAACTGTTGCACCCGAGACCGGAAGACCATTGGCGTCAAAGACTTTAATAAAAAGAGCACCGTTAGTCGAAGCGGTTTCGAGATTCTTAGGAGAGACTGTTGTAGTAAGTGTGATCGGCACATAATTTTTGCACGTCGCACAGTCAACACGAACCTCGGCAAGTTTATTGTCAGCTGGTGAAAGATCGTTTGGATTCCCTCCAAGAGTTCCGTCAAACGGAAGATCGACGTTTCTGATATTTGTAGTAATAGTAAATGTCACCCCTCCACGGACAACAGTTTGCGAATGAGGAATTTTTCCATTTGGAATTCCGTTCACTTCTCCAACATCTGCATATGGAAGATTCCGGATAATTTCAAACTGCTCATTTGCTGCATTGAGGGCAAGGATCTTAAACTGTGTCACACTTGTGAGAGAGAAAAGACTTGCGTATGTACGATACAAAGCAACAGCAATTATAAGAAAAACTGCTGCGCTTACGAGTACCTCAAGAAGAGTGAATCCTTTTTTCGATATCATGATCTAAAGTGAATTTACAAGCGAATACATAGGAGAAATCATGGCGACAGCAAAAAATCCTACGGCAGCAGCAATGAATACCATAAGTACCGGTTCGATAATCGTCGACATATCCTTCGTCTTCTGATCAACATCATCTTCATAATACACAGCCACACCAAGGAGCATCTCCCCTATTTTTCCTGTCTCTTCTCCCACGCTTATCATTTCACCAAGAAAGAGAGGATACAACTTGTCGTTTTCGGTAAATATTTTTGAGATTGGTTCTCCTTTCTCAACACTCACCGCTGCCTCCTGGAGGACTCTCTTATAATGAACGTTTTGAACAATGTCGGTTGTGATCTTGATCGACTCAAGAACATCAACTCCAGAGTTAACAAGAGATGAAAGGGATCGAGCTGTACGAGCAGCATTGACTTCTTTTATCAAATTTCCAATGACAGGAATTTTAAGAACAGCATAGTGAATCACCTTCTTTCCATTTTCTTGACGAGACCAGATATAGAGAAGTCCTGCGATGATAACAATTGCCAAAAAGAGAATGATTCCATGATTCTGAATGGTCGAGCTTATCCAAAGTATGAACCTCGTCGATGCCGGAAGAGTCAAATTGAGTTCCGAAAATGTCTTCATAAGAGTAGGGACGATGAAAGTAAGAAGAATGATGGCAATAATGATCATTGCGCAAAGGATGATTCCAGGATACATGAGGGCTCCACGGATTCTCTTTTGAAGGGTATAATTTTTGTCCATTTGGGTCGAGACAACCTTGAGTGCCTCTGCCAAAGTTCCACTCTGCTCTCCAGAATGAACCATCGAGATGACGAGGGGAGAAAACATATTCTTGAAAAGACCCATGGCCTCACTCAACGTCTTTCCTTTGCTAATTTCTTCAATGAGAGTAGTGATAATCTTCTTTATCTGCTTGCTCTTTCCCTGCTTCTGCATAACCGTAAGAGCCCTCGACATTGAAAGACCGGCCTTGATCATTGAACCAAGATTTCTCGTAAAGATAATTTTCTCGTGAGCTTTGACGCCATTTAGAAATGGAATCGAGGTCGAAAAGATTTTTGAAAATGAAAAGCCCTTTCTCTCCTCAACAGAAAGAACCTCGTCTCCGGATTGCTTGAGGATACGATACATTTCGTAGCGGTCGTTTGCATCCCGCTCGCCTTTGTAGACCTGTCCTCCTGATTTTCTTGCTTTAAAAATAAAATGTGCCATAAAAATTTATTCTGAAACGACTCGCAAAACCTCCTCAATCGTGGTGTGACCCTGAACCGCCTTAAAAATTCCATCCTCGATCATCGTAAGCATTCCCTCTTTCTTTGCCTGACCTTCAATTTCCTCAGTTGTTGATCCTTTTATAATAAGTTCTCGAATCGACTGAGTGACACGAAGAACTTCGTGAATTCCAATTCGACCTTTGTAACCATCATCCTCCTTGCCCGGGACCGCCCTATAAAATGCTATTTTATCCCAGGAATCTTCTCTGATGATTTTTTCAGTCTTGAGGAAATTCAAAACCCGACCAAGATCGACCGCCTTCCCAAGGGATTCAAGTTCGGCCTTTGAAAGAAAATACTTCTCTTTGTTCTCAGAAAGACGTCGGACAAGTCTCTGAGCAATGATAATGTTGATAGTCGAAACAAGAAGAAATGGCTCAATCTTCATATCGAGAAGTCGAGGAATTGCCCCTGCGGCACTGTTGGTGTGAAGTGTAGAGAGCACAAGGTGTCCAGTGAGAGAAGCATTGACCGCCAAAGCTGCCGTTTCATTATCTCGAATTTCTCCCACCATGATGATGTCTGGGTCCTGTCGCACCAATGTTCGAAGTCCCGAAGCAAATGAGAAACCAATATCAGGATTAACTTGAGTCTGGTTGATTCTTTTCATTTGATACTCAACCGGATCCTCGATGGTAGAAATATTTACATCCGGAGTATTCAAAATATCAAGAATCGTATAGAGGGTGGTCGTCTTTCCGGAACCTGTTGGCCCTGTGGTGAGGATCATTCCCGTCGTCTGAGTCACAGCATGATGAATAGCATCAAGTCCTTCCCCATGAAAAGCGAGATACTCGAGAGTAAATCCGGAAACATTTTCTCGGAGAAGTCGCATAACTGTTTTTTCTCCGTAGTACGTCGGCAAGATAGAAACACGGAAAGAAACTTTCTCATTGTTCATTTCTATCTTGAATCGCCCGTCCTGAGGCAATCGCTTTTCATCGAGTTTAAGGTTTGAGAGTACCTTAATACGGGCAGTGATCGAAGGCTCAGCATTCTTTGGCAAAACCATGGCATCATGAAGAAGTCCATCAATACGGTATCGAACAAGAAGTTCTGTATCCATTGGTTCAATATGGATATCAGAAGCATTTTGGATAATGGCGTGCTTCAAAAGCGTATCGACAATACGTACTACTGGCAAATCCTCAGCAATCTTTTTTAGATCCTCTTCCGAAGCAGTGTTCCCATTCTCCTCAGCAATAGTTTTAAGTGTCTCGGATTCTTTTTGAATAATGTCCCCGAACTCCGCTTTAAGGCTTTTTTGATACTGAACAATTGCGTTCTTGATCGACTCGGTATCTGTAAGTCTGGCAAGAATCTTTAGATTTACCTTCTTTTTTATGAAATCGATTGCCGAAAGGTCGTCGACGTCGAGCATCGCCACTTCGAGAGAGTCGTCGTTTTTCTTGAACGCTACAATATTGTGCGTTCGAGCTACTGGTTCAGGGATAAGAGAGAGTGTTTCAAAGGGTATTTTCTTATCCTTGAGGTCGACGAAAGGAATTCCAAGAACATAGGCCTGCATTCTGCGAAGATTATCCTCGGTAATCTTGCCTGAACTGACAAGCACGTCCCCAAGACGCACCCCTTTTTCCTCCGCTTGGCTCTCTGCAGCCAGAAGATCAGCCTCTGAAACAAGGTTTGAATCAAGAATAAATTTATTGAGCTGGGAGTCTTCAATGAACATGGGACAATTATATCATGGGGATATGCATATATTATTGTGTATAAGCGGGCATGAATCTTTGATATTCCAAATTGGAATAGCAAAACCCCGACCGTTGCCGGAAGGGGTTGAGGGAAACAATTCTCCAAGGGATCGCCTTTCCTATTGCCTTTTCCCTCCCCTTCTGCTATACTCTCCCTATCTGAAGTTCGCCGAAAGCGAACATTTTTTATTAAAATTTTACACAACTACATATGTTTGATCTCAAAGTAATACATTCAGTTCTCCAGCAGCTCGAGGATGAACGAGGAATTCCAAAGGAAAAAATGCTCGAAGCTATCGAGCTTGCTTTGGCGACCGCCTACAAGAAGGAGTATGGAAAAAAGGGCCAGATTGTGCGGGCTGTTTTTGACCAGAATTCAGGAAAGGTAGAATTCTACCAGGTAAAAATCGTGGTTGACGAAAGTAAAGTGATCATGGAAGACGAGGAAGAGGAAGAAGATTTGAAAACAATCGACGAAGAAAATATCCGAGTACGATTTAACCCAGAGCATCACATTCTCCTTGCTGATGCAAAGAAAATTAAAAAAGATGCAAAGGTAGATGACGAAATCGTCTTCCCTCTCGAACTCAAGGACAACTATGGCCGAATCGCTGCTCAAACAGCAAAGCAGGTCATTATCCAGAAGATCCGTGAAGCAGAAAAGACATCAGTTTTGAATGAATACGGCCAGAAAGAAGGAGAAATTGTCTCTGGAACAGTCCAGAGAATCGAGAGAGGAGCACTTTTCATCGATATGGGACGAGCGGTAGGAATGATTCCTTATGAGGAGCAGATTCCGAGTGAAAGATACAAGCAGGGAGAGAGAATTCGAGCATACCTCTATGCTGTTGAGGAGACTCCAAAGGGAATTCTCTTGAAAATCTCACGATCTCACCCAAAATTCCTCGCAAAACTTTTTGAAATAGAAGCGCCAGAAATCGCTCAGGGAGTGGTTCAGGTCAAGGCAATTGCCCGAGAAGCGGGAGCACGATCAAAGATCGCGGTTCATTCGACAGACTCACACATTGACCCAATCGGTTCTCTCGTCGGACAGAGAGGAGTTCGCGTTGCAACAGTCATGAGCGAGCTTGGAGGAGAAAAGATCGACATCATCGAATGGCATGAGGATCCAGCAAAATTCATTGAGGAATCTCTTTCACCAGCAAAAATCATTAGTATCGATCTCAAAAAAGAAGAGAACCGAGCAATTGTAAAGGTCTCAGTCGATCAACAATCACTTGCAATCGGAAAGGGGGGTCAAAATGTCCGCCTCGCAGCAAAATTGACTGGATGGAAGATAGACATCCAATCTGTGGAAGTAAATGGGGAAAACTCAGCTAAAAAAGGCGAATCTGAGGAGGAATAAGACTACAAGAGACTTCAAAAGAGGTCTCTTTTGGTATATACTTCTCCTTATGACTACATATACAAAAAGTTTGAAGGTTCCTTTAGCAATCCTAATCCTTAGTCTTGCCCTTGCCTCTGTCGCTGTAGCACAAGCCGAAGAAGTCTCTACTGATGCAAACGGAAGTGCTGACAATGAAATAGTTGTTCAACCACCAGCTCCACCAAAGCCCCCAATCGGCCAGAGAATCAAAGCCAACATGGAAAACCGTCTCGAGAAAAATCGAGAGGTTCGAAACATCGAGATAAACAGAAAATCATCGACCACCCCTCCCCTTGCTCCAAAAGGCGACCGTCCAGAACAAATGATGCTTCGAGAAAAAGCTTCGACATCAATGATGCTCCGGGCAAATGCCTCAACATCAATGATGCTCTTCAAGAAAAATAATGGGGAGAGAAAAGAGGTGATGAAAAAAATGGAGATGAAAGTTTTTGAGATTCGAAAGAACGCTCTCGTTCACGAACTCACTATTGCCCTAAAAAACCTCGAAACGGCATCAGCACGAATAGAATCAAGAATTACAAAGGCTGAAGGAGAAGGAAAGGACATGGCTGCTTCACGGGCTCTTCTTGTAACAGCACAGGCATCTCTTGCAAAGGCAAAGACAGAAGTTGCAGCCTTTGAAGCTCTTTCAATCACAACTCCTGGAACAGGAGCTTCAGCAAGCACAACAGCAGAAGTTGAGCTTACACGCCCTCGAGCCCTTGGAGATGCTGCAATAAAAAGCGTCAAGGAAGCTCGTGATGCAATGAAAAAGGTCGTCGAATCAATTGCAAAAGCTCTCGGAGTAAAAATCGAGGCTGGAGCGGAAGTCAAAGCCACAGTAAATTAATTTAAAATCATGGATAACAATACTACACAAAATTCAAGCGGAATGATGAACGGAATGCCCCCAGTAAATGTCGTCGAAAAAAAGGAGAGGAGGATTGGTCCAATCATAGCAGTTCTCGTCATCGTAATACTCCTTATAATTGCCGGTCTTTATTTCTTCGGAAAAAAGCTCAATACCGAGACACCTACAAACGACCAGGCATCGACAGAACAGACAAGCGCAGCAGTCTCTTCAACATCAACAACTGCAGGAAATGACGATGTAAACTCAATATCTGCCGATCTTGACGCCCAGCTTGAGGACGTGGATTACAGCTTCTAAATTTTAGTTACAAAGAAAGTGGGCGAAATAGGCTTGATTTTCTTGCTTATTCCGCTCTTTTCTATTATATTGTTCGCATTACAGAAGAATTATTAATATCAGTTAAAACCATCGATTTATGAATTCATACATAGTGTTTGCGCTCGTAAGTTCAATTGTAGCGCTTGTATACGGGGCTTTCCTCATTGCTTCAATCATGAAGAAGCCTACAGGAAACGATAAAATGAAGGAAATTGCACTTGCAATACAGCAGGGAGCTCGGGCATACCTCAACCGACAGTACAAAACTATCGGCATCATCGCTGTTGTTCTCTTCCTCGTCCTTGGCTTTGCCCTTTCATGGACAGTAGCTATTGGATTTGTTATTGGAGCAGTCCTTTCAGCTCTTGCGGGGTACATTGGTATGAACGTCTCAGTTCGAAGCAACATCCGAACAACTGAGGCAGCAAAGAAAGGTCTCGGCGCAGCACTCTCTCTCGCATTCCAGGGAGGAGCTGTTACAGGACTCTTTGTTGTTGGTCTTGCTCTTCTTGGAGTGACTGCATTCTACTCTATGACAGGAAGTGTCACCTCTCTCATCGGTCTTGCTTTCGGAGCAAGCCTCATTTCAGTATTTGCACGTCTTGGAGGAGGAATCTTTACAAAGGCTGCTGACGTCGGAACTGACCTCGTAGGTAAAGTTGAGGCAGGAATTCCAGAAGATGATCCTCGAAACCCAGGAGTTATCGCTGACAATGTCGGAGACAACGTTGGAGACTGCGCGGGTATGGCAGCTGACCTCTTTGAAACGTATGCAGTTACAACTATCGCTGCAATGATGCTCGGTGCAACTCTCTTTAAGGGATTTGAAGGAGCTGTTCTCTACCCTCTTGCTCTCGGAGGAATCGCTATCATCACATCAATCATCGGAACATGGTTTGTAAAGCTTGGAAAAAAGAAAAATATAATGGGCGCAATGTACAAGGGCCTTCTCGCTGCCGGAATTCTCGCAGCTATCGCCTTCTACCCTATTACAAAGTCTCTCATGGAAGGAAATGGTCTCTTCCCATCTGCTGATATTTTCCTCTGTGCTCTCGTCGGTCTCGTTATCACCGCTCTCCTCGTATTTATTACCGAGTACTACACGTCTACAAAGTACCGACCCGTTCAGTCTATCGCTGAAGCGAGCGTTTCAGGACACGGAACGAACATCATCCAGGGTCTTGCAATCTCAATGAAATCTACTGCATGGCCTCTCGTCGTCATCGTCTTTGGAATTCTTGCGACATACTACCTCGGAGGCCTCTACGGAATTGCGGTTGCCGCAATGAGTATGCTCTCAATGGCGGGTATCATTGTCGCTATCGACGCCTTTGGTCCTATCACAGACAATGCAGGAGGTATTGCTGAAATGGCTCACCTTCCTCAAGAAATTCGAGATATTACTGATCCTCTCGATGCTGTTGGAAACACCACAAAGGCCGTTACAAAGGGGTACGCTATCGGTTCTGCCGGTCTTGCCGCTCTCGTTCTCTTTGCCGAATACACTCATATTGTCCCTGGCCTCGCCTTCGACCTCAGCGATCCTAAAGTCATCATCGGGCTCTTCATCGGAGGTCTCCTCCCTTACTACTTCGCCGCTCTCTGTATGGAAGCTGTCGGACGTGCTGCTGGAAAAGTTGTTGATGAAGTTCGCCGACAATTCCGAGAAATCAAGGGAATCATGGCTGGTACTGCAAAGCCTGACTACGCTCGATGTGTAGACATCGTTACCTCAGCTGCTATCAAGCAAATGATCCTACCTGCTCTCATTCCTGTTCTCGCTCCTATCATCGTGGGATTCCTCTTTGGCCCAATCGCTCTCGGAGGCCTCCTCGTTGGAGCCATTATCACTGGCCTCTTCGTCGCAATCTCAATGACATCAGGAGGTGGTGCATGGGACAATGCAAAGAAGCACATTGAACAGGGTAATCATGGTGGAAAGGGTTCAGATGCCCACAAGGCAGCAGTTACTGGGGACACGGTTGGAGATCCTTACAAGGATACAGCAGGTCCAGCAATTAACCCGATGATCAAAATCTTGAACATCGTAGCACTTCTCATCGTGGCGTTTTTGATGTAATTAGCTACAGAATTTAAAAAGAAGAAGCCGGTCAACGCCGGTTTTTTCTTTGGTTGACAATACCTTTCATGAGGAGTAAATTCGTAACAGAACCCGAAGGATCAAACCTTCACAACCAGAAAAATTGAAGTATGCTTAAAGTTCTAACATTAAGAAAAGCACTGGAAGGTGCATTGCTCCCAAAACAAGAGATCGAAGCAGTTCAGCGGCTCCTCTCTCGGTTACAGACTGCGCCAGGAGTTTGTAGTATCGACAACATCACCCGAGGCCTACCTATAAGCCTCTGCCTCGAACCTTGCATAAGTTACGTAGCATTGGCGGAAATGTTGCTAAAACACATTCCCACAGAAATATTGGACGGTGCGATCAGCGTAGATGATGCAAAGGTTGTTTCGGAGATAGCGGCTACGACCAACAAGCTACGTCACGCTGTCGAAGCGTCGAGGCGGTAATGAAAATCAAGGGCAGGCCAACTGCCTTCTCATCTGAGAAATTGTTGGAGACCATCTCGAAGGAGGTGGTTTTTGTTTGGTTGACAATATCTCATATATGACTAGACTACATTACAGACCAATAACAAACCCAGTTCTCCTACTTATGCAAATTCACCTCAAAGCTAGTCTGTCTGGTAGTCATTCAGGATTCAATGGCCAACCAAATAAGCCGATCATCACATTCAATGGGCTACACAAAATTAGTCTTACTTCCAAAACCCTGGCGAGTTTTCTCGATCTCGAGCTTAAGATGTTTTTTGGCTCTATTCATATCACACAATACACCCAACGAAACGGGCTACTCTACGTGACAGCGACGGGCCTAGTTCCAAACCTTAACCCCGCTCTCATCAAGAAATTCAAAGCTTATCATTGGAAATTTCACGATAAGAAATTGTTGGAGAAAAAATAACTTTCTCTTTCCGAATCACCAAGCACCTCCCACTCGGAGGTGCTGAACTTTTTTTTATATACCTTAATTTAATAACAAAAAATTCCACCGAACCCGCTGAGGCCGGTGGAACTAGTTCCAAGAGGAACATGGGGATTATCGATGGAAGAAGCTATGTATCCAGCGTCTCCAGCGATACTTTTTCTGTGCCAGCCTGAAGCTCTTCAGGCCACAACAAGGACAAGGTAAACCAAGAATAAGATGTCGGTCTGGATACAACTTGTCCAAAAAGGATTCCCACGCCCTTTTCCGCCACGACAGCTTGCGCTTACCAACCTTAAAGTCAGGCGCCCGCAAGACCTCCTCCAAAATAGACATGCCATGGATGCTAGAAATTGCATTGAACTTTACCCTCAGCCATATCTTTTTCAACACCCTTCCTGCGATCACATCCCCATAATCCCTTTCGACTAATTGAACAAACTCAATTGTTTGAATCATCATAACCTGAATTCTCCTTCTACATAAAATGGTAGCATGGGGTATCCAAGAATTCAATCTCTTTGACTTGCCCTCTTTGGGCCTTTCATGTAAACTGCCTTTCATGACAAAAACTAAAAAAGAAGCTAAGAAAAGCTACGAAACAGCCACAATTAAAAAGATTGAAGGATCAAGGGTAGAAATTACCGGAACAATTTCTGCTGAGACATTCATGTCATGTAATAAGAAAGCCCTTCAGAATATCAATGACGAAGTGACAATTGATGGTTTCCGAAAAGGAAAAGTTCCTGAGAGCGTCCTCATTTCAAAAGTTGGAGAAATGAATGTACTCGAAGAAATGGCTCAGCTCGCACTTTCAAAAGCATATCCTGAGATTGTCATTACAGAAAAAATCGATGTCATCGGCCGACCAGAAATTCATATAACAAAGATTGCAAAGGACAATCCACTTGAGTTTAAAGTCATCACTTCTGTTGTACCAGAAGTAAAACTCGGAGACTACAAGAAAATTGCAAAAGAAGAAATGGCAAAGAAAGAAGAGGAGGCAAAAATTTCAGACAAAGAACTCGAAGATGCAATCAAGAAAATTCGACGATCACGAGTTGACCACAGCACCCACACGCACGAAAATATGTCGCATGAAGATCACGAGAAACTTGTCGAGGCTTCCCTTCCAGAATTGAATGACGCATTTGTAACATCACTTGGAGGTTTCAAAGACGTTGCTGATTTTAAGGAAAAAATAACCGCTTCACTTCTTGAAGACAAGAAAGAACGAAATCGTGAGAAAAAAAGAGTCGCCCTTTCGGATAAGATTATCGAAACATCGACCATAGAAATTCCTGACCTTCTTGTCGAATCAGAGCTCCGAAGAATCGAAGCGCAGTTCGGTGACGACATCGCTCAGATGGGTGTTACTGTAGAAGACTATTTGAAACACGCAAAGAAAACAATTGAAGATCTTCGAAAAGATTGGAAACCTTCAGCGGAAAAGAAAGCGAAGCTTCAGCTCATCTTGAACAAGATCGCGACCGATGAAAAAATAACCGTCGATCCAAAAGAAATCGAAACAGAGGTAAAGCATATCATCGAACACTACAAAGATGCAGATCGAGAACGAGCAGCAGTCTACGCAGAAACAGTTCTCATGAACGAAAAAGTATTCAAGTTTCTTGAGGGACAGAAATAATTAAAAAACGATCTGGGAGAGAGCGGCGACTACTGCAGTTTCCGCGCGCAAAATTTGAGGACCGAGGGATCGCATCATGATGCCGTGGTCTTTAAACACCTGAAGTTCTTCCGGAGTCCACCCCCCTTCCGGGCCAATATACATCGCATTTATTTCTTCAATTTCTTTTCCAGAAAACTTTTCGGACGAAGGTTCCCACACGACTGAACGTAGATAACTATAGGTAACAAGGGCATCAGGTAAATTTGTTACCTCATGAAGGACAGGTACTGTCCCCCTACCCGACTGTTCGGCAGCTTCGATTGCTATCTTTAATAGGCGCTCACTATTAATATCTTTTTTCTCTGTTCTGGAGGAAATGATGGGAATAATATGGGAAACACCAAGTTCTGTGGCCTTTTCGACGATCCATTCAAAAGTATCTTTCTTAACTAAGGAAGCAAGGAGGTATGTTTCACGCCTTGGATGAACCTTGTTTTCACGCTTTTCCACGATAGAGAGGATTACGGCATCTTTTTCATATGAGTCAATAGTAGCAATGTAATCAAATCCAGAATTGTCAAAGATAACCACAGTATGCCCTTCTTTAAACCGTAGAACATTTCGGATTTGATTTAAAAACTCAGGCAGGCGAATAGCCACTCTGGTCTGAGGCCCAATAGCATCTTCCAAAAAGAATCTGTGTAATTTCACACCCCAAGTTTACACTACATTTGCCAAATACAAAACATCAGGTATGATGACGACATTACCTCATTAAATTCAATAAAAATCATGTTAATACCAACCGTAATAGAAAAAACCAACTTCGGTGAAAGAGCCTACGACATCTACTCCCGCCTGCTCAAGGACAATATTATTTTCCTTGGTGGACCGATCGATGATCATGTCGCAAATATTATTATCGCCCAGCTTCTTTTTCTTCAGTCAGAAGATTCAAAAAAAGATATCAGCCTCTACATAAATTCACCCGGAGGATCGGTGACCGCAACGCTCGCCATTGTCGATACAATGAATCATATTAAAAATGATGTCTCAACTGTCTGTGTTGGAATCGCCGCTTCGGGAGCAGCTCTCGTCCTTTCAGCAGGAAAAAAGGGAAAGCGTTTCGTTCTCCCAAACTCTGAAGTAATGATCCATCAGCCGCTCGGAGGTGCAGAAGGTCAGGCGTCTGATATCGAGATTAGTGCAAAGCATATTTTGAAAATGAGAGAAAATCTAAACAAGATGCTTGCAAAGAATACCGGCCAACCTCTTTCAAAAATAGAAAAAGATGTCGATCGAGATTTCTTCATGGATGCAGAAGAAGCAAAGAAGTACGGAATCATCGACAAAGTCCTCTCCTAGACAAAATCACGATCGTGTTATACGATGTGGTCATTACTGGAATTAATTACCGTAGGTTTGCTTTCAGGACTTTAACGAACTATACCGCGCTTCCCCGATGAACATTGCCATTCAAACAACCGAACACATTACACACAGTAGATTACGTACAGTCTAAGAGGCGAATTTACATTCGCATATGTCATTAAAATTAGTCGCACTGCTTCTCGCCCTTGCAGGTTTTGCGGGACTCGGAATTGGTTACTATCTCCGCCTCATAATCTCTCTTGGAAAAAAGGGATCGATGGAAATTGAGATAAAGGAGATGAGTCTCGCAGCAAAGGAAGAAGCGAAGAAAATTACCGAAGCAGCAGAGGTTGAAGGAAAGATGCTCCTCGAGAAAAGCCAGAAGGAGATCAAGGAAAAAGAAGAAAAAATACAACAGATCGAAACTCGCCTTATCAAAAAGGAGGATTTTCTCGATAAGCGTCAGGCGGATATCGACAAAGAAGTTGAACTCATAAAGCAAAAGGTAGCTGAAATAAAAATCATTAAAGAAAAAGCGGATGCTCTCGAAGCCGAGAAGGCTCAGGCTCTCGAGAAGATTGCTGGCATGAACAAGGATGAAGCAAAGCAGTCTCTTTTGAAAACAGTTGAGAAAAATTCCGAGCAGGACATTCTCGTACGCATTCAGAAACTCGAACAGTCTGGAGAGGAAATACTTGAAGAAAAAGCAAAATCAATTCTTGCAACATCAATCCAGCGCCTCGCAAACTCTGTGGCCTCCGACGTCATGTCGACATCAGTAACCATTCCAAATGATGAAATTAAGGGAAAGATAATCGGAAAGGAAGGACGAAATATCAAGGCATTTGAAAGAATGACCGGGGTTGAAGTGATTGTTGATGACACTCCTGGAAACATCACCATTTCCTCATTTGATCCAGTACGACGCCATGTTGCCCGAGTTGCCCTTGAAGAACTCATCAAGGACGGACGTATTCAGCCTGCAAAGATCGAGAAAGTCGTTTCAGAGGCTCAGGCAAGCATCAACAAAACAATTAAGGAAAAGGGTGAGCAAGCAGCCTATGAGTGTGGAGTGATCGGTCTCGATCCTCGAATCCTCCTCATCCTTGGACGCCTCCATTTTAGAACAAGCTATGGCCAGAACGTCCTCCAGCACTCTATTGAGATGTCGCACATTGCCGGCATGATAGCGGAAGAAATAAAGGCAAATGTAGCTGTAGCAAAGGCTGGTGCCCTTCTCCATGACCTCGGTAAGGCCCTCGACCATGAAGTCGTCGGTACACATGTAGAAATCGGTCGACGAATCCTCCAGAAATTTGGAGCAAGTGAGGAGATTGTTAAAGCAATGCAGGCTCATCATGAAGAATATCCTTACGAGACAGTAGAATCACGTATTGTCCAGGCTGCAGACGCCATCTCAGGAGCACGTCCAGGAGCACGACGAGATAGTATTGAGAACTACCTAAAACGCCTTGGGGATCTAGAAGCTATCGCAAATGGCTTCCCCGGAGTCGAGAAGTCCTATGCCCTCCAGGCGGGTAGAGAAATACGTATTTTTGTCACTCCAGAGGCCGTCACTGACCTCGAAGCACGAAATATGGCTCGAGATATAGCCCTAAAAATAGAGAAAGATCTCAAATATCCGGGAGAAATCAAGGTTACAATCATCCGAGAAACCCGTGCTATTGAGTTTGCTCGATAATCGTGTCCTTATTTTACCCCTATTGCGCCAAAAAACCCTTGTTATATAATGAATTATGAGGTTAGGTACTCAAAGCGCTCTCGCGCAACGAGTAAGGAGGTATTATTAGTAATTACAAAAACTATGAACAAAGCAGGAATCGTAGACGCAGTACACGCAGTTTTGGGAGGTACAAAGGTCCAGGCAGAGCAGGCTGTTGAGGCAATGCTCAATGGAATCGTCAACTCTTTGAAGAAAGGAGAGGAAGTTTCTATCGCAGGACTCGGTATCTTCTCAGTAAAGCAGCGAGCAGCGCGAGAGGCACGAAACCCTCGCACGGGAGCATCTATTCAGGTGCCAGCCATGAAGGTGCCAAAATTCAGAGCTGCAAAGGCTTTAAAGGATGCAGTAAAATAATAAACTCTCGATCGAGATCTTATTAAACAAAAGACCACCTTAGGGTGGTTTTTTGTTTTTGGACAAAACAAAACCGCACTTTCGCACGGTAGCCTGCAGCCATCTCACCATTTTTGTACGGTGACAACTACACTCTTCTAATTCAAAGGTTAGAGTGATCCTTTGGCAGTCACTACTTGAAATCGCGCTTTTCGCAAGGAACGAAGGTTACCCATTGTCCACCAGGGGCAGTAGAATGCGTGGTGAAAATAGATTCCTTCTTTAGAATTCCTGTTAAGTGTCCGCGTTTTGATGCGGGAATCACAACAGGTTTTCCTTTCCTTAGCTCGGCGGCATACTCCATGCAGGTTTTCTGCTCATCCAGTCTAGCAACGAGGTACTTAACCCCTTTGATTTCCTGAATTTCAGCACCCTTAGCAGGAATGCTTAAAACCATTGCCTCCATAAAGTGTCCTTTATTTTTTCAAAATTCCTCTTACTCTATGAACCCACGAGAATCTTTCACTCAGTGGACTCAATGAAGTGTTCAAGGGTAGGCTAATCCTTGAACATGGATCTGTACCACTCCTTACGCTGATGATCGCTCATCACGCTGCGGAGTAGATCCTTTGCCAATTCCTCACTAGCAGGAACTGGCCATCTCATAAAATTCTAAAGAACATTATTTCCCCTACAGATTCATCATACCAAGATGCTGAATCTGATAAGGGAGGGAATGTTGATGTCCATTCCCTCTTCGCAACCTTCAACGATGCTCGAGCCAATCTCGAGTCGGCCTTGGCATCGCCTCATACGTTCCTGACGACGGCGTGTATTGATACACCGTGATCTGGAAGTGCATAAGACCGATGAGCTGTCCAACCAAAACTGACAAGGCAATCGGTCCCGACATGATCAGGTGAATATTCTTCCCCTGACCCTGACAGACAGCAGCGTAAACTGCTTTCGTCAGAGCTTCATAGTGTTCAGGAAGCACCAGAGTGTGCCCCTTGATGATTTCCTCACACTTGATGAAACAGTCGAGTTGCCCGAACTGTTTTTTGACAGCTTCGGACACCGGTCGTCCAACCTCGAGAGCGACCACCCAGCTACCGTCTCCGTTATCGGCGTAGACAGCCTTGGCTGCCTTACGGGTCTGGAACCAGACAGCTCCTGCGACCGCAAGGGTTGCGATACCGGTCATTGGTTCAACATAATTCCACGCACCTGTTAAGGCACAGAGAACTCCGATGATTAAACCAGACACGAGCATCACCCTTACCGAGAGAATTTTTTCAACAATATTTGTCATAACTGAATCCCATCTATTGATGCAACATGACGACCAAAGTTTATTTTCATAAACCCTGTTTTAATCGTCTGTACTCCTCGTTGAGGTCGCTTTTATGTAGCTCATTTAGCAGATGGAGTGTGTGATAGATATTTAAATCTGCATTCAAACACTTCATCTGCCAAATTGTATTTAAAGAACTTCTGCTTTTCGTCCTTTCGGACTCATCAGTCGGAATACACATTCCGAGAAGCAGCGCGTTCACTCAACGCGCAGAGGAAATTTTTGTTCAGGTTTTCGACCTGTCCCACTTACTTAACCGTAAGCAAGATCCAGACAATACCCGCTCCATCAGGAAGCGTCTTCGCCCCCTCAGCCAACCGTGGTCCGCGGTATTGACCTACCAGTACCATATCTCCTTTCGATAAAGAGATGGTACTCCGAACCGCAGGAACATCCAAGTCTAGTTGCGATCCAAAGATCGCAGCTGTGTCGGCATGACCAACGGTGGATTCAAGGACACCAACCCGGGCCCATTCCTTGGCCTCTTCAAGGGGGATCACTTTGTGAGTGACCTCACCGTCAAGGTTTTGGAGCATGTTGAGAGAAAACGAGTTAAGAATTTTCATAGGTCAAGTCTTTCTGACAACAATAGCGGTGCGTTATGCATCCCATATCTATCGTTCTGATGTCAATCATAGCATATTAAATAGATTTGTCAATCTATTGTACCTTTTCTACCAACATAAATCCTTGTAATATAACGAATTTTGTAGTATCCTTATTAAATAAGCCTATTATTGTCATAATCTTGTAACAAAATGAATGAAAAAATACTAGTAGACTGTGGACTGAGCCTTGATCAAGCAAAAATATATGTCCATCTTTTAAGCAATGGCTTCTCTTCAGCAAAGTCTATTTCATCAAAAACAGGAATTGGCAGAGCACTTACCTATAAGATTATCGACCAACTTATAGACCTAGATCTAATAGAAAAACGGGAGGATATCGGGAAAATAGCCCTTTTCTTGCCTAAACACCCTAGAAATATCAAGAACATGGTCGAGGTGAAGAAACAAAGTCTCAATCATGCCTTTTCGGATTTCAATACGATATTCGGTAGTTTATCATCAGAATTTAATGCATTGTTTGGTAAACCAAATATTCAGTTCTACGAAGGAGTAGGGGGTGTAGAAAAAGTACACAGTGAAATCCTCGAAATAGGTCAGGATATTTTAGTAATGAGCTCTCCGATAAAAGAGGGTCGCCAGGAAATTCTTCATTTAATAAAGGAACAGATAGAAAAACAAGTTGCACAAAATATCCGGACAAAGGCTATTGCCCCTCATTCAGATATTCAGTCAGTCGCAACCCCGATAGAGGAAGATGAAAAATATCTCATCACTAGAAAAAAGGTTCCCACGGAAAAATTAAATATTCCGGCTCAGATAATTATTTATGGGGATAAAGTGTCTATCACAAATTTTAAGGAAACGATTTTAACAATCGTAATAGAAAGTAAATACATCTCTGAGACCTTTAGAATAATGTTCGATTATATTTGGAATCATGACTAGCAACAAAAACGTCACCGTAGGGTGATTTTTTGTTATTATTTCAAATCCTCCTCAATCCTGTTATATTCTACTAATTCACCGTCTTTGATAATGAGATACTTCGTCACCCCCACCGAAGGAGCTGCCGTCATCGGATCAATATCTCTTCGTATTACATAATTTACAGCCGCTTCCCCATCTGAAATAGTAATGTTCTGAGGAGAAATTCTATCACCGAGAAAAATAGCATTTGTCCCAATGTAAGATCCATCTTTTTGCAAAGCTGCCACAACATAGAAAAATGTTCCCGATCCCCCATTATTAATCGAAATAAAGAAAATTGAATCATGTAGGCCATCTTGACTTATATCTCCGCTTGTCGGAATTCCAAAAAGTCGAGCGTTTGCGGCGACACCATTTTTCAATGTAATTTTTTCACCATCGATGGTGTATGTACCATTCATAGGATCAGAAAAGGAATTTGTATTTTCAACTACTGAAGGAATATTGTTTTTTACTGAGCGATTTTCTGTGAGAAAAGAAACGAGACAAGCTACTGCAATGATACCTACAAGAATCCCGAGTGAGACAAGAAGCTTTTTCATGGTGCGGGACGGGGGAGTCGAACCCCCCACCACAGTTTGGAAAACTGTTATTTTACCGATAAACTAGTCCCGCATATTCAGTTGTAGAACCATACTACCAGAAATAATATTTTTTGCTAGCTCTTCGGGTCAAAGATGGATTCTTTCATATTCTCCCCTCCTATAATCCTCGAGATCTTCCTTCCGCCAAAAACAGAAGGAATAATGCCGATGCCATTACAGCCAAGGTTGTAAAGGAGCACGCGGTTCTTAGGCTCTTCCCCAATGAGGCGGACACGGTTCGGTGTGTAGCCCATGAGGCCATGCCAGGTGAATTGGTAGTCGATCTTTTTTTCTGGATCGGTGTCATAAACTTTCTTGATGAAAGCATCAATATCTTGGTGCATTTTTTCAGGATAGTCATAATCGTATAAATACTCTCCCCTATCATCAATACCAAGTTCTGGGCCACCGACACAGACAAGATTATGTTTTTTGTCACCTAACTCATGAGGTCTTCGGGTGAGATAGTAGTATGGATCACTGCTTGATGGATCAAAATCACTTGTAAAATACGAAATCGCTGCCGCTTTTTTATTTAGATTTTCAAGATACCCCGACATGTATCCTACTTTCCCTTCTATTAAGTGATGAAATTTCTTATCAACAGCAAGACCGTCTTCATTAAAAATATCAAAATTCTCGAACCCATTCGTACAGAGAACTACCCTTTCTGCTCCGATAGTATGTTTATCCGCATCAAGCAGCGCATGAGTCTTTCTCAAAATAACTTTTTTTATGGTTGTGTTTTCGTATATTGAAAAACGTGTCTCGTATTTTTTAAGGAGATATGAGACTATCTCCTGACAGAAGAGAGCTGAGTTCATACACGCTCTTCGGTCAACCATCACGGCCTGAAATTCAGTATCATCAGTCTCAAGCCTTTCCAAAATTTCCTTGTGCGGAACAGTTCTATAGAGATGCTTCAGATTATTCGGTATTGAATTGATAAAAGGAGCATTCTCATGTATTAGAAAATCATCCTTGTGCAGACCTGAAAGAACTTCAATTTCAAGATCGCTCAAAGCAGAAATAACTTGATGAAGATCTGATAATCCGTGAGCTCCATCTATTCTTGAGAAAAGAATCTTGAGGCGCGCATCATGATACATCTCATCAATCAATATCCAGCCGGAATGGAGATCGTGGAGAGCTTTTTTAACTTTTTCAAAACCAAATTCTTTAACCATATCCTCCAAAGGTCTCTCAAAACATGCCACAACCTGCCCTGCGTTATGACCAGTTGCACCGTGAGCCAATTTACCCTTTTCAATAATAACAACTTTCTTATTTGTATACTTGAGAATGAAAAAAGCCGTTGAAACACCAGCGATCCCTGCACCAACGATTGCGATATCAGTATCGATGTCCTGAGTCAGAGAAACGGGCTTCCTTGTTTCGTCGAGCTGATGTATCCAAGGTGATTTGTTTATCTTCATATTTGTTAAAAAACTCAAAAATGGTCGGAGCGCCGGGATTCGAACCCGGAGTCGCCTGTTCCCAAAACAGGAATGTTAGCCGTTACACCACGCTCCGATAACTTCACCATACTAGCATACAGACCTTCAAAACTCCATAATTTCTTAGAGAATAATATTCTCCACGAATTCCACCCGAGCCTTTCTCGTCTCATCATCCATGTAAATGGCCATGATATGAAACTGAAACACAGCTTCAGAGGAGTATTTCCTTTCAGCAAGGAAGGTCTGAATGGTCCTTCTAAGACGTTTTTGCTTTATTTCATGGACATTGTCTTCTGGTCTGTATCCCCCACCTCCCCCACCAGATACGCTCTTAACCTCAATAAAATGAATGATTTTGTCCTTGGCGGCTACAATATCAATCTCTCCCCACTTCTTCCTATAATTTCTTTCAATAACAAGAAAACCCTTGTTACTTAGCCATTCAGAAGCAATTTTTTCTCCAATATCTCCCCTTTCTTTAGTAGTTAGTATTTTCACGTGAAACACATATTAAAGACGCATATAGGCCATATATTTTGTCTCTTATAAACACTGTCCACAGAGTTATCCACAATTTTCCACAGAATGTCTCTCAATTGTGTCGCTGTGCGGGTAGGGAGAATCGAACTCCCGTCTCGTCCTTGGCAAGGACGCATTCTACCACTAAACCATACCCGCATGGTGCGCCCGGAGGGATTCGAACCCCCAACAACGGTTCCGAAGACCGGTATGATATCCATTTCACTACGGGCGCTTACCCTCTATAATACTGTATAAGTAACTTTTGCCAAGCGATTAGAGTACGCATTGCTCGTATATTACTTACGATAATAGTCATAGAACCCTTATTTTGATTGGTTATTTTGGCTTTTTCGGAGACATTTTTAGAAAAAATTTTCTTCACGTTTTCCTCAGATATTTGGAGATATTTTTGCATCCAGGTGAGAAAAATATGAATAAATGCAGGATTTGAGTGTGTAAATTGAATATTTCCACCAGAAAATGAACTTTTTGCACAGTAAAGGGCTAGTCCGGTCGAAAATAAGGGATCTTTGAGGTTCTTTTTAAAATCTCTTTCTGCTTCATCGAACGCCCTCTTCTCTTTGAAGACTGTTCGTGAACGCAAAGAAATAGAAGCTTTCATTCTCGCCCTATTCATCTTGTTTGCAATGGATTTTTGAAGAATTTGTTTCTCGTGTTCAGTGAGACGTACATTTTTTACCCAATTACAAACCGAGGCTCGCGAAACCTTGAGCTCACGAGAGATGTCGGTGTATGAATATCCCAATCTTCTCAATTGGATGGCCTTTTGACCTACTTGAATAGTCTGATTCATATTTGACAATAGTATATCACTGTTTATAACTATGCAAAATAAAGGTAAAGTGCTAGAATCATTTTCATGAAGGAAATGAGCAAAAAAACATCAATTCCACAAGAAATAGCCTCTGTTGTCGAAACTCTCGAGAAGGGAGGCTTTGAAGCATACCTTGTTGGGGGGTGCGTTCGAGATCTTTTTCTTGGAAGAATTCCGAAGGACTGGGATGTCACAACAAATGCAACCCCAGAACAAATCATTGCTCTTTTTCCAAAAACTTTTTATGAAAATACTTTCGGAACTGTGGGGGTGGTAAATGAGTCGACTGAAGATGAGACGCTCAAGATTGTAGAAGTTACCCCGTACCGACTTGAGACAGGGTATAGCGACTTCCGTCACCCGGATGAGGTACGTTTCAGTACTAAGCTTGAAGACGATCTCAAGCGTCGTGACTTCACCATGAATGCTATCGCAGTAAGTCTTTCCAAGGGCGCAATAAAGGACATAATTGACCTGTATGGGGGATTTAAGGACATAAAAGACAAGGTCGTGAGGACTGTACTCAAGGCAGAGGATAGATTTAGTGAGGATGCGCTTCGTATATTGAGAGCTATTCGCCTTGCAACTGAGTTAGGTTTCACGATTAACATTGATACAGAAAAGGCTATACAGAGCCATTCTCATCTTCTTGGGAAGATCTCCTCTGAGAGAATCCGGGATGAATTCATAAAAATACTTATGTCAAATGAACCCAAGAAGGGCCTTGAAATGCTTGAGAAGCTTGGGATTTTGAAGATTATTCTTCCAGAACTATCGGTTGCAAAGGGAGTTGGCCAGAACCAAGCTCATGCTTTTGACGTTTTTGAGCACCTTCTTAGGACAGTTCAACACGCAGCTGACAAGAAGTGGCCTCTTGATATACGACTTTCAGCCCTATTTCACGATATTTCAAAGCCAGAAACAAAGAGACTTTCACGTGAAACAGGTCAAATTACGTTTTATGGCCATGAAGTTGTTGGTTCACGTGTAACAAAGAAGATACTTCAAAGGTTCAAGTTCCCTCAAAAGACAGTTGATAAGGTAACAAAACTCATTCGTTGGCACATGTTCTTCTCTGACACTCAGGAGATCACGTTATCTGCCGTCAGAAGGATGATAAACAATGTTGGACAGGAAAACATATGGGACCTTATGAATATACGCGTATGCGACCGTATAGGGACAGGCAGGCCTAAAGAAAATCCTTATCGACTCCGAAAATACAAGTCAATGATCGAAGAAGCGCTGCGGGATCCTGTTTCTGTTAGCATGCTCAAGATAAATGGCCAAAGAATAATGGAAGTTACACATGAAACACCTGGACCAAAGCTAGGATTTACTCTTCACGCTCTTCTTGAGGAAGTTCTTGATAATCCTAAGCTTAATACCCCAGAATATCTTGAAGGAAAAGCTATTGAGCTTATGAAAATGCCTGAAAATGAGCTAAAGAAACTCGGTGAGAAGGGAAAAGAAAGGAGAGAGGAGGAGGAAAAGGGAGATATTGATGAAATAAGAAAAAAACACTACGTTTCATAAGAAACGTTTCTTGTGAAACGCTAAAATATGGCTTAAAATATAGGTTTTATATTTTGAGTACAATTAAACCGCATAGACGCGGGTTACAAGGTTAGGATTTGTTACTCGCTTTTATGCGGTTTTGATTTGTGAAGTTCATTTCAAAGGTATCCCACAGGATACAACTGAAACTGACCTGCAAAGCCAACTAAGGGAATGTGATAAGAGGGAAGTTACTAAAAAATTGTCGCGCTAGAGAGCGCATGATGAATTGTGATTGTGAAACTCCTTTATCATAAGCCAAAGCTAGCAGAGGGTTGTTCCATCTTTTTTGAATCTTCAAAAAGAGACTGATTAACTACCCATTTGCCCACTACTTGTTCAAAGAACTTTGCCTCGTTGCATCCTTCCTCGGTTCAATGCATGTCTCAAAGCTGATCTGTCCTTTATTCTATCAACAAGAAAAAAGATGTAAAGGACATTTATGGATAAAACTGTGGATAACTAATTTTATTTTGTCTTTTATAGAAAACTACCTTAAAATAATCTGCACGGGACAATGATCAGATCCCATTACGTCCTTTAAAATATGAGCGAATTGAACTTTTTCTTTGAGAGCAGGGGAGATAAGGACGTAGTCGATTCTCCAGCCAATATTTCGATCTCTTGAGTTTGCAAAGTGAGACCACCACGTATAGTGTCCGTTACCTTGTGTAAAAAGACGGAAGCTATCGAGAAATCCCTTTTCAACAAAATTCTGAAATCCCTCTCTTTCTTCAAGAGTAAATCCTTTGAGTCCTTCATTTTCCTTTGGGCGAGCAAGATCATCTGGAGTATGGGCAACATTGAGATCTCCGCAGAAAATAACAGGTTTTTTCTTTTCAAGCTGCTTACAATAGGCGAGAAATGCTGGGTCCCACTGCTTGTGACGAAGAGGAACTCTGCTTAAATCATCCTTTGCGTTAGGGGTATAGACAGTTACTACATAGAAATCCTCGAATTCTGCTGCAATTACGCGCCCTTCGGTGTTTGGATCTCCATAATCATCAGCAACAAGGCCATATTTCTTTATAATTGCTTCTGGTAAGCCATTTATTACCTCAATTGGCTTAACTTTTGAGAAAATAGCCGTTCCTGAGTAGCCTTTCTTTGTCGCTGAGTTCCAATACTCCGTATACTGAGGTAAATCGATGGTTACCTGACCTCTTTCAGCTTTGGTTTCCTGGAGACAGAGGATGTCTGGATTGTATTTTTCGATAAATGGTAGAAAATTGCCTTTTTTGATGACTGCTCGGATACCATTTACGTTCCATGAGATGATGTTCATGAGGAAAGTATAGCACTACTCTCCTGATTTTCTATGAAACTTCTTATGTATCTTTCTTAGTTCACTATCCGTCACATGGGTATAAATCTGAGTTGTTCCTATGTTTGCATGTCCCAAAAGCATCTGCACTGAGCGGAGATCAGCTCCGTTCCTAAGTAAATCAGTTGCAAAACTGTGTCGAATGACGTGAGGGGTGACTTTTTTTGAAATTCCCGCCTTGATAGCATAGAATTTAACAATTCTCTCGACAGAACGGGGAGTGAGCCTCATAGAATCTCTTTTTCCTTGGGCAAGCTTTGGATTTTTTGCTCCACCGTCCTTTTTTGAACCCAAAATCTGGATAAAAAGGGCATCATCCATGTCTTTTCTCTTATCGAGATACGTTTTTACCCATTTCTTTGCATCATCAGAGAGGAAAACAACTCGAACTTTCTCTCCCTTACCTCGAATAGAGAATTCATCGAGCTTGAGGTTCAAATCCCGAGGAAGGGAACAAAGCTCAGAAACGCGGAGTCCGGTAGAGAAAAGAAGCTCGAACATTGCCCTATCTCGAAGACCCCGAAGGGTTGAGGTATCCGGAGCTTCGAGAAAACGATGTAATTCCTCGATAGAAATGAGATCGAGGGATCTTTCAGGTACCTTTGCGAGCTCAATTCTTTCTCCAGGAAGGGAATCGACACCTCTTTTTGCCAGATATTTAAGAAAAGCCCGTAAGGCAATGAGGTAATAGTTCTGTGTACGCTTCTTTATAGTGGTCGCAGATGCTCCTTTCTCCCTTCGGGCCTCCTGGCGGTTGAGCCAGAGACGATAGTCACGCAAAACAGAGTCACTTATGTCTTTTGGGTTCTTTGCCTTTGTATAATCAAGAAAACGAGTGAGGTAATGGTCATAATTCCTTACGGTACTCAAACTTCGGCCTTTTTCTATCTCAACGTACTGGAGAAATTCATTTTTAAGCTCCGCGAGATTGTACGACATGAGTTAAGTATACCTTTTCTGGCATTTTTTCAATAATCCTTGCAATATAAAGCCATTCGTGCTATTATCTTCAATCATGTTAACAACCAAGCAGAAAGCCAAAGTCATCAAGACTGTAGCCATCCACGACAAGGACACTGGTTCTCCAGAGGTCCAGATTTCTATTTTGACAAAGAGAATCGAGGAATTGGCAGGACATTTGAAGAAGCACAAGAAGGACAACCACTCACGACGAGGACTTCTCGCTATGGTTGCTGATCGACAGAGCCATCTGAACTATCTCAAGAAGAAAAGTCCAAAGCGCTACTCATCTGTAGCAAAGAAGCTTGATTTGAAGGTTAAGTAATCTCGTTTTAATGGTATGATTGGTTTGTAAGCATGAAGCTTATTTTAATAAGCATAATTAGCAGTTAGTATTTTTATACATTTAGTTTTTTAATTTTATATGTCAGTAATCAAACACAAGGAACAGCGCGTAGGAGTTTTCATAGATACGCAAAACATTTATCACAGTGCAAAAAATCTCTATCACTCCAAAGTAAATTTTGGGCAGATAGTGAATGACTCGGTGGGGGGAAGGTCTCTCATTCGTGCTGTTGCGTACGTCATCACAACCGAGGCAGGGGACGAGAAGGCATTTTTTGAGGCCCTCACAAAAATGGGAATCGAAACAAAAACCAAAGATCTCCAGATCTTTGGTAGCGGGGCAAAGAAAGCTGACTGGGATGTCGGTATGGCAATCGATGCAGTAAAACTCGCGCCAAAACTCGATGCAGTCATTCTCGTAACAGGGGACGGGGACTTTGTACCTCTCGTTGAATACTTGCAAACCAATGAAGGCTGCCAGGTGGAAGTTGTTTCATTTGGAAAATCAACATCAACAAAACTTCGTGAAGCAGTTGATGACTTTTTTGATCTCGACCAGAGTCCACAAAAATATCTTATCGGAAATCAAAACCGCTTTATGTCAAAAGGAAAGGCGATGCTCAAGCCAAATTTTAGAAAGAGAGGACCAAAGGATGCAACACTCGGAAATGTAGCGGACGAGATAGCAGATCTTTCGGGGCAAGAATAACTATACATAAAATTTAAACAGAAAAAGAATTAGTTTGGTATACTAGATATATGAATGGTGAAAAACCACTGAACATTCTCGCGGATCAGGAATATAAGCCAGACATCGAGGTGACCACAAAGTCTTCTTCTCAGGGCGGTGTTCCTGTGCCTCCACCTCCAGCACCAATCGCAAAACCTCAGACAGCTCTTCAGGACGCTCTCGGAGCAACGATTGGAAAAATAGTTCCTCCAACAAAAAATCAGCCAGGAATGCCTGCGTCGCAAGCGCCCATTCCACCTTCACCAACCGAAGCCCTCAATGACTCGAGTGCATTCAAAAATTATCTTCAAAAACCAATTCGAACCTATGAAGGGGACATTGCCGAGCTCATGTCGCAGCACAAAACTTCGACAGCAAGCATGGTCATTGCCGAGACAA
This sequence comes from uncultured Candidatus Saccharibacteria bacterium, assembly GCA_964416985.1. Taxonomy (GTDB): domain Bacteria; phylum Patescibacteriota; class Minisyncoccia; order Phycocordibacterales; family PALSA-1337; genus CAIOGI01. Next base: position 46,362 of record CAYQFS010000001.1, on the reverse strand, counting down.
AAAAAGTTGAGCAGATGCAAAAAGCTGAGGCCGCAGGAATTCCCGACAAAACCATTGTTGACGAAGAGGAGGCACGACCAAAGGGGGGTGGTAAAAAAATAATTCTAGCTCTTGTAAGCCTTATTCTCATCGCTGGAGGAGCATACGGAGGATACTATCTCTACAAGCAAAGCGCTTTTGCATTGCCCGAACAAGTGGCTACAAAACCAGTAGCAATTCAGAGCATCATTCCTTATGACAAACAGAATGTTTTCATGGTTGATGGTATTGCTGAAGGTCAATTTGTTCCACGAATTACCGCTGAGCTCAATAAAAATACGAGCGGATCTGCGCAGGTCATCGAACTTGTGCTTGGAGAAAAAAGTGGCGAGACTTCAGTGCGAGTGACAGGATCTTCATTCATTAAAAAAGCGGCAATCGAAATGCCGAGTACTCTAGCACGATCCCTCACCGATCAATGGATGCTCGGAACATACAACGAGGACAGCGGAGTGAAAACTCCTTTCCTCATTTTCACGACAGACTTTTTCCAAAACGCCTTTGCTGGAATGCTTGCATGGGAAGCATCGATGCCTGATGAACTTGCTGATATTCTCAATTTTAAAGAAAAGGCCCGTGCAGGGGAGACTACGGCTTCAAGTTCAATTGCATCATATTTTAGCATTCGAGGAAAATTCATCGACAAACAAATACAAAATAGGGATGTAAGAGAATTCATCGGTAGGCAAGATGAGACCCTCTTCCTCTACTCATTTATCGACAAAGATACCATTGTATTCACCACCACAGAAAGTGCTCTCAAAGGACTCTTGGGAAGGGTTGAAAAAGAGACATATGTCAGGTAAAATGGGGGCATGAATAAAAAAGATACCGAATATTTCAAGAAGAAGCTCGAGAAGGAAAAGAAGGTACTCGAAGACGAACTTACAACGGTTGGACAGTCATCAAATCCCAAGAATCCCTTGGGCTGGGAAGCGAGCTCAAAAGATGTCGAGGTTGATTCTGCTGACGAAAACGAGCTAGCCGACAAGATGGAGCAATTGGAGGATAACGAGGGAATACTCCAACAACTCGAAAAACAACTCAAAGATGTAAACGATGCTCTGGCAAAAATTGAAAAGGGAACCTACGGAATCTGTGAAATTTCAGGAGAACCAATCGAAAAAGAGCGCCTCGATGCAAATCCGGCAGCTCGAACCTCAATCAAGCATATGAAATAACCCTTAAAAATCCTCATAAAAGAGGATTTTTACTTGACATGATCACAATTTTATCAAAACTTTATTTATTTTTTATCAGGATTTTATCTCGATGTGATATGGTTTCGGGATGAGTGTAGCAAAATTATATAGTGCCCAGCTTTCTGGACTAACAACACACATTATTACTATCGAAATAGACCTTTCAAACGGACTTCATCATTTTTCCGTTGTCGGCTTAGGAGACAAAGCTGTCGATGAAGCTCGCGACAGAATTTCTGCTGGAATAAAAAATAGCGGATATACTTCGCCGAAGCAAAAGAATCAAAAAGTCGTAATATCACTTGCACCTGCCGATGTAAGAAAAGAGGGGACTTCATTCGACCTTGGGATGGCCCTCGGATATCTTCTGGCGAGTGGGGATATTGATTTTGATTCGGAGAAAAAGCTTTTTCTTGGAGAACTCTCTCTTGAAGGAAACTTAAGAAGAGTGAGTGGTGTCCTACCTCTTGTAAGAGGTGCGCGTAAAAATGGATTCGGGGAGGTCTATGTTCCTCATGAAAATGCCGAAGAGGCCGCTCTTGTGAAGGGAATAAAAGTTTTTGGAATAAAAAATCTTGATGAAATAATTGGACACCTTATCGGAAGACATGGTGGAATAATCAAGCCACAACCTCAAACCAATGTGATATATGAACCACAGTCATTTGATACTGATTTTTCTCTCATCCAGGGTCAGGAGGCTGCAAAAAGAGGTCTCGAGATCGCTGCTGCTGGAGGACACAACATTGCCCTCTATGGACCTCCAGGAACAGGGAAGACAATGCTCGCAAAAGCTTTTAGAACGATACTTCCCGCACTGGATCATGAAGAAATTCTCGAGGTGACTGGGATACACTCTATGGCACGGACACTCGACGCGCCTTTCATTACACATCCTCCATTCCGCTCTCCTCATCACACATCTTCGTATCCATCGCTTGTTGGTGGAGGACCATTTCCAAGACCAGGGGAGATTACCCTGGCTCATCGTGGAGTACTTTTTCTCGATGAATTTGCAGAATTTGATAGGGCTGTTATAGATGCTTTGAGACAACCTCTCGAAGACGGGGTCGTAACCATTTCACGGGCTCGGGGTTCTCTCACATTTCCTGCGCAGTGCATTCTCGTTGCTTCAATGAATCCCTGCCCATGTGGATATGGAAAAGAAAAAGGTTGTACATGTACAGAGAGAGACATTATCCTCTACAAAAAAAGAATTTCAGGACCTATCATTGACCGCATTGATCTGTGGGTTTCGGTTTCAAAGGTCGAATATGAAAAACTCGCCGGCTCATCAAGGATAAATGAAACTTCAGCAAGTATCAGAAGGAGAGTGGAAAATGCACGCAAGAGACAGCTTCGAAGATTTATTGAAAAGAAAGTACGGCACAAAAAAGTAAATGGGGAAATGAACGTCTCTGATATGGAAAAATGTATTGAGCTCAAGGCAGATATAAAAGAACTGCTTTCATCTTCTGCAAAAAGGCTTGGTCTTTCGGGAAGGGCATTTCATAGGACGATGAAACTTGCGAGGACAATTGCCGACCTCGAAGGAAAAAGTGAAGTTCAAAAAAATCATGTTCTCGAAGCGCTCCAGTACCGACAGAGGAATTTTTGAGGGTTAAAAGTAGGTTAGAAAGGATTCTTTGCTCCTCGGATTTCGAAGTGGACGTGAGGTCCTGTAGCGTGGCCAGTTGCACCAACTTTTGCAATGACATCTCCTTGTTCAACATGCTGACCCTGGACCACGAGGTTCTTTGAGTTATGAGAATAGAGTGTCTGAGTTCCATTTGGGTGGGAGATAATGACATAATTTCCATAACCTCCGTTCCATCCTCCTGTCATACTTGCGATAACAGTTCCTTCTGCGGCTGCATAGATAGATGAACCCTGGACTGTCGCAAGGTCAACGGCGTTGTAGCCATGAAGACCCTGAGTTCGAACTCCTCCTTTGATAGGTCGGATATAGTAACCTGGATAGCTTGGGCCATCTGCATCATGAACCGGATTATCCTGAGTAGATGTTCGTGAGCTTACTTTCTTTGCAAGAGTATTCTGCTGGACTGGCTCTGCATCAGGAATAATGACGATATCTCCTTCACGAAGGACTGTGTCGAGAGAAAGATTGTTATATTTCAATACATCATCAAGATCGGCTTTGTGTTTTGTAACAATCCCCTTAATAGTATCTCCACGCCTTACGGTGTAGCGAATTCCTGAGATAGGGAGGATAACAAGAGTTTGTCCCTCCTTGAGGGTTGGTTTGCTTCCGAGGTTGTTTGCCCAAATAATGGTGTTGACCGAGACATCAAACATCTTTGCAATTGTAGAAAGACTGTCACCCGAGCGCACAACATAGATGCTAATCTCAGTATTTGGTTCATCTTCAATGTCAGCAGCGATCCCTGAAGGGCCAACTTCCGCCACAAGAGCGTTTCCGGATACATGAACAGTTTCGTCAGTGTTCTTGTTCGGGTTTGGATCTGAATTGACTGCCGCCTTGAGAAGGGCCATGTTCTGAGAATTCATGGCAATAGGCTCAGGGGACTTTGCTGATACCTCTTCGACTCCTATTTTGTCAGAAAAGAACGAAAAAAGACCAGCTTCTGCGGTCTTGGGAAAGAAAAAGGGTGCCAAAATAAGCATAAGGCAAACAACCATCCCTCGTGAGATGGCTCTAATAAGCCATATATTTTTTGGAGACTTGTATGAAGAAAATTTCATAATGAAAATAGTCGTTCGGCAAGGTCTTTCGTACGTCTTACGACGCTTCTTTGAGTCCAGAAATTTTCTGTAGATGGCTCAACAGAGCCATATTTATACATCTATTTTTGAGAGTACTTATCTAAGGTACTTGAGCCAGGTTTAAAAGTCAACAGCCCCTGTGGAGAGCATCATTTACTATTTTTTGTCAAATAACTACTTGAATAAACATGAATTTATTGTTTAATAATAGTCTGAAAATCCTTTTTGCGTAGCTTCCTATGATATAGTGATGCAATGACTACCGAAGGACTCAATCAGCGACAAAAAGATGCAGTGGAAACCATCAAAGGACCCCTTCTCATCCTCGCTGGAGCGGGAGCTGGAAAAACAAAAACCCTAACCCATCGCATATTGAACCTCATAAAGAATGGGATAGCTCCTTCGAGTATCCTCGCCATCACCTTTACCAACAAAGCCGCCAAAGAAATGAGGGAGAGGGTCTTTCATCTCATTGAAAGCGATAAAAGTCTCAATTTTCCAGTTTCTTTGGGCGAAGGGAGGGCAGAACGGCCATTTGTAAGCACATTTCATGCTCTTGGAGTTCATATCATCAAAGAAAACAGCATTTTGGTCGGGCTTCCAAGACATTTTACGATTTATGACAGAGGCGATTCAAAAAGAGCCGTCAAAGATGCTCTCGAGGAGCTTGGACTCGATCCAAAGCAGTTTGAACCAGGTGCTCTCTTGAATGCGATCTCAAGAGAAAAAGGGGACGGAGTCACACTTTCGGCATATCGTGAGAAAGCGAAAGAATACTATCAAAAAATAATTTTGAGTGTCTGGGAAAAATATGAGAAGGCTCTGGCAAAGGAAAAATCTCTCGACTTTGATGATCTTCTCTTGCGAACAGCAGTACTTTTGCGAACATATCCGGAAATTAGAAAAAAATACAACTCGATCTGGAAATATATTCATATTGATGAGTATCAAGATACAAATCGGGTTCAGTATGAAATTGCAACCATGCTTTCAGAAGAACACCGTAACATTTGCGTGGTCGGAGACATTGACCAAAACATTTACAGCTGGAGAGGCGCGGACATTCAAAACATTTTGAATTTTGAAAAGGAATATCCTGAAGCAAAAATAATTACTCTTGAGGAAAATTATCGCTCGACACAGACAATTCTTATGGCGGCAAACACCATTATCAAAAAGAATGTCATGCGCCGAGAAAAAAATCTTTTTACCCAAAATGGGGCAGGGGAGAAGATTGAACTTATCATTTCGTACACCGAAAACGAAGAAGCGCGCATGATTTCAGAAAAAGCCCGGGACCTCATCTCTGAGGGAACACACCCGCGAGAAATCTGCGTCCTGTATCGAGCAAACTTTCAATCACGAGTTCTTGAAGATGCTTTTATAAAGAAAAATATTCCGTACCAGGTTCTTGGTGTAAGATTTTTTGAAAGAAAAGAAATTAAAGACGCTCTTTCATTCATCAAAGCGTCTCTCAATCGTGAAAGTTCATCTGACATGATTCGAATTATAAATGTTCCTCCACGGGGAATTGGGAAGGCCACTATGCTCAAAGTTATCGCGGGGCAACAGAACATTCTCGGGCCAGGACTACGTGGAAAAGTTGATCAGTTTTTGTCTCTTCTCGATCGAATAAAAGAAGTTGCTCTCACCCAAAAACCTTCCGACCTCATTAAATATATTTTAAGAGAAACAGGCATGGAATCTGTCTATAAAAATGGTTCACCTGAGGAACAAGAAAAGCTCGAAAACCTGAGGGAATTGGCCACGGTTGCGGCTCAGTATGATCATCTCCAGGGCGAGGAGGCGATCGAATCCCTTCTCTCAAATGCAGCACTTGCAACTGATCAGGATGAGCTTGAAAAAGATCATGATGCAGTGAAGCTTATGACGGTCCACGCATCAAAAGGACTTGAGTATGATTATGTTTTTATTGCTGGCCTTGAACAGGATCTTTTTCCTCACCAAAAATTGAATGAAGGTGACATGAGTCAATCGGAAGCAGAAGAAGAGAGACGACTTTTTTATGTCGCACTCACACGTGCTCGGAAAAAAGTTTTCTTAAGCTATGCTCAACTTCGCACAATTTATGGAGCACAAAAAGTAAATCTTCCTTCTGAATTCATTTCCGATATTGGCAATGATCTTATAGAATCAAAGGGTGACGAAGAAGCGAGAGGGGTCAAGGCAATCTTTATTGATTTTTAATTATACACCATGGAACCTGAGATATTTTCTGAATCAGAAGAAATCACAACTGAATCCAAAAATAATTTCGTCGCGAAAAAATCTTTGGGGCAGAATTTTCTCCATGCACCTCACGTAATCGGAGCCATGATCCATGCTGCGCGAATTCTTCGTGATGATGTTGTTGTTGAAGTTGGTCCAGGAAAAGGAGCTCTCACTCATGGTCTTCTTGAGGCTGGAGCCCAGGTCATTGCGATTGAAAAAGACGACCGTGCCATTCCATTTCTCTCTGAAAAGTTCTCTCGAGAACTCAAAACAGGAAAATTGAAATTAATCCATGGGGATATTTTGGAAATTGAGCCAGCAATCCTTGGTCTCAAAAAAGGGGAGTACAGTATCGTGGCAAATATCCCGTACTACATCAGCGGGGAATTTTTGAGAAAATTTCTCGAATCAGAAATTCAACCAATGCGGATTGTTGTCATGCTTCAGAAGGAACTGACGAGAAGAATTACCGATTCTAAGGAAAGTATTCTTTCAATTTCAGTCAAAGCTTATGGAAATCCAAAATTTATCACGTCAGTCCCTCGAAAATTTTTCCGCCCTGTGCCAAACGTCGACTCCGCAGTTCTTCTCATTGAAAATATCTCAAAAAACTTCTTCACCGAATCAAATATTGATGAAAAAAACTTCTTTGACCTTGTAAAAACCGGCTTTTCTCACAAACGAAAGGTACTTATGGGCAATTTGAAGGAAAAAATGGCCCCAGAAGTACTCAAAAACCTGTGGGAACAAGAAAAATGGCCGGCTCAGGTGCGCGCGGAAGAGCTTTCTCTTGAACAATGGAAGAAGATTGTCTGTTTTCCACAGAAATAAGCCGAAAATACGTAGGATTAGGCTTCATATCTTGCTATAATTAGGGGAGCATTTCGAGTACTACCCGAAATTATAAATGAAGTCCCCAAGCCTCAAAAATATCGTTTTGATTCTTGCCGCAGCTGCCCTTATCAGTGGAGCATTTTTTGTCGCAGAGTATCGCAACAAACAGGATGAAAACATAGTCTACGAAGCACCCCTCGTTTCGACCTCAACCCCAGCTCTTTCTCCCGACCTACAGAGCGTCGACAGCGATTCTGATGGTCTCAGAGACTGGGAAGAAGTTCTCCTCGGTACTGATCCACACAAAGCAGATACTGATGGTGACGGCACATCCGACGGAAAGGAAAGTACTACCGGAAGAAACCCTCTCGTCAAAGGTCCCAAGGACAAAATGAGTGAAACTTCATCTTCAAAAACTCCCACAGAAGACCTCACTCCGACCGACCTTCTTGCTAGAGACTTTTTTGCCCGCTACATGGAACTCCGCCAAGCGGGTCTTTCCCAGGATCCTCAGAGCCAGATAGAAGTAGCGCAGCAGGTTGTCACAAAAAGTGGAATTGTCCTTAGTGCACCAAAACTTTACAACTTAAGTTCAGTAAAAACTCGCAAAGACGATAGCGCCACATCTATCAGACAATATGGGAATGATGTTGGAAATCTTTTTCTCAAGTATCCAATAAATGGAAGAAATGAGGCTGTAATTGCTAAGGAAGCCCTCGAGAAAGAAGATTTGGATATTCTCAAAGAACTCGACCCCATCATCACCACATACCAAAATATTGTGAACGGACTTACTACAATTGAAACCCCTGCGTCACTTTCTCAGACTCACCTCGATTTAATAAATGGGATGAAGATCTCCTTGTTTGTGGCTCAATCATTTAGAAAATCGGGAGCTGACCCGGTCCTTGGATTGCAAGCAACAAGCCAATACCTCGAAGGGGCTCGAAAACTTTTTGACGCTTTCCTATCTGTCAGGCAAAAAATCAGTTTGATGGGAATTCAATATCAACAAAATGAAGGGGGTATATTTTTTATGACACACCAATAATATGAAACAAAAGATTACAAAAATAATTAGTTCGCTTCTTGTAGTAACACTCCTGATCGGGTCACTCCTTTCATTGTCACTCTCAATACCACATAAAGTCGAAGCACAATATGCAGTTGTAGAAGTCGGAGCGTCTTTGGTTCAGCAAATCATCATCGCAACAAACACGACACAGCTCGCATTTAATGCGTATTCTGACAATCTCAAGGAATTTGTCCTCGACGGAATTGCGGGAATGTTTGCAAAACAAATCGTCCGACAAATAACCCAGAGTGTTGTCAACTGGATCAATTCTGGCTTTCAAGGAAGTCCTTCATTTGTAACAAATCCAAGCTCCTTCTTTCTCGATCTTGCAGACCAGGAAACTGGGCGTTTTCTCTCTCAGTACGGAGGACCACTCACAAATCTCTGTTCTCCATTCAGTATCGATCTCCGAATTGCGCTCGCTTTTAAATATCATCCGAATAGTGGACAAAGGTATGCTTGTACTTTAGGAACTATCATTACAAACACTACAAATGCTGTTAAAAATTCAAGTATTAACGGCTTCACTGCTGGAGATTTCAGACAGGGTGGCTGGCCTGCTTTCGTTTCTATGACCACAGAACCACAAAACAATGTGTACGGGGCATGGATCCAAGCTGATACAGAACTCTCTCTTCGAGTAGCAAACGTCCAGATCCAGAGAAGAGAGGAGCTAAATCAAGGAAAAGGTTTTCTCTCGTGGAGAAAATGTACCAAAACCGGCAATGAAAATTCAGAAGAAAGACCAAGTGAGGGATCCGGAGAAGGAACATATAATGGACCAGAAAGATCATACGAAGGATCGGGGGAAGGTTATGTGGCAGAAGAAAAATGTGAAGTCCAAACACCTGGCTCCGTTATCGCAGGAGCCCTTGAATCAAACCTTGGAAGTCCGATTCGTCAACTTGAACTAGCGGATGAACTTAACGAAATTGTAAACGCCCTCTTTGCGCAACTCGTAACACAGGTTCTTTCTCAAGGACTTGGGGCAATCAGTGGAGGCGGTGCTGGAGATTCAAATGCATACATCAACCAAATAATACAAGAAAGTCCTGAGGGGGCAGGAAAGATAACTGAGCAAATGCTTCCTAACCTCCAAACGAACATCGATAACGCAAAACAATACAAGCAGAATAAAGATGCTGCCCTCGCGATAGTTGTCAGTGCAAAACAAGCATACGACACAGCGACAGCATGTTACAACCAGAAATTGATAGATTTCTCATCTGATGGATACCGAAAAGCCATGGCTCAATCTGGACTCGATGATATTGCTCGAGAAGTCGCTACAAGAATCACACCAGTTGCAAACACCCTCCTTGCAGAAACAGCGGATGCTACTACACAACTCAAGACTCTTACAGATATTCAAGCAAGCACCACCGTTGCAAAAACAGTGAACGACCTTCGGGCGCCAAGTGAAAAATATAGCAGATTGCTTCAGAGTCAGTCGCTTATATCTCCACTCAAGGTTTCAGAATCTCAGAAAGCATTGGATAAAGTAAAAGAGGACATGGATAGCGCAAAAGCAGATGCCCAGAGAAAGCTGCAGCAGTGCACATTGTTTTCAACTTTCTACTATTAGCATTACATGAACAGAAAATTAGCAACAATCCTATCGATAACACTTGTCCTCCTGGTGGGAGGAGTTGCTAGTATTCCTCATGTTGCCCAAGCGGCAGCTGATTGTTCGTGGTGGCTCATATTCAGTCAAGATAGTCTTGCTCAATGTGCTACTATATCAATTTTTGATAGTCTTTTCTCCCAACTCGGAAACTGGGTGCTCCAGTTCATGTCATACGCCATTTCTCTTGCCGGAATTATCCTTAACGCTTCGATAGTTCTCACACTTAATATAAAGGCACTCTACGAAGCAACTCCGGCAATTGAACAGACGTGGATTGTCATACGAAACATTTCGAGCATCTTCATTATCTTTGCTCTCATATATGCCTCAATTAACACAATCCTTGGAACAAAGGGTCCTCAATTTGGATCTCTTGTCGTTAAGATATTTTTCGCTGGAATACTCATTAACTTTAGCCTTTTCTTCACTCGTATTCTTATTGACGCTTCGAATCTCGTTTCTCTCCAATTCTACAGGGCAATCGCTCCTAATTCTCAAAATGTAGATCTATCCAAAGGGGATATTGGTACGGTTTTAACAAATTCATTCAAACAAGGAGGTATCTCTGACGTCTTTCAGCAAAGCCTCAAAATACCTAAGGTATATAACAAGGGAGGAATCCTCGCTACTGCAAATGGAACATTTCTAGTCGCAGTCTCAACTATTGGAGGCTCGATACTCATGCTCACAGCAGCTCTTAGCTTCTTGTTTGCAGGGTTCGCCTTCATTATTCGTATTGTCATTCTCCTTCTCATCATGGGATTCTCTCCACTGTATTTTGTAGGGATGATCTTCCCAAAAGTTGACCAAAAAATGACGAGCAAGTTCATGGATTATTTTGTGCCCCAACTTGTTTTCATGCCTGCGTACCTTTTCTTCATGTATGTGGCTCTCAAATTCCTAAGCAATGGAGGATTCTTTGACGCTCTCGACACTGCACAACTTGCAGCAGCAAAGGCTGGTTCAACAATTGGTGCGGTGGTCGTTGCTGATGCAGGACTTATTTTTCAATTCATTATTGCATTTGTCTTTATAAATGTCCCTCTTGTTGCCGCACTTCAGCTCGGGGGCCACGGAGCAGGAATGGCAAACGTAGCAAAGGATTGGGTGAGGGGTAAGGTAGGGGGAGTGGTTGGAAGAAATACTGCTGGACGACTTGGTAAACTAGCAGGAAAAGGGTTCGACAATATGGCTGCAGCCGCACAAGGAAGCAAAACGGGAAGAGCTGCTACAACTGTGTTAAGAAACCTAGGCATTAGCCAAGCAGTAAGAGGAGGGTTAACGAGTGTCGAAAAATCAAAATATGGTGGCAAACAGAGTTTTGGTGATGTTGAGAGGGAGGATAAGGATCGCGCGAGAGTCATTTCAGGAGTACAGAGAGAACGATCAAGAACAGAGGCCCTTAAACCAATTCTCAATAACTTACCTACTACACCTGAGCAACTCAAGACTTATTATGATGCTGTAGGAAAAATGACCAAGAAAGAACTCGAGGATGTTCCTCTAAAAACTCTTACGAACACGCAATTTGCTGCTACGCTTTCTTCTAAGCAAGCAGAAGGCTTAGTTGACGGCGATGCTCTCTCAGAAATAGATAAGGAAAAGTTTAAAACAGCGAGAAAGGAAGGACTATCCCTAGTATTCAGTTCTGGACAACCGACAGTCATCGAGAAGCATATGAAGAATCTTTCGGGTAAGGAATTGTCGAAGGTTGATCCAACCCACCTTCAGAATAATGATGTTATCGATTACATGACACCGGCACAACTCAAAGAAATGGAAGACCTGATTGACGCACCAACCAGAAGGGCTATTGGTAACCGCATCAGCAACCTACCTCCGACGACAGAGCACAAGGCTTACGGATATATGAACGATGGTCGAAATAGAGATAGATGGACAAAATAAAAAAATGAAACCAACCGAAACAACAATCCCAAAAGAAATACTTGAGGCAATAAAATCTTCGAGTGTATACTCGAAATTAGAGAGCATTGGTGCGCGTTATAATTTACTCCTTGACCAAATAGGGCAGCTCGAAGTAGATACCCGAATGGTACTTATAGGAAAACTACCATCAGTCAAATTTATTGATACAGTAGCTAGAGACCTCGAGATTGACAAGGAAATTTCTGAAAAAATTGTTAAAGATATAAACGAAGAGATTTTTATGCCGCTTCGAGAATCAATTAGAAAAGTACAGGAAGAAATTACTTTGGAGCAAAATACAGTGCCTATACCTCCAAGCCGCCCTCTCACCCCCCTCGAAAAAGCTGGGAACTTTGAGATTGTTAAGGATAAACCTGTTTCAACTTCTCCTCAATACAACAATTCAAGTCTAAATAAGGCCCAGATACTTGATGGAATTGAAAATCCACCAACAACACCAAGGGTTTCTATCGTCGACCACCTCCTTGCAAATCCAGTCTCAAGTGCAAATGAAATAGCTGCACCAAATGCACCAAAACCTCAAAGCCCTGGGCCAATTGCAATACCACCAAATCCCCAAACACCCCCAGCACCAACTTCCCCAAAGCCTCCGGTACAGCCAGCGGGGAAGACCTCGGTGGATCCTTATCGGGAGCCGATTGAATAATGCTATAATGAACACATGCGTTTTCAAGTCCCACAGTTCATCGAAGTTGAAGACAAGATATTTGGACCCTTGACCCTCAAGCAGTTCATTTATCTTGCGGGAGGCGCAGGTCTATCATTTGCTGTATATAGGCTTTTGGACTCGATCGTGCTGTCATTTATACCAATTGTTATTGTAATGACATTGTCAGCAGCTCTCGCATTCTACAAAATAAACAACAAACCGTTTATTTTTGTAATGGAAGCAGCCTTCAAGTATTTTTTCTCCAGCAAACTCTACATATGGAAGAAAGCGGAAAAAGAAAAGGTGGTGACACCGGAGCAGGAGGCAAAACAGTACGCATCAATCATGGTCCCAAAGATTTCTGATAGCAAACTCAAGGACCTCACGTGGAGTCTCGACATAAAGGAGAGCATGTACACAAATAAAAACCAAAGATAATTATGGCAACAAGTTCAAAAACAACTCAGGACTTTGTACCGATAAGGGAAATTCGTGATGGAATTGTTATTCTCAAAGATGGCTCAATGAGGGCTCTTGTTCTCGCTTCTTCATTGAACTTTGCCCTCAAATCTGCCGATGAACAAAACTCAATCATCTACCAGTTCCAAAATTTTCTAAATTCTCTTGATTTTTCTGTTCAGATATTTGTTCAATCAAAAAGACTTGATATACGGCCATACATAGCCCTTCTTGAGGAACGTTACAAAGAACAAATGACTGAACTTATGAAGATTCAGACAAGGGAATACATTGAATTCATTAAGACATTCGTCGAGAATTCAAATATCATGACAAAAAGTTTCTTCATTATTGTGCCATATACTCCTCCAGCAATGACTGCAAGTAAAAACCCAATTAGCAATCTCGTCAATAAAAAAGACGAGAGCCGAATCATTGAAAATGAAAAATTTGCCGAGTACAGAAGTCAGCTCGAGCAAAGGGTGGGGGTTGTCGAGCAAGGACTTGTGCGTTGTGGAGTGAGGGTGGCTGAACTTGGTACGGAGGAGGTGGTAGAATTGTACTACAAGATATTTAATCCTGGGGAGTCAGAAAAACCTATTCAAATAAATTAATATGTCATTTTTTGGAAAATTACTAGGCAAAAAAGAGGTTTCTCCAGTGACATCGCTCATGCCTCAGGAGATTTATGAGGCAGGCGTCCTTGAACTCAAGGATGTCATTGCTCCTTCGGCTTTGAAAATCAGCCCAAAAGAATTGAACCTCGGAGAAAAGGTGGCTCGAACCTTCTTTGTCATCTCATATCCTCGATTTTTGAGTGAAAGCTGGTTCTCTCCAATCGTAAACCTCGACAAAATTTTTAATATTTCTATTTTCATTCATCCAGTAGACACCGCAAAGATCCTTCGACACTTCCAGAAGAAAGTAGCTGAGGTTCAAAGTCAAATTTCACAGAGGGAAGACAAGGGTCTTGTCCGTGATCCAATGCTCGATACTGCTTACCAGGACCTCGAAGCCCTTCGGGACAATCTCATGCAAGCTCAGGAGAAAATATTTGATGTTGGCGTCTACATTACTATATATGGTGACTCAAGCGCCGAGCTCGACAAGACTGAGTCAGAAATCAAATCAATCCTTGAATCAAAGCTTGTGTATCTAAAGCCTGCCCTTTTCCAACAGGAGAGTGGCTACCGAAGCGTTCTCCCTATTGCAAATGACGAACTAGCAGTTCATTCAAAGCTCAATTCCTCTCCACTTTCATCACTTTTCCCATTTACCTCGTTTGATCTTACGTCTGACAAAGGAATTCTCTACGGAATCAATCGCCACAACTCTTCACTTGTTCTTTTTGATCGATTCCTGCTCGAAAATTACAACTCTGTGACATTTGCAAAGGCCGGAGCCGGAAAATCATACTGCACAAAGCTCGAAATTCTTAGAACCCTAATGTTTGATACAGATGTCATCGTCATTGACCCAGAAAAAGAATATGAATACATGGCCGAAGCAACAGGAGGGAAGTACTTCAACATTTCCCTCAACTCAGAGCATCACATAAACCCTTTTGACCTTCCAATCCCCCGTGAAGATGAGAGTGCAGCTGATATTCTCCGCTCAAACATCATTAACCTCGTTGGACTTTTCCGAATTATGCTTGGAGGACTTACACAGGAAGAAGATGCAATCATTGACCGAGCTATAACCGAAACATACGCCCTGAAGGACATCACTCCCGAATCCGACTTTAGGAATGTTGAGCCACCACTTCTTTCGGATTTCGAACTTGTACTTGCCGGGATGCAGGGAGCTGATTCCCTCGTGGAACGTCTTACAAAATACACAAAAGGAACGTGGTCAGGCTTCATTAATCGCCCTTCAAACGTCGATATCAACAAAAAATTCGTAGTTTTCTCGCTTCGAGACATGGAAGACGAGCTCAAGCCGGTGGCAATGTATATCGTCACACACTATATATGGAACGCTATCCGAAAACAGCTCAAGAAACGACTGCTCGTGATCGACGAGGCATGGTGGATGATGAAATCAGAAGATACGGCTTCATTCCTACTTGGTTTGGCAAAACGAGGAAGAAAATATTATCTTGGTCTTGCAACAATTACCCAGGATGTTGACGATTTCCTCAAGTCACCATATGGACTGCCGATTATCACAAACTCTTCAATTCAAATTCTTCTAAAACAATCTCCATCTTCGATCGACAATATCCAGAGAACATTCAACCTCACTGATGAGGAAAAATATCTTCTTCTCGAGTCAGATGTTGGGGAGGGAATATTCTTCGTCGGTCTAAAGCACGTCGCCCTCAAGATTGTTGCGTCATACACAGAGGACCAGATCATCACCACAAATCCAGCTCAGGTTCTTGCAATCAAGCAGGCAAAACAAGATCTCGAAACCAGCGGCCAAGCAAGCATGGTAAAATAGAGGGGTATGGAAGAAAAGCAGGAACCCAAATACAGGATAAGTATACGAATGGGTGTCTTTTTGATTTTTCTCGCTTTCATCGCTGATGTCCTGACACTCATACCACTCGCGGGAGATATTGTAGGATGGATCTTTTGGGCGATAATGGGTGTGGTTTTTTGGAAACTTGGATTAGGAATTGTGAATTGGAGAAGATTTGTGCCGGCTATTATCTCAACTATAGCGGAGCTTTTTCCAGCTGTTCAGGAATTGCCTACAATAATTGCCGCAATGGTTGCAATTTTAATATTGAGTAGGGTTGAAGATAAGACAGGATTAAAGGTTTTTCCTAACAAAAATAAGCCAGGTGTTACGCCTCCTCGAGTAAAAAGGGTGCCTCCAAACCAAAATGGTGTGAGAATCTCTCGAGAAGAGCAGGCAAAACAAGAATAAACTGAGGAAATCTCTTTGTCAGAATAATGAAATATCGTGGTAAAATAGGGGGAATGAAAAATGGCTTGAAAATCATGCTTTGCTTTCTTTTCCTAGGAACAAGTCTCCTTGTTCATGCACAAATTCCTGATTCAATTGACGGAGTTCAAATTTCAAATGATCCACTCTACCCATCTGCAGGACAAAGTGTCACGGTAAAAGTTGAGAGCTACAATACGAACCTCAACGCGGCTTCTATTGTTTGGTTAGTTGATGGGAAAAATACTGGGCAGGGAACAGGGCTAACCTCAATCAACATAACAGCTCCAGCGATTGGTAAAAATGTCACAGTCACGGCAATTATTATGACAACAGAAGGAAAAGAGGTAAGAAAGGTTATCACATTTAAACCAGCAGATATTGATCTCATCTGGGAAAGTTCTGGGTACACTCCACCCCTTTTTAAAGGAAAGTCTCTCTTCGCATATCAAAATCTCGTAAAAATAAGTGCTGTTCCTCACTTTTTAGGAAGTAACGGAAGGGAAATTGACCCAAAGACTCTTGTTTACAAATGGACAGTAAATGATAAGGTTGTGCAGGACCAGTCTGGTTTTGGGAAACAAACACTTTCGATAAGTGAATTTCTTCCGAAGAGCTTCGACATTGAGGCAATTGTCACAACAAAGGATGGCGCCCAGCAGGGAAGGGCTTCTATAAATCTTGAGCCGGGAAATCCTTCGATTCTTCTTTATGAAGAAGATCCTTTGTATGGAGTCTTCTACAATAAAGCCCTCAGCAGTCGATTTACCATCATAAAAGATGAGGTTAATATTCTCGCCGCCCCATATTTCTTCTCTTCTGTCGGAGGAAAAAGCCCCCTGACATACACATGGAGTATCAACAACCTCGAGCAACCAGATATTTCTACAAATCAGAGTATCACCTTAAGAACAAAAGAAGATGCCGAAGGAAGCTCTCTTCTTTCTCTCGATATACGAAATCAGGATAAGATCCTTCAGGGAGCGCAGGCTTCTGTAACGCTTTTCTTCAATAAAAAGCTGGCTGAACAACAATCAACAACATTTTAATTATGAAAAAAATATTCCCCTACATAATAATAGCTCTCATCTTTACAGTACAGGTAGTGCATGCTCAGAACAACTACACTCTTCTCGAACCTCTCCCGAATATTAATGGCATTACCCAGGATAAACAATGCCTCAGTGGAAATACACTTACTTGTATAAGCTTTGACACCTATATCGAATATGTCTTTAAATTCTCAATTGCTTTGGCTGTCTTCCTCGCAATAGTTATGATAATCTGGGGTGGTTTTGAATACATGACGAGTGAATCTCCTTTTGGAAAAAGTGATGGTAAAAGCAGGATCACGAATGCAATTATCGGTCTTCTTGGTGCTCTTGTTTCATATCTTATTCTCCTGACGATCGATCCTCGACTTGTGCAGATAAATTCAAGAATAGATCCTGTTGAGATAAAGACAAGTGATGTAACTGCTTTTCAAAATCGTTTTGCAAATGAAATAAAAATTCTTAATATGGAGGATATTAAGAATATAAAAGAATTGCAGTCAAAAAATGATGAGGCTAAGCTATCAATAGATGCATTGGAAAAACTCAAAAATTCCAGTGGTTTGAGTCCTGAGGATGAACGTAGGCTTGCTGCACTTAAACTAGATTACAAGTCGAGAGATGCAGAAATTCTACGTACAACGGCTAAGGGAATTGGAAACAACGGTTTTTCTACTATTCTTGACTACACCAACACTGCAAGTAACTACACAGCAACGTTTAGTGGAAAGGATGCTACTTTAAAACCTGAAGTAAACGAGAAAATACAAGGCGGATTGAGCCTCATTAAAGAAAAATATCTTGGTCCTGGGGGGTATGTCGAGCAACTAAAAAATGACGGTGACCTTGAGGGTGCCAAAAAACTAGAGGGTAGGGTGGAATATTATGTCGAACAGACAAAAGAACAGGAAGATATTATGCATGAAATCTTCCTCTACCAAACAGCAGATAGCAAGACAAAACAACAATACAGGGACCGACTTCAGTATAGTTTGGATGTCTACTCAAAGCCAGAGATAGTACCCGAAAATTTTCATACAAGCGACCCTGTATTACTCAAGGAATATGAAGAACTCAAGGCAAAAAGAGTTGACATGATCAAAAAGGTACTTAATCCATCTCAAACTTCAAAATAAATGACCAAAAAACTTCTCTTTTTAATAGTGTTTCTCATCCTTCTCTTCCTCGGGGGATCGTACTATTGGCTTGCGTATCTTGGAAATCCCGTACCATTCACTGAAACAGAGGAGAATCCGGGTGGCTTTAATCCATTCAACAGGAGTAGTGTCACACCCCCATCAAACACAACCAACTATGTCTCAACAACCACAGAGACAGCTTCTCAACCACCAACAGAGGTCCAGAAACTTCCTGTTCTAAGACTTATTAGCGCTACTCCGGTTGGTGGAATGTCAGCAAGCACAACCGCGAGCACAACTCTTATCCGTTACGTCGATCGTGGAGCAGGACACATCTACGAGTCGCGTGCTGATGAAGCTTCAATCATCAAACTTTCAAACACTACTCTTCCACGAATTTATGAGAGTTACTGGAACAAAAATCTTTCTGCTGTTATCCTTCGTTACATAAAGGAGGGGACAGACACCGTGGTGAATTTCTATGGAGAAGTACGAAAAGTTATTGTTACGGCAAGTAGCACTATCGATGTAAATAAAACTCCATACGAAATCAGAGGGAAATTCCTATCAGCAGACATAAGAGAGGTGACTGTTTCACCAAAAGGGGATCGGGTTTTCACTTTCAATATTGAGAATGGAAGGGGTATAGGCTATATTTCTCAATTTGATGAATCAAAAAGAACAAAAGTACTTGATACACCTCTCACACAGGTTCAGGTTTCCTGGCCTGAAGAAAATACTATTATCATTACAACAAAGGCGTCCGCAGTCTCATCTGGATACGCATATATTGTAGATGTTAAAAACGGAACAATGACAAAAATCTTTGGTGGAATCCTCGGTCTTACAACAAAAACAAGTACTGATGGAAAGCAGGTACTCTTCTCGTCAAGTGCGTCTCGAACCTTTAAAACATCACTTTACAACATCAAAAATAAAACCACAAAAGAAGTGATATTTAAAACTCTCCCCGAAAAATGCGTCTGGAGTACAGTTCACAAGAGCGAAGTCTACTGTGCCGTACCAACAGAAATTCCAAATAGTCTCTACCCCGATGATTGGTATGAAGGGAGTGTATCATTTGTTGACCAACTCTGGCATCTCGATACAGCGACAGGGGAGGTGCATCTCCTTGCAAACCTTTTAAACCTCTCTGACAGACTGATCGATGCGACAAACCTCACTCTTGATCCAAAAGAAAACTTCCTCTACTTTATAAACAAAAATGACCTTAGTCTTTGGTCACTTGATCTCAATCAATAAAATCTAGCGAAAAACCTAGAGAGGTTCGTGTCGCGCAAGGTGTCTTCGAACGACAAGCTCTTGAGCAAGGGTGAAGAGGCTTGTGATGGTCCAGTAGATAGCAACCACAGCGGCTATTTTGTATGAAATTATGAAAATAATGACAGGAAATACATATTTCATATTCTTTGTCATCGCAAGAGCTGCATCCATTTGACCCCCACCTCCTCCCGGTCCTGGATTTGCTGCAAGAGAAAAGTGGAGCTGGAAGAATTGAGCTGCGGCAGCAATTACTGCAAGGTAGACACTGCTCTTACTTATATCAAGAAGCCCTAGAAAATGCATATTGATAACTGGAACCTGAACAAATGAGTAGAGAAGGGTTTCATTTACAACTGGCAGCCCTGATCTCATAAAAATCGCATAAAGGGCATAGATAATGGGGAGTTGAATCAAAAGGACAAAAAAACTGGAGAAAGGACTTACACCTTTTTCTTTATACAATGCCATTGTCTTTAATGCCTGAGCTTGCTTATCGTCCTTCATTGATTCTCTAATGTGCCGAAGTTGGGGCTCAAGTTGTTTCATTCGAACTTGAGTAACAATGGCTTTTTTTGAGAGAGGAAAAAGGACAAGACGAACAAGGATCGTAAAAATAATCACAGCAATTCCAGCGTCCATCCATGGAAAAACATCCATGAGATAAATAAGTCCATTATAAAGTGGATTGAAAACTATGGAGTGATATAAAGTTCCGAACATAAGGGTAATTCTACTTCAAAAGTCCTGATTTAACAAAGAATTCACGAAGCTCTGTTGAAAGGGATTTGAAATGAGCTTTGAGTATTGTTTCTTTCACAATAAAAACACCATGAATGCCCGGCTTTATCTCAACAAACAGGGGATTAAGTGCTGAATAGAATCTTCGACGAAGTTTGTTTCTCAAGACAGCTGTTTTGGCCACCTTTTTTGGCACAGATACTGAAAAACGGCTCAAACCCTCGGTTTTAATAGCCCTCAAGACAAACAAAGGGGAATGTAGATGTTTCCCTTTGGTTATAACTTCTTTAAAGAGAGCGGTGGAGAGCCTCTTTGAGCTGGGGAGCATGATTAAACAGAGATCTTCTTGCGACCTTTAGCTCGGCGGCGTTTGATAACATTGCGCCCTCCGCTTGTTTTTGTTCGGACGAGAAAACCATGGGACTTTGCTCTCTTTCTTTTCTTTGGCTGGTATGTAAATGACATAGTTCATCCACTATATACTATTCTCCACAAGTTATCAACATATTTATAAACTTTCCACAAGTTTGCTATTTTTTAAACAAGTATATACTAAGAGTATTATTTTTTACTTTCTCTCAACATAAATGAATGATTTGAATAAATTATGGGAAAGTGCTCTCGTTGAAATAGAACTTGCAGTATCACAAGCAAATTTTTCAACATGGTTCAATGGTACCTGTATTATAAAACACGACGAAGGGATCATATACCTTGGTGTTCCCAATCCCTTTACTCGAGATTGGCTCTACAAGAAGTTCCACAATGTCATTCTAAAGACGCTACGACAGATGAATGAGCAGGTACGAGCTCTCGAGTATGTTATTTTAAAAGAAGCCGACAAGCGAAAAGTTGAAGAAAGAAAGAAAATACAGGCAACACCTACAATTTCTATGCCGTTGCAGGACTATTATGTAAACAAAGATGACAATTTAAACCCTCGTTATGTTTTTGATTCATTTGTAGTCGGTCCTTTCAATGAACTTGCTCATGCGGCATCAAAAACTGTTGTCAAAACCCCAGGAACTGCTTATAACCCTCTTTTCATCTATGGAAATACTGGGCATGGGAAAACCCACCTTATTCAAGCAATAGGGAATCATATCAAAAAAGAACATGTTGATAAAAAAATCTTCTATTTAACATCAGAAAGGTTTGGTTCGGAGTATCTAAACGCTCTCCAAAACCAAAAAGCTCAGCAATTCAAAGAAAAGTACCGAAAGTATGATGTTATTATTATGGATGATGTTCAGTTTTTCTCTGGGAAAGACAAGTTCCAGGAGGAGTTTTTCCACCTTTTCAACACATTTCATGAAAGCAATCGTCAGCTTATATTTTCCTCTGATAAACACCCAAATTTCATCCCTGGTCTTGAAGACAGGCTTAAGTCTCGTTTTAATGCGGGAATGATCATTGAAATACCCGCTCCAGACTTTGAATCCCGCATAACAATACTCAAAACAAAAAGTCTTAGCAGTGGGATTATCATTGCTCCTGATGTCCTCGAGTTTCTAGCTACAAATATAGAAGGGAATGTTCGTGACCTTGAAGGGGTAGTCAATGCTGTTGTTTGTCAAACACAACTCAAGAATCGTCCTCTTTCACTCCTTGAAGTCAAAAACTTGGTTAAAAACAACACAAAACCAAAGAAAAACATCTCAATCAAAGACGTCATCAAGGTTGTTTCTGAATTTTACAACATTGATGAAGAAAGTGTTTACGATAAGACCCGAAAGAAAGAGGTGGTTAAACCTCGCCAGGTTATTATGTACCTCCTCCGAGAAGATTTAAGTGTTTCATTCCCATCAATAGGAGACAAGATGGGTGGTCGAGACCACACAACAGTTATTCATTCATGCGAGAAGGTTAAGGAGGATTTAAAAACAAATCCAATCTTAATGGAAGAAATTGCGCAGATTAGAGCGTTGTTGTAGTAAGTTCTGTGGATAAAACTGTTGAAAAGTTGCTGAGATTAGAGGGAAAAGTCTGGGAACAAGCTGTTGGTGGGTTTAGGAAAACTTGGGATAAAATTTAAAAAGAGCTGCTTAGGTAAAAAGTTATTAAAAGTTTTAAAAAGTTATTCACAACAACAAATTCCAAAAGAGGCCTGAGAATAAAGACAAAAAGAACTTACCCCCATATCCACAGAACTAATAATAACAATAAGTATTTAATATAATAAAACAAACAAACATGAGGATAGAATGTGCACAAGAAAAATTAAAAGAAGCGGTAACGCTTGCGGAACGAATAACAGGGAAGCATATGACACTTCCAGTTCTCTCTTGTTTTCTGATTGAGGCTTCAAAAAACAATACTGTCACCCTCAGGGCAACAAATCTCGATCTTGGTATTGAGGTAACGCTTTCTGCAAAGGTTGATGAACCAGGAATTGTCGCTGTCCCAGGAAACACCCTCTCCTCTTTTATTGGGGGGCTTCAGGCAGCTGACAAGAGTATAAAACTCGATCTCGATCAGGGTAATGTAAAAGTAAAGACACAGAGAAGTTCTGGAGTAATTAAAACCCTACCTCACGATGATTTTCCAAGCATTCCTCGTGTTTCTGACTCAACAACTTTTTCTATACACGGAGCCGATTTTGTAAAAGGTCTCAAGTCTGTCTGGTACAGCTCATCTGTTTCGAGTATTAAACCAGAGCTTTCAAGTGTGTATATCTATTGTGACAATGAGTTTGTTGTGTTTGTGGCAACAGATTCATTCCGTCTCGCTGAAAAGAAGGTTAAACTTAAAAAAAGCAAGGATTTCGGTCAAATTCTTATTCCTTACAAGAATATTCCAGATATTATGAGGGTTTTGGAAAATATTAATGACGAAGTTGAAGTAAGTCTCGATAAAAACCAGATTTCATTTAGCTACAAGGGTATTTTCCTCATTTCTCGTGTGATTGATGGGGTTTTTCCAGACTATAAACAAATTCTTCCAAAAACAAACAGCACTGAGGTGGTCGTTTTAAAACAAGATCTTATAAACGCTCTCAAACTCTCAAATATTTTTTCAGATAAATTTAATCAAGTTAATATAAAAGTAAATCCAAACTCTAAATTATGTGAGATAAAGACAAAAAACAATGACGTAGGGGAGAATGTGACGTCACTCGAAGCGGCTATTGCTGGCGAGGCCCTTGAAATAAATTTTAATTACAAATACATCATCGATTCATTCCAGTCCATTGACTCTGATAGTGTTTCGTTAAATTTCAGTGGGCTCAATAAGCCGCTCATCATTAATCCCGTATCTGACCCATCATTTCGCTACCTCGTAATGCCAATGAACCGCTAAATCCATGAAGGGAATAGGGAATTTTTTCGACAAATTTAAGAATAAGGCTCTTGCGCAGATTGGAAACCTAACAACCATCATTGAAATTCTTAAAAAACACACAGGAGTAGAATTTGATACGAAAGATATTTCTATTTCGAATGGAACTCTAACCATAAGGGCCTCTGCAGCCTTCAAAAATGAGATCTACATAAAGAAACAAGCGATACTAAGGGATTTGTCGCAAAGAGTTCAGGGGATTGTTATAAACGACATTAAATAACTAAAACAAATTATCTAGACTATTCCTCAAGGGTAAGATTTAGAGAAGCTTCGCCCTGATTGAGAATGCTGTCGTAGACAACAACACGGACATTTGCCTTTCCAGGAGAAAGTCCGAGATCAACCGGGGTGAAACTTACTGTTGTTGGATTTGTATCATTAACACCAACATACTTATCATTTACATAAAGCTCGGTTTTTTTGAGGGGATATTTGTTTGTTGTGCTGAGGCTTATAGTGATTCGTGATCGGAGCTTTGCTGTAGAATCATTTTGTGGGGAAGCGATTGTTACCTTAGGGAAGTTGTCAGGGATATGTACATCATCCTTGTCTACTGGGATATTTTCAAAATTTGTTACTTCAATAAAGCTTGGATTCTGCTTTTTCCATTCATCAAACCAATTTCTGACTCCATATTCCCAGTATTCGTATTGAGAGTCGTTTTGAGGGTTTTTTGGAACCTCTCCATTTGGATCATCTTTATCTATCCAATTGAGAATCGAATGGACACTGTTAAATATCTTTTCCTCAGTAAGCTCTGGTGGTGTATATTCTGTTGCAAGTTTTTTTGAAACCGTGTCGATTTTGTATGAAATTCCCCCTTTCCAAATCCCTCGCAAAGTTGGTTTGAGATCTGGTGAGGTCGGCTCAGGTTTTTTGAAGTATTCTCGTGTAATTGAACTGTTGATTTCTGAAAGAAAGGCCGCCCATACCGGAGCAATGATAAGCCCCGCCACCTTTTTATCCATTGGTGTATTGTCATTTTTTCCAGCCCAGGCACCAACGACTAACCCTGGAGTATAGCCTTCAATCCATACATCACGGTAATCATTTGTTGTTCCTGTTTTCATGGCCACCTGCTTGCCTCCAAGAGGGTCAATAAGAGGGTTAAGGTATGAAAGACGAGCTTTCGGATCGGCTAGGATATCAGAGATCTGACGCGCGATCTGAGGAGGAATTGCTTGCACCGGATTATTTTCTGCTTCTTCGAGAATATTTCCATTACTATCTTCAACTTTAAGAATTGATCTATATGGATTTCTCACACCATCATTTGCAAATACCCCATACGCACTTGTGAGCTCGAGAAGGGAAACCTCTCCGCCTCCAAGGACAAGTGTTAGCCCATAACGATCAGGATTGGTGAGGCTTGTAATTCCCATTGCTCTTGCTGTAGCAAGAGATTCTTTTATTCCTGCAAGATAAAGTGCTTTTACAGCAGGAATGTTGCGCGAGTGAGCGAGTGCTTGGCGGATGGAAATTGGCCCATCATAAAGTCCGTCATACTCCTCTGGAGAGTAGCAGATCTTCTCATCAACTCCAGGTTTTGGTTTCCCATCGGGTGTGCACTGGGTTGAGAATTCTGTTTTAACATCAAAAAGCACTGTGTCAGGAGTGTACCCCTTCATAAATGCTGTTGCGTAGACGAATGGTTTGAAGGTTGACCCTGGTTGACGTTTTGCTGTTGCAACATTAAAATTCCCATCGATTTCCTTGTCAAAATAATTTCTCGAACCAACCATTGTAAGAATATCTCCAGTTTTTGGGTCGATGGCAACCATTGCTGTATTGCTTGCGTTAAACTGAGACTCGAGGTTTTTTGAGAAATTAGCAATGACTTTTTCTGCTTTTTCTTGCATGTCAATGTTTAGGGTTGTTGTAACCTTGAGCCCCCCTTCGTCGACAGCTTCTTGTCCGTATTTATCAATCAGATAGTCACGAACATAAAGGGAAAAGTGAGGTGCCCGGATGCCAGTCGTGTTTTTTTCGAGAAAAACAACCTTTTCCTTCAACGCATTTTCATATTCTGTGTCGGTAATGAAGTTGTTTTCTTTTAATTTTTGAAGGACGAGTTTTTGACGAGTATCAAGACTCGCTTTATTTTTGCCATACGGTGAGTAGAAGGTTGGGGCTTGGGGGATGGCAGCAAGATACGCTGCTTCGCCAAGAGTCACATCGAGAGCTGTCTTCCCAAAAAATGTCTTACTTGCTTCCTCAACTCCATAAATACTTCCTCCATAGGGTACTTCGTTGAGGTATGTTGAAAGAATTTGATCTTTTGTCAGGGCTTTTTCGAGTTTTAGAGCAAGAATCCATTCCTTGAGCTTTCGAGTGATTGTTTTGTCGTTTGTAAGAATTGAGTTCTTTATGACTTGCTGAGTGATAGTCGAGCCTCCTTGAGCAAGACCACCCCCAAGGACATCAGCGATAATTGCACGAAGAATGGCCGTCGGTTTTATGCCAATATGAGAATAAAATTCTGTATCCTCAATAGCGATACTTGCGTGTTTAATATAATCAGAAATTTGATCAAATGGAACAACGGTCCGCTTTGCATCACTATGAACATCATAAAGTAGTATTTTTCCAGTTCTGTCAAATATTTTGGTTGATTGAGCAACTTTTCGAGCCTCAAAGGCGTTGAGATCAGGGATTTGAAGGGTCGAAAACCATAGAGCAAGGAGCCCTGAGCCAATAAGTCCAATAGAAACAAGTAATAGTACGATTCCACGGGCGGGTTTTGACCACCAGTGTTTTCGCGAAGAGCGACGATGTGACATAGCAAAATTGTACCATACATGCTAAATTATGTGCATGTTCGGACTCAAAAAACCACAAGTTATAACGGATGAAAAGAAAATCGACGAGCTCTTGTCGAGAGGTGTTGAAAATATATTTCCCAACAAAGAATTTCTAAAAGCAAAACTAATGAGAGGTGAGCGAGTCACACTTTACCTCGGAATTGATCCAACGGGACCAACCCTTCACATGGGACATGCTATTCCACTAAAAAAGCTTGCTGAATTTCAGAAGCTTGGCCATCAAATTATTCTTCTCATCGGGGATTTCACAGCAATGATTGGTGATCCGACAGACAAGAGTGCAGCACGCAAGCAACTAAGTCGTGATCAGGTTCTTGCAAACTGTGCAAAATACAAAGAACAAGCTTCTGCGATCATCTCTTTCACAGGACCAAACAAAGCCCTTCTCAAATTTAATTCAGAATGGCTTTCTAAAATGAATTTTGCTGACGTGTTGAGCCTTGCTTCAAACATGACTGTCGATCAAATGCTCAAACGCGATATGTTTGATCGTCGTACTCAAGAAGGCAAACCAATCTATATTCATGAGTTCATGTATCCTCTTATGCAGGGGTATGATTCCGTGGCAATGGATGTTGATGGAGAGATTGGGGGTAATGACCAGACATTCAACATGCTCGCAGGCAGGGATCTTATGAAAGCACTTAAAAACAAAGAAAAATTTGTCGTCGCCTCACGACTACTTACAGATTCATCAGGAAAGAAAATGGGAAAGACAGAGGGGAATATGGTAAGTCTCGATCAGACACCAGAAGACATTTTTGGAAAAGTTATGAGCTGGACTGATGAACTCATTATTCCAGGATTTGAAATTATTACCGATATACCAACCACAGAAATTGAAGACATGAAAAAATCCCTTGTTGCTGGAGCAAATCCACGAGACCTCAAGGTTCGCCTTGCACAAGAAGTCGTGGCCCTTATTCATGGAAAGGAAATTGCAGAAAAAGCCCACGATGCTTTTGAAAACACCTTCAAGAAAGGTGAAGTTCCTGAAGGTGTAACGGAAATCATTGCAGAGCACGGGACCCATCTCAAAGACCTCATTGTTCAGTCAAAAGTTGTTGCCTCAAATGCTGACTGGAGACGACTCATAGAAGGGAATGCAGTTACAATTGTCGGAACTGACGAAATCATCAAAGATCCCTACGCTAAAGCAGAAAAAGACCTAACCCTCCGAATAGGGAAGAAACGATTTGTAAAGATAAACATAAAATAAAAAGAGCCCAGATTGGGCCCTTTTTATTATTCTTCCCACTTATCCTTGAAAGGATCAACCTCGTCATCATCGAGAATCGCATCATCCTCGAGTTCTTCATCTGTTTCTTCTCCAGGAATGAGCTCAGGATCGACTTCTTTTTCCTCTGTGTCGATCTCGATGATTTTTTCCTCTTCTTTTGGTGCTACAGGTTTTTTTTCTATTTTTTTTGCTTTTGGCATGATCAATTGTGCTACTGATAAAGCGGATATTTTTCTGATGGGATATTTGTAACAAAAGCGGGAATTTTTTGCAAATGGTTATTTCTGTGGATAACCTTTATGCTCTGAAGCAAGGCAAGTGAGGGCAACCGCTATTGCATCGTATTCATCATCCTGGGCTTTTTTTGAACTCATTTTTACAAGAAGGGGAATCATCTTCATAACATGGTCCTTATCGCTCGATCCGTACCCAGTAACTGCGGTTTTGATTTGAGGAGGACTATATTCAAATACTTTGAGTCCGTTTTTTATTGCCTCATAGATAATAACCCCACGAGCCTCACTTACATGCATAGCCGTTTTCTGATTTTTTGTAATGAAAAGGGACTCGATGGCGAGAATATCCGGCTTGTATTTTTTTATTACATTCTCGACCCCCTTTCCAACCTGTTCGAGTCGCATAAAAAAAGTGTCGTGTGTAGATGTCTTGAAACAATCAGAGTAAAGTACGATTTCTTTTTGCGTGCGAAGTTTTTCTATGATGGCAATTCCAACGCGGTCATACCCAGGGTCAATTCCAAGAATTTTCATTAGGTTTAATGACTTTTATTCAGCGTTGGTATACACATCCTGGACTTCATCATTGTCTTCGAGAGCCTCAACAAGTTTTTGGAGAGCCTCAATATCAGCATCCTCGAGTGGGGTGGTGGTATTTGCAACAAAACCCTCGTGAGTTTTGGTAAACGCCCACGCGGCACTTCCTTGTGCTGCAAGCTCGCTGCCGTTCATAGAAAGAATGTGTTTCACTTCCTGCGCAGCCTTGTTTCTGTTGTCAGTAAGTCCAGTAATAATGAGGGCCACACCTCCCGGACCATATGCTTCATACATCACAGATTCCATTGTGGCGGTGTTATCACTTGTCGCTTTTTTTATTGCGCGATCAATCGTGTCATTGGGCATATTTTCTTTTCGTGCTTTTTCGATAGCAAGAGCAAGGCCGGGGGATTTTATATCTCCCTTTGCTTTCTTCGCCTCGACGGTAATAAAGCGCACAAGTTTTCCAAATGATTTGCTCTTCTGGGCGTCATTTTTTGCTTTTTGGTGTTTGATTTTTGAAAATTTATTGTGTCCCGCCATGTTTTTATTGTAATTAAATTTAAAGTAATTTCCCCTTATCTTTTATATCCAGATGCGCGTAGGCTTTTTCGGTAGGGAGGCGCCCACGAGCTGTTCTCTCGATAAGTCCAAGCTGAATGAGGTAGGGTTCGTACACCTCTTCGATAGTCGCCTGTTCCTCTGAGAGTGCAGCAGCGATTGTGTTGAGTCCTACAGCTTTTCCACCAAATTTGTTTATCATTATCTTTAAAATATCACGATCTGCATTGTGAAGTCCAAGACTGTCGACTCCGAGCATTGTAAGGGCCTTCTCCACTGTCTCTTTTGTAAGGTCGGTTTTGTGAATCTGAGCGTAATCTCTGCAACGCTTCAAAAAGTAGTTGGCGGTTCTCGGGGTAAAACGGCTTCTCTCAGCAATTGCTTTTACTGCTGCTGGATCTATCTTAATATCAAGAATTTTTGCGGAGCGACGAATGATTTCTCCAATTTCTTCTTCTGTGTAGAACTCCAGCTTAAAGACTCCTCCAGAAAATCGCGAACGAAGAGGGGCTGAGATCATTGCGTAGCGAGTTGTTGCCGCTATGAGTGTAAAAGAGGGGAGCTCAAGCTGAATTGTTCGTGCCGAAGGGCCTTTTCCTATGATGATATCGAGCATTCCTGATTCCATTGCTGGATAAAGTACCTCTTCTATGGCTTTGTTGAGCCGATGAATTTCATCAATAAAAAGAATGTCTCCATGAGAGAGATTTGTAAGAATTGAGGCAAGATCGCCGACCTTGAGGATGGCGGGACCTGAAGTAACCTTCATTTGAGCCTTTGTTTCTTTTGCTATAAGGTGGGCAAGAGTCGTTTTTCCAAGCCCCGGTGGCCCGTAAAAGAGTATGTGCTCAGGTGGATGAGCTCTTTCCTGTGCCGCAGTGAGTAAAATGTTCAAATTATCCTTGATATTTTTTTGTCCAATGTATTCCGTCCAGCGATTAGGGCGCAATGTCTGGTCAAGATAGCCAGTTTCCCTAACTTCTTCCTTAGGAGAAGTCTCAATTGTCTCTCTGTGTTTTGATGATTTCTCTCTTGACATAATAAGTAAAGTATGCTAAGCTATCGCTGTACGTGAATACAGGAGGATAGTCATCACAGTATAGCACCTATCAGATTCATAAATCTCTAAGCAATATAACTAGTTTACTCTAGGTATCTGACGCAGCATTGAGGACGTTCTGGTTATCACTTCGGTGCATGTACTGGGGCTATCCTCGGGGCTACGTTTAACTTTTGGTGATCGCATTGAAAGTATTGCTTAGAGATTCATGCACCTGATATCTCTCCTCTCTTTAGTTTGCACTTCTACTTGTTAATGGTACTCCTCCTAATGTAAATATCAATTGACAGCAGATTTTTTCTGCGTCGTAACTAGAAATATTTTGGTTTGATGTCTTTGACTCCACTGTGTTCTAGTCTTTCTCTGTTTGCTCGGGAAAGTCTTTCAACATCAGCATGATGTCGTATTTGATCAGCTTCAAGTTTTCCAACTTTTCGTAGTAATTCTCTCTCCTCACTTTCATCTTTGACAAGCTTTTTCTTACTTTCCTCAATAACTGTTCTTAGATTTTGTATTTCTGCTTTGGTGGCACGCAATTTTTCTTGAGCCTCTTTTAATTCATGCTCGTCTTTTTCTAATTGTTGCTTAAATCTATCAAATTCAATACCGAAATTATCTGTACTCATTTTTTTATGTAATTAATCCTCCTTTAATTCTATTACTCTCCTCAGCTCTGCAAGGGAAGTGATTCCTTGCAGTACCTTAATTATACCGTCCTGCTCCATAGTGAGGATTCCTTGAGGTGCAGCGGCAGCGGCAATTTCTCTGTCACTCGAACCGTACTCGGTCACTTTTTCGATTTCAGGAGTCATGAGAATTCCTTCATAAATTCCAACTCGTCCTTTGTAACCGGTTTGGTTGCACTTTTCACAGCCAACAGCTTCCCAGATTTTTCCAGCCTGGCGTTCTTTTGTTGGGAGATCAGTCTTATCTACAATCGTAGCAAGAGCTTCATCTATTTTCTTTTGATCATCTCCTGCAAGAGGAATTTCCTTTTTACAATCTGGGCAAAGTTTTCGAACAAGTCTCTGGGCGAGTGAAATGCTCAAGGCAGATGAAATAATTTTTGGATTCACCCCAAGGTCAATGAGGCGGGGGAATGCTCCGGCAGCGTCATTTGTATGAAGAGTAGAAAAGACAAGGTGGCCAGTCAAAGCAGAGTTAATGGCGATTGCGGCCGTTTCTCCGTCTCGGATTTCACCGATCATTATGATGTCAGGATCCTGTCGCACTGCTGCTCTGAGCCCCTCCGCAAATGTGTAACCTTTTTCATTTACCTGTGTTTGAACGATTCCTGGAAGGTGGTATTCGATTGGGTCTTCGATGGTAATAACTTTCACTGTTGGACCGTGGATCTTTTTAATAAATGCATAAAGAGTTGTTGTTTTTCCGGAGCCTGTTGGCCCTGTGGTAAGGATCATCCCATTTGGTTTCTCGACTTCTTTTAAAAGAATAGAGAGGAGCTTGCGGGGAATACCAAGTTCTTCGAGGGGAACACCAATGCTTTTTGGATTTAGGAGTCGAAGCACAACCGACTCGCTATATGCTCCAGGAAGAACCGAAGTACGGATTTCGATATCGTCATTTCCTACATGTACACTAAATCGTCCATCCTGAGAGTCTTTTTTAATGTTGAGCTTGAGCCCCGAAAGAAGCTTGATACGAGAAAGAAGTAGATTGTAGGTGTCAAAATCAAAATCGAGAACTTTCACGAGCACTCCGTCGAGACGATAGCGAAGGCTGATATACGTTTCTTCGGGTTCAATGTGAATATCGGATGCTCCCGTAGCGAGTCCTCCCGCAAGAATTGTTTCGAGAATTCTCGATACACGGTAACTTTTTTTACCAGCGAGAGTATTTTTTAATATTGAAATAACTGTCGGAAGGCTTTTTGCTTGCTCGACAATTTCGGCAATTTCTTCACTTGAAACCTGAAGGGAACCAGCTTTTGTTTCGTAGGCAAATGAAAGATCTTTGTAAGCTGACCATGCTTTTTCAAGACTTGCAGTTGAGGTAATGGAAAGCATTGGTTCGTAGCCCTTTTCCTTGATTGAAGCAAGTACCGCCTGTACTTTTTCGTCTTCTGGATTGCGGACGGCAACTTTTACTTTTTTATCAACGAGAGCATAAGCCGCCATCCTGCATTCTCGAGCAGTTTTTTCATCAATGAGGCGGAGAGCGTCGGTATTTATCGAGATGACGGTGAGATCAATATATTCGATGCTGTATTTTGCAGAAAGGAGCTGCACAAGCTCTTCTTCTTCACGCTTGAGGAGATCGCCGATCTTGCGATTTTGCTTGTCTTCATCAAATTGGATCATGTGCTATATTATAACCCACATTGGCCAAAGTAGCTCAGTTGGTAGAGCACCGCTTTCGTAAAGCGGGGGTCGCCGGTTCGATCCCGGCCTTTGGCTCCATATGGAACAACAAAGACAAAGAATACAAGAACTCGAAACCCTCATGCAGAGCGGAGATTTTTGGGCTGATAAAAATAAGGCCCAAGCACTCATTAAAGAGCTCAATGATTTAAAAGAAGAAGTCGCAAACGGTGGAAAAGGAGGAAAATATGACAAAGGAGACGCTATTATGACTATTTTCTCCGGAGCTGGAGGTGACGATGCTGAAGATTTTTCTTCAATTCTCTATCGAATGTACCGAAAACTTGCAGAGAATAAAGGCTGGGGAATGAGCGTTCTTCATGAACATACAAATGACCACGGAGGATATCGAAACATCACTGTTGAAATAAGCGGAAAAGGAGTTTACGGGACACTTAAAAATGAATCCGGGGTTCATCGCCTCGTCCGAATTTCTCCATTTAATGCAAAACAGCTTCGCCACACCTCATTTTCAATGGTTGAGGTCATTCCAAAATTTGAAAAAACTAACGCTGACATTCAAATTCCAGAAAAAGATATGGAAATTTCCATTGCAAAATCAGGAGGACCAGGAGGGCAGAATGTAAACAAAAGGGAAACGGCGGTTCGAATTGTCCATATTCCAACTGGTCTGTCGGTTCATGTCACCTCAGAACGTTCACAGGCTCAAAACAAAGAAAAAGCTCTCGATATTCTCCGAGCAAAAATATTTAAAAGATCAGAGGAAGAAAGAGTGGCGAAAGAAAAGGGAATGTATATAAGCAAGACGACTTCGATTGACTGGGGCAATCAGATTCGCTCATATGTTTTTCATCCGTACAAAATGGTCAAGGATCATCGGACAAATGTAGAAACTTCGCAGGTAGATAAGGTTTTGGAAGGTGAAATCGATGAATTTCTCGAAGCAGAGAAGAGGCTGTAGTTTTTTGGTATGGTATAATTGAAACGTGATCTATTTCGATAAAGTTTCAAAGATCTACCCCGACGAATCGCTCGCTCTCGATGCAGTCAGTTTTGCTGTTGAACCAAAGGAATTTCTTACAATCGTCGGTCATTCTGGAGCTGGAAAGACAACTCTCATGAAAATGCTCATTGCTGAAGATTATCCGACAGAGGGAGCTATTTTTTTTGAATCAAAGAATGTCCACAAGCTCAAGAAAAAGGAGATAGGCAAGCTTCGAAGGAGAATAGGTACTGTTTTTCAGGATTTTCGTCTCATTCCCAACAAAACAGCGTATGAAAACATTGCTTTTGCTATGGAAGCTTCCGGGCGAAGCGATAAGGAAATTAAATCCGACGTGCCGTACGTCCTTGACCTCGTTGACCTCGGAAACAAAATCTGGAATTTTCCTCACGAGCTTTCAGGAGGAGAAAAGCAGAGAGTGGCAATCGCCCGGGCAATTGTGAATCAACCCGACATCATCATTGCTGACGAGCCGACTGGAAATCTCGATCCCATTAACACCTACGAGATTATCAAAATTCTTCAGAAAATAAACGAACTCGGAACGACAGTCATCCTCACGACGCACAACAAAGGGGCGGTGGATGCTGTCGGGGGCCGAGTGATTACCATGGAGAAGGGGAAAGTCATCCGCGACGACAAGAATGGAAAATATATTTTGTAATTAATTATCCCAAGCATGATACTCACTCATATCAAAAGAATAATAAGGTCAGGATTCATCAATTTTTGGAGAAACGGCTTTCTTTCGTTTGCTGCGATCGTTGTCCTTACTCTTTCTCTCGGATCTTTTGGTGCACTCATTTTTGGAAGCGCTTTCGGAAATGCTCTTATTGATGAAGTTAAAAATAAGGTCGATATTAATGTATATTTTACCCTCAATGCTCCAGAATCAGACATCGTTTCATTAAAAAAGACCATTGAAAACCTTCCTGAGGTTGCAAAGGTCGAGTACATTTCGAGAGAGCAGGAACTCGAAGCTTTCAAAGAAAAATGGAAGGATAATACCCTGATTCTTCAGGGACTCGAGGAAATAGGGGACAATCCTTTCCCAGCAGTTTTGAATATCAAGGCCAAGGAACCTTCTCAGTATGCCGGAATCGCCAATTTTCTCGACAGCAAAAATTCTCTTTCACAGACAGGTGTAAATATTGTTGATAAGGTTAATTACAACCAAAACAAGCTCGTTATCGACCGTCTTGGACGAATTATTCCTGCTGTTGAAAAAGCTGGAAGCATCCTTGCGATCATTTTGGTTATTGTTGCCATTATCATTACCTTCAACACCATTCGACTTATTATCTATACTGCAAAGGATGAGATTTCTGTGATGAAGCTTGTGGGTGCTTCAAACAGGTATATCAGGGGTCCGTTCGTTGTCTCTGGAATGATGTACGGAATTTTTGCCGGAGTTATCACCCTCGTAGTCCTTGGGTTCTTTGCCTACTACAGCGATGTTGCTATCACAAAGTTTGCCGGAATCCAAGGGGCTCAGGATTTTAGCCTGGTTATCAACATTTTCTCCACATATTTTATCAAGAATTTTGGCCAAATCTTTGCTGTCATCATGGGATCGGGAATTGTCCTTGGCGCCATCTCGAGCTATCTCGCGGTGCGAAGGTACTTGAATGTCTAGATACGTTTGCTAGAATGCATTTATGAAAAAACTGAAACTCCAGAGACGAAAAGCTAAGACCGCAAGAAAGACCCCCGCCGGAAAAAATCCCCACAAGTATATTTTTGTCCTCGGTGGTGTGATGTCTGGAGTGGGAAAGGGAATTGCCACTTCGTCCCTTGGAACCATTCTTCAGTCACGAGGCTACAAGGTAAATCTCGTTAAAGTTGATCCATATTTGAACGTCGACGCAGGAACCATGAACCCCACCGAGCACGGTGAGGTTTTTGTTTTAAATTCAGGGCTCGAGACAGATCAGGATATGGGGAACTATGAGAGATTTTTGAATCAGGATCTTTCAAATGATGATTACATGACATCTGGAATGGTGTACAAACACGTGATAGACAAGGAAAGGGCACTCGAATATGCTGGAAAATTTGTTGACGCAGATCACATAAGAGAAGAGATTATTAGAAGAATAAAACATGCAGCTCATGTAAATAAATCGGATATTTCTATTATTGAAATTGGTGGGACGGTTGGGGATTATCAGAACGTTATGTTCATCGAGGCTGCTCGTGTTCTTAAATTTAAAAATCCTGGAGATGTGCAGTTTATCATGGTTTCATATCTTCCAATCCCAGGAAAAATAGGGGAAATGAAGTCAAAACCGACTCAGAATGCTGTTAAACAGCTTAATTCCTATGGAGTCCAGGCAGATTTTATCATTGCCCGAAGTGAGGTGCCTATCGATCACAAGAGAAAAGAAAAAATTGCATTTACTTGTAATGTTCATCCTGAAAATGTTATTTCTGCTCCCGATATTGATAGTGTCTACGATGTCCCTCTTAACTTTGAACGAGATAAGATTAGTGGAC
Source organism: uncultured Candidatus Saccharibacteria bacterium (assembly GCA_964416985.1). Classification (GTDB taxonomy): domain Bacteria; phylum Patescibacteriota; class Minisyncoccia; order Phycocordibacterales; family PALSA-1337; genus CAIOGI01. The sequence goes on along the minus strand of CAYQFS010000001.1, from coordinate 10,803 downwards.
TTCTTCTCAAAGCCCTCAATCTACCAGAGGACAATAATGGTCCAGGAATGGGTGAGTGGAAAAAATTTGCTCATGATATAAAGAACTTCAGCAAGGAGATTACAGTTGCTATTGTAGGAAAATATTTTTCTACAGGAGATTTTATCCTTACCGATGCATATCTCTCTGTTCTCGAGGCACTTAAATATTCTGCATGCGCAAATAAAGTAAAAATCAATATTACGACAGTAAATGCGACCGATTTTGAAAGCGATAACCCCGACTACTCAAGGTTGAAGGGATACGACGGGATTCTTGTTCCTGGAGGCTTCGGTGAAAAGGGCATTGAGGGCAAATTGAATGTTATTCGCTATGCCCGGGAGAACAAGATTCCATATTTTGGGCTCTGCTACGGAATGCAACTCATGACAATCGAGTATGCTCGCAATGTTCTTGGTCTCGATGGAGCCCAGACAGCTGAAATTGACCCAAAGGCACCTCATGTCGTGATCGACATTATGCCCGATCAGAAAAAGAAAATTGCAGAGGGAAATTATGGCGGATCGATGCGGCTCGGGCTTTATCCTACAAAAGTTGCAAGGGGGACAATAGCCGCAGAAGCGTACCAGACAACTTCCATCAAGGAACGCCATCGTCATCGCTATGAGGTAAATCCAAAATATATTGAAAGAATGGAAAAAGGAGGCCTTGTTTTCTCAGGAAAATCTCCAGATGGTACTCTTATGGAAATTGCCGAACTTCCACGCACAGTCCATCCATTTTTCCTCGGAACCCAGTTCCATCCAGAGTTTCTAGCACGACCACTTCGTCCACACCCGCTTTTTAGCGAGTTTATAAAGGCGGCCAAAGGTGTATCTCGAGAGGCTTGAACGACTGAAAGGAGGTCCGTTTCTAAAATAGTCGCTAAATCCTTGTGGCTACTTGCAAAAACTCCACCAGTCTGATGAAGTTTGCTATTCACATACTTTTTTAATACAACCTAGATAAGGGTGCTATAATAGTTATAATTTCGAATTATTGAAATATAGAATAATCGAATGATTATTAGCCATTTTTAAAAATGAAAATATGTTTGGACTTGGAACAAAAGAAATAATCATTGTAGCCGCTATCGTAGTGCTACTATTTGGAGCAAAAAAGGTTCCAGAACTCGCAAAGGGAATAGGTGAGGCAGTTCGACATATCCGAGGTGGATTCAAGGACACAGAGACGCCAGAAACTTCCAAGGAATATCAGGTAAAAAAGAAATAGACTCTATTTTTTCTAAGAGTACACAATGATAGCACCCGAATATTCATTCAGGTTGCTCTCCCAAAAGAAAGTTACAGAAATAAATCTCGGAAAGAAAATACCCCCAGAAAAGAAGATCACCGACAATGTACAGGAGAGTGACACAAACAAACGGTTCTTTCTCAAAGCGCTTGGCATTGCTGGTGCAGGTGTTGTTGCATCTCAACTTCTCCCAAACAAGGCATCTGCGTTGGTAATGGGTAGTACGCCATCATCGAGTGTTGTTGGGGTAAAAAATGAAAGCAATGTTCGTATCAATCCAGCGACAGAGGAAACTCTTACGTCAATACTCACTGGGCAAGGTGTTACCAAACTCTCGGTTAACCTCGCAGCTTCGGGAACAGTGAGAACCCCTGCTTCAGGCAAGAAGATTCGTGTTTACGCATCGCGATTCTCTCTTACGGCTGACGCGACGTCGGTATCATTTAGATTTACATCAGGCGGAACTGATTATGAAAAATATGTTTCTCCCAAGACGGGCGGTCTCTATGGCGCCAACAACCATCCTAATTATATCGAAGGGGGAGTCGACGAGGTTTTGTACTGCGTTATAGCAGGTACGACGACTGTCCAGATTAATATCGATTATTTAGAGGTTTAATTTCAATATAATAATTACCATGTCACTACGCGCTGTCGAACATGTATTTACTGGAGCTACGACACCCATAGCTTCATATGATTCTACCAAGACCAACTTGGGGACGCTCATGATACAAAAAAGTGGCGTCAATCCAGCTGACAATTTCGTGGGTCCTTTGCCGGTGGCTGTTGCCCGACCATGGGAAGAATCGACAGGAGCTTTTACAGCGATGTATCCTCACGCTATTACCTTCAGCTCGACCATCGACTGGGTGTTTCTTATTGAAAGTGTAGCTAGTGCCGCGAAGCGTATTATTATGTACGAATACAACAAGAGTACGGCCACATACAACTGGAAGGGATTTATCACTGCGACAACCCCTACTGCGACAAACATTTGTCGTGGCTTCCGCGCTCTCCGCTATCTCCACACCACAGGCACAGTTGCTGTCGCAGCACCAGCCAGTGTTTTTTCCACAGGTACCGTAACAGTCGCAGTTGGTGGAACGGCGACACACTCCGCGACAGGATTTCTTCCTTCACACGTCGGACTCATGATGGGCATTGGTACTACAGATGTCACCAAGGTGAACTGTTGGCATCCAATCATCGCAAACCCGACGACTGCCACACTAACCCTCTCTGGTGTCTCGAGTGCATATGCTGCTGGATCTGCGTTTGTGATTGCGTCATGTACAGTGACCGGATCAAGTACTCAGTTCACCTCTGAACTTATCGCCGCCGGTACCGCATCCCTCAACGTTGTTGGTGGTCTTGGCCCTCGCATAGGCTTTGGATCAACAGATCCCACCCAGATTACTCAGTGGTATCAGATTGGAAAAATTACCGACGATACGACACTCAACCTCGTGACGTCTCCCGGCGTCATTGCTGCCGGTACGGCATATGTGATCGAGGAACTTCGCTTTGCTATTGCACTTACGAACACGACGGCGACCAACGGCGGATTATTCCTCCTCAAGGGTGCTGGCTACCTCGACTTCACTACTGCAGGCAACACATTTCCTTCTATTGCGAGTGCGGTTGATAACCAAAGGGGAGTGTATTGGCTTTCCGATTCGGGCACATCAACAAACGTCAATACATGTAACGCGGCATGTGGTTGCACGATTGCACCAGAGGTGAACAAAGGTCTTCATTACGCATACGTGATCGACGGAACAGGATCCACCTTTCTCAAGGTCTATAGATACAATCTCCGAGCTACCGGTACTATCACTGCAGGAAAAATGACAATGTCGGTCGAATATTATGTGACCGGAACTGTTACAGTTTCGGGTACGGCAGTCACTGGTTCAGGCACAACATTTACTGCGGCTATGGTTGGTATGAAAATAGGTTTTGGTTCAAAGAGTCCCGCACTTATTACAACGTGGTACACAATTGCATCATATACATCCGGTACTTCTATTACACTTGATACTTCTGCAGGTAGTTTGGGTGGAGGTACACTCTTTGTTATTGACGCTGCAGATGTTATTTGTACAGGACCTCAATTGGTAACTGGTACTGTATCAGCTCTCAATAATGGCCGTTATGGCACACTCAATCATGGACCAGGAGCTGGTGTCCCGTCACTTTATTTTGTGACAACTACACGTATCTATCGTGCGGCAATATCGGGCATATTTGCCGGCAACCTTGGTTGGATATCAGATAACAGACCAGAAATCCCACCAGGTAGTACTCAAACATTCGCGGCTACAAGCGCGCTCAACAACATTGAAATTGCTGATGCCATCGATCGTCTTATAGTACTTACAACTGGAGCAACAGCATTCAAGCACTACGTTACGCGATATCCGCTAGTATCTGGCGAGCAATTCGATAGATTTTTTGGAGTTGATGATAAGCAACAAGATCAATCTACTGCCGATCCCAATGCCCCTATCCATTTCAATACAGCATCCCAAGTTTGTTCAGTCTGGAGTGAAAACGGCATTGCTCACATAGTCAAACACGGTGCATCAGCGGCTCTGCATCAGATGTACGCATTACCACTTTCTGCTCATTGGACATATGCCGCCTCCACCAATCAACGAGTCATTACCCCGTCTATTTCTACACCCGACTGCGTCTCGTTCAGGAGATTTATGATGTCCGTAGTCGATCATGTTGGAAGTGAAGAATATCGAATCCCAACAGCTTCAATTATTTCTTATTATCGGACGAATGGGATTACTGATAATTCTGGGGAATGGACCCAAATGTCTGATGACGGCGATCTGACAGGTCTTTCGCCATCGAGTGTCATTCAATTCATGTTTGAGTTTGTGACTATAAGTTTGTTGTGTATCCCGGCTCGTATCATGTCGATCGCAGTGCTGTATGAAGATTATTCTACGGAATCTCATTATCAGCCATCAGTGGGGCAGACCGTATTGGCAAGCAAACAGTTCGCATGGCGTTTTGCTACGGCATTCGGCTCAACAGTCCCAACACTTCGTGTGAGATTGTTTGATGCGGTGACAGGAGGCCTTTTGCTTGATGATGATTCCGCTACACCGACGGGAACCTGGGAAAAGACAACAGACGGGGGAAGTAACTGGACGGCATATAACACTACTGATAAAGGCAATGAGACGACCTATATCCGCTATACGCCAGCAACAGTGCCGGACAACGTGAAGGTTCGCGCATTGCTCACACTCTACTAGCCATGTCACTACGCGCTGTCGAACATGTATTTACCGGAGCTACGACACCCATAGCTTCATACGACTCTACCAAGACCAACTTGGGGACGCTCATGATACAAAAAAGTGGCGTCAATCCAGAGGATAACTTTGTCGGTCCTTTGCCAGTAGCGGTAGCTCGACCTATGGAAGAATCAACTGGCGTTGCGATGCTCTATCCGCATGCAATCACTTTTAGTACGACTATCGATTGGGTGTTCCTTATTGAGAACACAGCCGCTGCCGCAAAGCGTATATTTTTGTATGAGTACAACAAGAGCACTGCTGCATACAACTGGAAAGGGTTCATTACCGCCACCACTCCTTCAGCAACCAACATCTGCCGAGGCTTTCGTGCACTCCGCTACCTTCATACCACAGGCACAGTTGCTGTCGCAGCACCAGCCAGTGTTTTTTCCACAGGTACCGTAACAGTCGCAGTTGGTGGAACGGCGACACACTCCGCGACAGGATTTCTTCCTTCACACGTCGGACTCATGATGGGCATTGGTACTACAGATGTCACCAAGGTGAACTGTTGGCATCCAATCATCGCAAACCCGACGACTGCCACACTAACCCTCTCTGGTGTCTCGAGTGCATATGCTGCTGGATCTGCGTTTGTGATTGCGTCATGTACAGTGACCGGATCAAGTACTCAGTTCACCTCTGAACTTATCGCCGCCGGTACCGCATCCCTCAACGTTGTTGGTGGTCTTGGCCCTCGCATAGGCTTTGGATCAACAGATCCCACCCAGATTACTCAGTGGTATCAGATTGGAAAAATTACCGACGATACGACACTCAACCTCGTGACGTCTCCCGGCGTCATTGCTGCCGGTACGGCATATGTGATCGAGGAACTTCGCTTTGCTATTGCACTTACGAACACGACGGCGACCAACGGCGGATTATTCCTCCTCAAGGGTGCTGGCTACCTCGACTTCACTATTGCAGGCAACACATTTCCTTCCATCGCGAGTGCGGTTGATAACCAAAGGGGGGTGTACTGGCTGGCGGATGCCGGAACCGTTACCAACACAACTGCGTGTGGATGTGCCATTGATGCCGAAGTAAGTAAGACTGATCATTCAGCGTATGTCATTAATGCACTCAACGACGTCATTAAAATTTACAAATATAACCTGCGGGCAAATAATACAGTCGTTGCTGGTAAAATGACCTTGGCTGGAGCTAATATTGTTATCACAGGTAACCAGACATTGTACGGATTGATATCACTCAACAATAATGGCCGTATTGGTACGCTCAATCATGGTCCAGCAAGCGGAACGAAATCGCTCTATTTTGTGACAAGTACCAGATTGTATCGAGGAATATTGGCTAATATAACGGGTTCAAGCACCAACTTTGTAACACAGGCTGATAGTCGACTCGAAGTTCCTCCAGGTGGTCTTGCTTCGTATCCATTTACATATGATCTTGCCTCGGTTGAAATCTCCGATAGCATCGATCGCTTGGTAGTGGTGACCAGTGGTTTGACGGCCTATCGCAATTATGTGACTGCGTACCCAACCAATGATGGAGACCAATTTACACATCTATGGGGCCTTGATGACAAACAACAGGATACTTCATATGTCCCTCCCATCATTACACCGCATTTCAACAGCAAATCCCAGCCGCTATCAATATGGTCGGAGAACGGCATCCTACATGTCATAACGGGGGGAACTACTCTCGCATTGAACCAACTCTACGCACTTCCATTTGCTGCGCACGCCACTTATGCTTCAACCACAAGCCAGAGAGTGATCTCTCCGTCCATCGACACGACAGGATGTGTTAAATTTAGCAAACTTCTCGTGTCGTTTGAGGGAGCGCTTGGTATTGGTGAACGTCGTTTACCTACCGAAACATTCATAGTTTACTATCGTACTGTGAATATTAACGTTAATGCGACAAGTTCTTGGACTGTATTGGGGGTCGATAGAGATCTATCGGCAGTGACGGCTGCAGATGCGATCCAGTTCATGTTCGAGTTCACAACTATCGGAGGACTATGTCTACCTTCACGCATCTTCAGTATAACTGTTCTTTATGAGGACGGCACGACAGATTCTCATTATCAACTCTCAACATCTCAATCGAGCTTGTCTTCAGAAAGATTTGCGTGGCGTTTCGCCCAGCCGTTTGGAGGTACAGTACCTGGGCTACAACTGCTGCTATTAAATGCGGATACAGGAGCGACACTCATATCCGACACAACCGCCGCACCTGCAAGCGGTACATGGGAAAAGTCGATCGATGGTGGATCGAATTGGACAAGTTATAATACCACTGATGTCACAAATGATATTACCTACATCAGATATACCCCAAGCAGCCCTTTGACTAATGGGGTAATGGTGAGAGCTGTCTTAACTCAAGCTTAACTATGTCATTACGAGCAACAAAACATACATTTACTGGATCGACGACGTCTATCGGATCCTATGATTCGTCAAAGACAAATCTTGGCTCGTTGATGGTCCAGAACACAGGATCAAATCCTGAGGATAAATTTGTCGGGCCAAGGCCGATAGCGGTGACTCAGCCTTCATTGCAATTGGCTGTTGCGACTACAGGTACAGCAGCTACGGCGTTTACGAGCTTGTATTCGACAGGCACAGCTGCTCTTGCGGGAGCAACAGTAACAGGAACTGGTACGACATGGACTGCAGCTTACGTGGGGAAATTGATCGGTTTTGGTTCAACGAACCCAGCCTCAATTACCGCATGGTATACCATAGCAACACGTACTTCGAACACGGTCATAACCTTGGCCAACGGCACTACAGGGATCATATTGACGGCCGGCTCATATGTCATCGCCGATCAAACAGTGACCGGTGCATCTGGCGCATCTTTCGGAACTGATGTTATAGGTATGTCTATAGGTTTTGGATCAACTAATCCGGCAGCGATAACTCAGTGGTACAGAATTATGTCACGAGCATCATCGACCAGTTTGACCGTGAGCAGGGTCCCAGGCACTATTTCCGCCGGATCGTATGTCATTGTGACCACAATGATGTATCCGCACACTATCACCTTCAGTTCGACAGTTGATTGGATATTTTTGATTGAAAATAGCACGAATGCAGTAGCTGGCCGACGTATTTTCCTTTATGAATATAATAAGACAACATCTGCGTATACATGGATAGGATATATCAATGCCACACTCAACACATCAACAGCTCATACGATTCGTGGATTTAGAGCGCTCCGCTATCTTCATACAACAGGGCAAGCATCCGCATCAGGTACGGCAGTTACAGGATACAGCACGACATGGCTCGATGAGGGAATAGCGGTTGGCGCACGTATTGGTTTTGGGTCAACCGATCCAACTCAGATTTCTACTTGGTATGTCATTTCTGCCATAGGTAGTGAAACAGGACTGACGATTTCGGCCTCGGCAGGTACCGTCGCGCAAGGTTCGTATGTCATAGAAGAATTGCGTTTTGCCATCACCACGAGCAATGCTACGGTCGCGAGCGGAGGCTTGTTTTTGGTGAAGGGCGTCAATTATACAGATTTTATTTCCGGTGGAACAACCATTGACGCATCTTCGGGGAGCACAGACAATTTGAAATTGGTGTATTGGATGTCCGATGCTGGTACGACTACAGGAACAAACGTGGTTACCAACCAGTCTCCCTGCGGTTGTGCGATTGCGACAGAGGTCTCAAAAGGGCTCCATTATGCGTATGTCCTCGATGGTATAGGCTCTACATTTATGAAGGTCTATCGCTATAACCTTAGAGCTACTGGTACGATCACTTCAGGGAAAATGTTGATGAATCTTTCGTATACCACGGCAGGCACGGTAACTGTTGCGAGCGGTGTGGTAACAGGTAGCGGCACTGCTTTTGCCTCAAATATGGTGGGGATGAGGATTGGTTTCGGTTCTACGAGCCCAGTCACTATTACTACGTGGTACACAATTGCATCGTATACGTCAGACACATCTATCACCCTCACTGACCTTTCGGTGAATATCGGAGCAAGCTCGTCATATATTATTGATTCAGCAGATGTTGTTTCCACAGCTCCTATGCTGGTAACTGGTACGACGGTTGCTATGAATAATGGAAGGATTGGTACGCTCAATCATGGTCCTGGAGCTGGAGAGGAGTCACTGTACTTTGTCACTACTACACGTATCTATCGTTCCGCCGTGTCGAGAATATTTGCCGGAAATATCAATTGGATATCTGATAACAGGCCAGAAATTCCAGCCGCGAGTGCCAACGCTTTTCCCGCAACCAGTCTTTTGAATAGTGTTGAGATTGTGGATGCGTGCGATCGTCTCGTTGTCCTAACGACCGGAGCGAACGGTATCCATCACTATATTACCAAGTACCCAGCAGTGGGGGGTGAACAATTTGAATCATTATGGGGGGTCGATGACAAACAGCAAGATTTGCCATCGGCAAGTGCCAATCTTGTACCGCACTATAATACAGGCTCACAGACGGCTTCATTGTGGAGCGAAAATGGAATCGCTCACATCATCCAGCATGGCTATACCGCTAACCAATGCCAAATGTATTCATTACCTCTTTCTGCCCACTGGACATATGCTGCTTCAACTAATCAGCGGGTTATTACACCTGTCATGTATACTCCCAATTGTACTGCATTCAGGCGCGTTCTCGTTACGTATCTCAACCGATTGGGTGGCGGTGAGTTTACGCTTACTCCCGAGCCATTCGAATTACATTACCGTACCAAAGGCATCTACACTGACACGGGCGCATGGACTCCAGTAGGGAAAGATGGTGACTTGTCAGGCCTATCAGGTGCTCCACGTATACAGTTTATGATCGAATTCTCGACTGTCGGATGGTACTGCATCCCAGCGAGGATATTAGACATCACTGTAACATACGATGATAGTGTTTCCACAACTGATTCCCATTATCAGCCGTCTGTTGCGAAAACAAATGTGACAAATAAACAATTCGTATGGCGTTTTGCCACTGCTTTTGGAGGGACAGTCCCCACATTGCGCATCAGGCTCTACGATGCACTGACGGGGGATTTGTTGGTTGATGATTATACGACGGGAACGGGTGGAACATGGGAAAAATCTACGGACGGTACTTCATGGGGAGCATATGATACAACTGACAAAGGAAATGCAACAACATACATACGCTACACACCTGCTTCGTTAGGTGATAATATAAAGGTACGAGCAGTACTCACTCAATAACCTAGAAATTTTATTTTATGATTTATTTAACAAAAGGACAGAAACTTTTCGAAAATCCAAGCTTGGTTGTATATGATCCAACTGGCTATTATAACGATGGTGACTCAGTCGTCTGTGCTGGCGTAACTTCCCCAAATGTACCAATATGTCGCTACGAAGCAAAATTTGTGGCATATGGAGGCATAGTTTATTCTGTCGCTGACCCCGATGCTCTCATGGAACAAATACTTGCAATTGACCCGAAGACTTTGTTTGGAAAAGACAGTCAGCAGGTCGCGGTTGATAAAATGGTTGGGGAAATAGTTCCACAAGAATCAGGTGTGTTGACTGAGGATGCAACTACCGAGGCTGTCGATACAGCGACAACTACTCCCACAATCAATACTTCTCAGACCCCCCAAACCTCAACAACAACCCCGCAGGTTAATTTGCCCGAAACTCCTCAAACCTCTACAACTACTCCCCAGATCAATACCTCGACCACTACACCTGAATTTATAGCGCCTGACACTTCAAGCTCTACCACAACTCCCCAAATTAACACCTCAACCACAACACCAGTTATGGTTCTTCCTGATACAAACGCTACATCAACGCCGCTCTCGAATATATCCACCACTACTCCTTCTGTTGATATACCGATCAACCCTCCAGCAAGTGATATATCATCGACAACACCATCAATCGCACCTAATGTCATTGATCCTCCTGTAGTACCGTCAACCTTAGAAACTCCTACTGATACCAGTGCAACCTCTAGTGAAGTTGTTGCCTTTGCAAAAAATATTATAAAAAAGAAAATAACAAAAAAATTGGGACTATAGTTTATGGCAATTAACGATATCTTGGCACAAGTAGGGGATGGACAGGACTTCATTGTTGAAATCCCGGCGGGGAATGTGAGCTACACGCCAGAGGATGTGTTGTTAAAGAGTAATGGTGCCATCTTGTGTGCTGAAGTACCGGCGGTTACTGGTGGCAATATCTTCATTATGTCAGAATAGTAGT